>JAKLFY010000026.1 GCA_022710935.1 Verrucomicrobiota bacterium
CCTGCAATCGCCGCCGCACCAACTCGACTCCCGGATCCACCGCTCCCCCGGCCCGGGACAGCCGCTGCTGGGCCTTGTCCAGCCCCAACCGCCCCACCCGCACCGGATTCAGATGCACGTAGCGCGCCACCGCCACCACTCCGCGCTGATCCTCCACCACGATGGCACGGTAGCGCCCCTGAAAGACGTGCCCACACTGCCCATGCGCCCAGTTGAAGCGACTGCTGTAGCTGACATGCAACCAGCGCATCGCATCGCTCAAGTTGGGCTCCGGCGTCCGCACCATCAGATGATAGTGGTTGTCCATCAGCACGAACGCGTGCACCTCGATCCCGAATCGCTCCGGCAACTCCGCCACCAACCCCAGGAACCGTCGCCGATCCGCATCGGTCCGGTAAATCGCCTCGCGCCGGTTCCCTCGGCTCGTCACGTGATACCACCCGCCCGCCACCAGGATTCTCAATGGTCGCGCCATGCCCCGAAGCGTCTCCCACCCGACCTCATTTGTCAACAATACGGATCTGACCCCATTGCTTTCTCGAGGAGTTGCTTGGCGCGGGCGAGCTGAAGATCATCCAGGTAGTGGTGGAACGTCCGGCCGACAGTCTTGGAGAAGAGGTTGCACAGGTAGCAAGAGTTCCGCCCCAGGTCCCGCCCCCTGATCACGCCGTGCGCCGCGCGAATTGGGGAATCTTCAGGCGCTCGCCGCCCCGCAACGCGGATGCGTGGGCGACGATCCCCGGGATGGTCATCGCCAGCGCCTCGTCGATATTCACCAAGGGCTCGCGGTCTTCCAGGATCGCGGTGATAAACTCGTGCATCAGCGGCCCGTGCGAACCGCCGTGCCCCCCCCGCCGGCACGCCGGGAGCGAGAGGCGGACGCGAGATGTCCGGCAGACTCTCCTCCATTTCGCCCCAGTACTGCATGCCGGCCATGCGGCCCCGCTCGCCGAAGACGCGCCCCGTTTCGTTGATGAGCCTCGCGACCGACATGCTCATCAGCATCCGCGAAACGCCGCCTTCGCTCGTCTCGAACATGGCAATCTCGTCGGCAAACGGGTTCTGGTAAACGTTGCCGCCGGGCCCATGGACCGCCGAGGTGCCCTTGAACCCCATGCACGACACCGACGTGAACCGCTGTCCCGTCACGCCCACATCGAAAGCCGTCGAGTGCGTCGGATACCAAAGAGGCGGGCTTCCGATCCGCCACCCTTTGTACGAATCAATCGGCGCCGTGACATGATGGTAATACTCGCCTTCGGAATAGACCAGACGCCCGAAACCGCCCGCGCGATAGATCGTCCGCATCGCGTGGCACGACGCGTGGTAGCAACTGGTCTCCGCCATCGGCCCCGAACCGGCACACGCCGTACCCCACGATCCCCACGCGGACCTTGCGCTCGGACGCCGGCTCCCAGGCCTTGGGCGTCTCCCGCAAATCCGCAGCCCGGCCCGGCGCCGACCCTGCGCACCCGAAAGCGGCCGCCAGAGATCCAACACCCAGCGTTTCGAGGAAGCCACGGCGCGGAAAGGCGCGGATTGTTGCGTTCCAGGCGGGTTGCTCCGGAAGAGGCGCGCTCTGTTTCATGGCACTGCATCGTGCCCCATGACCGCCGCAGGTCAAGAACGACCCATCCCACGAAGGCACCCCTCTTCGGGCTGCCAATCTCCGGCAGAAGACGCAGGCGCCAGAGCGGTGAGCGATCGTTATTTGGCAAACACCTGGAATTCCCAAATCGTGGGCGGGCGCGTCGCTTCGAGGATGTTCAGCCGCACGTGGCGCGCCTCGACGGGCGGGAATGTGGTGGCGAAATCCGTGCCCGCCGTGGTGCCGGCGGTTGCGATCCTCCACGACTCGTCCGCCGTCATGCGATATTCCAATTGATATCGGGTCAGGCGCGGATCGAGCTCCCTGATTACCGCACGGGAGATGCTCGCGGGTTGGGCCAACTCGACCTCGATCCAGGCTTGCTGAACATCGTCCGCCGTCGCCCAGCGCGTCTCGGGATCGTCGTCCACCGCCTTGTCGGGACCAAACTGCGTGCCTCCGGGATGGACGTTCGACGCGGTGGCAGGCCGATGGGCCGTCAGCGCGCCGGAACCAGCCGGAGCCAGGGGATTCCAGTGAAGACCGAATTCCGCGATGGCCGGCGGTGCGGCGGCCTGGCTGATCACCAGGCGCACCCGCTGGGCGGTCAGAGCCGGGAACCGGCGCAGTTGCTTGTGGCCGATGACCTGACCGGCAGTCACGCCACGCCACTGGGTGCCGTCGAGAACCTCGACTCGGTACTCCTGGACGCGTTCGCCAAGGGTGATGTCCTCCTGCAAACGCGCCACGTTGAACATGCGGGGATGACCCAGATCGAACTCGAGTTGGCCGTCGCGCGCGCCCCCAGCAGGCATCCAAAATGTGCCGAGGTCCCCGTCCAGCACGTTCTGCCCAGCGTGTGCGGAGTCACGGACGCTCGAAGTGGTCACCGCGGCCCCCGCAGCGAAGTTCGTCGCGCTCAACTGCCTCACGAACGCCCCGAATTCCCGCAGCCGAATGGCATCCGGGTCAGCGATCCGCCCCCGCCCATCGGGCGGCACGTTCAGGAGCAGCACCGAGTTCCGCCCCACGGATTTGAAGTAGATGTCGGCCAGCGTCGAAAGCGATTTGACCTTGGCATCCTCGGTCGAGTGGTAGAACCACCCGGGCCGGATCGAGACGTCGCACTCGGCCGGGTGCCACACCGACTGACCATCGCGTTCGACTACAGAAGACTCGTTTTCGCGCGCGACGCCTGATTCATTGCCGACCCAGCGGATGTCCGGGCCGCAGATCGCAATCAGGGCGTTGGGTTGAAGATCGCGAACAACCGCGTAAAAACCGGGCCAGTCGTATTCCTGGCGCTTGCCGTTGGGGCCTTCGCCGCAGGCGCCATCAAACCACACCTCGTCAATCGCTCCGTAATTCGTGAGCAACTCCCGCAACTGGTTGCGAAAATACTCGTTGTATCGGGGCGTATCGCCATAGACGGGCTGGTTCCGGTCCCAGGGCGAAAGATAGAGACCGACTCGCAAACCCCGCTCACGCAGGGCTTCGACCACTTCACGGACAACATCGCCCCGGCCGTCGCGCCAGGGCGATCTCTTGACGCTGTGCCCGGTGAACTTCGATGGCCAGAGACAGAAACCATCGTGGTGTTTGGCGGTCAGGATCAGAAGCCTCACCCCCGCATCATCCAGCACGGCGGCCCACTGGCGGGCGTCGAAATCGCTTGGGTTGAACAGCTTCGGATCTTCCTGGCCGTCGCCCCACTCGCGGTCCGTGAATGTGTTCATCCCAAAGTGGGCGAACGCGATGAACTCGAGGCGCTGCCAGGCGAGTTGTTCGGGCGTGGGAACCGGGCCGGCGGCGAACGTGGCACTGGCGCACACAGCGAAGGCTGACAAACCGGCGATGCAGCTTCTGAAACGCGCACACGCGGACAACCATCGACAGCAGCAATCCAAGTTCATCGGGGCACCATAGAGTTCTTAAACTGGAAATGCCATAGCGAACGAGTCCAGACGAGTCCAGTTCAGTCTCTCATTTTGGCTCCCATGAACCGCCTCGGTGTTCACACGTACGCCCCTTTCCGTGTTCACACGGATTCCCGGACGACGCGGCGCGGTGAAAGAATCCCCGTCCAGCAGTGCACAAGATCCTGATCGTGGACGACGATGCGAGATTGCATGCGGCCGCCTTTGTAAAGAAACGTTTACTGTAAACAAAACTTGACTTCAACGCTCGCACCAGTACCGTCGCCACCTCGCACCCCTTAGGTCTCTGTGGGATGCCTTATGATACCATAGGCGGACCCGGATCGAGGGGATCGTATGACGAAAGAACGGCCAATAACCTCGTGCCGAAACGGCCTCTGGCAGGTGCCCCACAACGTTCTCACCATATGCAGAATTCCGCGCTCTGCCTCCTCATTGCGCTCCTGTTGCTGATCACGCCGAGCGCCCTGGGTCAATGGCTCACCCAGCGAGTCGCGCTCCAACCTGGGTGGAACGCCGTCCATCTCGAGGTCAAGCCGGAACCCGGCGGGTGCGAACAGGTGTTCGCCGGCCAGCCGGTCCAGAGCGTCTGGAAATGGAATCGACGCTTCTCGACCATCCAGTTCACGGTTGACCCCGACACGCTGCTGCCCGAGAGCCCGGATTGGCTGGTCTGGTTGCCGCCGTCGGATCCGCGCGCCTTTCTGAGCCGCCTGGGAGCGCTGCAAGCCAACCAGGCTTACCTCATCAAGGTCGCCCCCAACGCCGCGCCGTTCACCCTGACCATCAAGGGACGGATTGTTCCGCCACGGATCGAGTGGTTTCCGAACGGCTTGAACCTGGTCGGTTTTCCCGTGCACCCCAACAACCCGCCGACGTTTGCCGAGTTCTTCAAGTTCACGCCTGAGATCGACACGTCGAGGGGTTACGCCAACGAACTGTATCGCCTCGACACCCGGGGCATCGGTCAACGCATTGTCCAACCGGCCCGTGACCGGATGCAGCGGGGCGTGGCGTACTGGATCGGTTGCGCCCAGGCGCCAACCCGCCTGTCCGCGCTGCACGTCACGCCCGGCAGCCCTGATGGACTGGACTTCGGCAGCTTGTTCACGCGCAAGGAATACACGGTGAAGAACACGCATCCAACCGAGAGCCGCACGGTCAGACTGCGCCAGCGGGCATCGGAAATCCCGCCTTTGGCCGGCGGATTTCCGGAGCTGGCCGGCCCGGTGCCGCTGGCCTATCTGGCCAGGAACGCCAGCAACCTCTGGGCATGGGGCGAATTCCCCGAGGCGGGGCTCTCGCGTACCCTCGCGCCGGGAGACGAGTGGCGACTTTGGCTCGGCGTCCGGCGCCGCGATTTCGCGCCCTACGTGGCGCAGGGCACCAATGGCGCGACCTACCAGAGCCTACTCGAGATCACCGACGGGGCGGAGTCGTTGTTGGTCCGCGTGCCCGTCGTGGCGCGCAAGCCCGCCGCCATGGGCGCCGCACTGTTGAGCGGCGTGTCGGGCGAGCCGGCGGCTCACCACGAGGACGAGGGGCTCTGGGTCGGATCGGCGACACTCGACGAGGTGAATGTGCCGGCCTACCCCAGCGCCGACATGCAGGGCACGCCCGCCGCCGCGTCGTTCCGTCTGCTGGTGCATGTGGATGCCTACGGCCAGGCGCGATTGCTGCAACGCGTCGTTCTGGCATGGGACCCGACGCTGACCGATGCGCCTCATACCAACGGGACATACGCCGTCTACGCCGATGATCGGGCGGTGCCGACCGAAGCCACCGATGTGAAGCGCATCGATTCGGTGGCATTCCCGGTGATGGCGCCGGTGGCGTTGAGCGGAAGCCTCAGCAACGCGCTGACCGGCACCGTGACTGTCGCGTTCGACGCCCCGACCAATCCCTTCCTGCATCGCTACCACCCGATGCACGACAACAAGAACTGGGACTTCGAGTCTTACACCAACGCCGTGGAAACGCGCACAATCGCGCGGAACCTCACGCTCACCTTTGACGCCGTCACCAACACCTCCGCCAGTCCTTACTATGGCGTCGACCAGTTGAGCGGCGTCTACCAGGAAACCCTCACCGGATTGCGCGCCCAACCGGTTCTCGTCCGGGGCGCTTTCTCACTCGAACGCATCAGCCGGATCAATCAACTGCAAGGCATCATACCATGACGGCACATCCAACTCCGAGATCTGCAGTGGCAGCCCTGTCACATCCGACACGATCACCCTCACCCGCTCTCCAGGCGCCCTCTCCCATCGGATGGGAGAGGGATGGGGTGAGGGGTCAGGCTCGCCTGCCCGCCGAACGCAGCAGGCAGCAACCGACCCAACACGGACGCCACCTACGGCACGGCGCGCGCGTGTTCTGGGTGGCAGCACTCGCCCTGGGCCTGCTGGCGGCGGCAGCAGTTCCCCTGATCGCGGGTGAGACCGTGCCCGCCGCGATCAACTACCAGGGCAAACTCACCGACAACCTGGGCAACGCCGTCAAGAGCGGGTACTACGAAATCCAGTTCCGCATCTGGAATGACGCGACCAAGAACGAAACCGCCAACTACATTTGGGGTCGGACATTCCCCTTGCACGTGGTCACGAACGGCATGTTCAATGTGCTGTTGACCAACGACGGCGACGTGCCGGGCAGCCCCGCGGTGAACAGCATCCTCGAGGCCTTCGCCGGGACAGACCGCTATTTGGGGCTGACCATCACGCGGAATCCCGACGGTGCCGTCACTTCGCCCGTGGAAATCAGCCCGCGCCAGAAGCTGGCCACGGCGCCCTATGCCATCCATGCCCATCAGGCCACTTGGGCGGACCACGCCACCACGGCCGACAACGCCACCCAGGCCGCCAGCGCCAGCTCGGCCTTGAAAGCCGACAACGCCACCAAGTTCGACAACATGTCCACCAGCGATTTTCTGATGGTCAAGCAGACTTCGCAGACGCTGGCCGGCAGCCTGACGATTACCAACGGCGCTCTCACCGTTCGAGGCCAGACAACCGTGTCCGATACTTTCCACGCGGCTGCGGCCTCGGTTTTCGACGGGAGCATGATTGCGAACGGCAGCCTGTCGGTAGCCGGCAATGTGCTTGGCAGCAGCCAGGTCACCGCCACCGGCATGCTCAACGCCAACGGCGGTCTGAAGGTCACCGGCAACGTCCGTTTCGGCACTGACGCGCCAATTATCATTCGACGCTTTCATCTCGAGGACCAACCCAGCGGGGCTATTGAGAAGTGGTACAACACCGGGTATTCCACCACCACGTGGTCGGCCGTGCTGGTCGGATTCAACTGCACCGGCGACTACTGGGAGAGCGGCACCAGTTCGCTGCTCCAGATGATGCTGTATCCGAACGGGAGCGGCGGCACCACCTGGCGCATTCTGTACACCGTCCGCCATCACTCAGACCCACTGAGTGCTATCTATGTGGACGTCATGTTCATCCGCAAGGAGCTCACTGCCGACGACCGGCCCACCCTGCACTACTTGCCCATGGAGAATCCCTAGTCGCTCACTGCATTCCTGGCCCCGGAACGACAAACCTGCCGTCCAGTGAGGCGTTCCTCGAAAGCCGCCCAAACGACAACGGAGTTCAAATCCCAGATTCCTCGACTCATGAAACCTGCATTTGCTCGGCGCCGCGGGCGGAACTGGCCCCCTGAACAACGGTTGAATGCGCACGGGGACCACGAACCGCTGCGGGCACGTCGCGCGCGGCAAGCCGCCTGCAAGCCGGCGCTCCGCGGCGCCTGGCGACCTCGCCTCCCGCGTGCGAAGGGGCGAAGCCTTTGGACTGCGTGCGCTTCAGCGCCGCTTTCCATATCACGGTTCATGGCAAGCATGTTCGTGAAGACGGAACTCGGGCGTGCCGCCGTGACTGTTGACTTGGCTCGAATTGAACCGCGAGGTACGCGAAATGCGCGAATCCGGCGCTGTAGTCGAAAGGCATCCTGCCTTCTTTTTCGCGTGTTTGGCGTGGTTCGCGGTTGCCCTCCTGAACAGTTGCGTCCCGCCAAGGCCGCTCTGCTGCTGTTGATTCTCGGTCTTGCCAGCCTGTCCGCCCCGCTGGCGCGAGCGACGGATTACTACCTCCAAACCAGCTACCAGAACTACGCGTTCTCCCCAGGACCGCCCGGCGGCGCCTGCACGGATTATTTCAGCACGACCGCCTCGACGCTCGTCTATTGCGGCCACATCCTCGGCAACACCAATACCGCCCGGCCATCGGGCGGCGGCTACGGCCTCGACGCGTCCGCGTTTGGACAGCCGGTCGAAAGCCAGCAGGCCGACCTCGCGATCGGTGAAGTCATCAACCCGCCCCCCGGGGCCATCACGAGCGTGGCGCCGGCCAACTTTGTTCCGGTGAAATGGGGGGAGAACGAAGCGGCGTACTACGAATGCACCGAACCGCACGGCAGCGCGTTCTGGGTGCCCTCCACGGGCCAGATCATTGCGGCGCAAGCCAACAACATCGCGATCGTGTGGAACATGGAGGGCGGCACCACCTACCGCCAGGTGCTCAACATCAGTGCGGTTCCAGTCAAACGCCCGGCCCGGCTCTTCTGGACCGAGTCGCCCTACGACTCGCCGAAGGTCAACATGGGCGGCTTGTTCCCCGTTATCCACTACAACGCTTCAGTCTGGGCCCCCGTTCCGCAAGTGACCACCTCCACCAACGGCGGCATCATTATCACGACCACCAATTACTCTTCGGGCGTTTGGCTGGACGACTCGAAGCAGCTTTGCGCCAAGGGTGTCTCCGGCTTGTTCGTCGTCGAGTACTACCAGGAAGGCAGCTACAAGCAGCAGGTCCAACCCGACGGCATCGAGGTGGTCGAGGTGCTCGAACCCAATCTCCAGTTGATCGAGGCCGATGTCGGGGCGCGGCTCAAGCCGGTCGACACCTATTGGGCCGATCTCGATGGCATCGACGGTCTGCTGCCCAATGTCACCCATGGCATCACCGAAGGAACCGCCTACGTCCACAGCCAGACCGGTCCCAAGGACAACTGGGTCTTTGCCATCAAACGCACATGGAGCGAGCCGTGGACGCTCGAAATCTACTGGCAACACAAGGGGCGCATGGGGGTACTGTGGCCCTACGAAGTCGACTGGTACTCGTGCGACTGGCCCCCCCACCCGCAACGCTACGTGCTTGGCGACGATCCCCCCAACGACACCCCTCCCGCGTTGATCCCCACCACGCTGACGGCAACCCTGATGGAGGACATGGACCCCCCGTTGCACGCCGACCTCTCGAGCAGTGGCCGGTCGTTCACGGCCACCGAGCCCGGAATCTGCCTGCTCAAGTACACCACCGACGACAATATCTGGTTCGAGGTGGTCCAGACCATTCAGCACACGAATGAGGACTACTACGACCTCGACCCCGCGGACTGGCCGATCGGGCAGGAACTGACGCCCGGGGACTACACAGCCCATGCCCTGCGCTTCGACGGCGTGGACGACTACGTGACGGTCAACCAGGGCTTCTTGAACGCGCTCACAAACTGGACAGTGGCGCTCTGGTTCCGCGCCGACCGGTTCGGCAAGGACCTCACCGTGCTCTACTCGGAGGGAGTTCCCTCCGTTACGTTCCAACTGGCCCTAACACCCAGCGGCCAGTTGAAGGCCCAGAGCTACAACAAAGTCAGCCGGACCTGGCATACGGCCACCACCACCAACGCCCCGGTGCAGACCAACCGCTGGCATCATGTGGCCGTGACCTACAGCGACGGCACGGACAGCGCCGGCACGGTGCGGTTCGACCTCGATGACTTCTCGTGGCAGACGAACCAGTTCCATCGCGTCAACCAGGACGGCACCAAACAGACCCTGTTCGCCGCCCAATCCGTGTCGGCGCCCACCCTGTTCTACAAAGGCAAGCTCAGTCACGTGCGCGTGTGGGACACCGCACTCACAAGCGACGAGGTGAAAACCAATCGGTTCATCATCTACCCCGATACGGCGGATCACCTGATCGCCAACTTCCCGCTCAACGAGGGCGAGGGCGACGTGGTTAAGAACCTGGCCGGAGACCACAACGGCACCCTGAAGAACGGCCCCCTCTGGTCAAGCCGGGTTGTCCCCATCGGACAGTATTGGGCTGGTTTCCCCGGTTACATCCACGTGGCGGAAGGCGACCGCTACAACGCCAACCGCTACGAGTATCCGACCGAGGCAACGCCGGACGCGGCCTCGTATGTGTTCGGCGTGAACACCGGTCTCCTCGAAGTCTGGTGGGCCAACCGCAGCCGGCAGACGGGCATGCCGGCGGTTTACTACCCCTCGCGGGTCCAGCGCTACAAGAACGTCTGGCCCACCGATCCGTCGGAAATCGTGATCGCCAGCGGCTTGGGCAGCGCCGGCAACTCGATCGACACAACCGCCGACGCCTTGCAGTTTCGGGGCATCTCATCCAGCTACGCGCGGGTGCCGGCCAACCCGCTCTTCAACGTGCGCAACCAGTTGACCGTCGAGACCTGGGTCAACCTCACCAACACGCAGAACAGTCAATTGCTCGTTCACAACAACGGCCAGTTCTACCTCGGTGTCGAATCGGGACAGGTCCTCGCCTTGGTCTATGTCACCTCAGGATACTACAGGAAGTACTTCGGAGTGATGCCCACCAACACCTGGGTGCACCTGGCACTCGTGTACACCGGCTACGGGCTGGACGCGTACATGAACGGCCAGCACATCTACTACCTCAACACAGTTAACGAACCCCTCCGGGATACCGCCTCCGACCTCTACATCGGCCGCGCGGCCTGGGACGGCAATTACACCCTGGGCGCCATAGGCGAGGTGCGCGTCTGGAACAAGGCCAGGACCGCGGACGAAATCGCCGCCACCTGGCACACCGCTTTGACGGGCCAGGAGCCCGGCCTCGTCGCCTGCTACCCGTTCGTTCAAACCGATGATCCCTATCACCTGCGCGACGCGGGGCCGTACGGCCTGCACGGCATGATCCAGAACGCAGACTGGATCTCCTCGGCCCGGGTCATGACCGTGGCGGACCCTGTCCTTTTGAGTTCGCCTTCGATCTACTTTCAGAACGACGCCTCCCTCCCCGGCTACAACCCCAACGAGGAGCATGCGCTCGTCCTCAGTGGCGTGGCCTACGCCCTGCGCAACGACCTCAACACGCCGACTTCGTCCGAACCGTACGTCCTGGTTGACTGCCTCGACCCCGCCACGGGGCGCCCGAGCATGGCCACCTTTCAAGTGCTGGCCACCAATGTATTCTACACATTCGATCGTTCGGGAATCGCCGGCAAGGCCATTACCCCCATCATGCCTTTGTCCGCCATGCCCCTGTGCGCCAACACCGACTCGCTGAACAAACCGCCCGCCTGGCGCGACCGGAAGTTGGGCTGGTGGGCGGTTTCGGCCGGCGACGACGACGGCCCCGCCGACGCCGTGATGCAGTTCTACTACCAGATGCAGCCAACGTTCTACTTCCCGGAACTGGCTGCGACCGCCCAGCCCGCCGTGGGCCAGGAACTCCCCTGGCTGCCCAACCCTTCCGAAAACGGCGGCACCACCGGCACGCCCGTCTCGGTCACGTATCACATCGTGTGGCCCGAGGAGGTGCCGGAATTGAAGCTCGGACAGACGCTCACCCTCCCCACGCACGGCTTGCCGGACATCTGGAACCAACTCAGCGTGGACGTCGAGTACGACCAGTCGGAACGTAAGACTGAGCGCCCCAGCGTCACCCTCTTTGACCCGGTCGCCGACCGCGAGGTCAGCCTCTCGTACGACGTCGTCAAAGAGATGATCGCCGCCGACCTCGCCCGGCAGGAAACCACAAGTTCCCGCATTCGCTTCCCCGACCTGCCGCCTTCGCTTTACCCGCGTCTGTTCTTCGACCACAACCGCGGCGATAAGCTGGTGCTCGAAGGCCAACGGGTCGAGACGCTCACGGGCGATGGCTACCTGTTGCTGAACCTGCTCGAGAACTTCGAGAAAGCCGCTGCCCGCGACATGGCCGGCGCCCTGGATACCACCCCGCGCAACGCCTGGAATACTGCCATCGAGGCCTTGCCCTCGAATCTGTTGCTGCTCGAGAAGGATACGGCCTACGTCAGGGCCGCCCTCACCGCCCGCCTCACCAACGGCGTGGGCTACGTCACCCTCGCTTTCAACAACAGCACCAACCGAAATCAAGTCCCCACCGCGCAGCCGGTCAGCCTGAACGTGATCAAGGTCGTGCCCGAGCTCTATTCGGGCGAACTCGAAGTCATCTACCCGGACGACGCGCTGGCCGAGCAACTCTCGATGCGTTACAGCGCCGACCTCGCGGGCATGATCGAGGAAGTCGAGTTTGAATGGCGCTGGGCCAACCCCGTCGGCGGGCTCGTGCCCAACGAGAACTTCGAGGGCAGCAACTGGATCGCCTACAACGCGACCAACGCCAACGAAGTCATGATTACCGGGGCGAGCGATTTCACCCTGACGGACCACTATTTCGCTGTTCGATACCGCCCGCTCGACCAGCACGGCCTCACCGGCGACGCTTGGAGCGATTGGACCTATAACCTCGCGCCCGGCTGGGTCAAACGCGCCATGACCGGTATCAACCCCTTCGTCCAGATCTTCACCAACATGGTCGACAACGCGGTGGACACCCGGGTGAGCATGATCAGTCAGGCGGGCGGACCCTATGAAGGCGACATCGCCCTCAACCTGAACGCCGCCAGTTCGAGCGGGCTGATCGCCGTTTACCAGACCATCTTCAACCGCGCCAAGGCCTTTGGCTTTGCCACCGGCACAGATGACCCCAACCTCAATCAGACGCTGCTGTTCGCCGCAAGCCGTCTGCACGATCTCTACATGCTGTTGGGCAACGAGGCCTATGCCGATGCCCAGGACCCGACCGTTGCCTTCCCGACCTCGTTGGCCCAGGACGAACACGGCGCTGAGGCCACCTCGATCTTCCCATTCATGAACCAGGTGCCCAACTTGCTCGAAGAGGAATTGGCCCTGCTCCGCGGGCGCGACGGCACGCTCGAACCCTCGGTCGAGACCTCGCCGATCTACAACCGCCTGATCTGGAACTTCACGGCAGGCATCAACGGCGGCGAGCCAGCCTACGCCTACAACTACAACATCCGCGGCACCCCCACCAACAGCGTTGGCGCCATCCTCGCTGAGGACGCCAAGCGCCTCTATCCGCAAGGCCATGGCGACGCCTGGGGCCATTACCTGAGCGCGATCAGCCCCTACTACGACCTGCTCTCCTTCGCCAACTTCCGCTGGCGAACCGATCCGGAGGCGATCCTGCTTGGCAATGCCCCGGTCAGTGTCGACTACCTCGATGAACAGAAGTTTGCGGAGACCGCCGCCGCCCGCGCCCGCACCGGAACCGAGATCGTCAAGCTGACGTTCCGCCAGTGTTATTCGGAGGATCCGGACGGCCGCCTGCCCGGCTACAGCGACACCGACTCCCAGCGCGCCTGGGGCCTGGGCGAGTGGGCCAGCCGCGCCGGCCAAGCGGCCTACTACGACTGGGCGGTCGCCAACTCGCTCATGATCGAGGACGTGACCCTGATGTCCCAGATCGGCGGGACGAATCTGCCGCCGGAAGGCATCCAGAAGATCGACCGCGTCTCGACGCCGGAGTTGCGCGAAATCGCCAGCGGTCTGCGCGACATCCAGAACCAGGTGGACAGCGCCAACGGCGGTGTCAATCCACTCGGACTGGCCCGCAACGTGGTTCCCTTCGATATCGACCCAACGGCCATTGACGCCGGGCAAACCCACTTCGAACAGGTCTATGACCGCGCCCTCCAGGCGCTTTACAACGCGTGTGTCGCTTTCGACCACGCCCGCAACGCCTCACGCGAACTGCGCGCGCAGTCCGATTCGCTCTACGACCTCGAAGAATCGCTGGCCCAGAACGAAATCGACTATCACAACCGCCTGATCGAGCTCTATGGTTACCCGTACCCCGACGACATCGGCGCGGGCAAGACCTACCCCCAGGGCTATGACGGCCCCGACCTCATCAACTGGCGCATCCTCGACCTCGAGAACCTTCTGGTCGATGTGCCCACGGCGGACGCGGACCCGATCGAAGTCGAGGTCCGCAACCTCATCTTCCTGCCGGGCAGCGACTTCGAGGGGCATGAATACGAGGATTACATCGAACTTGAACACCACACGGATACGTCGACCGATGTCGTGGGGACGATCCAGGTGTACGCCAACGAAGACGGTCTCCAGGTCAAAGACCCCGGCTGGACCGGCCACCGCCCCGCCCAAGGCGAACTCCAACTCGCACTCTCGGATTACGTCCAGACCTGGTACTCACTCGAAGCGAAGATGAGCGAGTACGAACAGGCCATGACCGAACTCGAGACGGAGATCGAGCACCGTTTGGCCGATTACGAGCGTTATCCCGAGGAATGGGAGGAAGACGAAGATGCCAAGAAATCCGAGAAGGCTACGATCATCGCAGTCACCTCTCTGAAAGGGGCCGCACGTGCGATTGATCTGGCCGCCAAGGCCATCAAGGAAACCGCTCATAAAGGGGCCGAGGGAATGCCCGCAATCGAAATGGGCGTCATTGCGCCTTTCCCCGTAGCCGAGACCGAAGTGGCCACCAAGCCGGCCGTGAGCGTGCCGGTCGAAATCGCTTATTGGGTGGCGCGAGTCAGCGCGGCCGTTCTCGAGGACGCCGCTGAGGCGACGGAGGCCGCTCAAAAGGTCAAGAACGTCAACCTCGAGACACTGCTGAAAAGCAACGAGTACTATGACCTCTTGCGCTTCAACACGGCTGAGACGATGGACAAACTCAAGAGCCAGTATGTGAAGCAGGCGGAGCTCTTTGCCCAAGTCGAAGCCCTCTCCCAAAGCTATCAGCGCGTCGCCAAGCTTCTCGCCGAAGGCCAGCGCCTCCTCGCCGAACGTGGTCAGACCCGCGTCCGCGCCGCCCAACGCATCCAGTCGCAACGCTACGCGGACCTCTCCTTCCGCATCTTCCGCGACGATGCCCTGCGCCGCTACCAGAGCACGTTCGACCTCGCCGCCCGCTACACCTACCTCGCCGCCAAGGCCTACGACTATGAGACCGGCCTCCTCTACTCGGACACAGCAAAGACCGCGGGCAGTCGCTTTCTCGAAGACGTCGTCCGGGCGCGGCTCCCCGGACGGTTCTACGTCTGGCTGGGCACCCCAATGGCCGGCGGCCCCGCCGGCGAGCCCGGCCTGGCCGACATCCTGGCCCGGATGAAGGCGGATTGGGACGTTGTGAAAGGCCGCTTCGGCTTCAACAACCCGGATAATGAGACCAGCCGCTTCTCCCTGCGGAGCGAGCTGTTCCGCATCTCGCAATCCTCGAGCAGTGACGGCACGTGGATGCTGGCGCTCGAGAACTGCAAAGTGGCCGACCTGCATCAAGTCCCCGAGTTCCGCCGCTATTGCCGTCCGTTCACCGACACGACCAACGTCGAACCGGGCCTCGTCATCGAGTTCCCCACCTTCGTCATTGCGGGCAAGAACTACTTCGGCCAGGACCTCGCCGGCGGTGACAACGCCTACGATGCCAGCCATTTCGCCACAAAAATCCGCTCCGCCGGCGTCTGGTTCAGGAGCTACAATATCACCTTCAACACAAACCTCACCGGCGCCGGACTGGCCAACGAACCGCGCGTCTACCTTGTGCCCGCGGGCGAGGATGTGATGCGCTCCCCAACCGGAGGCGCCGGAGCGACGCGCCATTGGACGGTTCTGAACCAGGCGATGCCGCTGCCCTACAATGTGGGCGAGGCCGACCTGGACGATCCGGATTGGATTCCCGTCATCGACTCGCTCCGTGAACCGCTGGCGCGCATCCGCCGATTCGCCTCCTTCCGCGCTTACCACGACCGCGGACAGTTCGACGAGGCGGAGACCCACAACAACGGGCGCCTGGTTGGGCGCTCGGTCTGGAACACGCGCTGGCTGCTGATCATCCCCGGTCGAACGCTGCTCGCCGACCCGGTCGAGGGCATCGAACGGTTCATCCATGGAGCGCTTGTCAGCGGTAACCGCGACGGCAATGGCGTCGATGACATCCTGATCTTCTTCCAGACCTACTCGATCGGAGGAGACTGAGCGGAAGTGAAGAGTGGAGAGTGGAGAGTAAAGAGTGAGAAATGGTCTTCCAGGAGCCTGACATGAAACGCTTCTTCTTGAATCCCGCGCTGCCGCTGCTTGGCCTGGGCCTGGCGTTGAGCGCGCCGCCCTCCCACGCCGGCCTGCCTCAGCCCTTGTGCGTCTTCTACGGCCAGGCGCGCGATGGTTACGGACTCCCGTACCGCGCAGACGCCGACGTGATCCTCTTGCGCGGGACCAACGAAATTGCCCGCCAGACGATCAGTCGTTCGCTCGCGCCCGGCGTCAACTTCGCCTTGTATGTCCACCTGGATGATGGTCGCGGAACCAAACCCTACTCTCCCCGCGCCGTTCGGACCGGCGACTCGGTGTCGATCCTCGTCCGGGACAAGGATGGGGTGAAGCCAATCATGGAGAGGCAACTGGTTCCGCCCGTGGGTTCGCCGGGCGACATGCTGCTACTCAACGTCACCGCGGCCGAGGACAGCGATGGCGACGGCCTGTCCGATCTGTGGGAATGGGAGCTGATCGCCTGGTCCGAGGGCGCGCTGACAGGCCTTTGGGACGTTGATGGCAAAGACGATTTCGACGGCGATGGCATGTCCAACCGCCAGGAATACCAGGCCGGCACGTTCGCCTTCCTCGATTACGATGCCCTCTTCATCGAGGAGTTGATCCCCGCCGGCTACGGACGGCTGCGCCTCACCTTCCTCAGCGTCCCTGGCAAGACCTACAGCGTGTCCTGCGCCACCGACCTCGGCCAGCCCGCCTGGCAGCCGTGTGCCTTCTCCCTGACTGACACCGGCGTGCTCCAAACCGTGCCCGCCGAGGGTCCCGGCGATTGGTTCTCCCTGTACATCCCGATCGAAGAACCGGTACGCTACTTCCGATTGATCGCCGAATGAACACCAAGTACTACGTCCCGTTGCTCGTCGCAGCCGCCATCTTCGCCCGCCCCGCCTCAGCCGCCTTCTGCTGGGACGATGCGGATCAAGACGCTTACGCCCAGCAATTCGCCCCCGGACTGAATGGAGGTGTTGGATTTCTGAAATGGGAGGATCTTAACCCAGGCGACGGGACGACCTTCGGAGGCCCTTTCTTGGTCCCGGATTCATTCCATCCCGACGAACAGGCGCTGCGTGGACCCGATCATCGTTCCTGGGCCATATACGGCACCTCCGCGGTGGGGCGGGAGTTGGTAGATGAGCTTAGCAGCGGGACGTGGACATTCCTCGCGGCACACCATGTTAAGAATACCTTCAATATGGGATTCTCCGGCTTCAATCTGACTTCGGTGAAGTCTTCAGAGTATGCCGATTTCGCCGAGGGTGAACTCATTCGCTTTGGCTACGACGATTGGGATTCCGCCAACAAACAGGAGGGTGGCATCTGCTATTCCGTCAACTCCGGTCTCACTTACACCTTCTTGGGCGGTGCCGACTGGAAGGGATGCAGATTGCAGTACTCAGTCAGTTGGAACGGACAGGGCACGTACACATTGATCGTCGAGAACCTGGACTCGGAGGATGAGCCCATCAGGAAGACGATTCACACAGCCCTCCAGTCCGGGCCTGTCGCCATGCTCGGCACGGCAATCTACGGTGACGATCTCAACGCAGGGAGCATTGTATTTGACGCTTACGAAGTCATCCCGGAACCAGCCGGGGCGATGCCCGTTCTCGCGCTTACGGTGTTCGCGATGGCGCTGCGGCGGAGCCGTTAGCGGGCATTTCTCACCAGGTTGTGTGCAACGCGAAACAGATGCCATGCGGAGGGGTAGCCATGCGCGCTAGAAAGGCAACACCGCGCCCGAGTCGAGGGATGGAACCGGGCAACAGAGTGTCGCCCCACTCGCGAGGTTTCGGAAACGCTCCGAACCTCGCTTTTGCCTGTGCGGGCGCGGTTTTGCCACAGCCCGGATTTCGTTGTCATCTTCCCGGTGGTGAGAAATGCGGGCTGGGGCAACATCTCGCTGAATGACCGCCCTCGCGTTCGACGAGGATTTCAACAACGACGTCCTGACCCGGAAATCTCACCAGTGGGGCGATCGCGGCATTCCGGACGGTCCGCGGGTGAGATTTCCGGGTCAATGAAACCCGCGCCCAGCAAGGAGAGTTGGCTCATCGGTTCAGCAATGCAGGGACGCGCCCCAACCGCTTGGGCGCCCCGGGTACGCCGACACAGTGTGGTCGAGACCGGGTCCAACTGTTTGGGGCGCGGGTTTCTGATAGGCCCGCATTTCAGGTGAAATGTGACGGTGACCGGTCAGATGACATCAACAGTTGGTGAGAAATGCGGGCTAAGGGAACTTCTCCGGCGCAAGCCTGCGCTGGATGTGGTTCGGGTGCAGGACGCCGGTCTCACCAGTCTGGATGATCCCGCGGTACTGGCTTGGGCCGCGGCAGAAGACCGGGTGCTTGTCAGTCACGATGTCGCCACGCTCCTCTCCGGGTTCGCGCTCTATTCATACCCGATCTCCTTCAAGTGGGCATCAAAGTCAGCCGGCAACGACGCCAGCGGTTCTTCGATGTTGCGCGCCGCGAAGCGCAGCATGTTGCGAAGCAGCCGTTCCGCCTGGGGAACCTCCCCGAGATGTTCGCGGATCAGCAGGGAATTCAGGATGAACTCGCCGGCTCCCAATCGATACACAGCCACCAGCAGTCCGGACTGGTAACCCTGCGAGGCATGGATGCCGCCGGCAACCGGATCCGCGGCAGGATCGATCCCGGCAAAGACAACATCGGGAATCAGCTCGCGGTAGTAGCCGTAATCCATCAGGCCGCCGGCTTGGAGTCCGTCGAAGATGGGATGCCGTTTGGCCCACTCATCAGAATGGTAAAGCCATCGGGCAATACCGCTCACGCTGCCCTTGGTCTTGAGCGGCAGCCAACCGGTGGACTGGTTGCCTCTCGCGAAGGTGTCGGTCGTCAAGAAGATGACAGTCGAACCGCGAGCGATCCGCTGCGCCAGATCCTTGAACATGACGGCCGGGTCCACGGTGGGCGTGCCGGAAGCCAGGATCACTTCGCGCCCGGTCGGCTGGCCCGGAGAGTAGGCTCGGTGCCTGATGCCGCGCTCGGTGAGCCACTGGGCCAACGCAATGTCGTGAGTCATCAGGATGATCTCGGCTGCGACCTCCGGCATGTCCTCCGGGGCGACATCCACGAAGAACTGCACCTCTTCACCACAGGCGGCTGCGCCTCTCTCGAACGTGGCAAGGAACCGGTACGCGCCCGGCGGTCCGTCGATGATAACCTCCTCGGAGAAGACTGGCTGGACCATCGGCGGCTCGGGCTTGCCCTTCGGATCGGCAATGTTGACAGTGATCGTCTTTGCGAAAACTCGAGTGAGGTTCGGTCCGATGACTTCGAGGCGGACTGGGTATTCGCCTGGGGACAGGACGTCTTCGTTGGCAAGCACTGCTTCGAGTCGCACCGGCATTTTGCGGTAAACATTCACCGGCTCGACAAACAAGCACCAGCGCAGCGGCGCCCACGCGTCAAACATCGCGTCGGTCGCGCCTGGCTTCAGTTCGCGGAACGTCGTCCAGACGCCCTCGGCGGTCATACCCTGGTCCAGAGTGCCGGTGAGGCTGTGGCCGATGACGTTCGGGTTGGCGCGGATGGCATTGATGCCGAGCAACCGCTGGCCAGCCATGCGGGCAAGCGATTGACTGAAGAAATCTTCCGGTCGGCCAAAGACTTCGTTCAGGCGATACCGCTGCCAGTCGGCGAGGTACTGATCACGCCAGCTCTGATAGAGGCGGGCGTCCTCGACCTCGGTCTTGCCAGCCTGCTCGTACCATCGGCAGACACGCAAAAGGTCGATGGCGCTGCCGATGCCATACTCCGAAAGCCACACCGGCTTGCCGTTGCCGCCCAGGGTGCGCAACGTGCGGATGACTTGGGCCGTGTGTGGCACGCGCTGGTAAGGATGCTGATCGCTCAGGATGTCCTCCCAGACTGTCGATCCCGGATTGCTGATGCTGCCAATGGCCCTCTCGGTCATCCCGCTGGGAAACTGCACGAACGCCGCGCGGTCGGGTCTGGCGGCCGGCCTCATCAGGCCGTAGCTCCACTGGCCGTTGGGATTGCGCTCGATCGCAAAGTCCTTTTCAGCGTCCCAGGTTTTGCCCGACGCGGACGTCACCTTCACCGAGAACGCCGTGGTATCGGCGCCGTAGTTGCCGTTGCCCCAGCCACAGACCGAATCGATGGTATCACCGGCCTTGACTTCGATCGTTGCCGAGTACTTCGTTTCGGGCCCCCTCCCCTCGAGATTGATGACGCCGTCGAAGAGCGAGTCCCCGTTGTGGATCACGTGCAGGTCGGTCGTGGCAGCCTCGGCGATGCTCCGGAAGATGGCCGAATACTCGACCTTGTCATCCGAAGGCGCGGTCCAGCGGACGACGGCATACTCGCCGTCGCGGCCCGGGTGAAAGGCGATCTGACCGGGCTGCCAGGTGATGCCGAGAGCCCGAATCACGTGGTCCGTGCTGTTCCGCGTCACGCAAGGATCGATTCGGTCCACGGGCCGCCAGACCTCGATACCCGCCGTGCCGCCGGCGTGGTCGAACCTCCCGCTGTTGAGCAGCACGACGCGGGAATCATCCAGCTTGCGGACGTCTGGCAGAACGCTGACCGCGTGGCGGAAGACGGCCCCGTCAGAGGTCTCATTCAACAGGCCCCAGATCGCGATGCACGGGTGGTTCCGATCCCGGCGGATCATGCCAAAGACCGATTCGTTGTAGCGTTCCTTCATCCGTGGTGAATCGGCGAGGCACCAGCCGGCGTATGACTCCGCGTAAACCATCAATCCAAGCTCATCCGCAAGGTCGAGCTGATAGCGCTTGGGAACGCCAGCAATGAACCGGATGGCGTTGTAACGCATCATCTTCTGGTTGATCAGATCCCGTCGCAGATAGTCGGCGTCGTGCGGCATTTCGAGGCCGATCGGACAGCAGTTGCCCGTGTGCGAGCAGCGCAGGTAAATCCGTTTCCCATTGAGGCGAAAGGCGCCGCCCTCGATTCGGAAATCCCGGAACCCGCACCGGACGGAGTGCTCGTGGAACCCTCCGCCAACTGACGGGGCGCCGGACGAACCGGCGCTCACCCTGGCCGTCACGCGATAGAGAAACGGATCGTCCAGATTCCACAGGTGCGCGTCGTCCACGGACAGCGCGGTCTCGACAAGCGTGTCGCCGACCTTGAATTCGGAACGGAGGTCCGTGGTCGCCAACGTTTGACCCGTGGCTGCCGGAGCAACGGCAAGGTGAAGGCTTCCGCACACCGCTGAGTCTCCGGCGTTGCGTATGTTCAACTGCACACGGATCTGGCCGGTCCTCCAGTCCGGCCGCACAAAGAGGTCCTCGACGCGAACCGCGGGCACGGTCAGCACCTCGACCGAATCCCAGATGCCGCCTTGGTTCCACGCGCTGCCGGAGGAATAGGGCAGGGCTTTGTTGCGGTGCGGCGTTTCATTGAGCACGATGCCGTCGATGGCTTGGTGCGTGGGGTTCAGCACCCGAACGGCGAGACGGTTCTTCGCGCCGGGTTTGATGAGGTCCGTCACGTCGAACAGGAACGGCGACTCACCGCCCTCGTGCGTGCCCACGAACTTCCCGTTCAGCCACACGTCTGCCTTGTAGTCCACCTGCCAGAAACGCAGCAGACTTCGGCCGCCAGGGATGGCATTGACCGGCGCCTCGAAGTCCCTCCAATACCAAGCGACACCGTGGTAGCCGGGAAAGGCATCTTGAATAACCCACGGAACCTTCGTCCATCTGGCCTCGGGGCGCGGAGCCGTCCACCATCGACCGTCACGGCCGATGTCTTTCGGGTCGGTGGCGAGCTGCCACGGGCCGTCGAGGGAAAGGACTGTTGCGCCGCTTGCCTCGAGGGCCTGGGCGCACATCACGATCGCCGCGACCCCGACACCGAACATCTTCATCGGTTCATTCATAGGGCTTTCTGCGCGAGTGTAACGAACGCGCGCTGAGGATGCCAATGCCAACTCGACACAACACGTGACGGCGATCACTCGACTCCACAGACGTGCAATGGGGAATGGAGTCGGTCATCGAACGTGACCACGTCAACGCGGTGCGAATTCGGTGCGTGTCCGAGTCTCGCTGCCGAGGCTGGCTGCGTTGCATCTTTCCAGAGAAGGCGGTCCAATCCCGCTCTTTTCGATCGCCTTTTCTCTCCAATCGGCCTTGAGTCACCGGCGAACAGCAAACGAAAATGAAAACGAACATGGGCATGGGGCGGCGGCAGTTTCTAATACGCAGCGGCGTGGTGGCAGCGGGCCTGGCATCCTGGAAGGGCAGGCCAGCATCAGCGCCTCAGGTCAAGCTCAGCACACCCAACATGGAGAAACTGGGTTGGCAACTGAGCGTCCAGCTTTACACCTACCGGCGGTTCCCGCTGTTTGAAGCCTTGGACATGGTGGCTGCGCTGGGCATCCGCCACATCGAACCGCTCTCGGGGCTGAAAGTGGACAGCAAGCAACCGGAGGTGCGAGCGAACGAGGACATGCCCACGGAGGTGCGGAAGGAACTCAAGGCGATGCTGGCGGAGCGCGGCATGTTTCTCTCGAGCATCTTCGCCAACTTCAGCGGCAAGCCGGACCAGGCCAGGCGGCTCTTTGACTTCTGCCAGGAGATGGGCACCGGCGTCATCGTCGCGGAACCCCCGGCGGACGCCCTCGATATGATCGAAAAGCTGTGTATTGAGTACCGGATCGGCCTGGCCTTTCACAATCACGCCCGGGGCCAGTCCGCTTATTGGCAGCCCGAACAGGTACTGACCGCCTGCCAAAACCGGACCGAGCGCATGGGCGCTTGTGCGGACGCTGGGCAATGGGCGCGCTCGGGCCTGGACCCGGTCGAGTCGCTCCGGAAGGTGCGAGGCCGGATAGTCAGTTTCCATCTCAAAGACATCGCCAGGAAGAACGACCCCAGCTCTCGCAACACGGTATTCGGCGAGGGCGAGGGCGATTTCGCACTTGTGCTCAAGGAACTCAAGCGTCTGGGCTATCGCGGTCTGACAACGATCGACTTTGAGCACGACACACCGGCTTTGCAGGAGGACATGGCCCGAAACGTGGCGTTCGTCGAGGAGCAGGCCAGGCGACTCCTCAACGCGTGAGGAGCCCCGCCGCGATTCCTCGGTTACGTCGGCGGCCTTCCCCTTGCCGGCGGGGTCGAAGTCGTACCCATGACTGAGAGCCCACTGACAGACTCGGTCCCACAGAGCTCAGGCCACATCGCAACAGGCTGGTCAAGCCATCGCTTTGGAGCTTACTCTCCCGGCCTGGGGTCATCAGCCGGTGACCGCGCGGAGCCGATCCTGCGCAGTGACTTCGCCGGCAATCCCAAGGACCCCAACTACGACCCGCTCAGCCAGCAAAACCACGTCTATGGGCTCAGCTTCTGGATGCCCTATCACGGCTCGGGCCTCGAGCATGTCGATACCTACTGGACGCGCAGTCTGATGGGGCCGATTTCAAGCCCAAGCGTGCCTGAAAAGACGAGCCGGATCGTGATCCGCCCGGCCGGCTTTTACGGCAGCACCACCATCAGATTGTGCGTCCCTTGAGCGCCGGTCGCACCTTGCCGCTTGGCCACAGACCGGGAACTGCCGGCTTCCGACGCTACCGCCGGCACCGGCTGACGGAAAACAACGCGAAATCCCACGTTGAACACGCGCTGATACGGCCGATAGGCATAGCGATACGTCGCAGTCGCACGACAGGGCCGGTCCCGCCACGACCCGCCCCGCGCGACGCTACGCGCGTCCCCGTCAGAGCGGTTGCGTCCGTCGTTCTCCAGATACGGATACGGCCGATATTCCGAACGCGTCCACTCGGCGACGTTGCCGTGCAGGTCGTGGAACCCCCAGGGATTCGCCTGGTACCGGCCCACGACCGCCGATACGAGCGCGCCATCGTTGAAACGCGTGTCCTTCGGCAACCAGTCGTCCGCCTCGGTCGGCTCGCTCAGCGGCACCCACGTGTCGTGGAGGTAGGTGTCCGTCGCAAGCTCGCGGGTCGTGACATCCGCCAGGTTGGCGTGCTTCGAGAAATCGGTGCCCAGGTCCCCAAACGAAAAGGGCGTCCCCGCGCCGCCCCGACACGCATATTCCCACTGCGCCTCGGTCGGCAACGCCACATCGAGCCCGGTGCGCGCGGAAAGCCACGCGCAGAACGCCATCGCCTGGCGCCAGGAAACCCGCACGACCGGCTGGCCCGGCTCGCCCATCGGGTAGCCTTCCATCCCGAACTGGTAGCCCTGGACATCCTCACGGCGGCTGTCATGACGCGGGTCGAACCGGCCGTACTGCTCGTTACTCGTTTCGGTCACCGCCATCCAAAACGGCTCCGACACCGCCACCCGATGGCTCGGGCGCTCGTCCGGCGCGCCCTCCTCCGTGCCCATGAAGAACTCGCCGGCGGGGACGTGGGCGAACGTCATCTCGACGCCCTCGCCCAGATCGAGACGGCGCGTGACCACCCGGTGCGGCGCCAACACCCCGCCGTCGGCGAAAGGGGGTCGACGAGGGGGGAGCGGAGTCTTGACCTCCGCGCCGGCGCGGTCCGGCGAAACCGTTGGCGAGGCCAGATCCTCGCCACTCCCGATCCCGGCGCTTTCTCCCGGGTCGGCCGCCGGCGCGCGAGGCGGCGGCGGCGGGTCCAGGTGGTACTCATCCACATTCGCGTACCGGCGGCGCAATTCCGCCCGGCGCGACTCGCAGGCCTCAGCCCGCTCGGGCGCGATCGATCCCCAATCGCCGTGAAACGGCGCGTTCAGATCGATCCACGTGACCAGCCGGTCCCACTCCTCGTCCGTCAACGTGACCCCCTGATGCCCTTTGCGGAGCATCTGCACCAGCTCGGTGGTGTCGGCATGGAAATCCATCGGCACCAGCACGCCCAGGTCGCTCTCGATGCCTGGATGCCGAACAAAGCGGTGGAGGCTCGCATACCCGGCCGTGAACTTGCCCCCCCACTCGCGGTTCTGCATGCCGGGCAACTTCGAGTTCCACGGCGGCATCGGCACATCGCCCCGCAGATCCAGCGCCGACTTCTGCGGCGCGTCTCGCGCGCCGTCGTGACACCGCACGCATCTCGCATCGAGCAGCGGCTGCACCTCGCGCGCGAACGCAAACCCGCGCGCCGGCGCGCGCCAGGGGGCGATCTCGGCAGGCGGCTTCCGCAGGGCCACCGCCCGACGCCCCGGAGGCGAACTGTTCTGGGGCTCGTGACATCCCACGCACGCCAGGGTCTCTCCGGGCATGCCCGTGAACCAACTGCGCATCAACTGCAACGCTTTCCCCTCGTCATCCAGCGGTTGAACGGACACGGGCGTGTTGGCCGGGATCCTGAAGAAGGCCGAACCATCCTGCTCGACCGGCACGGTGCCGAGAACACGCCGCGCATCCCAGGGGCCATCCATGCCGATGGTGCCGTAGAGCCCGCCCATGCCGCGGTAGCCGTAGATGTACGTGAACACCCGCAGCGCTTTCACCTCCCCCCGCGGGATCCCATCGAGACCCGGCCCGGCGTAGATGTCGGCCAGGAACACCAACGCATCCCTCCGCCCGGGCTGCGTCCGATCGGGAACGACCGGCGGGCGTGGCCGGCGCTGCACCGGCACCGGCTCGAACAACGCGCACCCCGGCTCCTCTCTCAACAGCAGCATGTTGTCGAAGACGTCGACAAGATAGATCCCCCAGGCCGCATCCCGCGCCGGCCAGGCGGCCACGAGAAAATACTTGCCTGAGCCCGTGCCGTCCGGTCGCCCCAGCGGATGGGGATGCAGGAACTTGGGCCACGAGGCGTCCGCCAGGGCGTCCTTCACCACCCGCTCGACTCTCCGGCCGAACCCGGGGATGCGCTGCACCGCACCCTCGGCCTCGGAGCGACCCAGCCGTGTGTCGAACAGGACCAACTCGCCCATGCGCGGCACGCCGTGATGGCCGGTGACAATCCCGATCATCTGCGTGGGACGGCCGGGGATGGGGCGGGCGAAAAACACGCTGTTTGGCCAATAGGAGCTGGTTCCATAGCAGGCCATCTGGGCCGTCCCGTCCGGATTCATCGTGAACAGCCGCCGCGAATTCGAGTGGGGCAGATCCGTGTATTCCCAGCGCAGGTACAGCAGGCGCCCGTCCTCCATCACCGTCGGGCACCAGTTGTGCTCCTGGTCGAAACAGAGCTGCCGCACCGTCCGGCCGTCCGCCGACACCCGATACAGATTGGCCACATTCGCCCCGCCGTTGACGCACGGCACCGCCACCATCGTGGCTGTCGACGTGAACGACACGTCGCCGTCGGGCAGATAACACCCGTCATAGTTGTCCACATCCGCACCCATGTCGGGGGTGATCTGGCGCACATCCGCCCCTTCAAGTCCGATCTCGTAAACCTGCCAGGGCCGCTGCGGGTCGGACTTGGAAAACATCACCCGATCCCCGTCCCAGTGGAGTTCGAGGTCGCCCACAAACGCGTCGTCTGGCGGTCGATAGACCGTCTCGATCCGGCTGTCCGGGGACACCGTCTCGATCCGGGCGATGTCGTTCCCGAAGCCGGCGCGCGGCAGAATGCAGTTGCTCTCCCAGTTCGCCGGCAGCCCCAGCCGCGGCGCGTCCGCCTTTCGCCGCACGACCAGGATCGCGTCGAAGTCGCCCAGCAGCGGATTCGCCATCAAGATGCGCCGCTGGAGGGCCTTGGCCTCGCCCGCCAGCGCCTCGAGCTCGGCTTCCGCTGCACCCGGATTCCTCCCCCGCATGTTCCATTGCGCCTCGACACGGTCCAGTGCCTCCTTCCAGGATGCGCCCCGCCGGCCGCCGCACTCCTCCGGCCACGTCGTCGCCAGATCCTCCGCGGCACGCCTCAGCGCGGCCAGGTTCACGCCCCCCGGCCCGCCCCGATTGGCCGTTGCCGGCGACCCCGCCTCCGCTCCGCCAAGCAGGGACGCCAGCGTGATCACCGGCAAGACAGCCCGGCACCACTCCCAGACGAAATGCTCCTGCAGCTTCATGGCGGCCGCAGTTGCGCCACAGTTCTCGAAGAAAGAACGGTGCGGGATCGCAAACGTCTTGGCAGTCATCCCCCGATTCACACCACCCGCCACCCGCGCCGTCAAGCGCAGAGGACCCCGATTGCACGGACTCTCTGTACTGCAATCGGTGACAGTCTTGCATTTCTGGCAAGATTTCCGCACTTCTATTCTCCAGCGCTGCGCAGCAGCGCCGGCGCAGCGCGGCGACCGGCGCGTGCGTCGCCGCCGGACGTGCGTGAGGTTCCCGTTGCGTTGGTTGCGGCTTTGCCGCGCTGCGACCTCCATTTCCCCAGAGTTGTCAAATGCCGCCCTGAGAGGCGGCGGATCTTCGTGGTCACATCGCAGGACGCAACACCATCGCGGAGCACAACCCCTCTTCAATCATATTCGAACTGCGCCGTGGCCGTCGTGTCCGCGGACGCCGCGACCCGCAGCCAATACGCCCCAAAGGCCGCGGGGAATGTGTGCTCCACCCTGGCGCCCCGCTTCACTTCGATCGCGGCCACCTCGCTCCATGTTCCGGTCCCCGTGAAATCGGCTTCGACCATGAAGGTCACGGTGCTTTGACCGCGGTGGGAGAGCGTCAGGCGCTTGTGGTCATAGCCGGTGGCCAGGTAGGCATCGCTCGGTCGGCCCGCCACGACCTCCGTGTCGAGCCATGGGCCGCCGCGCCCACGGGGCTTCCCAAACTGCCAGAGGTCATCCACCGCACCGACCCAGAGCGCGCACCGGCCATCGTCGCTGCGAATGATGCGGTCGCCGCCGGAATGATGGGCAATGCCGCTCAAGACCAGCAACCCCCGGTAGCTGGCGAAATCGTGGATGCGGCGGTTGTGCGTGGCGATGGGGCGGATTTTGATGAAGCCGCCGGCATTCTGGGCAGGCAGTTCATAGAAGGTCCCGCCGACATTGAGCAGGTTGCGCTCGGTGCAGACCTCCCGGCACAGCCGCACGAGCCCGAGCGGGCCGGGCTGGTCAAGGGCCGGATCGCCCTTGGGCAGCCTCCAGCGCTGACCGTGTTCATCGACGTAAAGGTACGATGCACGATCCGCCACGATGAGCGGCGTGGGGATGGCCACCGCTTTGGCCGTCCACGCCACACCGTCCGCGTCGTTGGCGCGCCTGAGCTCCAGGTCACCGTCCAGATCGTAGCCGCCCAGTTCGCCGTTGCGGTTGCGCGCGACGAAGCGAAGCGTCCTGTGCTCACCCCCGCGCGCGTGGAGTACTCCTCCACTGGCATCCGGCTCTTCCGGCTTGGCAATCCCCTCGAAAATGACGCTGGGTCTCCCCATCCGTTTGTCTTCGGCCCGGTAGTGAAAGAACGCTGTAACGCCCGCCGCATCCTGATTCGGGATCAGGCGAACCCAGGCTCCCGCTTCACGCGTGTCAAATTCGATCCAGAAACCGCTCCGGGCGGGAACGACCACGTCGCGCAGGATCTTCCATCGCCCGTCGCCCCGGACGTCCACTTCGATGGTGAAGCCAACCGGGTGTGCCCCCGCATGGGTCAGGTGCAATGAGCGTCTGGCAAAGCCGGAAAACAAGAACGGCTCACTGGCCACACCCGCCTCTGCGTCGTCATGCAGCCAGAGTGCGCCACGCCCAAGCGCGGGGCCGAGGCCATCCAGTCGCCGCGGTTCGACAAACCAGAGATTCGACTGCGATTTGCCCGGGCCGGCGAGATCGCCCTTGAGTCGGTCCCTGTTCAGGAACTCACTCTGCGCGGTGTCGTCGCAACCGAAGACCAAACGGTCATTCCAACAACAGAAGTCACCGATGACCTTCAGATAGGTGGAGCGGGGCGCGATCCCGGCGGAGTTGGCGGCCGAGAAGGTTCGGGGAAAGCGCCAGAAACTGCCGTGCATCGTCATCAGGAGCGCCTCCTCGCCGATGTCCCGAATGCGCGGCCATTCGGTGTTCCAGCCGTGCGCGCCGTCGTAGCAGTGCGACGCCTTGGGCAGACGGTAAGAGCGCCACTGGCCATCCTCCAACGACATCAGAATCAGCGAGCGGTTGTCCCAGCCAATACTCCAGAGGCGGTCGGCGCCGGGGGGGTTGCCCTCGATGCCGCCCGGACCGGTCACGTCGGTGAATTGGTTGCGGCGGACGACCGACCATTGGTCCGCCTTGCCATCCCACGCGGCGAGGCAGCCGCTGGGCACATTGGGATCTTTGCGCGCCTCGGCGGCGTGATCGCCGTTGTTGGCGTAGACGTAACGTCCTTGCGCCGAGTAGAACCCTTTGCCGTGGTAGCCGGGGAGGTCCGCCTTGCGACCGGTTTTCACCTGCTCGTCCGCCCAGAGTTCGGTCACCGCCAGCGTGTGCACATCCACTGCGTACAAACCCTCTTCCATCGTCGCGAACACGATCGTGTTGGCCGGATCAGTGAGATGGCGCGCAAGTCCCGTGTGACGGCCAAACATGGTTTCGCAGGGAATCGCGCGTACGGAGCGATCGGCCCGGATGGCATACGGTCCGATGAACAACTGCTCCGACTCGCGGTGAATCATGCGGTTCGCCGGTGTGCCGCCAATGCTCTCACGACGGATGATCTGTTCCAGGCTGGGCGTAATCTCGTAGAGCCTGTCTGACGAGCCCAGCGGTTTATGCGGCGCGTAGGTGACGACCCAGAGCCGATCCGCCCAGGGCACGACTGCCCCGGTCCCGCACTCGGCCTCGTTGTTGAACATCGCGAGATGCGGGTAGATGCCCGAGACGCTGCGGGGCTCGGCGGAGGCAACCAATGCAGCGAAGGCGATTATAACCATGAAGACCAGGCGACTCATATCAGCAACTCCTTTGCCCGGCAATGCATGCCACCGCACTTGAGTTGAAGGCCGAACCCCCGGATGTGCCGGGGACACCACCAAAGTGTGAGATCTCCGGGAACCCATCGAGCATCCGCTTTGTGAACCGCTCAAGGTCAACAACGGGTGGCTCACATCACGAATCACTCCAGGAGTCTGAATCACACGAAATGGGAATGCAAATCCCATGTGGCAATCCCACGTGGTCTTCATCCCGAAACAGTGGTTCGAGGTGCTCACCGCGTCACCGCGGCAATTCGCCAACGCAGGTCGCACTGTCCCATGAGGGCGAGGCCGCCTCGAGGACGCGGAAACAACCGTTCGCGCCGCCAGCCCGAGCCCTGGCGACGCTTGGAACACGGGCGGTGGGCGGGTTGAACGAGGACGTGCGAGTGGCACGCGCGGACGGGGAGTGCCTTCGATGCCGACGCCACCCCCCGTCCGCATCGCCGAGGCCGCCGCCCGCGTCGGCTCGGCACCATGATTGTCAATTATGAAGATGTGACCCTCCGTTTTTGGGAATGCCATTCCTCGTCCCACGCCGCGTCGAGTTCGGCCCCGGCGGCAGGGTCCGGCACCCGTTCGACGGTCGGCGTACGCTGCGAATCGGCACCGCCCTCAGGCGGCTGATGGAAAGCCGGTTGACGACGGCGCAACTGGTCCATGATGCGCAACCGGGTGACGTGCATGAGCCAGCCTTTGAACGAGCACTTCGCTGGGTCATACACGAACTCCGGCATCTTCTTCGCCACCGAGAGCACGGTCTCCTGGACGACGTCCTCGGCCTCGAAATCGCTCAAGCCTGAGCGGATGGCCACGCCGTAGATGAACTTCCAGTAGGTGTTGAAGAAATCGCGCCAGCTCGACTGATCCTCCCAGTCACGCAGACGTTCGATCAGACTGCGCCGGGTGGGCAGCAGTTCGCTTTCTGAGGGGTGCATCGGCACAATCATCATTAGACATCATCGGACGACGGCCCGCAATTCTTACAGGAATCTGAGTCAAACCATCCAGTGGCTGCAGTTGGTCCACAGGCGGGGCAACAGTGTCTGGGGTTGGAAGACCTCCGAACAGCACTGGAACGACGATGCCACGTGGGTCGACAACGATTCGCGGCCCAACTGGAAAGAGCTGCGCGATCCGCTCAACCCCAGCCAGTCCCTCGACATGGCGTTCGTGCTGACCGTGGCGGTCCCCGAGCCGCGGGCCTGGGGCATGCTGGCGGGCTTGGTCTGGCAGGCTTCGCCCTGTGCCGCCGTGTCCGCGGCCGACGCGGTCGCGAATACCTGAGATGCGCCCCGGTGCGCAATTCCACCCGGTTCGGGCTTGAACCGCCTCTTCCGATGGGGCAGATTTCAGGAGCCCTGAAAGAGCAAATCCCCATCGGTCGCTCAATGCGACGACAACCTATGAAACCACATCGACGATTCACTCGGGAAAGATGTCACCATCCCGTCGGAGCCGCGTTGACCGCGCTTGCGGTCCTGTTCGGTCTCAGCGGCTGGTGCGCCCAAAGCGAACCCGAGGTCCTCAAACTCCGCCTGCAGATGGCGCCCCAACCGGCCGGCGTCTATCGCGACGTGCCGATCGAGGCCTACCAGATCCGGGACGGCCAGGTCCATCTGCTGGGCGACCGTCCCCAAGGTTTCTTTCGGCTTGTCGTGGACGATGCTCTCCCCTCGGGCGATTACGACAAAGATGGCGTCCCAAACTCAGTGGACAATTGTCCCCTCACGCCCAATCCCGACCAAGCTGACGCCAACAAGAACGGCATCGGCGACGTCTGCGAAGCGCAGCAGAGCGGGCCGGGACCCGAGACCGGGCCGGTCTTTCCGGATCCCAACCTGCCGCCAGAAGTGCTGCACGAGCGCGGCCTGGTCGCCGTTGTTCTGGAGAAGTTCCCCGACTTCCGCTACGATCCTGCCTCTGGGCCCGACTATGTTCCGCCCGACCACGGCAAGATCGGGCCGGGCGTTGCTCCGGCCAGTGCCACCGGCCAGAGCGACGTCACCTACGACGATTATCCGTCCGGGCTGGAGGGCGATGAGAGGTCAGACGCCTGTGAGCTCGACAACTACTTGGCGATCGAACTGGGCAGCCACGCGAACGCCGGCAGCACCGTCGCTTACATCAAGCTCCACCTGGGCGACTTCACGGTCTATCTGATGGCGCCGGCCAGCGGGTTCGCGCCCAATCAGATCCTCAACTACAACTTCAACAAGAGCAGTTGTCCCAGTTGCTGGAACACGATGGACGCCGACGACTGGGACACCGTGATCCTGGAGAACGGCAGCGGCGACGGCGTGCAGATTGAGCGGGTGGAAATGGTGCATAGCGGCATGCTGGTGCTCGACTCCAGCCCAAACGCGTGGCTCGACCGCTATTACGGCAGCAAGATGGATTTCTCGCTCGAGACCGGCCTGACCCGTTGGCAGCAAATCCTGGAAACACGCGTCACAGCCCTCTACTACGCCGCCCAGGATCTGGGTCAGACAGGCGCGAAGAAATACGTCAACGTCGACACCGCCTGGTGCAGCGAGTTCGCGGCCTGGGCAATGCGGCAAAACGGCTTGGACACGCCCACCGGCAGCATCGGCACTACCAACCTGGCCACGTATTTCATTGGCAAAGGCCGCTTTTATACGAAGGCACAAGTCGAGGCCGGATCCTATCTGCCCCAGTCGGGCGACTACTTCAGCATCAACAGCGGCGGACACAGCGTGCTGTTCGTCGGTTGGCAAAGTGCGATCGGCGCCGCACCCAAGAGTGGAGACCTCTACCTCACGATTGAGGGGAACACGTGCAACGCCGTGCGCATGAAGACTCGGGATTGGGCCGACGTGTACTTCGTCGGGCGCGCGCAATGAGCGGGCGGCGCCAGCAAGACGGGTTTTCGGCCGCATGGGCATGGTTGGGAGTGGCCCGGACGACAGACTTCTGGGGATGACAGAAGCTGGACGGGGGTAACGCGGCGGTTGCGTGCGGACCCTGGCACATCGAGCATGTGGGTCTGTCGGCAGTCACCACCCTCTGGTGTTGCACGCCCGGAAGGACCTCTCATAGCAAGGCGCCGGCGAGTCCGGTTCGGGCATAGGGTTGCCCGCCGCCGATCAAGCCAGCGGAGTCGGTCGATGGCGTCAGATCCCGACCATTGAGTTCCGCGCCTGTGAGGCTGTGACACCCCGAGCACATGACCGAAAAACGTCCGGCGATCGCGTCCGCTCTCGGGGCATCCAGGGGGGCAGGCGCGCCCGTTGCGGTGATGACCGTTCCCGTTGATACCGGAGACGGGCCAAGAGACACATTGGTTGCGCCGGAATGCGGCTGGGCGCCGCAACTCAGGAACGCACTGCAGGCGAAGATCATTCCACGAATGATCTGGCCGTGAGTCATCGCGCGCCAGGCTACGGGTTGCCATGACCATCCGCTTTGACTCAGGTCAAACAACGCCCCGGACCATGGAACACGACCTTCACCTCCTGGCGGACTGCTGAATGCCGCGGAACTGCCCTGGGTCACCCCGCCCGATCACTCGGTCCCCTCCCCCATCCTCGTGCCGCGCCGCCCACCGCTCCCAAGGATACCCTATGGATGCGCCCCCATTGACCGTCGAATGGTCTCCAAGTCTTGCGCGCCCCGCCCGGCCACCCGGCTGCCGAAGATCCGCAGACCCATAATCTCGCCGCGAAACTGCCGGTCGAGGCCGTGGCCCTGCATCGTGCGGTTGAAGTTGCCGATGGCCAGGCCCTCCACTTCGTCCCCCAAGGCTCCGTTGCGATAGTCGGTCTTGAGGTCCAAAGCGATCTCGGCCTTGCCGGGCGTCTCCTGAGGCGCGCTGAAATACCAGGCAACGTTCTCCCCCGCCGCCTCGGCGTCATAGGTGACCGCAAAGCAAGTCCACCTGCCCACCGCCAACACACCCAGCGAGCTGTCATTGCGCACGCCGTCCGGCCATTGGTTGACCGCCAACCGCAACCGCCCGTCGGCCAGGCAAACCAGGTCCACACCATCGGAGTCCGCTTTCAGGCAGTGAACAATCCGGTTGCCACCGGAGCCGATGGTCAGACTGCTCGGCCGCAGCCAACCGCTGATGGTGAAGGAGCGCAGGCCGCGCAGTTCCTCCAGCGGGCTGTCGCCAGCCTGCACCCAGCCCCACGGCGCCGCGTCGGTGAATGCCAACGCGCCGTTGGCGCCGCGTTTGGCCGAGCCGTGAAGTTGCAGCGCCGGCGTCTCGTCCACCGCAAACCCGATCCGCACGATCGGTTGCTCCGATGCCCGGTCGGCCACCGCCCGCCCATACGCCACCGCCGCGACCTTGCCGGACGCGTCAGTCAGGCTGGCTTTGACCAGGTACACCCCCGGCTTTTGGTATGTGTGCCGCGCCCCGACGCCGGTGGCCTTCGCGCCGTCGCCAAGGTCCCATTCCACCTGCCCCGCAGCCCCCGCCGCCTTGAAAGAGGCTGTCAGTGGCGCCAGGCCCTCGATGCTGGCCGGCTCGATGCGCAGCTCCGGGCGCAGCGCCTCCCCCGGCGCATAGGGAGTCAGGCGAAAGACCGTGTCCGAAGCCGGCGGCATCAGGATAAAGGCTCCCGGCCGCGCGGTGCCGGCGGGCGCGATGGTCATGTCCCAAGGGTCAAGCAAGTCCACCTTGTAAGGATGCGCGCCAATCAGTTCGATCGCCTCCGGTTTGCGCTGCGCACAATAGACGAGGTAATACGCGCCGGGCTTGGCCAGCACAAACCGCCCCTTGCCATCACCCAGCGGCTGCAGCTCGTGGAACGGCGGCGCCTGGGCCATGAGGTCCTTGAGCCACTGAATGCGTTGGGGACTCCCGCCATGCAACACCCCCCCTTTGGCCCACCAAAGGATGTCCTCCGGATGCTTGTAGGTCTCGCCGTGGCCCACGTAACAGCCGTTGAGCGTCCCCATCCAGAACTTCTGCGCCATCTCGCGCGCCGTGAGGTTGCCCCAGCCCTGCGGGATGTTGCCCTCGTAGCGGCACTCGTCGTAGACCACGGGCTTCTGATACTGATGGCGAAAACGAATGCCGGCGTTCATGTCGGAGGTTTGCAGGCTGGCGTGCGTGACCCAGCCTTTGGTGTGATCGTACCACTTGCTGCCGTTGTGGATGCCGCGCAACCGCTGGTGAGGGTCCTCCTGTTGCAGAATCTCGAAGAAACGGTCCCAGTCCTCCCACTGCTTGTTGCCTCGGTGGCCGGCGGGCCGGTCGGTCATGAAGTCATACTCATTGGCCAGCGACCACCAGACGTTGCGGAAGCCGCTTAACCGCGCGATGCAATACCGCAGATAACGCTCGTCCTCCGCCTTGCTCATGTCGGCAAAGCCCCAGCGGTCGTACGGATGCCACAGGATGAGGTCCGCCTCGATGCCGAGCGTCCGCAAGTCCAGGATGCGGTGCTCGAAGTGCCGCCAGAACGCCGGGTCGGGCCGGCTGAAATCGAACTTGCCGTTCGCGCCTCTTTGGAAAGCAAAGAACTCGGGCTCGTTCTTGTTATAGGCGTAGCTCTTGGGAAAGACGCAGAAGCGGATTTTGTTGAAGGGCGAAGCCGCCAACGTCTTGAGCGTTTGCTCCTGCATCTCGCGCGTCTGATGCGTCCACGCGTAACAGGTCGTGCCGAACTGATGATACGGCGTGCCGTCGGCGTAGCGAAGGTAGAACGTGTCGAAGACCTCGACCGGGCCGTGGTTATCGCCGGTGGGCCTGGTGGCGGTGAACGCGCCCTCCCTGCCGTTCAGCTCCGGCGTGGCACTGCGAGTCTCGTACCGCCATTCGCCGATGTTCGGCGGGCTGAAACGGGCCTTGTATGTGCCGCCGCCGTCCCAGAAGCCCGGCACGGTGATGCGGCGCTCACCCTGGGTGAACGTCGCGGACCACTGCACGTCGAGGAAGGGATTGCCGGCGGTAGGCCCCGACAGGGCGAGTTCGAAGACGCCCCAGCGTTCGGCGACCTGGGCGGCCTGCGCATGGCCGGCAAACAAAAGCAGTGCGGCGGTGACGACCGGTGTCAGAGCCTGCAACGGCAGGCATCGCCCGCGAGCCACAGGCGGAATACGAGAGTGATTCATGGCTGATCCTGGGGGATCTTGGGGTTGGTTTGAGCTGGAATTGTCAATTATGAAGATGTGACCCCCAGTAGAGTGGCCTTGGAGCGGCGCTATTGCAACGGTGGCGGCGCAATGGACCGGGCGATTTTCTGCGCGGCCAGGTCCTCTTCCTCGTAGGTCCCAAAGAACGGCACCTGGGCATCCAGCCACAGATAGAAGACCCGCAGATCCTCGTCCGGCACGCTCACGTACTGGCGGTGTTTCTCGCCCACCAGCAGTGCGGAGAGGGGACTGATGTCGGCGCCTGCCTGGCCGGGCCGCGAAGCCGGCGCATCGTAGGACGGCCAGCGCAGAAAAGACTTCAGGTTCTCGTAGGAAACACTGAACGGGCTCTCCGACGCCGGTCCGCCCGTCAGCGCGAGCGCGCTCTTGTCGGGTCCGGTCGAACCGTCATGGCAGCGCACGCAATGGCGGTCGAGCAGCGGCTGAATGAGCCGCGGATAGCCGAAGGGATGCGATCCGTCGGGTCCTGGCCGCAGGGAGGAAGCGGACCGGCGGAATGCGATCACGGGTCGGGATGCGGGTGCGGCGCCAGGCGGCTCATGGCATCCGGTGCAACTCCGACGCTCTCCCGGCTGCAGATACACGATGGTCCGCATGCCTTGAACGGCGCGCCCGGATTCGTCCACGGCTTGAAAGTAAAGCGGCTTCCGCGCGGGCCCTCGGAAGTAGGCCGAGCCGTCCTGCTCGACAGGGACCGTGCCGAGCAGCAGGCGGGCATTGGACTCCGGCGGATGCCCGATGCGGGGATCATTGGCGCTGTCGGTCCGGGACTTGGGAAGAAGCTGGAAGACGCGCAAATGATCGATCCGTCGCCCGGCTGGCAAAGGCAGCAGGCTGCGGTACACGTCCGAGAGAAGGAACTCACCTTCCGCACCCGAGCTGGGTGGAATGTGGCTGCTCGCGACCGGAGGCTTCGGGCGCGGAGCGAGGGGTATCGGATAGACCGCCGAGATGCCCGGGCGACGGTAGAGGAGCTCGAGGTTGCCAAACCGATCGAAATAGTAGAGGCCCGTCTCGCTTTCCCGGGGGCGTCCGGTGTAGCCGCCCGACAGGGGCTCGTGACTGAACGCCACCAGGTAGTAGTTCTCCGCCAGCGGCCAGGGACTGTAAAAGTAGCTCTTCGGCCAGCCTTGGGCCTCCGGGAAGCAGACCTCGGGTGTCAGCCATTCCAACGCCTCGAACCGGTCCTCGCCAGTCTCCGGGTCCAGGCCCGCGCTCGAGGGTTCGAACAGGACCAGTGTGCCGCCGACATTGGCGTGGTGGCCGCCCGCCACGAAAAGCACGCGGTCCGACCCCGGGATCGCCTTCGCCTGATAGCAGGCCCACGGCCGCGTGGTGTAGTTGCCAAAGAAGTTCGCCGGGTTGGTGCCGTCCGGGTTGCAGGTCCAGAGACCGTGAAACTTGGCCGCGTTGCGATCCACGTAGTCCCACCGCGTGTAGACCAGACGGCCGTCGTTGAGCACCGACGGATGCCACTCGTGCGTTTCGTGAAACGAGAGCGTTCGGAGGTTGCCGCCGTCCGCGTCCATGCGATGCAGCGTGTAGGCGTGCTCCGGACTGCCCCCGCCGCAGCGCAACTTGCACCCGCGTCGCGTCGACTGAAACGCCAGCCCGCCGTCCGGGAGCGGACACGGGTCGAAGTCGTCGTACGGACCGTCGGTGATCTGCCGGAGGTGCGAGCCATCCGCGTTCATGGCCCACAGGTGAAACGTATTGTACTTCACTCCGGCCTGGCCGGGTTCCCGAGCATAGCCCGGTCGCGCGTAGGGATCCCGGCCTGCGGGATCGGCGAACGCGAAGTAGATCGTCCGGGCGTCGAAGGAAAGCGCCAGCGTGACGAAGTGACCCCGCCACTCGGGGCCGGGAATGACCGGTCGGGTTCTCAACGTCCGGCCGGGCTGTTCGAGCACGTGAATTCCACCGCCGGGAACCGGAGTCGGGACCTGCGGGTTGCGGGCGCCGTTGTCCGGGTTGTTGCCGTGGGCGTAGTACCAGCCGAGGTACTCGTACAACATGTACCCCACGGCCCGGCGACGCTCCATGAAGAGCAGCGGTCGCGAAGTCACCAGCGGGTTCCTCAGCGCCACCTCCCGAGCAAGGCTCCGGATTCGCCGGTAGAGGTCGAGGCGACTTGGTTCATCGAGGCCGCCGCTGTTCTCCGCGTGGGCACGCAGGCGCTCGAATTTGGCCCGCTCGACCGCCAGGTCCCCGATCGCCGGCAGACCGCGCAGGTCATGCAGCAGCAGGGCGGCCCGGCGCGCGGCAGCGCGGATCGCTTCGGGTGAATGCGGGGAACGGCCCAGCCGCTGCTCTTGCAGATCCCAATCAGCCAGCACGGCGGCTCGCAATGCGGCGTCGGCAACGGCATCGGTCGAGGCGCCCTCGCCGGCGGTCGCGCGGAGGGAACCGAGCACCAGGAGGCCGGCAAGCGTGCCGGTCGCAACGAGCGCTTTCATTTTGCTAAATTGGGGTCACATCTTCATTTTTGACAATTGCTCGCTGACTGCGTCGATCCGCCGGCGCCATGCTTTGTCTCCCTGAATCTGTTGTCGCACCCGCCGGATCGCCTGCGCCACCGCCGTGTACCCCACCCCACCCGATAACTCCGCCAGTTCCTCAAGCTTGAGCCGACCTCGCTGCCGGCCCAGGTACAGCGCCGCGTCCCGCCCCCAGTCGCCATGCCGGTCCCGGAACTCCGTCCACCGCCCCCCGTGAACCGCTTCGACCGCGCCAACCACGCTCTCCCAGGGAACCCCGCCGGACAAATCCCGGCTGTGAACCTCCTCGGCGGATCGACGCTTCCAGGCAGCTCGCACCTCGACCACGAAACGCTCGCTTCCAAGCACCGCCCCCGCAACCACTCGATCCCACACCCGTTCCAGTCTTCCCTCCCGCAGCGGCGCCTCGTGATACGCCTCGAACGCCCTTCGCTGCTCCCCCGCCGTTCGCCCTCCACAGGCGCCCAACAGCGCCTGGCGCGTCAGCCAGGCCGGACTGGCCCTCAATCCCACATACGCCCCATAGGAGCTCCAGCGGTAATCCCGCAGGACCCGAAGGCGCTCCCCCACCCGCCGGGCGCCGGGATCCCGCGCCCCCGCCGTTTTCTGCAGTTGCTGGTCTTGTTTCGAGAGCCCCAACCGGGCCACCCGCACGGGATTCAAATGGACATATCGAGCCACTTCCAGCCACTCGCCTTCGTCCCCCACCAGCACCGCGCCAAACCGCCCCTGAAACAGGTGCCCGCTCCGCTGATGCCGCCGATTGAACCACACGCTATAGGACACATTCAGCCACTGCCCGGTCCGGCTCAGGTTGGCCTCGGGCGTTTCCAACAGCAGATGGAAATGATTGTCCATGAGAACCCACCCGTGCAATCGGGTCCCAAATCGCTCCGGCAGTTCGCCCAAAAGCTCGAGGAAATGCAGACGGTCCCGGTCGTCGCGGAAGATTGCCCGGCGCTCGTTGCCGCGCGCTGTCACATGATACCGTCCTCCGGCACGTTGGATTCGCAATGGGCGAGCCATGAGTGAAGAGTGGGCGGTCCGCCGCAAATGTCAATTATGAAGATGTGACCCCAGGTCGAGGCTGGTTCAATACGGATTGGCCGGCATCATCTCCCAGGTTTGGACGCTTCGGAACTGCGCCACGCCGCCGTGGGTGAAAAGGGACACGCCCAGGCTGTCGGGGCGCGCGGGATAGACGCGGCGGGCGATGGCCTGGCGGTCGTTGGCGTAGAGTTCCACCACCGACTTGTCCACGAACACACGCAGCTTGAGCGGTTCGCCCGGCTTCAGCGCGAAAGGAGCGCGCTCGACGACCTTGCGGCCTTCGCGTCCGCCGCGGGTGGAGTCGAAGACGAGTTCCCTTGCGGCTGTATCGTAGTAGAGGAGCGTCTGTTCCTCGCCGCCGCCAGATGAACGGACTTTCAGGCCGCAGCGCCGGGCGGCGCCCGGTTCGATCTCGAGCGCCAGTTCGCAGGAATCGCCAACCACGCCCGCGATCGGCGTCGTCTCGCCGTCGGCGAGCGCGAGGTCGCGCGTCGACTTCCCGTGGCGACGCAGCGTTTCGAGTTCCTTCACCGGAGCCATGCGCAAGGTGCCATCGTCGCCAAGCCAGAGTGAGCGGGGCAGGCCGTAGACGCCGGACCATCCTTTCTCCTCTTCGCCGGAGGGATTGTCGGTAAGCCAGGCCCACATGATATGGCGGCCCTGGGCGTCCATCAGGGCCTCGGGGGCGAAGAAGGTGTTGTCCACCCAGGTCATGCGCCCGTGGTTATCGGGAAAGAAGCGATCTTCGCGATAGTCGCCGACGTAGTACTGGCACCCTTTGTTGTGGCTGATGAAGAGGAGCAGGTGCTTGCCGCTCGGCGGGCCGCCGTCGGGACTCGATGGCAGAGGGAGGAAGCTCGGGCACATGTTGTCCTCACTGCGGTCGGTCCACTCCGCTCTGCGCTCGTAGAACACGTCGAGGTAGTTCCAGGTCTTCAAGTCGTCCGAGGCAAACAGGTAGAGGCGGTCGCCTTGCTCGGAGAGCGGCGCATTGGCGGCGCGGCCCACCTTGTCCAACACCAGCAGATTGCCGGTGAGCATAAAGTAGCGGCCATCCTTCTTCCAGATGTTCGACGGGTCGGCGGAGCCGATGTAAGACGATCTGCCGGCGGCGTCCTTGAACTCCGTGATGCCCCACTCGGTGGATTGGATGACCGGGTTGGCATCGAGCTTGGTCCAGGTGTCGAAGCCGGGACCGGCGCTCTTCGCCAGGCCGATGCCCTTGGCGCCCCACAGCATCCAGTAGGAGAGATACGCGGCGCCGTCATCATCCACGAACGCGCCGCCACTGAAACACCCTTCGTCGCCGTGGCCGGGCCCGATGGCGTCGGGATGATGCCGCCAGTGGACCAGGTCCGCGCTCGAGACGTGGCCCCAGCAGAAACCCGACCCGGTGCGGTTGTAGAGATACATGAGATGGTAGCGTCCATTGTGATAAAACGCGCCGTTGGGGTCGCCGGGCATCCCCATGTCCTCCGGCACGCAGAAATGCCACGCGGGACGATACGGGTCGGCCAGGAAACGCTCGCGCAGGAGGCGCGTCGAGCGCAGCACTTCATCGGGCACCGGCCCAGTCGGGGACCACACCTTCGGCACCGGCAGGAGCCGGCCATCGTCGGCGCTGTGAGCGGTCGAGAGGACGCCCGCGCCCTTCCCGCCGAGGACGAGGCAGCCCTCTTCGATGCGCACGTCGCCGTGCAGCCGGATGTCGGTGAAGCGTCCGGTCTTCTCGCGCAAGCCCTCGTCGGCAAACGACCACCAGGCCCAGGGCTCGAGGCCGGGGGCAGGCTTGCCGGGTTCGAGTGCGGCGATGGCTTCGCGACTGAGCGGCTGGTCGTAGATGCGAGCGTCCTTGATCCGGCCTGTGAAGGAATTTTCCCTGTCACCCGCATCGAGATGCCGCGGCCCGAAGACCACGACCGCGGCCGGCCCGAACGACTGCGGCGGATGCGGCATGGTGTGGCGGGCATAGAGCGCGCCGTTCCGATAGATCGTCACCGCGCGCTCCTGATAGACGATGGCGATCTGTACGAAGGACCGCCCGGCGCAGGTTTCCTCCGGCCAGGTCGCCTGCTCCCTGTCCGTGCGGCGGAAGCCGTCGCTGCCGGCCATCCACTTCCTTGGCGCGATCTCGCCGAAGACGATCGCGTCGAAGTGCGTCTGCCCATCTTTGATCGTCAGCGCGCTGCCCGCCCGCTGCGTCAGATTGGAGGGCGCGGCCCAGACGACGAGGGTCTTGTCCTGAAGCGGTTCGAGTTGGGCAAGCTCGGCCAGCGGCGCGAGCAGGAGGATGGCAAGGATGACGGGGTGGTTCATTGGGTCAGGGATGTTCAGCCACGGCGCGCGACAGCGTCAAGGCTGGAGCGGCCAGCTTTCGTGGGCCGCGTCACTGCCTTGTACTCAGGTACACCCCGTCGGTGCACATGGCGGTCAGATCTCGCAGGATGATTGCTATGCGGGTTAGAAAAGCAAAACCGCGCCAGGTTCGAGAGATAGGGAATTGCGGCACACTGTTCCCATGACAGAACGGCTCCAGAACAGACAGGATGCCCCTGGATCCCTTTCTGGGCGCGGTTTTGCTTTCTAGCCCGCAGCGGTCCGCCTCTTGGAGTTTTCGGCTTCGCCGTGGTCACAAGTCCAGGAAACATGCGGGCAAGGTGTTCGGGAAGGACTGGAATTCACCACGAAGAGCCGAAGAACGCGAAGGAGCGGCGCAACGGCAACAAACCGTCGGAGGGTCGATCCCGCGGCTGCGCATACGCGTCAACCTAAGCAAAGCTCCTGAGTGGTTTCTCGGAGCAGCGCTGTCGGGGGCGTCTAACTCCTTGGGCCGGTGTTCGTTGTGGCATTCGCCTCTGCTCAGTTCGGCTCCGAGGTCGCGAAGCGTCTGGAGTGCGGCGGTTGACTGCCGCTTTCCGAGGACCGTCCTCCGTACGTTCCCATTCCAAAGCGGTGCTGAAGCACACGCACTCCAAGCGCTCCGCGGTACTGAACACGCTCCTGCCCGGGCGGCTTCCGTGCAAGGTCCGCATCTTAGCCGGCCTAAGGTTGACGCGTATGCGCGGCTGGGGGAGAGCCCCTGGATTGCTGACTGCGCGATTCCCAGACAAAGCCTCGTGGAACTCGGCCCTGCGAGATTCGTCGGCGGCTGGGCAGGTTCTGGGGCATGGTGACACGAAGGAGCGACGATGAGCGGAATCGAGGCTTTTCCATACAGAACAGTCGAAACGCCTCTCCTGACTTCGGCGCTTTCCTTCGTGCTCTTCGTGCTCTTCGTGGTGAGCTTGGGCGAGGCTTCGAGCCGGACGGCCAGCCTTGATTTGCAGGCTGCCGGTTCACCATCCAGCGGGCAGGTGGGGACGACGAATTCGCCATAGAGCCAACAAGGCTCGAAACGTTTCCGGTTGTGCGGTGTCTGATAGCGATGAGGATGTCGCCTGAGCGCAGGCCGTGGCGGGGGGCGAATGTTTGTCCGCCCACCGCGTTGCACGGAAGAACCCGGGAGTGAACGATGAGCAAGAGAATGAACGGAGCTTGGAGGGTTGGCCTGCATGGACTGGCGGGGCTGGCCTTGGCGGTGGGGCTGGCGGGATGTGATCGCAGCCAGCAGGGATCCGCCGATTACGAGAGCCAACTTCGGGCGGAGGCCACCGCGCGCGCCAACGACCCTGCCTGGAAACCCACCCTCACTCAGACCGCCGTGATCCGGGTGGGGGGCCCCACCGGGCGCAACCTGGTGCAGAGCTTTTGCGTCGGCAAGGACGGCAACCTGCTGGTCTGTTGGGGGGACCGGACGCAGCCCGCCGGCAGCGCCGACACCGGGATGGAGCCTGCCGCCGTCAAAGTGGTGAACCCGGAGGGTAAGCTACTGCACACCTGGCCGCTGGAGTTCAGACCGCAGGCGATCTGTGTCGAGACGGACGGCCAGGTGATCGTCGGCGGCGATGGCAAGTTGGCGCGCCTGAACGCGGAGGGCAAGGTTGTGACCAGGGGCAGTTCGCCCACGCTGGCCCAGCCGGCGATGTCCGACGAAGAAATCAAGGAGCTGCTGAAGGGCCGCGATCCTTCCGAGGCCGATGTGGCCCAATACAGGAGCATGTTGGATGGGCGGAGGGCGGACATCACCGGCCTGGCCGTGTTGGGTGAGGACGTCTTTGTGGCGTGCGCCGCGCCCAAGGGCTTCGGTTACGTGGTCGAGCGCGTCGATCGCGAGTTCAAGAACTCCAAGCGCATTGTGGACAAACTCTCCGGCTGTTGTGGTCAGATGGACATTTCCGCCCGCGACGGCAAGCTGTGGGTAGCCCACAACGGGCGGCATCGGGTCGAGGCCTTTGACCGCGAAGGCACGAAGCTCGCCAGCTTCGGGAAGCGCGATCGCCAAGCCGCCGATGGCTTTGGCGGTTGCTGCGAACCCAAGAACGTCCGCTTGACCGCCAACGGCGACGTGCTGGCCGCCGAATCGGGTCCGCCCGTCGCGATCAAGCGCTTTTCGAGCGACGGCAAGTTTCTTGAGGTCCTCGCCGCGCCCACGTACGACAGCGGATGTGTGCGGGCCACGGTGGATGTCAGTCCGGACGGGCAACGGTTCTACCTGCTCAATGCGGGAGACGACGCGATTCACGTCTTTGCGGCGGCCAAGTGACGGGCGGCGGGATCTGCCGTGGCTGCCTTCTCAAAGCCAATCGTGGACCGGCGTCCCGGCCAAGCGGTTCGTGGGACGAAGGGGCGAGCCTCGATGGGGCTTTTTCTTCCGACAATTCTTCGGGCAGTGCTTGCTTTGGGGCTTGGCTTCTTGGCCGGCTGCGGTGTCAGTCCCGATCGAAGCGCGCTTACGGTCGTGGTCATGGACCCCTTGGCGCGTGAGTTGGCTTGCGAGTGTGTGGGCGGCTATGCCCAACGGGATTACCCGAAACTCGCGGGCTGGTTGAGCGGGCAGTTGCGGCGGCCTGTCCAAGTGGTTTTCGCGGAGAGCCTGGACAAAGGTCTTCGCCAGGCCGGGCGGCTCGGGCCGGGCCTGGTGATCGGCAAGGAGTCGCTCGTGCGGGCCGATGCCGTGGCCATGCAGATCCCATTGCGGCCCTTGGCCCGGCTGACCGACATCGAGGGCCGAACCACATTGACTGGCTTCTTTGTGGTGCGGGCGAAGGACCCGGCCAAGTCGCTTTCTGACCTCGGGACACGACGGATTCTGTTTGGGCTGCCGGAGGCGGAGGAAAAACACGCCGCCGCCATGGCCGCTCTCGTCGAGCATAGGGTTCCCATTCCGGACCGACTGGAAACGCGCAGCGGCTGTGCGGAGGCTGCTTTGGAGGTGCAGGACAGCGAGGCAAGCCCGGCGCCGGTGGCCGTGATTTCCAGTTACGCGTTCCCCTTGCTCGAAGGGTGCGGCAACGTGGAACCCGGCGCCTTGCGCGTGCTGGGCCACACGCGGCCCGTGCCGTTTGTCACCGTATTCGCCATGCCGGCCCTCAGCCAAGCCGCGGCGGAGCGCGTGCGGAGCGCTTTACTCGCGTTGCGCGACGATGCGGCCCTTTTGCGCGTCATGGAATCCAAGAGCGGCTTCGTGCCGTGGATTGGCGCCGACTGGCCGGACTGGCGCGGCCCGGGACGCGATGCGCGGGTGGAGCGTCTGCCCGCGAGATTGCCCGCCCAACCGCGGGTTCTGTGGCGACAGCCCGCCCAAGGTCCGGGCCTGGCCGGCTTGGCCGCCACCAGCGATTTCCTGGTCGTGGCCGAGCGCGACGTGGCGGATGCGCGCGATGTCTTCCGCTGTTTGCGCACGGCGGATGGCCGGCTCCTCTGGACGCTCGATTACCCGGCGGCGGGCGAACTCGACTACGGACAGTCGCCGCGCGCCACGCCCGTCCTGCTCGGGGGGCGGGCGTACTTGCTGGGCGCATTCGGCCACTTGCATTGCGTCAAGCTCGAAACCGGCGAAGTCGTCTGGAGATTGCATCTGGCGGACGACCTCGGGGGCAAACTGCCGGGGTGGGGCTACTGCGGCACGCCACTGGTCGTGGACCACCTGCTCGTGGTCAATCCGGGCGGCCCGGGGGCCTCGATCGTGGCGCTGAATCGTCACACCGGGACGGTGGTTTGGCGGACGCCGGGGGCTGAGGCGGCCTACTCCTCGTTCATCGTTGGCGAGTTCGGCGGGCGGCGGCAAATCGTGGGTTACGATGCCCAGTCTCTGGGCGGCTGGGACGCGCGCACGGGACGGCGGCTCTGGACACTTGTTCCGCCCCGGAGCGGCGACTTCAACGTGCCGACACCGCTGGCTGTGGATGGACAGCTCCTCGTGGCCACGGAAAACAACGGCACGCGCCTTTATGGTTTCCGCGCGAATGGCCGCATCGACCCGCGCCCTGTCGCGTCCAGCGACGCATTGTCGCCGGAGACCACCACCCCTGTCGTAGCGGCGGGCCGGGTCATCGGCTTGGGCAGCGGACTGGTTTGCCTGGGCCTTACCAACGGTCTCGCTCAGAATTGGGCGGTGGAAGACGAAGGGCTGGCGATGCATGCCTCGCTCATCGCGGCCGACAGCCGGTTGCTGGTGCTAACCCACGGCGGCGAACTCCTGCTGCTTGACCCGGCCGCACCGGGGGGCGAGATACTCTCGCGCTGCCGCGTGGCCGCGTCCCCGGCGGAACTGTATGCTCACCCGGCCTGGGTGGCCGGACGCCTGTTCCTGCGCGACGCCCAGAGCGTGGCCTGTCTGGCACTCGACTAAGCGCCGTTGAACCGCGGGTGGGGCTGGATGGGACTCAACCCCGCGGAAATGTTGGGCTAGCGCGCATAGCTGCCTCTTTCGATGTCATCGGCTTCGCCCCTGTCCAGAACCTGCTGAGAAATGCGCGCTAGGATGCGAGGGTGTGCAGGGTCGCGAGGCCCGCCGCCAGGATGATCCCACCCGCAACGATGCAGGCGGCCAGGACGCCCATGTGCCACAGCACGCGCCCGACGCTCGCATCCAGGCGTCGGTAATGGCCGTAGCCGCAGGCCAGCACCGCCAGGAGCAGTCCTGCCAGGACAAGACCGATCAGGGCGAATGCAGCAAGGTTCACCGGCTCCGCCCACACTCCCAAGGCTCCGCCCCTGACGGGTACGATCAGATCGAGGAGATCCGGATGTACGCTTGCTCTTTCCGTGAGGATCGCCGTGACTACGACGATGAGGATCGCAACCGGGAGCGCCCACAGCACCGCACGCAGTCCGCTGGGCGCCATCGAGGACATGTAGAGGCCGACGCAGCACACGCAGAGGGTCTGAACCGCCAATGCGGCGTAGAACGCGCTGCCGTAGCGCTCGAAGATGGGCGAGACGCCCGCGGCCGCCTGGACTGCACTCACCAGCCAAGGAAGGCCGACTGCCAGGCCCAGGCTCAAGACAATGGCCACACCCGCCTTGGCCGCCCATTGTTTGGCGGCGCTTGCCGGCAACACCAGGTGCCAGAGCATCGTTCCCGTCTGTCGATCCTCGGCACATGCCAGGGCCCCAACCAGCAGTGCGACAGAGAACATGTAGAAAGCACTGACCATTTCGAGCCACTCGATTGTGCCCCTGGCCTCGGGCCACGCCAAACGGGCGCCCAACACCGTTCCGCTCACCAACACCAGGATCCCCGCCAGAATCAGGCTGGGCGTCTGCAATCGCAGCTCCTTGGCCACCGTGCGGCGCCACCAGCCGGAACCGGCCCGTCCCGGACGTGCCGGCGATTCCCGCCGGACGGACCAGAGCGGCAGATGCAAAGCCGGACCGCTCGTGTCGATCCCCTCGAGCCGGCCGAACCACCGGAAGGCCAGGAACGGCCCCGCCAAACACTGCGCGGCCATCAGCAGCAGGCAGACCAGCATCCGGAATTCAAGGGCAACCGGCTGCCATTCGCTCTCCGACCCGTACCGGGCGAGCGACACGAGAAAGCCGATGAGAAAGGCGGCCGCCGGCATCGACAAGGTGAACACCGTTCCGGCCAGGGTGCTCCGACACGCCAGCGTGTACCATGGCGCCACGAGCATGCCACCCACGGCTCCCCCCAGCCCGATGATCGCCAGCGGAACCGCGAGTTCTCGACGCTGGTCAAATGAGACGAGCGCGGCGCCGATCAGCAAGACCGCCAGCACCGTGCCCACCGCCACAGCCAAGACCGCCATCTTGCGCCGCCACAACACCGCGCGCGGCACCGGCTGAACCAGCAACAGGGAGACGGTCCGATAGGCGAACTCGTGTCCGAACACGGCGGCGCCCATGATGATCATCAGAACCCCGCTCAGGAGCGTGCCGAGAAGGACAATGCCCTCCGCGTTGCCCAGCGCGCCCGCCACCACCGCCGCGGCGCTGAACATCGCGAGCAGCCACGAACCAGCCACTTCGCGCGCTTCCTTGCCCACGGACATTCCCAGGCACGGAATCGGCGCCTGCACCCAATCCGGCAGCAGCGACAACAACGACAGTGAAGCGGTTGTCTTCATGCGGCACCCTCGCCCGCTTGCAGAGAAGCGACGAAAATCTCCTCGAGCGACAGCGGCTCCGTCTCGATCGCTTCGGGCGATAAGGACCGCAGCCGCTCGATCACCCGCGCGGCGTCGCCATTGACGCCCACCTCGAGTTCACGCCCCTCCCGACGCAGCACCCGCAGACCAGCAAGCGCCGATTCCGGCAGCTCGCCTGGGAACCGGGCATGGATGCGTTTGTAGCGGTCGCGGGCCGTGTCAGCGGCCAGGGTGACCACCTGGCGACCACGGTCGAGGATGGTGAACTCGTCAATCAGGCCTTCGAACTCCGCGATCAGATGGGTCGACACAAAGACCGTCCGCCGGTCGGGGTCCCCCTCCTGGTACGCCCCGATGACCGTCCGGATGAACTCCCGGCGCACGATCGGGTCCAGGCCGGAGGTTGGCTCGTCCAACACCAGAAGTTCCGGTTCCGGGCAGAGCGCCGCCACCAACGCCAGTTGCGTGCGCTGACCGCGCGACAGATGGCTGGTCCGCATTCCCGGATCGATCTGGAACCGTTCGACCAACTCCTGCTCGACGGCGCCATTCCAGCGAGTTCGAAAGGACGCCACATAATCGAGTGTTTCCCGCACGGTCATCCACGGGTAGAACGCCACCTGGTCCGGCACGTACGCCACCCGCGACTTCACCGCCACCTCGTGCTGCGCGGGGTCCAGGCCAAACACGGCGATTTCGCCCTGTGAAGGCCGCAGCAGGTTCAGGAGACACTTGATCGTGGTTGTCTTGCCTGCCCCATTGCGACCAAAGAAGCCGTAGCAACGGCCGGCGGCGACATCGAGATCGAGCCCGTTGACTGCCTCGGTCCGGCCGAAGCGGCGGACCAGTCCGCGAATTCGGATGACAGGAGTATCGGTGTTCATGCTGGGACTCCGGATGCTTGTTTGGCTTGGGCGCGTTGGTGTTCGAAATAGTCGAGGCGCTGGTGGACCAGCTTGAGAAAGGCCTCGCGGCCGATTTGCAGGTGGTGCGCCTGCACCACCGCCGCGTCGATATCCGCGGTCACCAGGCGCTCGCGGACCTCCTGCTTGAAGGGGGTGTTGTTGGCTTTGAGGAAGCAGCCTTTGCCCGCGACGGTCTCGATGACACCCTGCGCTTCGAGCTCGGAGTATGCTTTGGCCACGGTGTTGCGATTGAGCCGGAGCTGCTCGGCCAGCGGGCGGATGGACGGAAGCGGTTCTCCGGCCTGGAGTGCGCCCGAGGCCGCGGCGGCCTTGACCTGGTCAGCGAGCTGGAGGTACGGGGGCTTACCCGACTTAAAATTGACCTGAAAGACCATGATGTGAACCTATCTGTCATAGGACACTATGACAGATGATCTGTTGTGTCAAGTGATTTCTGCGGGAACAGGGGCGGGCAGATTCAACCGCTTCATCAGCGCAGCGGGGTCGTGTGCGTGCACCCAACTCGCCCGGTCACGGTTCCTCGCGAAGCGTGTGGAATAACCGGGCTAGCGAGGCGCCTGTGTCCGCTTGTAGCGGAGGCGCGCGCAGTTTGGGTTCTCTCCACCAAACCGTGTGATCTGGAGCAAACCGCGGGTGCCGGTGGCCGTTTGGAACGCGAACGTCAGGGGCGGTTGGGCGTTTGTCGGGAGGACATAGACGGTCCACGACGGGTGTTGTTTGATTTCCATGCCCGACGGCTCGGCGGCCAGCGCCTGTGACAAATCGCGTTCGGTGGGCATTTCCCACTTTTCCTCTGGCAGCAGCGCGAGTTTCAGTTCGTTGGACGCAGGAGTCAGCAATCCCCAACGGCCGCCGACGTGATCGAGGAGGACGTCTGCACTGTTGTCCTTGATCCATTGCAGCGGCCCGTTCGTGGTCCGCTCGATGTCCTTCGGCAGATCCAGCAGTTTGCCGCTGTCGAAATCCAGCGCCTCGCCGCCGCGGTAATCATCCATGTCATTGAGCGTCACCTCGGCCACCAGCCCAAAAGAGGCCGCCGGCGTTGCAGAAGGAGGCACATCTTCGCGCTCCGCTCCCAGGGCCGCCGGCGTACTCACCGAGAAGCGCAACGACTCGAACTCGTACTGGCCACGAACCAGCCAGAGGCCGTCCCCCTCTGGTTCGATGTGAATCGCGGCATGCAAGGGTGGCTCTTGCCTGAGGCCGTTCCTCCAAATCTTGCGCCAGCGACACTCGGCGCGTTTCAAATCGGGCGTAACGCTGACGTTCAGGCCCTCGAGTCTCCAGCCGTCTTCGGCCAGCCTTTGCTGGATGGCCTCACGCAACTTGTCCTCGACGCGGACCACAGCGTCGGCGCCGACCTGGGGTTGCTTCGCTCGAGAGGGCCAATACGCAGACAGCGCCAGCAGCGCCACGACGATGCCGAGCAGCGCCACGGCGGCTGCGTGCACGAGTCTCCTTGATCCCGCGTGGGCGCGCGGCGACGGAGCATCCAGCAGCCGCAGCTTGTCTGCTGGAGTCAACCAAGCCCACAGAACCCAGATCCCCAGGCCGGCTGTTGTGGGAAAGAGCATCAAAACGCAGCTCTCGGGAAATCCGAATCCAAGTCCCGACACCTGGCTGACGAGGAAGAAACCGAGTGCGGCCAGCGCGCTGATGAGCGCCCATTCTCGGACGACCCCCACCCAATGAACAGCCCGCAGGCCGTTGCGCGTGCCGACCAGGACGCCGCTGAGCCCCATTCCTGCGCGTGAACGCCGCCCACTGCCTGTTGCAGCGCCGCGACGATCTCGATGGGCGGCGGCCAGACCTTCGACATCCGTCTTGACCTCGCTGGCATGCTGGTAGCGCCGCTCGGGCTCCTTCTCGAGTGCATGGAGCACGATCTCGTCGAGGCGCACATCCACCCGCACTATCTTGGATGGCGGCGCGAACTTGCCCAGCGGCAATTCGCCGGTGAGCATTTCGTAGAAGAGCACGCCCAGCGAATAGATGTCGGCCCGATGATCCACCTGCCGCGGATGTTCGACCTGCTCCGGGGCCATGTAGTGGGGCGTGCCGACAACATCCCGGCCGCCGGTCAGGGACAGGTCCTGCGCGTCCGAGGCCAGGATTTTTGCGATGCCGAAGTCGGCCATCTTCACCTGGCCGTCCTTGTCCAGAAGGATGTTCTCCGGTTTGACGTCGCGATGCACGATGCCCCGCTGATGGGCGAATTGGAGCGCCTCGCAGATCTTCGGCACGATGGCGAGCGCTTGCTCGGCGGGGAGCTTTCCGCGCCGAAGCCGTTGGCGCAACGTCAGCCCGTCCACGTATTCCATGAGGAGGAACGGATAGCCTCCCGCCTCGCCGTATTCGTAGACTGCAACAATCGCCGGATGGTTCAGCCGCGCGAGGGCGCGGGCTTCGCGCGCGAACCGTTCGCCGAACGCGGGGTCTGCCGTGCCGTCGTCGCGCCGTCGCAGGAGCACTTTCAGTGCAACCAGCCGGTCGAGCTTCGGCTGGCGCGCCTTGTAGACCGCCCCCATGCCGCCCTGGCCGAGCAACCCGAGGATCTCGAGGTGGGGAAAGAGTTTGGCGATTTCCTCCAAGGGTGGGGCGGGTGGAGGCGCAGGTTTGACGACTTCCGTGCCGTGGGCGCCGACGTCCTCGCCGATCACATCGGTCTGGGTAGCCAGGCTGAGCGCGACCAGGCAGCGCGGGCACAGCCCGTCGGGCGCGTCCGCCGTCGCGGGCGCGCCACAGCGCGGACACTTGGGCGTTGGACTGTTTTCGTTCATCACCCTTTACTTAAGCACGTCGGGCACCGCGTTACAGGAAAGGCCAATTACTCTGCGAGCGCGAGGAGGAGATGACGCAGTTCGTCCTCCACATCTTCGGCGGCGGCCATCGTCTGGGCGGTTTCCTCGCGGAAGACCTCCCGGAAACGCCGCCGGAGACGATGCACGGCCACCCGCGCGGCGCCTTCGGTCGTGTCCAGGTCGCGCGCGATGCCGGCGTAGGCGATGGCGGATTTGTCCGCTGTGAGAAACCTCTTGAGGAGCTGGAACTCGGCAGCCTTTCCGGCGCGTCCGTACTCGTCGCGCAACAGGTCCATCGTCCGTTCCAGCAGAGTCAGCGCCCAGCGGCGCTCGTAGAGACGATCGGCGGGCAACCGCTGCGCCGGTTCGGCCTGATAGCAGCGTTCGGCGATTGCGGTATCGAGGGGCAGGTGCGCAGCGCCCCCTCCGCGCTTCCGGCGTGCGGCGCGTTTCCATTCGTTGGCGAGGAAGCGCTTGAGCGCCACCAACAGGAACGTCCGGAAACGCCCTTTCTGGCGATCCACGCCGGCCAGCCAGTCCTTTTCGAGCAGTCTGCGGAAGAACTCCTGCGTGAGGTCCTTCGCATCGTCCGGCGTGTGGCCCAGGCGACGCACGTAGGCATAGAGCGGATGCCAGGAGGCGCGGCAGAGGGTCTCGAGGGCTTCGCGGGATTGGGGCGAGTTCCCGTCCTGCGCCGTTAACACCACCGACCAGCGCGTCGGGAGAAAACCGGCCAGCCCGCTGCCTTCCGCGGCGCTGTCTCGGTTCCAGTTCGCCGTGGATGGGTCTGATGTGGTCATCGGCGTCGTGGCGGACATCCGGCATCAAGTCCGTCGGCGGAAGAGTAATGGCGGAAACGAGCCTCACCGAAAAGCACATTCATCTGCTCCTCGCGGGCGATTCTTCAGAGTTAGGGCGGATGGCCGCTTATCACCAGGGACTGAAGAAAGGATTTGCCGGATGGGAGACGTCGCGCCAAGAGCATGCGTGATTTGATCCTGTTCATCCTGTTCATCCTGTCTCTTTCCTCCGCCGAATGTTGGCATGCGCACAGGCGGGCTGACGCCCGGCGCGGCAGACCACCCGCTTCCGGCAGGCAGGCGTCGCCGCTCCACTTCGTGAATTGGTGCTGTGGCCCTGCCGTGCCCATCCGATCAGACTGTCCATCCGATCAGACTTGACTCAGTCAGGGGTTAGTGAATAAACGCCTACAGCCCCAACGAGCGTCGGCCATCCTCACGCCATGCATCGCTTGGTGCGGGAGGACTCACGTAGGAATTGCGTGTATCCGGGCGTGCCTACGCGGCTGAGGAGGAGAACTCGGGTCCGGGAGGGTGTGAATGAAAACGAGACGCCACACGGTCCTAGCGCGCATTTCTCACCGCGTTCTGAACATCGCGAAGCTGATGTCATCGAAAGAGGCACCCATGCGCGCTAGAGAAGCAAAACCGCGCCCCAGTCGAGAGAGGCATGCGCGCGACACAGTGTCGGCCCACAAGCGGACTGTCCCGCAGGAACGCATCCTCTTCTTCCCTCGTCTGGGCGCGGTTTTGCCACAGCCCGGATTTCGGATTCATCTTCCCGGTGGTGAGAAATCCGGGCTAAAGAGCTGGGCCGCCATTGGCTCGGCCTTCACGTTGATCGAATTGCTGGTGGTCGTGGCCATCATCGCCATTCTCGCCGGCATGCTCCTGCCCGCGCTCGCGCGTGCGAAGGCCTCCGGGCACACAGCCGCTTGTCTCAACAACCTGCGGCAGTTCTCCATCGCCAACACCCTGTATGCCGTCGACCAACAGGACTTTTGTGTGCCGTTGCTCGAACTGCGCGGCAGCGGCGACCTTCAGCTCTGGATGGCGAACCCCACGTTCCGCGGCTACATCGGCTACCGAAACAACGCGAACTCGGTCGTCCAGACGCCCGTCGAATTCCGTTGCCCCGCGGATCAGGCCATCTTCAACCCCCGCCTCTACGCGTACGCGAACAACCCGAACCTCCCCAACGAGCAGAACACCGGCACGCTCACCAGCTACAGCTACAATTTCGAGGACTGGTTTCCATCCGCCGGACGGAGCTGGGCGATAGCCAGCACCAGCCATGCGGGACACAAGTTTGCCGACGTGGAGAGTCCCACCGAGAAACTCATCTTCCATGACGGCCACGACTGGTGGTCGCAATGGAAGGGGGCCAACTACAAATCGGGCTGGGATCGCCTGCGCCAGAAAGGGAGCGTGCAAGCCTACAAGGACGCGGGCTGCGGCGGACCCACGTTGTACCGCCACGCCGAAGGCGCGGGTCTGGCATTCTACGACGGTCACGCCCAGCGCCTGCGCAAAGAAAAGGTCTGGATCGCCGCGGACTACAACGCGAACCCCAAGCGGCCCGGGATGTGGGTCGCAAACGTCCAGACCTGGAAGCGCAACCACTAGAATCCTTGACCGGTGAAAAATGTAGTAAGCAAGTGAAGTTTCTGTGCTGTGTTGAAGGGGGCAAGGATTCTCCGGAGCGAGGACTTCGGCGAGCTCAGCCGAGCCGCTCCGGAGAGAGGGGCGGGAAAACATGGGGACTCTTCATGGAAATGAGGACTGGGTTTGCTCGGAGACGCGCCTCGCTATACGGATTTCTCACAAGACTGGTGAGAAATGCGCGTTCGCGCACTCATTTGGGGCGCCTGCCTGGCCGCCCATGCCGAAGACGCGGCCTGGCGTGCCGCAGGGAGCGGCGTCCGGGCCCACGCAAGCATCAGCGCGGCGATCCGCGGGTCGCCGATCGCCGGCGAGGAGCACCCTGATGGGTGTGTCCGGACATTTGACACCGCCGATTCGACAGGACATGAAGAGGACATGAAAAGACAGATCTGGATTCTCCCGCCCTTGCTGGCCTGCATGTTGCATGGCGTCGTGCCCACCGCGAAGCCGGAGACTGCAGAATACGAATCCATGCCGGCTAGGGCGGAGGTTGCGTGTGGGGGCACGAACGACGTGGGCGCCGTGAGGTCGGATCTGGCGTTCTTCACGGATTGTGCCGCCACCCAGTTGAGGGCGGGGGTGTCGTCCAATGACCTCGATAGCTTCAAGACCGAACTGCTCAGGACGGTGGCGGCCGGGCTGTTGAGCGGGACCTACGACAAGACATACCGCGCGGCCGGATACCAGGCCTATCCGACGCCGCGGGAGCTGGCGAAGACCCTGAAGCTGGGGGATGGCTTCAGCCGGTACGAGAACATCACGGGTATCGTTCTCGATCCGGGCGAGCACGTTGTGCTGGTCGGCCCGACCGGGGGCAAGGACCTTTCACTGCTCATCCCGGACTGGATGCGCAAGCCGCCCGAAGGGATCGAGCCGTCGAAGGACCCAGCCGGCTGGGGTTTGCAGAAGCAGCGGATCGAGCTTCAGGAGGGTGTGAACCTGATCGAGGTCAGGAAGGGCGGCAACGCCTATGTGAGTTACTTCGACGACGACTCCGAGCGCGCGCCGCAGGTGACCGTGCATTTTCCCACGGGGAACGTGAATGGTTTCTTCGATGCTTCGAAGCACAGCAACGAGGACTGGGACCGCATGATCGACCAGGCGGTCAGCCCGATCCTGGACGCGCGCGGCGAGCACGTGCAGGTGGCCTATCCCGTTGAGTGGTTCAAGGTCTATACCCGCGGGAAGGGGCTCGAACTGATCCGCAACTACGACGCGCTGCTCCGCAGTCACTACACACTGATGGGGCTGGTCAAGCACCGGAAAGTGCCGAAGAACCGGATCCTGGCCCGGGTCAACTTCAACTACTACATGTTCCGCGATGGCGACGGCGTGGCCTATCTCGGGAACAAGGGCACCATGCGGATGGTGGCGGACCCGAGTGTTGTCATCAAGGGCGACCCGTGCTGGGGCTTCTGCCACGAGACGGGGCATGTGCTGCAAATGCGGCCGCAGATCACGTGGGGCGGCATGACCGAGGTGAGCTGCAACATTTTCTCGATGTACACCGTCACCGGCATGGGCAACCCGAGCCGGCTCCAGGCCCAGGACAACTACCGGAAGGCGCGCAAGGCGATCGTCGAAGCCAATCCCAGGATCTCGTATCTCGCCGAAGGGGATGTCTTCAACCGGCTGGTGCCGTTCTGGCAGCTCCACCTCTACTTCAGCCGGCACGGCAAGCCGGATTTCTATGCCGATGTGATGGAGGAGATGCGCCGTCGTCCTGATGCGGGCCGGCGAAACGAATCCATTCTCAATCAGTTCGAGTTTGTGACGATCTGCTGCGATGTCGGCCGGGTGGACCTGACGGATTTCTTCGACAAGTGGGGATTCTTCTGGGTGGGAGAACTCGACGTGAGCGACTACGGCCGGTTCCACTTCTCGATCACGCAACAGGTGGTGGACGACACCAAGGCCGCGATCGCCGCGAAAGCGTACCCGAAGCCATCGGAAGACCTCACGTTGATCGAGGACTGACCGAGCCATGAAGCCTCGCATCTTTTCCGAGCTGATCCTGACCGCGCTGTGCGCGGCGCCCGCCGAATTCCACGTCAGTCCCGGCGGCGATGATGCCAATGCCTGCACGAGGGACAAGCCGTTCGCCACGCCGGCCCGGGCGCAGCAGGCGGCGCGCGCGGCTGCCGGCAAGGAACCGGTGACCGTCTGGCTGCGAGGCGGAACCTACGCCCTCCCGTCCCCACTGGTCTTCACGCCGGCGGATTTGGGCACTCCGGATGCGCCGGTTGTGGGGCAGGCGTTTGCCGGCGAATCACCGGTGCTCAGCGGCGGGCTGAAGCTGGACCTCGAGTGGGAGCCGCATCGCGATGGCATCCTGAAGGCCAGGGTGCCCGCGGGATTGATCTCCGATCAGCTCTTCGTCAACGGCCGGCGCCAGATCATGGCGCGGTACCGGAACTACGAGGCGAGCGTCCGCCCCTACGGCGGCTACGCCGCGGAGGCGTTCGGCGCGGAGCGCGCCGCCTGGTGGACTGACCCCGCCGGCGGCTACATCCATGCGATGCACTCGGCGCACTGGGGCGGCTACCACTACCGCATCACCGGCAGGAACGAGAAGGGCGAAATCACCTACGAAGGCGGCTGGCAGAACAATCGCCAGATGGGCATGCACGGGCAGCATCGGCACGTCGAGAACATCTTCGAGGAACTCGATGCGCCGGGATCAATATCAGCGAAGGCACATGCGGCGGACACGTCATCGAGTTCTGCGACGTGTTCGACACCGTGCGCGAGACCGGCGACCACGGCAGCGTCAACTCGTGGGGCCGCGATCGGTACTGGGGGTTGACGGACGCGCCTCCCGGCGCATTGCCCGGGCTCGCGCGTCTCGACGCGGTGAAGCCGACCTTCCTCCGCAACAACCGCTGGCGCTGCGACCACGGCTGGGACGTGGATCTCGACGAGGCTCATCGAACGTGGGCGCGATAGAACGCCCCCCCGCTCGGCGGCGATGCGTCGGACAGATCAAGTTGGCCGTCGAAGTCCATCACACGGCTTGCCACGGGCGACCAACCCGCGGGCGACAACCGCGGAGTGCGCGAGAGCGTGTGCAGACAACTGGGCGTGCCCGTCACGTAGTAGCGACTGTTGGTGCCGCTGAATCGCATCGAGAGCGTGCTGCCGCCCGCAGGGACGCTGGCGCTGTAGGCGGGTGCGCCGAATCTCGTCAGGTCGTTGCCGCCCAGCGCGTCCTTGCTGGTCGCCGCGCCCGTGCTGCCCGCGCCGGCACCCGCGTCGTCCTCGCCGAGATTCCACCGTGAGCCCGGCGATGTGCCGGGCTGGCTGTTGGTGCCGTAACGAATCCGATCCGAGATGGCCTGGAGTTGCGCCATGCTCAGGAGCGGCTTGGATGCTCCCGCCGGATCCGGGGGCCGGTTGTCCGTGGCGCCCGGAATCGCATACCAGAAGACCGTGGACGAGTAGCCAAGGACGTTCCAGGGATTGCGCATGTCGGTGCCGAACGACGATTCCATGTCGAATCGCAACCGCCGCGTGAAGGGGATGGCGTCGAGGGCGCGGATGCGCGTGTTGATGTTGTAACCCTTGGTTCCACCGTCCAGGCCGCCGACCCGCACGTTCGCGAGATACGGCGCGCTGAATTCATCGGTCCGCGTCGGCACCACCCCCCCGGCCCAACCATAGTAATCCTCGGTCCCGGTGCCGAACAGGCCCGGGGATTTCGCCACCTCGTAGTCGTCATCCACGTAGATCTTCTCGTCACCCTCCCCCCACCAACTGCCGTGGATGTTCCCGACGGTCCAGGCATCGCCGACGAGCACGCCCTTGCCGAGCGCGTCCACGAAGTTCCAGTCCGATGGCGGGGTGCCAGGAACAACGTCGTCCGGACGCCAGCTCGCGTGGAAGTGCATCGAATTGTCGTTCCATGTCCAGTCACCGGTCCGCGCTGTCAGCGTCGCGTCAACGGCGTTGGCGCCGAAGTTGGCGAGCGTGAGACTGGCGCTGGTCCGGTAGGGCTTCACCCAGCGGCAGATCATCCGGCCGTCAGCCGTCACGCTGCGGGTCCACGTGTCGAACGGATGAATCGAGTCCGCGCTGCAGAAGTAATCGCCCAGCGGGCACCACACCGTTTGGCCGCCATCGAAGGTCATGATCAGAACCGTGGAACGAAGCGCTGCGGGGGCGGCTGCGATCTGCGCGGCGTCCAACCGGACCTCGAGATGGCGGACGGCAGCGGCGCCGGCATTCAAATGCAGTGTCATGGCCGCGCCCGCCGCAAGGCTCCGGTTGGTCTGGTGCAGCGTTCCGCCGTCGAAGTTCGTCGCGCTGCCGATCTGCCGGGCCGTGAGGTTGAGGCGCGCCTGGTTCGAGGCGGCGGCGTAGAGCGCCATCGAGAAATTCTCGACGGCCGCGCCGGGATCGTAGGCGCGGTAGCTGACGATGTCGTAGAAGGGCAAATCGGACATCGTGACCTTGCAGCTCGCGGAGAATGGGATGGGCAGGTAGCAGTTCCCGGCGCGGGCCGTAAAGGCCGCGATGGGATGCGGCACGGTGAAGCTGTTCCGCGAGGCGGTTTTGGACCCGTAGTCGGACGTGTTCCATTCCAGACGGGTGACGAGTTCGATCAGGTGCTCGTCAATCACCGGCACGTTCGACCCGTTGAGGTAAATGCGAATCCTGGCGCCGATGCGGTTGCCATAGTCACGGTAAAAGAAAGGCGTCCACAGCTTTGTGATCGCCCCCGGTCCGGTGTGCTCCATGACAACATGCTCGGTTGCGCCCCCGGACGGGGATGGCTCCTGGCGAATCGAAAAAACGCCGTCGCTGTCGGCGAACCAGCCGCTGAAGGTCTGGTCCGGCTGATCCCGCGCCACGGAGGCGCGGTTGTAGGTGCTCCCCTGCAATTGACGGTAGGCGGGACTTGGAAACCGGGCCAGCGCGTCACGGTCGGCCATCTCCTCGAGCAGCCCGCTGTAGGTGACGGTCTGGGCCGAGGCGATGCAGGAACTCAGCGCCGCCAGCACACTGATCGTCTGTGTTCGGATGTTCAGCACGTGTCTGTTTCTCCGGTGTACCTGCACCCGGCGGGTGCGCCGCAGCCGACCGCCGCGACGCACACGCCATCCTCTGTCATTCTCTCCCGCGCAATCCGAAGCCCCATTTCCGCTGGTGGCGGAGTGCGGTGGCGACCGTGCCGCCGCACGCGGATTGCGCCAATTAGCGGGCAACGACCCGATAAAACGCCTGCCCGGCGGGCGGGGCGCTGTCGGTCAACTGAACCGTGCCGCCGGCATCCGTGAACTGGGCATCCAAGTCCCCAGACCAGGAGTCCGGTGATGATGTTGCCCACACCGTTCTTGTGAACGTACCAATTCCCGCCCGCATGATAAGCAAATGCCGCTCCGGAACCGTATCGGCCCAGGCACACCGCCGTCGGGAACGGACCGTCGGCCGTCGGTTTCGCGTCGAACTGCAGCGAGAATTGTCGAAATCCAAGGTGCTCATCGCCGCAATGGCGGCGCTCAGAATGCCGGACCCGGCCGTCACCGGGCACTGCCGGCTTTGTCCCAGACCTTGTCCCGCATGTCCTGCACGCGGCGCGCCGCCGGCGCAAGCGCAGGCAGACCGTTTTCTGGACGGTCCAGGTAGAAATAGACCGTCGCCGAGACATCGTCGCGGCGGTAGAAGTTGCAGCCGCCCTGCGGATGCTTGGGATCGTCGAACGGGGGCAGCTCGGTGCGGTCGAGCAGGAGATGGACATCGGGCGCCCGACCGGTGAGGTTCAAGACGTCATCGCCGTGCGCGTCCAGCACCCAGACGGCCTGCAACTCCACGCCCTTGGCCAGCATCTGGCGGACGCGCTCGGTGCTCGTGTTGCCCATTTGCTGGATCGTGACACGGCAGTCCCGGTGGAAAAACACCGGGTCGTCCAGGTGGAAGCGGTAGAAGGCGTAGAGATCATTCTGGTCGTCGGAGATGAGCGAACCGTGGAGGCGTCCGTGATACCGGCCCTGCCCCCAGCCGGAGCCGATGTAATCCTCAGTGCCTGTGCCGACGAGCGTGGGCAGCGTCGTGTCACCATCGAGATAGACCTTCACCTCGCCTTCGCCGAACCAGGTGCCACGATACTCCGGGCTGCCAATCACTCCGAGGTTCGCGCCGACATAACGCCCTTTGCCGCGAACCTTGGGCAGAATCTCAAAGTCCTTGCCGAGTTCGGTTCTTGGCTCGCGCCGCCATGCGGCGTGGAAGTACATCGTGTCGGCCGCATGCCGGCGGACCTCGGTGTAGTTGATGTCGTACCAAACGAGGGCGTGCGCCTTCGACTCATTCACCAGCCGGATTCGGGCGCCCTTCCGATAGGGCATGGGGATGGTGCAGTTGTAGGAGCGGCCTTCGGGGCTGGAGAACAGCGCGCTCTCGAACGGCACCAACAGGCCAAGCCCGACACCGAAAAAGTCGCCGATGGGCGCGGCGACGGCGGGGGTGCGAGCGCCATCCCAGTACATCTCGAGCCGCACGAGGCGGCGCTGCTCCTCGTTGCGCGGGATGGTGCCACTCAGCCACAGGCGGTGGATGATGCCGGCGCCCGGGATGTTCGCCAGCACCGCTGTCTCGCCGGGCGGGATCACGATGAAGGCCATGCCTTTGGCTCCGCGATTGAGCTTGCCGCCTTCGCCCTTGGCGCCTCTTGGGTTCTCGGGGCTGACCCAGCGCGTGTGCGCGCCGGGCGGCGGGGCCTGGTAGAGCTCGCCGGCGCCCGCTGGCAGACACAGACCGGCCAGCAAGGCGATTGTGGCGACCCGCGGCTTGATGGTGTGGGCCGGAGGATCCATGACGGGTTTGGAGGCGGCGAGCGCCTGAGCGGAATCAACCGCTTGCGCCGCGCGAACTGGATCGGTGTGCGTTGCGTTCATGTGCGAGGCTGAGAATGCCCAAACGAGGGCTCAGCGTCCAAGGAACTTCAGAATCGCCTCGGTGCGGGAATGGACATGGAGCTTCTCGCAAAATCACCGGCGCTGGCGGCGAGACAGCCAGTCAGCAATGGCAGCGCGGAAGCCGCCAACTTCGAGAATCGCAATCGGACGCGCACGGACAGCACCAGTTGAACCGAACACTAAACCCGGCCCGGCAGGCCGCCGGCCTGCAACACCACGGGTCAGGGCTTGCGCTTGCTTTTCCAGTAATCTCGGAAACCACGCAACCGGTCCAGGGACTCGCGGTCTTTGGCCCGATTGGCCGCGGCCTTGCTCGCGATGATGTCGTCGGGGTGGCAAACGGGAAATCCGTCCACGACCACACGCCGTTGCCACGCGTCGGCGAATCGCTCGATCCCGTCCGGGGCAAACACCAAGTCCAAATCGAACGGACCATTCTTCAACTGGACAAAATCCTTGCCGCGCTCGATTTCGGCGGCCTCAGTGTCGGTGAGCGCGAAGCCCAACTGGCGCAATCCCGCCACCAGCGCCCGCCCGTTGGCTGGGGTGCGCTCGGGAAAAATGTCGGCGTCCTGCGTCGTGTCGGGATACCCGAGGATGATGGCGCCCGACTTGCCGAGGAAGAGATAGCGCACACCGTGCCGCGCGAAGACGTCGCGGATTTCCTCCGCCTGCCGATATTCAAACGCGCCCATAGCCGAGCCAATCCGGGAGGTTCTGCTCACACCAGCGGCGGTATTCAGCCATGCTGTCGAACGAACGATAGCGGGCGTCGTCGAGCACCGGCTTGTAGGTGCGGACAAAGGCGTAGCGAAAGCGCTGTGCCAGGGGGCGCCGTGCCGCCGCTTCGAAGTCCGCCAGCCAGTCAGGCGGGATTTCATCCGCAACATTCACGGGCTCATGCTACGGACTGGATCGCTTTCCCGCAAGGGGGCGTCACACCGCTATGAAAACTCTCCTCCGATGGTCGCCCCTGGACTTGATGGGCCTCAAACAGCCTCCGGTCTGGGGGCAGTCCTCAAAAGAAGACCCGAAGGGAGTCCCGCACGTGTGGCACGTGGACGACATCGGCCACGACGCGGCCCACTGGAGAAAGAGCCTATGCCTGTTTGCGCAACACGTCTTCAAGCAGAGTCTTCATTTCCACCTGGCTGCCGCGGAACGAAATGCCCGCCAGTCATGGCCGGCGGGTGACGATGATTGACGCCCGGGAGATCACGGATTGAATCCGGCATTGCCCGGTCAGGTGGCACGGATTACCCTGGCGCCATGACGACGATTCCACTCAAGATGCCGAACAAATGAAGCCACGAGGCCGTCCACCCCGATCCGACGAGACCATGATCCGGCTGACACCGAAATCAGGCCCCAGATCAAACACCTCGTGGAGAGCGTCGGCATCACCGCCCCTGACCACATTGCTTTCAACCGCAGCACCTATTTCAGCTTCCCCGAACACACTAGACTGTGAGCTGGCACATCTATGGTGAAATCCCACAACCCAAATCGACACTCAATTCGCAACGTGCGAATCGCCTCGTTCGCGGCAGCCCTCCTGGCCATTGGCGGCACCGCCTGGTCCGCCGAAACGTCCGCGCTCAAGGATGTCTTTAAAGACCACTTCCTGGTGGGGACAGCCGTCAACCGCGCCATCACGATGGGCGCAGGGTTCCGCCGAAGCCCTGAGCAGGTGAAGCAGGACATCGCTCTGGTGAAGGCGCAGTTCAACCAGCTCGTTGCCGAGAACGAAATGAAATGGGCGCTCCTTCACCCGCGGCCGGGTGCGGACGGCTATGACTTCAGGGCTGCCGACGCCTTCGTGAGCTTCGGGCTGAGCAACACGATGGACCTGGCTGGGCATACGCTCGTCTGGCATTCGCAGACGCCCCACTGGGTGTTTGCCGGCACGAATCCGCCGCCGCCAGGAGTCACCAACGCCGCGCCCAACCCCTTCGCCAGCGCGAATGCGCCCGGGACAGACCAGTTCGACCGTGGGCGATTCGGTCGTGGATTTGGCGGCGGACCCTTCGGCCGCTACACGGGGCCGCGCGCATCGCGCGACGAACTGCTCGATCGGATGCGCGATCACATCCACACCGTCGTCGGTCGCTACAAGGGCAGGATCAGGGTTTGGGACGTTGTCAACGAGGCGCTCGCCGACGGCGGCACCGACATCCTGCGGGACTCGCTCTGGCTGGAAATCATCGGTCCGGACTTCATCGCCAAGGCCTTCCACTACGCCCATGAAGCGGACCCCGCGGCGATCCTCCGCTACAACGACTACGGCCTGGAGAATCCGTCGAAACGCCGGAAGCTCATCGCGCTGATCAGGTCGTTGCAGGAACAGAAGGTCCCGGTGCATGCGATCGGCTCTCAGGCCCACGTCAACGTCTCGACCACCTTCGAGACCATGGATCAGGCGCTGGCGGACATGGCGATGCTCGGCTTGCCCATTCACATCACGGAACTGGATGTCAACAGCGCAGAGGGCGGCCAACGCAGTTTGGGAGCGGACATCGCCGACAACGCCGCGACCACCCGGGGCGGCCTGGTGAGCGACGCCGACCGCAGATTGGCCGACGCCTACGCGGGCCTCTTCCGGGCCTTCCTCAAGCACGATCAGCACGTCGAGATGGTCACGTTCTGGGGGCCGAACGACGCGAACTCCTGGCGCGCCAGCGGCAAACCGCTGCTTTTTGACGCCAACTCTCAGCCCAAGCCCGCCTTCCACGCCGTCATCGCGGAGGCGAAGAAGGCGCGCGCGAAGTGGTAGGAGTGCTGCCGGATTCACGCCAACATCTTGCTCGACGCGTCCAACAAGGAGTCGCCAAGCCGCAGCGCGGCAAAGCCGTAACCAAAGCAACGGGTACTCTTGCACCGGCCGTGCCCACGAACGCCCTGGTCGCCGCGCTGCGCCGGCGCTGCTGCGCAGCGCTGGTGAATAGAAGCGCGGAAATCTTGCTGGAAATGCAAGACTGTGACCGATTGCAGTACGGGGCGGCTTAAGGCCAGCTCACATCGATCCGGCACGACGAGGACGTGGCGAGTTCCGAATCAGAAGGCATGGAATCCAATAGCGGACTGGTGAAACCGAGACTCAGGCAGGTCTCTCCACCACTTTGCACTTCTGCCACACAACGACAGGCAGACCGAGGGCGCGATGCTGAGCTTTTACGCCACGAGCAGGTAGTCCCTTCCCTCGCGCCAGCCTTGGCGACGCAATTCGGCGGCGATCAGTTCGCGCGCGCCCCGCTTGCCCACGCCGGCGAGAATGAACGCGCGGGCCGGGTCAGGCAATGCGTCCGGTCCGACCACCCACCGCCCATCGCGCGTGCGCCCGAGCTTGTTCGCGTCGATGTCGATGAAGCCCGCGAAGTGAATCCCGGCCGCTTCCAGGGCCAGAAATCGTCGGCGCGTCACACGGCCCGCGCCCCAGAGCCAGAACTCCCGGTCCGCCGCGACGTGACGTTCGAGCCAGCGGGCCAGATACAGGCATTTTGTCCGGTAGAACGCCTCGGTGCGGTAGCGCGCGTCGGCTCGAGACAGGCGCGCGGGCGGATCGTTCCACACGAGCAGTTCGGCGCCCACTTTGCCGAAGCGGACGCCGGCGTCCATCCAGCGCAGCCACAGTTCGTAGTCCTCAGGGAAATCGCCCTCCGCGTAACCGCCGTGTTGGGCAAGCAGTTCGCGGCGAAACATGACGCTCGGATGCGCCACGGGCGACTCCACAAAGCGCCGCAGCGCCATGTCCTCCGGCGTGAGCAGCGCGTTGATCCAGTCCACGTGCGCCGCATAGCCCGCCTGCAACGCCGGGTTGCCCCCGTACCGCACGCGGCAGGACACCACCCCGATGCGCGGATGACGCCTCAGGAATTCCGCCTGCCGTTCCAGACGCTCGGAGAGCATCAGATCGTCCGCGTCCATGCGCGCAATGAACTCACCGCGCGCCGCCTCGCAGCCCGCCCACAGCGCGGCCACGATGCCGACAGGCCGCGGGGACAACACGCGAATGCGGGCATCTGCGCGCGCTGCGCTGCTCAGGATGCGGTGTGTTCGGTCCGTTGACCCATCGTCCACGGCCACCAGTTCCCACGCGGCGAACGTCTGGGCGCGGATGCTCCCGAGCGCGGCGGGGAGCGTGCCGTCCGCATTGCGCACGGGCAACACGATCGAGATTCTCGGGATGCGGTTCATCTGGCGTTCGAGCAGCGATTCAACCGCTCGTCTGCGCGAGTCAACAAAGAACTGGTCGTGGTCGCAACCTTTTCGAAGCCTCCGACTTTTAGCAGGGCCGGTCTCTCCGAACGCCGCGACACCGCGGTGACATGCGGTTGCATCAGGGCTCGGGGTCGGGTACGTTTTGCTCCGATCTTTCCTCTCATCGCATGAAAACCAAGCATCGCGGCGGTTTGACTCTGATCGAGCTGTTGGTGGTGAGAGCATGAAATACACCTGCGAACAACTGGCGAAGATGATCGATCATTCGCTCCTGCACCCGACTCTGACGGATCAGGAGTTCGAGGATGGCTGCCGGCTCGCGGTCCAATACGGCGTCGCCTCCGTCTGCATCAAACCGTACGCGGTCAGGTGCGCGGCTGAACTGCTCAAGGGGAGCGGAGTCAACGTCGGCGCGGTGATTGGCTTCCCTCACGGGAACTCGACGACCGAATCCAAGCGCTACGAAACCGAACTGGCCTGCCGCGACGGTGCGGTCGAGATCGACATGGTCATCAACATCGGCAAGGCGCTCAGCGGCGACTGGGAGTACGTCGAGAGCGACGTGAAGGCGGTCTGTGACGAGGCCCATCGACGCGGCGCGAAGGTGAAGGTGATCTTCGAGAACGACTACCTCGACAGGGGCGGCGCGGGCCTGGACAGCGACGCCTTCAAGCGGAGGCTCTGCGAGATCTGCGAACGCGCCGGCGCCGATTGGGTGAAGACCTCGACTGGCTACGGCTTCGTGAAGCAAGCCGATGGCAGCTACAACTACAAGGGGGCGACCGAGCACGACCTGGCCCTCATGCGGGCAAGTGTCTCCCCCAGGGTGCAGGTGAAGGCCGCCGGCGGAGTGCGCGATCTCGATGGCCTGATCAGGGTCCGCGACCTCGGGGCGACTCGATGCGGCGCCACCGCCACCGCCGCCATGCTTGATGAATACCGTCGACGCGAAGCGGCCGAGCAGGCGGGTGTCTCTTCATCCCCTCACTCTACCAGTTGCCATCGTAAGTTGGATGCCGGAGAAACTCAGTCCAGATCGGAGAACCGCCCCTGAACAGGACGACGTCCGAATTGGCCAGCACACCCATTCTCAGGAAGAAACCGTACACCATCGGCAGGAGGCCGATTCCCCAAGCCGCCCAGCCCGATGGCGGCATCCTGGGAATCGCAGGCCGGATTCCCTTGCTCCTGTGCTTGGACTGTGGCCTGCTTGAATTCATGACGATCGTGCGCACCATCCTCGTTGCCCTCACCCTCACCCAGGCAAGCCTCATTCTCTTCGCCCAGCCCTTCGGCGGCCCGCCGCGCCGACCCGCCGCGGCATCCGCCTTCGCCGCTGCCCCTCTGGCCAAAGACGATGCGGAAAGGAAGATTCTCGATGTCCTCGACGAGATGGATCAGAGCCAGCGACGAGGCACCATGAGCGTCCCTCGAGACGACGGACGCCTGCTGCGCTTGCTCACCGAGGGCGCCGGTGTCCAACACGTCGTCGAGTTGGGAACGTCCCATGGCTACTCTGGAATCTGGTTCTGTCTCGCCCTGCGCACGACGGGCGGGAAACTGACCACGTTTGAAATCGACCCAGGACGCGCGGCCGCGGCGCGGGAGAACTTCCAACGCGCAGGAGTCGGCAATCTGGTCACGCTAATCGAAGGAGACGCCCATCAGGAGGTAACGAAGATCAAGGGTCCCATCGATCTTGTTTTCCTCGATGCCGACAAGGAGGGCTATGCCGACTACCTCAACAAGCTGCTGCCCCAGGTGCGCCCGGGCGGGCTGATTGTCGCCCACAACATCACTGCGGGCATGGCCGATCCGGCCTTCATCAACGCCATCACAACAAACTCAGCCCTCGACTCGGTATTCGTCAGCGTGGGCGGCTCGGGGCTATCGCTGAGTCTGAAGAAACGGTGAAGCCGGAACATGCGGAAAAGCTGGTCGCCGCCGTTCGTGGGCAACTTCGCTTCCCACCTCCTGCGTGTACTGACTCCTGGCCACTGATCACTTGCCCCTCGCCCTCCCTCCTTCGGCCGTCAGACGCCCAGAATTGTGGCGTCGAGCAACTGCGGGAGCAGGCGCGATAGATTGGTCTGCGCTGTGCCGAGCCGGCTGGCGATTTCCGAGGGCCGCTCGGCTCCGCGTCCCACCGCTTCCAGCACGGCCACCGCGTTCAGGCCGATAACGCCCTCGTCGCGCAGGAGGCGCTGCGGTTCCTGCTCCATGTAGGGCGCGTCATCGAAGTCGAGCGATTCAGCGAGCACCACGGCGTCCTGCCCCGCCTCGACAAATTCCCGATACTTCGGGATGCCGCCAACACAGGCGAATTCCTCGAACGAATCCGCGTCGCCGCGTCGCAGGCCGCAGGCAGCGCAAAACGCGGCGTAGTCCATCGGCTGGACATGGAGGAGCTTGCGGGCGCGCCCATAGAGCGGCGCGGCTCAGTGGAGGAAGAGATCATGCAGCATGCGGCTCTACTTCCGGTTCGAGCGTCGGCTGCTCGGAGAGCTGTGCCGGGCGGCGGCGCGTACGGTGATCACGGTCTATCGCGCCGCCAGCGGCCGGCCCGACGCCGTGCCAGGAATGGTGGGGGCTATCCAGACGTTCGGTCAACTCATCCATGCCCATCCCCACATCCACGCGCTGGTGACCGAAGGGGTGTTCCTGCCCGACGGCACATTCCTGCCGCTGCCCAAGCTCGCGACCGAGCCCTTCCTCAAGCTCTGGAACAGGAGGTCTTCGCCCTGCTCCTGGCGGAAAGCAAGATCTCCGAGGAGATCGTGGCGAACATCCGATCTTGGAAGCACTCCGGGTTCAGTGTGGACCAGAGCGTGCGCTTGGAGGCCGGCGATCAGGAAGGTGTGCAGCGCCTGATCCAGTATTTCCTGCGGTGTCCCTTCTCCCAGGCGCGCATGATCGAGGTGACGGAGGCGGGCAAGGTGATCTCACTGGACACACCGTCCAGGAACTCGGCGACCAGTGGAAGGCCGCTCTCGCCGCTGGGCCGGGCACCGCCGCGGAGCGCGGCCCGCAGCACGAGGGGGCGCACTCCAACCCGTCTCCTGGACTACCCGCCCGACGCCCCGACAGGTAACCGCCCCACCCGCGGGACGCGCCTCTGAACCTCCGACTCCGGGGGCAGGATCCGCGCACGCCCGCAGATTTCGCGTGCGGATTTCCAGTGGGTGTGTGAGAAATCCGCCGCTATGTTTTCGCTTCAGGCAATCTTCGGCAAGGGCGATCGCTTCTTCAACCTCCTCGAAGCCAGCGCCCAGGAAGCCCATGAGAGCGTCCAGTTCCTCCTGCAGATGCTCAAGTCGCCCCGCGAGTCCAAGAGCTTCGACGACCTCGTTCTCACCCGCCGCAAAGAGAAGAAGCTCGCGGCGCAGATTAGCGAGGAGTTGGTGCGTACTTTTGTCACGGGACTCGAGCGGGAAGACATCGAGGCCCTCGCCAGCGTCCTCTACAAGATCCCCAAAGCCGTCGAGAAGTTCGCCGAACGTTTCAGCCTCGCGCCTCCCGACATGCGGGACGTGGATTTCGCGCCGCAGGCTGAAATGCTCGAGAAGGCGACCGCCCAGGTGCTCGTGATGGTCCGCCAGTTGCGCAACATCAAGGAACTCGAGAAGGTGAAGGAACTGAATGATCGCCTGCAGTACATCGAAGGCGAAGCGGACAAGCTCATGGTCAATCTCCTGCGCGACCTCTATGGGGGACGCTACGACTCGCTCAAAGTGTTGGTCGTCAAAGACCTGTATGAGTTGCTGGAGAAGGTCATCGACCGCTGCCGCGATGCCGGCAACGTCGTGGTGCAAATCGCCCTCAAAGACTCCTGACGCCGGCCGCGCCCCATGACGCTCGTCCTGATCGTGCTGCTGGTCGCGCTCGTCTTCGAGTACATCAACGGCTTCCACGACACGGCCATGGGCTTCAGCCATGGCACCAACGACGCCCAGAAGACCATGGGGATCATCGCCCTCTCCCTCATGGCCGCCACCGCCGCCAGGACGCTGGACCGTCTTCCGGCCTGGCTCGACTTCCTGCACACCCCCGAACCGGCCGCGGGGCAGTCGCTGGAGATTGCCACCTGGATCAAGGTCGTCTGTGCGCTGACCATGGCGGCCGGCACCGCCGCGGGCGGATGGCGCATCATCAAGACGCTGGGCCACAAAATGGTGCGCCTGCACCCCGTCCACGGTTTCGCGGCCGAGACGACCGCCGCCACGGTCCTCTTCACCGCAGCCCACTTCGGCATGCCAGTGTCCACCACCCACGCCATCACCACCTCGATCATGGGCGTGGCCTGCGCCAAGCGCGCCAACACGCTCAAACTCAGCGTCGTCGAACGCATCATCTGGGCCTGGGTTCTCACCATTCCCGCCAGTGGTCTGACCGGCTATCTCCTGGTGCGCCTTTCCCGGCTGACGGGTTGGATCGAGTAGCCGGGCAGGATGCCTATGTTGATGGTCTTCACAATCATCGCGGTCGCCCTGGCCTTCGAGTTCATCAACGGCTTCCACGACACGGCCAACGCCATCGCCACGACCGTGGCCACCAAGGTCCTCACGCCGCGGCAGGCAGTCATGATGGCCGCCGTCTTCAATCTGCTGGGTGCGCTCGTCGGAACGGCCGTCGCCACCACCATCGGAAGGGGCCTGGTGGACGCCAACTACGTGACCCCGACAGTCATTCTCTGTGCCTTGGGTTCGGCGATCATCTGGAACCTGCTGACTTGGTGGTGGGGACTGCCTTCGAGTTCCAGTCACGCGCTGATTGGCGGCCTCTGCGGCGCCGCGCTCGCCGCTGCCGGGCACTGGTCGGTGGTCCATTGGTCGGTGCTCGATCCCGCCACTGGTCACATGGTCGGTCTTTGGCCCAAAGTCATCCGCCCCATGGTGCTTTCCCCTCTCTTCGGGGTCCTTCTTGGGTTCCTCTTCATGGGCGTCCTGCTTGGCTGGGTTCATCGCTGGCGCCCGGCTGTTATCCGGAATTCCTTCCGTCGGATCCACCTTCTGAGCGCCGCCTGGATGAGTTTCAGCCACGGCACCAACGATGCCCAGAAGACGATGGGCATCATTGCCCTCACCCTGTTCACCGCCACCACCACGCCCGGCGTGTTTGATGGGCTGCCCGGCTGGCTCAACTTCCTGCGCGCGCCGGAGTTTCACGTATACGTCTGGATCAAGGTCGTCTGCGCGCTGACCATGGCGGCGGGCACCGCCGCGGGCGGATGGCGCATCATCGCCACCATGGGCCGCAAGATGGTCCGCCTGCAGCCGATCCACGGTTTCGCTGCCCAGATCGCCGCCGCCAGCATCATCCAGGTCGCCAGCCACTGGGGCATGCCCCTCTCCACCACCCATGTCATCTCCTCCTCAATCATGGGCGTCGGCGCCACCAAGCGCCTCAACGCCGTCCGCTGGACCGTCGTCGAACGCATGGTCTGGGCCTGGATCATGACCCTTCCCGTCACGGCACTCCTCGGCTACGCCCTCGCGTGGCTCGCCTCATGGCTCTGGCCGTAGGCGCCGTCGGTTGACGCCCTCACCTCCTTGCCCTAGCTTCAAGCCATGGTGCCTCCTATTGAAACCAAGGCGGGAAGGATGGAAGCTGCAAGCTCGCCGCCACCGCCCCAGACCGTCGGCACCAGCCCGCTGGTCCGCGAAATTTTCGAGCTCAAACGGCAACGCAACGCCGTCGTCCTCGCCCACAATTACCAAGTCCCCGAGATCCAGGATCTCGCCGATTTCGTCGGCGATTTCCTCGGCCTCTCCCGCGAGGCCGCCAAGACCCAAGCGGACGTCATCGCCTTTTGTGGGGTCCATTTCATGGCGGAAACGGCCAAGATCCTGACCCGACGAAGACGGTGGTTCTGCCGGATCGCGACGCCGGCTGTTCGCTCGAGGAGAGTTGCCCGGCCGACAAGCTTCGCGCGTTCCAGGCCACCAGTCCCAACTTCATATCTCTGGAAGGTGGCGGCTCCGACCGGCCTCGTGGCAGCGTAACGGAGCGATTTTTCACACGGTCACGCCGCTCTCGAGGGTTGTGCCGCACAAACAATCCTCAACCTTTGAGGAAACCGGCCAAAACGACACAATCCCCAATGTTTACAATGGTTTAGCGCGAGTTTACCGATCCTGGGCTGCGGTGCCGCTGTACATCGCTTCGCGACTTCAAATGTCGGCAGATGTCGGCAACGTCCGCGGCTGTGTCCGAGGGGGGCAACCCGGTGGCGCGGAACCCTGTTCCAAGGCCACCGCGCTTCCGCGAATGCTGACCCACTGGCCTTCGACCGACTGCGTGGCTTGATCAGGAACGCGCTGTGGCGTTCAACAACAGCGCGAAAGGCTGATCCACAGCCCACTTTTGCAGAGCAGTAGCACACTGTGGGTTGGGGGGACGGAACGGGGATTGGGCTGCACTTGGCCGAGCCGGAGCTGCCGTGAGGGCAGACAAGCCAGGCGGGCATGAGCGAGACGCAGCGCAAAGTTGCCGCGCTGGCAGGCGCGGCAGACGCCCCTCTGCCCCTCCGGATCTTGACACTGAATTCTCCACGCGGCAGATTGCCGACCATGAAACTGGCCGACTTTCCGAAACTCAGGCAACTGCCCGCACGGCAGAAACTCCGCCTCGCTGAAGAGCTTTGGGATGACGGCGTGAACGACGAAAGCCTGCCGGTTCCCCCGTGGCACGAGGAATTGCTCTCCGAGCGCATGGCAGCGTTCAAAGCGGGCAAGCTCAAGACGATTTCCACCCCGGAGTTGAAACGGCGGTTGGGTGTCAAGTGAGCGCCAAACCCGTCGAAGCCCTGGAAGTCGTCCAGGCCGACCTCGAATATGCCCGCGCCTTCTACGAATCGTGGAAACCGGGCGGCGGCGAGGAGATTCTGCGCAAGTACTTCGAGGCGGTGGAGTGGATCGAATGGAACCCCGACATGTTCTCGCGCAAGTTCGGGATAATCCAGCGGGTCATTTTGAGGCGCAGTTATTTTGTCGTCTATTTCTTCCAGGAACCGGCGCGTTCCATCGTCATTGCGGTGTTGGATGGCCGACGAAACCCTCGTGCGATCCGAAGACTGCTCCGCACGCGGAAGAAATCTGCTTAGCCCTGCGATGACCCGCTGACTCCTGCGCCAGAGGGACTGCAATTCACCCAGGTTAACCGGCCGGGTTTGCGGCTGGGTGGTGGCGAGAAGCTGAGCTTCGATGCGTTTCCGGCACGGGTCCCAATCGGCGCGGCTCAGGAGACCCAGCAGCCATTCATACCCTGCCGATTCTCTTGTGTCGCGGTTTGGCATGGCGGCGTGGCTTGTTCAGGAACGGGCTGTGGCGTTCAACAACCACGCGAAAGCCTGAACCACATTGGAATTCGGCGGGGCGGTGGCGCACTGCCACCTGAGAGTAGCAAACGAGAGGGGGCTGCGCTCGGCTGAGACGCTACACGGAGGCCCGTGCCAGCCGGCTCCCACCGTGCGGATGACTTCCGGGGCAAAGGCCTCCACGCACTGTGGGTAGTGCCGAAGCACACTCAGCCAGGTCTGGACGTCGCGTCGGTCCCGCTCACCCTCGAAGAAAGCTTCCACGGTGGGGCTTTGGATCGGCCGATAACTCAGCGCAAAATGGGGTAAGTAACTCACCGTGCGCCGACATCCCGGACAGAGGAAGCGGGCAATGAGGATGCGCCAGAGCTTGCCCAGCAAGTCCGTAATCCACCGTGCATACGTCCCGTGACTGTGGAGGCCGTCGGCTTGACCGCACCGCGGGCAAACCGATTCACAAATCACTTCGCGGTGGGCTTGGGTTTGGTAGTACTGATCCGGGGTGAGCTCAGTCTCGTAGATGCGTTGCATTCCCAAGGCTGCCGCTAGCCCGGAGAAAACGGAACGACCGATCCCTCCCTTACCTGCCAAACGACAATTAGAATTCACCACCCCGTGATTTGTAATTGTCGCTGATGGTGCGAATTGTCGTTGCAGACTTTACCCCGCAATCCTCACCATACTCCGCACGGAGGCTGGCGGAACCATGCTGTGCTGAGCATGAAATACTCGCCTCCCGTTTTCAGCCTACAGCGCGGTCGCCTACAGTTCGAGTGCCACAAACACCCGCGTGGTCGGCCAGAGGCTCAGCATGGCGTCTGGAGGGCTTGAACCACTGAACCAATCCACGGGGCCGCCATGCCCCCGGGCAAACCGACCTCGGCCGCCCAACCACAGTCCCACTGCGGTCGGCAGGGGAGCTTGACCTCCTGGAACAGCGCAGCCGCAGCCGCCGGGGGTGGCTGGGTCGGCCCTCGGCCTCTGCCCCGCACTGACTTCTCGTAAATCCAGTAGTGCAATCGCCCCGGTGGCAAACCCTCTTCCTCAGCAAAAGCTTTGAGTCCAAGCCCGCTCCCTCGGTATCGCGCTACGATGCTGGCAATCTCCTCCGAACTCGCGTTCACACTGTCTATTCGATGTCTGTTCATCCCCCAACTCTACCAGTTGCCATCACCCTGAATAGACCGCACCCCCTTGACCGCTTACGATTGAGTCACAGAGACACGGAGAGCGCGGAGAAGGCCATGGCCGGAGAATTTGTATCCGCCCTGAAGATGCGAGCGAAGGACTGCACACCGATTCAGGACGGAACGCAGGTTGATCCCAGAGAGTGGGCGGCTTCGACCTCGGGAATTCCCTGCCTCCAAGGCCCGCAGCCTCAGCTCGCCCCCCGACAACCACCTCCCCAGCGGTGCCATTTGTCAATAGTACGGATCTGACCCTATTGCCTTTTCGCCAGCGGTGCCATTTGTCAATAGTACGGATCTGACCCTATTGCCTTTCGGAAGTGCGAACCGTATGCAGATACCGTCCAACCGTCATACGCCGCAGCCTTCTCCAGGGCCTGTTCGGCTTGGCCAGCGGCGAACAGACCCGCGATCCCCCGTACTTCTGCGCGACGCAGTACTCCTCTTTCCGAGCCGCGGTGTACGTCGTACCCCCGCTCACTCGGACGGTAACGTTGGCCATCGGGTTGTCGACTCCGAGGACATCGACGTACGGCGGCACCGACCGGCTCGTGATCTGGTTGAGCCGGTCGTTCGTGTAACTGCTCACCGAGGACGCCCGTCCGCCCGCACCCTGCAGGTTCCCGATTCGGTCGAAGGACGACCGGTCGTCCAGGCGGCGTCCGGTCATCGGCAAAGACCAGAGCGTTGGCGGTAGCAGTTCGTTGCTCTCGATGCGCATCGAGCCCGTCCTGCCGCTGAGATCTGCCGCGCGCAAACAGAGCGACATCCGGGTGGTCATTGGTCGAGTGGCTTCTTGATACGGGAGTCTCGGCTGGCTGCCTCCCTGGGTGCTGTCTTGGGTGGATCTGGAATACGCTCAATTGACTCGATGTGAGTGATCATTGCAGGCCATTGGTTGCAGTGGCCACATCCAAGGCGTCGAAAGTCAAAGGTGCCAACGATCCGGACATATTGGTTGTCGAGCAACTCGATGTTGTTCGTACGTGCTGTGGGGAGGCTATCCCAGTAGTTGATCCACAAGGCGTTTGTGATCCGAGGGTAGATGTTCCTTACGTCTGCTGCGGAACTGAAGAGGCCGCTGAGTTCCATACCGTAGACGTAGTAACCACTGACCTCGACTCGATTGGATTTCCATCGTTCACGGTCGGCTAGGAGTCGCTCCAGCGCCACCCTGGGAGGCGTATTGGTTGTTTCAGCGCCTCCAATGGACCATGCTCCCGGTCCAAATATTGCACACACGCACCAAAAGACGCCCACGTGACGTAACATCAACATAAGTAGAATAGATAGCACTGATTACTGAGCCATGCAGTCTGCCACAGCAGCAGCAGTTGCTGCCTGAGCTCTGGCGTAGTCGAGTTGAGCACCTAGCATAAGAGTGAACGTCACTTGTTGATCATCAGGAGGCTGTAGCATGCCGTAGCTAATCCAGTCATACTCGAGGCCATCGCGAATCGATCGTTTCTCAAACTCCTTTGAAAGCTCGTCAACTATGACCTGTAACAGACATACTGCGCGCGCTTTCGTCAAACAGGGCTTCCCAAGTTCCTGAGCAGCGCTCTTATAGTCGCGATACGCCGGCTCAAAGTGCGCCATTACATGAAAACGCTCGTGCGCGAGAATATTCTGGCCGTACTTCTCGCCCTGATTGTACAGAACACCGGCCCAGGCCACACCACCGCTCAGTTTTACGGCATAGCAGCAGCCACTCGTGTAGATCTCGCCTTCGGGCGCGAACTCCTCCCAGACGGCGTAACCGCCCCGCCCAGGGTGCTTGCCGTCCACCTCTTTGGGGCTTCTCCAGATGAAGTCGCCTTCGCCCAGCGGGTCGATACTGGCAAGGCAGTGGTTTTGCAGCACCGCGTAGAGATTCAAGCCGCCTCGTTCTGCGATGCGGTCGGGGTCAAGCCACCTGCCGATGGCAGGCCCGTAGTACCTGTACCCGTAGTACACCAACCCGGACTGATAATCGGTGTACTTGGTCGAGAACCGGATAGGGTTGGCCTTGGCCATCGAGCCGCTGGCGCGGATCGGTTCGGCGAACGGACCGTAGTCGTACCGGGCGGTCACCGAGCCGTCGGTGGCTTTGACCAGTGCCGCCACGTTCCCGTTGCCGTCGTAGGCGGCGTACTGCACCCCCGTTGGCAGCGTCTTGCCCTCGAACGTGTTCTGGTGGTTGTTCACCCACAGCAACCCG
>JAKLFY010000027.1 GCA_022710935.1 Verrucomicrobiota bacterium
GGGCACGCGGCCTACAGAATGGGCATTCTCAGCTTGTAGGCCGGGTCCCCTGACCCGGCGTCTGCACCGATGTCTGCCCTCGCGCCGCGTGGGGGCACGCGGCCTACAGAATGGGCATTCTCAGCTTGTAGGCCGGGTCCCCTCACCGGGCGACGGAACATTGACAACAACCAGGTGCACCGGCCGGGGAGGGATTCAGGCTGGGACCTGACCCTGGTGCAGTCTCACGCTCCGATCCGGTTCATCGAGCCCCAACCGCAGCATCCGGGCCGGCAGTTCCGGTTTCCGGGTCAGCGTCCTGCGGCGGAATGGACTGCTGAGCAACTTGAGGAGGTCGGAGGTCTTCATGTGCCGGCCAAAGGCGCGGAGGAGTCTCCAGGTCTGGATCGGGCGCCTGAGAAGGCGCTGGCGGAAGAGGAGTGCGTAGCCTCTGGCCCGCAGCCGGTTCACAACGGCGCTGGGCAGGGTGGTGGGGTCGATGTCGGAGCACTTGAACCACTTGTCCCAGTCCTGGTCGTCGTCGATGATCTCGCGCGCCACGTACTCGCGCCAGAGCGGCGTGCCGCGGTACACGCAGAGGCGATTGAAGCCGAAGGTGTCCAACTCGAGCCGCGCGGCGAACCGGAAGCTCTCGAGGATGTCGTCTGCCGTCTCGTCGGGGGAGCCGACCACGAAGAAGCCGTGAATGCGGTCGATGCCATGGCGTTTGGCTTCCTGGACAGCGTGCTCGATCTGTTCGGGCGTCTGCTTCTTGTTGAGGCGGTCCAACACTTTCTGGGTCCCGGCCTCGACTCCAAAGGCGAGGAAGTCGCATCCGGCCTGGCGCATGATCGGCAGTTGATCGATGGCTGCGGCATCCACGCGTCCTTCGCAGCCCCAGTGGAACCGGAGGCCGCGGTCGATGATGCCCCGGCAGATGGCATCGATGCGTTTGCGATTGATCAGAAAGTGATCGTCGGTGAGGTAGATCGACCGGTAGCCCTGATCGGCAAGTTCCTGCAACTCGCCCAGCACATGCTCCGGCGACCGGCTGCGCCACCGGCCCTCGCCGAGGGCTGGGATATCGCAGTAGATGCAGGCATACGGACAGCCCCTCGAGGTCTGCACGGTGCAGAACTTGTCGAGCGACAGGACCGCCGGAACATCCAGCGGCAGGGACTCGATGTAATCGATCGGCAGACTGGTGCGGTCCGGGTACGGGAACCGGTCGAGGTCGCGGAGGAGTGGCCGCGGGGCGTTGACGACGGTCTTTCCGTCACGCCGCCAGACCAGTCCGGCCACCGACTCCGGCTGCCGGAAGTGTTCGAGGTAATCGGGCAGGAGTTCCTCGCCTTCGCCTCGGCCGACGCAGTCGATGTCCGGGCAGTCATCGAGAATGCGGTCCGCGTTCATGGTGGCGAAGGGGCCGCCGACGATGATCGGGATGGATGGGGCGACGCTCTTCAACCGCCGGGCCATGCGTTTGGCGGCCGGGTAGGTCGTGGTCGAGAGAAACGAGAGTCCGATCACATCGGGGCGATCCCGCGAAACCGCGTCGGCAATGTGCTGCTCTGTCATCTCCGGATGGCAGGTGTCGAACATCCGCACTGGGTGTCCGTGCCGGCGCAGGACCGGGGCAAGCGTCTGGATACCCAGGGGCGGAAACGCCATGACCCGGATCCGGCCGCTGTCGGACGTCGAAGGACCGAGGTGCGGCGGGAGGACGCGCGAGAAGTTCTCGTCCCCGACGTGGACGAGGAAAACGTTCATGGGTTGGGGATGGTGGGCGGAGGTTGGCGGGTCAGCCCCTGTACAGCTCGAACATGCCGGCCAGGAGGGCCAGTTCGGGGTGCGCCGCCGCCAGGTCGGGCAGGACCAGGCGAATGCGCTCGCGATAGGCTGCGAGCGTGTTTCGCAGAGGCTGCAAGTCGTCGATCTTGTCCCAATGGAGCTTGTGCAAATCGAGCACCAGCCGGCTCTTGCTTCGAGCCAGCGAATCGCTGATCCGCTGGGCGAGGGCGGCCGCATCGGCAGCCGACAGGGCGCCTTCAAGGCGCAGCCAGACGTGCTGTTTGGCGTGCTGGAGTTCGACCTGAACGGAGAACTCGGGGCTGGATGTCACGCGACGCAGTTCCTCCCACAGATCCAGCGCGCTCCAGTGTTTGTCGGCCATGCGATACGCGGTGCGGGTGAGCCGCGGATGCTGGAAGAGATTGCATTTCAACGTCAGGCCGGTCCAAAGCGCCGCGCCGACGGCCAGGAGCGACTGGAGCCGCTGAGCGGGGCTGGGCTGGCCCAGGGCCGCATGGATGCGGTGTTCGAGATCTCGAATCCAGTGCCGCACTGCGACGTTGGGTCCGAGCAGCCTGCCCGCGAGGAACACCGGGTAAGCGGCTCTGAGATCCCGAGCGTAGCATTCGGCCTTCTGCCGCAGCATGGGATTGGGCGAGTCCTTGAGCTTGTGATAGCCAAGGAACCTGGTCTCGAGGACCCGAATGATGCTGGGGCCGAGTCGCTGGAAATCCTGTTCAAAACACCAACGCTGCATCTCCTCGATGGCCTCCGGTGCGAGCGTGGGGTGTTTGATCATCGTCGTGAACCCATCCGCGGAACGATAGTAGAGTTCCGGATTCCCGCTCAGCGTGTCCTGCAGGAGATTCTCCCGGATCACGCGCTCGTAGAACGGGGTTCCGGGCACGGGTCCGTAGATGAGGAACTGCGCGAGGGCCGGCTTGAGCTTCAGCAGGGCATCGAGCTCGTGAGCCACCACCCGCCGATCCTGGTAATCGAACCCGACGATCATCGAGGCCAGCACGGTGATGCCGTGCTCGCGAAACTCGGTGAAGATGTCTTCGACGGGGCGCCCCTGTTGTTTGGCGTAGCCGGAGCGGGTTCCCTCGTAGCCGATCCAGACGCCGTCGATGCCCATCTCGAGAATCTGTTCGACCGTGTACTGGCTGATGGCCTTGACGCTGGCAAAGACAAAAAGCGAGAGCGACTTGCCGCTCTTGACCACCGCATCGCGGAATGCCAGCGCCCGCTTCTTGTCGAGGAGGAAATCCTCGTCCAGGATCGAAAACACCATGCCCGGGTCGATGTCGTGATAGCGCTCGATGACCCCGAAGATGTCTTTCCCATCCGGCAGGAGGCGGATGTGCCTGCGCCCAAAGAAGTGCGAGGTGCAGCAGAAATCGCAGCCGTTGGGGCAGCCGAGCCCGGCAAAGATCATTCCTGTTTTCGATACCTCCTGCCCAAACACCTTCAATCGGCTCACGATCAGGGGGTGCTTGTAGGGCATGGGGATGGCGTCCTCGCCGAGCAAGCGGCGCATGAAGGCCACGCCCTCTTCGCGGCAAATATGGTCGGCGTAAGGCCTGAGCACCTCGTCGCTCAACACGGTCCCGTAGCCGCCCAGGACGATCTTGCTGCGCGGCGCATAACGGCGGATGAGCGCGACCGTCTCCTTCATCTTGTGCATGAGCGCCATGATGAAGCACACGCCCACGTAGTCGTATCCCTTGCGCAGTTCGGCAATGAGCTCGCGCCGCGAAGGGTATTGCAGCACGACGGTGGGGGTGTCGAGATTCTCGGCGATGTAATCGAGCCCGAACTGAACATGAACCGCGCGCGGGCTGAATGGCCCTTGCGCGCGGGTCACCTGGCTGTGCAGAAGTTCATAGCCCACGGAGGAGGCATCGCCGTGCCTTGGCCCCAAGGGTCGGCAAACACTGGTCAATAAGACTTTTTTCGACATTCGCTTCGGCTTGCGGATTCCCGCAAGGTCAACTGAACGCTGCTTTCAATCATGCCCGCTGCAATGGCGCGGCGGGCGAGGCTGGACGTGACGTGAAGGTTCAGTGACTCCACGAAGCGGTGCCGGCTCGACCTGTTTGGTCCCGGAGACGGCGCATGCCGCGGCTGCGGCAGACCACGCCCCGGTCAATGAATTGGAGCACCCCGGCTTCGCGCGAACTGAGGCAGACGCCCTCGATTTGAAGCAACTCCAGTCGGTCAGATGCGCACTTATAGTCCCTGCCTGCCCGTTTCGCAAGGAAATCCGCAGGGAATCCAGAGGAGGAGGGGTCGGATGCACCCGGTTGTTGTCGGTGTTCTGTCGCCCGATGATGGCACCGGGCCTACAAGCTGAGAATGCCCATCCTGTAGGCCGCGTGCCCTCACGCGGCGCGAGGGGGCAGACATCGGTGCAGGCGCCGGGTCAGGGGACCCGGCCTACAAGCTGAGAATGCCCATTCTGTAGGCCGCGTGCCCTCACGCGGCGCGAGGGCAGACATCGGTGCAGGCGCCGGGTCGGGGGACCCGGCCAGGCTGATGATGCCTATTCCGTGGCTGCGGCAGCCAGGGCATCGAGGTAGTGCCGGTTTTCCCGCTGCCAATCGCGGTTGATCTTCGAGGCATAGAACGACAGGCCCGCGGCGACCCATCGTCCGGTGACCAGCTTTCGAAGAGACTCGGACAGGGTATAGATGCGGGTATGCGCGCAGACTTGAGCCCGTTGGAGGTCGAGCGGGGTGAGGCCTCTGGGGCGATAGACGACGTGGTGGGTGTCGTACAGATCCCAATCGAAGGACGTGATCCTCTCCTGTTCCTTGAAGCGTTCGTAGAGTTCGGATCCGGGAAGCGGGGTCAGGATAAGCACCTGCACGCTTGTCAGACGCATCTGGCGCGCGAAGCGGATCGTGGCCTCGACCGTCGCCCAATCGTCCCCGTCAAAGCCAAGCACGAACATGCCGTGGATATGGATGCCGGCGGCCTGAAAGACGCGGACGGCGCGGACGATATCGTCGAGGCTCTGATTCTTCTGCATCTGCGCCAGGCTCTGGGGATTGACCGATTCGAACCCGACGAACACCGTGTGGCAGCCGGCGCGCTTCATGAGGCGCACCAGGTCGGGATCGCGGGCGAGGTCGGCGCGCACCTGGGTTGACCATTGGAAACGGAAATGGCGGGCGAGCAGGGCGTCGAGCAGGGCGCGTGTGCGGCGCGTGTTCGCCGTGAAGTTGTCGTCGCAGAAGAAGACAAAGTGGTCGCGGCTGTCATAGCGCTCGAGTTCGAGCAGGATGGACTCGACCGAACGGTACCGGTATTTCTTCCCGAACATGCCGGTCACGGAGCAGAACGAGCAATCGAACGGGCAACCGCGGGAGGTCTGCACCATCACGGTCTTGCGGCCTCCGATCACGCAGTCGGCTGTTCCGCCCGCCAATGAGAAGTCGGGCACAGGCAGGGCATCGAGGTCCCTGAGCCAGGCCCCCCGCGGGTTGTGTCGAATGAGGCCGGTCGCGTCCTTCCAGGACAGGTTGTGGATTGCGGCATAGCCGGGATCTGTCGGCTGGATGCCGGTTCGAGCCCATTGGTCCAGCAGGGCGTCCATGGCGGTCTCACCCTCTCCGCGCACGACGAGGTCCGCGCGTGCCAGCGCCTCCTCCGGCAGAAACGTGACATGCGGTCCGCCCAGGATGACCGGGATGCCCAGGGCGCGGCATTGATCGGCCAGGGCGTAGCCGCGGTTGACGGTCGGGGTGATGGTGGAGATGCCGACCAGATCGGGTCTCCCGTGGCGGGCGATCCAGTCGGTCAGATCGAACCGCGCGCGGCCTTCAATGAACACGCGTGCATTCCAACCGTCGCGGCGATTGACCAGGCCTGCCAGGATGAACGTGCCCAGACGCGGCAGAGTGAACTGGCTGAAGATGTTGATATGGGCCGCGGTGGGTTCGATGAAGAGAATCTGCTTTTCCATACGCTGTTCCTTTCACGTGCCCGTGTCACGGGGAGCGATGACATTCAATGGTTTAATGCGCATGGGAACCATGAACCGGAAACGTTCAACGCTCAACGCTCAACGCTCAACGTTCAACTCTCAACGCGTCGGTTCATGGCGAGGCTGAAGGAGGGGCTTCGAGCGGGCGTGAGGCGGGAGGCGAGGGGGCGACGGGGTGGACAAGTCTTGGGGTCAGGAAGACCAGAAAACGTTGGGAGGCGGGCCGCGGCTGGTGTCGGCCTGAGACACCCGCGGATCGCGAGTCCGGTCTTTGCGTTGGCTCGAGATCCGGGCCGGGCCAGGTCGCGAGCACCACAGTCTGGCCATCCTCGATTCTGACCGGCGTCTGCATCTGGCGCACGCGGAATCGCGGGAGCGGGACATCGACGCGCGTCTTTGCGCCGTTCTTCCAGACTTGCACCCTGCGGCTTCGGATCGGCGGATCGTATCCCAGGAACTCCGTCAGAGTGGCCGTGACGGTCAGGTCGATCCCCTGCGCGTCGGCGCGCACGATCGGCGCCAGGTCCAGGCTCGGCCCGACCGGCACCTGTGCCAGGGTGTAGATGGGGGTGTTTGTGCGGCCCCAGACGCCCGGCTGGACGACGGCATCGGGATGGACGCCGGTGCGCACACTGACGAGGTTCACCATCTGAACCCGGGTCTGCTGGCCGCTGGCAACCGTGACGCGCGGGGTCGAGAAGACGCTGGCATGGGGGTCTTGTTCCAGGGCCCGGACCAGGAGTCGGCACTGGGAGTCGGTCAGGACGGCTGACGCGGCGGGACCCAGTTCGGCGGAGAGGCGCATGTTCGCCGCGTTGGTCAGGTGCCGGCCTGGCCAATCGAGCTGGTTTCCAGCGAGTTCAGCGGTGCGATTGGTCTGCGATTCATCGAGTGCGGCGAGGATGGCGCTGAAGTGGGGATCGTCCTTGAGGCTGGGGCGCATGGCCAGGCGCCGCGTCTGGGCGGAGGAGATGTTCGTGGCCGAGGGGGTTGGCTGGGCATCGAGGAGGCGGCCCAGTGTGAGCGCGCGCTCGTCTTCGCCTTTGAGGTCGATCAGCTTCACATCGATTGAAACGCGAGGAGGCGGTGCGTCAGCGAGGGCCTGTGTGGGAGCGGGTCCTGCGGGGTGCTGAGTGACAAGATGAACGCGGGCGGCCTGGTCCGGGGGCGACTGCTCGGCCATCATCACGTAGTCGGGCGGGCAGACACCCTGTTGGAGCAGGGCATCGGCAAGAGTGCGGATTCCCAGGGCCAGGGTGACAAGCCACAGAGTCGTAAGGCGTCCCGCTCTCATGCCCATGAACCAATTCCAATCGTCAAAACCGATGAGCGAGGCTTTGCAGACCAAGGAGGCGTGTGAACAACTCGTGGCCGCCGGGTGGCAACCACGATCACCGACGCCCGACGCCTCGCTAAGTGGCGCCGCTGCGCGTCGCCAAAACTTGACTCATTTGGCACGGATTTTATCTGGGGAGTTACTCGAGCCGGATTTCTCACCACCGGGAAGATGACAAACAAATCCGGGCCTGCCTGTGCCAGGTGCCGGTCGAACCAGTCGGCGAACAGCCGGATGTCCCACAGCATGCTCAGCCAGCCGTGCTTCTTGCCGGGGCGCACGATGAGTTCGACGCGGCCCCCGACTTCCCGGGCGCGGTCGCGGAACCACTCGGATTGTTCCGGTGGGGTGAGGGTGTCGGCGCCGCCCTGCACGATGAGGACCGGGGGCATGTTGCTCGTGACGTGGTAGATGGGGGACATCGCGCGCCCGATCGCCTTCCAGACGGCCAGATTGGTCGACTGCGGTCCGAACGCCTTGACGAAGCTCTTGGGCGGTCCGCCGTCGCCCGCGTTCTCCGTGGACTGGCCGAGGTTGAGCAGATCGGTGACCGGGAAAAAGATCGCGGCCGCCTGGACAGCGCTGCTGGCGCGATCCACGGGATCGGGCGCATCGGCGGGCCCGGGGCTGCCGCGCGTGGCCAGCATCAGGCTCAAATGGCCGCCCGCGCTGCCGCCTGTGACTCCAATCCGGTCCGGGTCGATCCCATATTCACTCGCGTGGTGTCGGATGAACCGGATGCCCCGGCTCACGTCGTCGAAGATCTCCATGACCGTGGCGTCCGGCTGGGACAGGTGGGTGACGGCAAAGACCGTGTAGCCGCGTCGCAGGAGCGGCGCCGCCATGAAAGGTCGAAACGCGTTCGTGCCCGATTTCCACCCTCCGCTCACCATCAACGCGACACCCAATCCGTTCGGCCGGGCCGGCCGCGCCACGTCGATGTGCAGGGGTTGCCCGTGCCGTTGTCCGTAGACAATGCCGTGGGTGCGGACGTGCGCCGGGTGGAAGTACCACCAAAGAGCGGACGCCGTCGTGCCCGACAGGACGATGACCAGCACGATGACGCTCACGAGCACATAGAAGACTGCGCGCCGCATGGACATGTCCCGAACGTGGCATGGAATCCGTCCGTCTCCAAGCGGGGAATTGCGCGCGGTGCGTCTGTAAGCTGTCGGTGGGAATCGAGTCTGCGCCGCGTGGGGGCACGCGGCCTACACCAGGAGTCTCGATCCGTTGTAGGCCCGGTGCCCTCACCGGGCGACAGAGCACCGACAACAATCCGATGCACCGCCGTGCGCCAAAAGTAACTGTTACCCGGGCGGGCACCGAATTGCGCGCGGTTTCTCCGTTGACGATTCGCGGCGCGCACCCCAATTTCTGCCCGTTTGCGTCAGGATGAAGACGACAGTCCTCTTTGTTTGCACAGGCAACGTTTGCCGCAGCCCGATGGCGGAAGGCCTCTTCCGCCATCAGACGCGTCATGGCGGCAAATACGAGGTCCTGTCGGCGGGGGTGGGGGCCATCGACGGCCAGCCTCCGAGCGCGCATGCGATCGAGGTCATGCGCGAACTTAAGATTGACATTTCGGGGCAGCGGAGCCGGGCGCTGACGGCCGAGTTGGCGCAGCGGGCGGATTACATATTCGTGATGACTCACGGGCATCTGGATACCGTGACCCTGCTCCACCCGCATGCGGCGGAGAAGACCTTCCTGTTGCGGGAATTCGACGAGACGCTTGCGGTGTACGAGAAGGACATTCCGGATCCGATTGGCGAGGGTCTTCCCGTCTACCGCGACTGCCGGGATCAGATCGAGCAGGGGCTGCATTCCCTGCTGGCTTTCATTGAACAAACAGCGGGAGGCGGCGAAACCCCTCCCATTTCACACCGTCCTATGACCATCACTGTCGGCGCCGACCACGCGGGGTATGCCCTGAAAGAACTTCTCAAACAGCACCTGGCCCTCCACGGCTACGAGGTCAACGACGTCGGCGCGCATTCGGCGGAATCGACCGATTATCCGGACTACGCGCAGGCGGTGGCCAGGCAGGTGGTTTCCGGGCAATCGACCTTCGGTTTGTTGGTGTGCGCGTCGGGGGTGGGAATGAGCATTGCGGCCAACAAGGTGCCGGGGATCCGCGCCGCGGTGGCGCGGGACGATGTGATGGCCGCCCTGGTGCGGCAGCACAACGACGCCAATGTTCTCTGCCTGGGCGCCCGTTTCGTCAACGAGGAGCAGGCGCGGCGGATCCTGACGGCGTTCTTGGGCGCGGAATTCGAGGGGGGACGCCATCAGCGCCGGGTGAGCAAGCTCGAAGCGGGCGAGTCGGGCGCCCCGCGTGTGGCCCGGCAGGATCCGGCGGTTCACGCGGCGATTCGGCGTGAAGTGCAGCGTCAGCAGGAGAACATCGAGCTGATCGCCAGCGAGAACTTCGCCAGCCCGGCTGTGCTCGAGGCCCAGGGATCGGTGATGACCAACAAGTACGCCGAGGGATACCCCAGGAAGCGCTGGTATGGCGGATGCGAGAACGTGGATGTCGTCGAGCAGTTGGCCATCGATCGCGCCAAGGAGCTCTTCGGCGCCGAGCACGCGAACGTGCAGCCTCACTCGGGCAGCGGGGCGAACATGGCGGTCTACTTCGCCTTTCTCAAGCCGGGCGACAAGATGCTGACGATGGATCTGAGTCACGGAGGGCATCTCACCCACGGCAATCGAGCCAACTTCTCGGGTCGCTTCTTCGAGATCGTCCACTACGGTGTCGGCAAGAACGACGAGCGGATCGATTACGATCAACTGGCCGGGCTCGCTCGAGAACACCGTCCCAGGATGATCACGGTCGGCGCCAGCGCTTATCCCCGGACGATCGATTTCGCCCGGATGGGCGAGATTGCGCGCGAGGTGGGCGCGCTCCTGCTGGCGGACATTGCGCACATTGCGGGACTGGTTGCGACCGGACTGCATCCGAGCCCCGTGCCGCACGCGGATTTCGTGACGACCACCACGCACAAGACGATGCGGGGGCCGCGCGGCGGGCTGATCCTGTGCCGGGGCCAGTACGCCAAGGAGATCGATTCGCAGGTGTTTCCGGGCATTCAGGGCGGCCCCTTGATGCACGTGATTGCCGCCAAGGCCGTCTGCCTGCACGAGGCGTCGCAGCCCGAGTTCAAGGCGTACCAGGAGCGCGTGGTCCGCAACGCCGCCGCACTGGCGGCTGGTCTGCGGCGCAACGGATTTCGGCTGGTGAGCGGCGGCACCGACAACCACCTGGCGTTGATCGATGTGGGCGCGCGCGGGATGACCGGCAAGGAGTGCCAGATGGCTCTCGATGAAGCCGGCATCACCGTCAACAAGAACACAATCCCGTTCGAGACCCGGTCCCCCTTCCAGGCCAGCGGCATCCGGGTGGGCTCGCCTGCGGTCACGACGCGCGGGATGGCCGAAGCCGAAATGGCCGCGATCGCCGATATGATCAGCGAGGTGCTGATGGACATCAAAAACCTTGACGTCGCCCACCAAGTGCGTGATCGTGTCCGCGAATTGACCGCGAAATTCCCCTTGCCGTACTAGAATTCACCGGAACTCAGGCGGCAAAGGCTGGTCAAACCGTATTTACCCTCAGCTCGAAACGCTGGGACCGCCCTCTCCGGAAGGGCGGCACGTTCTCCCCGTTGACGGTGAAGATCCGGGTTCACGATCAATGGACTGTCAACACATTGCCAACTGATTAGATTATGCCACGCCCAAAGAAGTCTGAACGGCCCCGATCCAAACCGATGCGTCGCGGCAAAACCACCGCCGCTTCGGCGCCGAATGCCCCCGAGGTCGCGCCGGAGAAGCCCCCGTCGCCGCCCGACCGGATCGCTGACGACGCCGCGCCCGATGCAATGCGACCCGAGCCGACGAAGGAATCGGCCCCGGCGGCGCCCTCGCCAGTTGCGCACGAGACGGCCGGCGAACCGTCGGTCGAAACCGCGCCTGCGCGGCCCGCGCCTTCCGCCCGCTCCGCCCTGCCGAGCGGCACGACGATCAACATCGCCAAGCTGCAGTCGATGTCGATGGGCGAACTGACGCACATGGCCAAGGAATGGGGGATCGAGAACTTCGGCACCATGAAGAAGCACGAAGTCATCTTCGAGATCCTCAAGAAGAACGCCGAACGCAACGGCGTCCTGTTTGCCGAAGGCGTCCTCGAAATCCTCAGCGAGGGTTTCGGATTCCTCCGCTCCCAGTCGTTCAATTACCTGCCGTGCCCGGAAGACGTCTACGTCTCCCCGTCCCAGATCCGCCGCTTCGATCTCCAGACCGGCGATGTCGTGGCCGGCCAGATCCGGCCGCCCAAGGAGAAGGAGAAGTTCTTCGCGCTTCTCAAGGTCGAGGCCGTGGCCCACGAGGATCCCGACAGCGCGAAGGAGAAGACCCACTTCGACAACCTGACCCCGCTCTTCCCGAACAAGCGGGTCATTCTCGAAACGAGCGCGGACGAGCTTTCGACGCGCGTCGTCGACCTGGTCTGTCCGATTGGCAAGGGCACACGGGGCCTGATCGTGGCGCCGCCGCGCACGGGCAAGACCGTTTTGATGCAGAAGCTGGCCAACGCCATCCTCAAGAACAACCCCGAGATCTACCTCATCATCCTGCTCATCGACGAGCGGCCCGAGGAGGTCACCGACATGGAGCGGACCTGCAAAGGCGCCGAGGTGATCAGCTCGACGTTCGATGAACCGCCCGAGCGCCATGTGCAGGTGGCCGAGATGGTCATCGAGAAGGCCCGCCGCATGATCGAACACAAGAAGGATGTCGTCATCCTGCTCGATTCAATCACCCGCCTGGCCCGCGCTTACAACACCGTCCAGCCCCACTCGGGCAAGATCCTCTCCGGCGGCGTCGACGCCAACGCCCTCCACAAACCCAAACGGTTCTTCGGCGCCGCGCGCAACATCGAGGAAGGCGGGTCCCTCACCATCATGGCCACCGCCCTGGTCGACACCGGGTCGCGCATGGACGAGGTCATCTTCGAGGAGTTCAAGGGCACCGGCAATATGGAGGTTCATCTCGACCGGGCCCTGGTCGACCGCCGCATCTTCCCGTCGATCAACATCGAGCGGTCGGGCACACGCAAAGAGGAGTTGCTCTATCATCCCGATGAACTCTCGCGCATTGTGCTTCTGCGCCGCGCCCTGACCGGCGTTCCGCCCGTCGAGGCGATGGAACTGCTCCTCGGCAAGCTCAAGAAGACCCAGAGCAACATCATGTTCCTCCTCTCGATGGCCAACGTCAGTTGACCGTCGCTTTTCGAGGATGGTCTTGCGTGCGTTCCCATTCCCAAGCGGGGCCGAAGCACCCTCCCCCCGACGCGGGACTTCGCCACGCCCGTCGCGCGCGAACACGCGGAGCGTTTGGAGTGCGGTGCTTCAGCACCGCTTTGGGCGGGCAGTGTTCGAGGACAGTCATCGAAAAGCGCCGCTCAAGCGGACGCACTCTCCCGCAATGCGGGACTCCGCGACCTCGACGCCGAACTGAGCATTGGCGACTGCCACAACAAACTCCGGCCCAAAGACTTAGACAACCACGACAGCGCTGCTCCCAGGAGCAGCGCTGGAGATTTCATTAGGTTGACGCGTATGCGCGGCCGCGGGAGAGTCCCTCCGACATCGGTTCATGATCCCGATCCGCATTAACCCGTTGAATGTCAAGACTGCCATGAACTCCAGACACTCAGGATCCAGTCTCCTCTCACCGCGATGGGGCGGCGTGCGCGCGGCCTTATCCCTCGCAGCGCTTCTTCTCGCCTCCGGCTCGATGTGCAGCGGCGCGGACGCGGCTGCGCCGGCCGGCAGACTCGAGAGCCGCGCGCTCGAGTTCCGTTTGGCGCCCTCCGGCGCCTACGAGATCCTCGATCGTCGCGGTCAGGTCACCTGGCGGTCGAATCCGGTCCGCGACCGGTTTGGAACCGTGACGTGCACGGCCAACGGCGAGCGGCGGACGGTCGATCTCACGCAGCCGGAGGTCATTCGGGCCGGATCGACCCTGCGCGCCGTGTTTCGCCCGGTGCCGGATCAGACCGAGGCGACTCTGACGGTTTCCGTCTCCCTGGTGGATGGCGGATCGGGGCTCGGTTTCAGTTACTCGGCCGACCCGCGGGTTGGCGTCGAGAGCGTGCGGTTGCTCGATGACGCGTTTGGGGTCAGCGCGCACGAGGGCGGCCACGTGCTCGTTCCGGTGCGCGAGGGTCTTCTGATTCCGTCCGACACCGGGCTGGCGTTCACGCAGACCTTTGACACCTACGCGTATGAAGGGTGCCATCTCACGATGCTGGGCGTGGGCAAGCGCGGGGCAATGGTCCTGGTGGATTGGGCGGATCCGTACGTGGCGGCCGAGGTGAAGAGCGTGCTGCCGGGCGAGAATCCCGCCCTGAACACCCAGACGCTCTTTCCATCCCTTGTCCTGCGGCAGAGCGCCCAATCGTTCCGTGTCCGATTTCTTGGCGCGGCCGATCACGTGGCGCTGGCCAGGGCCTATCAGCAGGTCGCCCGGGAGCGCGGCTGGGTCGTGCCCTGGGCGGAGAAGCTCAAGCGGCATCCGGAACGCGCGCGCCTCTTCGGCGCCATCAACTTCAAGCTGTGGAGCGCGTTGGACCGGCAGATGGACGAAGCCAGCACGCGGGAGGAGCGGTCGCACGTGAACTGGACCTTTGCCGAGGCGGGCGCGGTGGCCGCCCATCTCAAGCAGGATCTCGAGCTCGAGCGGGTGCTTTTCCTCATGGGCGGCTGGATCCATCGCGGCTATGACAACCAGCACCCGGACATTCTGCCCGCCGCCCCGGAATGCGGCGGGAATGACGGGCTGTCCGAATGCGCCCGGCGTGTCCGGGAGCTTGGCTACCTGTTCGGCCTGCACGACAACTACCAGGACATGTACCGCGACGCGCCTTCGTGGAACGAGGACTACCTGATGCGAAACGCCGACGGGACAATCGTCCGGGGCGGGCATTGGGCGGGCGGACGCGCCTACCTGACCTGCTCGCAAAAGGCGGTCGAGCTGGCCCGGCGGGATCAGAATCTGCCCGCGGTCAGGCGCCTGACCGGCGCCGACGTGTACTTCATCGACACCACCTATGCGGCCGGTCTGTTCGAGTGCCACGATCCGAGGCATCCGTTGAAGCGCGGCGACGATCTTCGGTGGAAACAGGAGATCTCGGATTACGCGCGCGGACTCTTCGGCATTTTCGGCAGCGAATGCGGGCGCGAGTGGGCTTTGCCGCACAGCGATTTCTTCGAAGGCCTGACGGGTGTCAGCGGCGGGTATTATCACAACGCTGATCTGCTCAAGAAGACCGGCGGGCGCGTCGTTCCGCTGTTCGAGCTTGTCTACCGCGACGGAATCGCCCTGTACGGCAAATACGGCTACGACATCGGGCGTGCCGGGGAGTACGTGCTCCATCACGTGGTGATTGGGCGCCCGCTCCATCACCACAACGTGCCTCCGCACCTTTACTGGCAGAACTGGAGTCCGCCCGCCAACGAACTGGCCGTCGAGCCGTGCCGCCCGGAACTCGAAGAACTCGAGGAAATCGAGCCGCGCGCGGTGCGTCTCAGTTACCAGTGGATCGTGCGCGAGACGCCCAAGCGCGATTGGCGGGTCTTTGTCCACTTCACCGATTCCGACGGCAAGCAGTACCAGGAAAACGACCACGCGCCGCGGGTGCCGACCTCGAAATGGCTGCCTGGGCGGATCGAGTCCGCCGCGTTCACGATCCGGCTTTCCGAGCAGTTGCGCGGCTCGCTCGATGTGAGGGTCGGGCTGTGGGATCCGGCCACGGGCGAGCGCGCCCGGTTGCACGGGAGCCACGACGGCTCGCACCGGTACGGGGTTGGGCGGCTTTGGCTGGGCGAGAAGCGCATCGAGTTGCTGCCGCCGGTCCATCGGGCCTCCGACGCCGATGCGGAGGCCTTCGTGCGCGGCGACAACGGGTGGACGGCCGGCCTGCATCCGTTCGACCGGTTCGTCAAAAACACGTACGAGATCCTCTCTCCGCTCAACGAGCTGACCTCGCGCGCCCCGATGACCGGTCACGCCTTTCTCACGCAAGACGGCCTGGTGCAGCGCAGCGTGTTCGGACAGGGCCGCACCGCGGTGACGGCGATCGCCAATTTCGGCGCCGACGAGTTCGCCGCCGAGTCGGAGCTGGGGGGCAAGGTGCGGCTGCCCCGTTACGGGTTCCTGGTCGAGTCGCGCGACTTCGTGGCATTCCACGCCCTGAGTTGGAATGGGATCGACTACGACGGGCCGGTCCTGTTCACAATGCGGAGCGAATCCGGGCGTCCGCTGGCCAGGGCGTCGGGCGTCCGCGTTTACCACGGCTTTGGCGACTCGCGCCTGCGGTGGCGCGACACACTCTTCGAGGTTGAAAAGGAGCGCGTGGTCGGTAACCTAGGCCGCGACTAGATTGTTATGCGCGCACATTCGTTCGCCTGGTGGCCTGCTCTCGTGTATGCGGGTCTTTGTTGGATGTCTCCAACGCCGATCGCCGCCGAGCAGGTCCGGCTTCTCGTTGTCCACGGCGGACACGAGTTCGAGACCAACCAGTTTCTCCAGGTTTTTCGAGACAACACGAATGTGACATTCGATGTGGTCCAGCACCCGGCGGCGCACGCCCGCTGGCAGGCCGAGCCGGCGAAAGAGTGGGATGTGCTTGTCCTGTACGACTTCTGGCAGGAGATCGCCGACGAGGCCAAGGCCGACCTCGTCGCCCGGCTCAAGGAAGGCAAGGGCCTGGTCGTCCTGCACCATGCCCTGGCCAATTACCAGAAGTGGCCTGAGTATGAACGGATCGTCGGCGGCAAGTACTACCTCGAGAAGCAGACCGTCAACAACGTCGAGAAGCCCCAGTCCACTTACAAACACGACGTCGAGTTCACGGTGCGGATTGCCAACAACCAGCATCCGGTGACCCAGGGACTGACGAACTTCGTGATCCACGACGAGGTGTACGGGGGCTTCGATGTCAGCTCGCAGACGCACGCCCTGCTCACCACCGAGGAGCCGGCCAGCGGCAAGACCATCGCCTGGGCCAAAACCTACGAGGCGGCGCGGGTCGTTTACATCCAATTGGGACACGACCACCTTGCGTACGAGAACCCGAGTTTCCGCCGGCTGGTCGCCAACGCCATCCGGTGGGTCGCCAAACGGGACTGACGCATGGATCCGGAGCCGGTTTCCCCCGCGTTCGTCAAGGTCATCGCCTGCGAGATCGCTTTTCGCGAAATCTGCCACGTCGCCGCCCGCACGCCGAACGTGGTCGACCTCGAGTTTCTGACGCAGGGGCTGCATGACACGCCCGCGGCCGGCTGCGCCGAACTCCAGCGTCGAATCGATGCCGTCCCGGACGGCAAGTACGACGCCATCCTCATCGGCTACGGCCTCTGCAGCAGCATCCTCAACGGTCTCCGCGCCGGGCCGACGCCGCTCGTCATCCCGCGCGCCCACGATTGCATCACATTCTTCCTGGGATCGAAGGAACGTTACCAGCAGTGTTTCACCGAACGCCCCGGGACCTACTACTACACCTCCGGCTGGCTCGAATGCCGCAAGCGGCGCGGCAATACGGTCCAGGCGGGTTTCGGCGGCTTCATGCCCGCCGGGACCGCCGCCGCCCGGCAAAAGGACTTCGACGTGTGGGCGAAGAAGTACGGCGAGGAACAGGCGCGGTACCTGATGGACGTCATGGCCGGGTGGGCGGCCCACTACACGCACGGCGTGCTGATCGACTTCGACTTCACCCGGCCCCTCGCGCTCGAGTCGCAGGTGCGGCAGGTGTGCGACGAGCGCGGCTGGCAGTTCGAGGCGTTGCCCGGCGATCTCCGCCTTCTCGAACGCTGGCTCAACGGCCCGTGGACGGACTCGGAGTTCCTCGTCGTTCCGCCTGGACGCCAGGTCGTGCCCTGCGCCGACGACCGAATCATCACCCTCGCCCCGTGAGCGGCCGGTTTTGAGGTTGAAAGGGGGGGCGCTCCGCCCTCATAAGGGCCGGCGTGAAGTGCTTTGTCACCGGCGCGTCCGGGTTCATCGGCGCGAATCTGGCGCATGAATTGGCGGCCCAGGGCCATGCCCTGCGGCTGCTGCTGCGTCCGGGCGCCGATCTGCGCGGACTCGAACGGATCGCGTACGAGCGGATCGAGGGCGACCTGCTCGATCGGGCGGCGCTCGAGCAGGGCTTGCGCGGCTGTGACTGGTGCTTCCACGTGGCGGCGCGCTATGCGCTCTGGCTCCCTGACTATCGCCCGCTGTTTGCCGCAAATGTCGAGGGGACGCGCAACGTGCTCGATGCGGCAGGCCGGGCCGGTTGTTCCCGCATCGTCTACACCAGCACGGTGGGCTGTATCGGACTCCCCCGAGCGCTCGCTGGGAGCCTGGTCCCGAGCGACGAGACCGCCCAGGCCACCCGCGCCCAGATGTCCAATCCGTACAAGCAATCCAAGTGGGAGGCCGAGGCCGTCGCGCGCGACCTGGCGGCGCAGGGCCTGCCGATCGTGATCGTGAACCCGAGCGCCCCGGTCGGCCCGCGCGACGTCAAGCCGACCCCCACTGGCCAGGTGATTGTCGATTTCCTCAACGGACGCATGCCGGCCTATCTCGATACCGGGCTCAACTGGGTTCATGTGCGCGACGTGGCTCGAGGCCACGTGCTCGCCGCCGAGAAGGGACGGATCGGCGAACGCTATATCCTCGGCCATGCCGACGGGAACTGGACAATGAAGCAGGCCCTCGACACGTTGGCCGAGATCACCGGGCGGCCCGCGCCGCGTTGGCGAATCCCGTACGGGTTGGCGGCGGCATTCGCCCACCTCGATGAACTCAAGTCGCGGGTGACCGGCAGTCCGCCGCGCGCCCCTCTGGCCGGGGTGCGCATGGCGCGGTACAAGATGTTCTTCAATCCGGCCAAGGCCGTCCGCGAGTTGGGAATGCCTCAAACACCGCCGACTCAGGCCCTGTCGGACGCAGTCGAGTGGTTCGAGCGGAACGGGTATGTCAATGCTGCCTGAGATTCGTGTCATTCGAGCGATTCGTGGTTTCTGCCTGTTGGCTCGTGGAACCGAAGGAGGCCAAAGCCGTTTTTTCCCGCCAACTTTTCGCGAGTAAGGGCTTTTCGAGCGCGGGCGCCCTTGTTAGGGTGCCGTCCATATGGCACTGCACGAACCATCTGTCTCGACCTCCATGAGCACTTCCCCCTCCTCGAAGCCCTGCGCCGCCCCCGGCCCGGCGGGCCTGACACGCCGCCAGTTCGTCAGGCGGGCCGCCATCGCGGGCGGCGTGTTCGCGGCTCCCCTGGTCATCCCGTCGTCGGCGCTCGGGCGGGACGGCGCGGTGCCGCCGAGCGAGCGCATCATTCTGGGTGGCATCGGGATTGGGGGGCGCGGTTCGGGCGTTCTCAACTGGATGCTGCCCGAGCCCGATGTGCAGTTCGTGGCGGTCTGCGACCCGCAGAAGCAGCGGCGGGAGGCGACCAAGCGGATGGCGGACAACAAGTATGGGAACACGGACTGCAAGGTGTACTCGAATCTGCGCGAGTTTCTTGCCGAGCGGACGGACATTGACGCGGTGCTGAGCACCACGGGCGATCGCTGGCACGCGCTGGCCGCCGTCTGGGCCATGCGGTCGGGCAAGGACATCTACTCGGAAAAGCCCTCCTCGATGACGATTGCGGAGGGGCAGGCCGTGGTCGAGACCGCGCGCCGTTACGGACGGGTTTATCAGACCGGCACCCAGCGTCTGAGCGAGGCGAACTTCGTCTTTGCGATCGAGTTGGCGCGCAGCGGGCGTCTGGGCAAGGTGCACACGACCTACGCCCACATCGCGCCCTGGGATGCGGCGGAGATGCGTCACGACTGGCTGCCCGGGCAGCCGGAGCCGCCCAAGGACGAAGTGGACTGGGATCAATGGCTGGGTCCGTGTCCGTGGCGCCCGTACAATCCCGAGTACACCCGGGGCGGGTGGCGCGGGCACTACGATTTCCACACCAGTTGCATCGGCGAATGGGGCGCCCACACCTTCGTGCAGGCCCAGGCCGGAATCGACATGCTCGACACCTCGCCGGTCGAATACGAGTACGTCAACAACGTCTCCGGCGACGGCATGGTCACCCACTTTGCCAACGGCGTGAAGCTGGTCCTGTCGCGCGGCGACACGTACTGGCATGGCTCGTGCGGGATGCGCTTTGACGGGCCGGAAGGGTGGGTGTCGGTCGCCGACGGGTACTCGCGGCCCGAGGTGTCGCATCCGAGCCTGCTCGCCGATTTCAACAAGGTCGTGCAGGACTACATGGCGCGGACGCAGCGGCCGATGAGCCACGTGCGCGACTTCTTCAATTGCGTCAAGTCGCGGCGGCTGACCGTGGCGCACCCGGTGGTGATGCACCGGGGCATGTCGACCGTGCACGCCGCCAACATCTGCATGTGGCTCAAACGCAACATGAAGTTCGATCCTGTCAAGGAGGAGTTCATCGGGGATGCGGAAGCGAACCGGTTGCGCTCGCGGGCCATGCGCGCGCCCTACACTGTCTGAATCTCTCTGACCATCTGAAGCGACACGAAAGACACACGATTATGTCCACTCTCTCATTCAAAACCTTCCTGGCAGTTGCGGCGCTCGCCCTCGGCACAACGTTCGTCCGCGGCCAGCAACCGTCCCCGCTGGTCACGCAAACGGCCGACAAGTCGATTGCCGTGCTCCAGTCCCCAAGCTCGACCGTCAAGGAGAAGACCGATGCCTGCCGGCAATTGGCCGTGACCGGCGGCGCCGCCGCCGTGCCGGCCCTGGTGGCGCTCCTGCCGGACGAAACGCTCAATCACATGGCCCGGTACGCCCTCGAAACGATTCCGGACCGCGCCGTCGACGACGCCCTGCGCGGCGCGCTCGACCGGCTGAGCGGACGCCAACTCGTCGGCGTCATCGACAGCATCGGCGTGCGGGGCGACGCGAAGTCGATCGCGGCCTTGACGCCGCGACTGCGCGCGGCGGATCCCGATGTCGCGCAGGCCGCCGCGCGGGCTCTGGGCAGCATTGGCACCGTCGAGGCAGCCCAGGCCATCGAGGCCGCGCTGGGGACCGCATCCGCGGAGAACCAGCTCGCCTTTTGCGAGGGCCTGTTCCGATCGGCCGAGACCCTCGCGGCCAAGGGCGACAACGCCCAGGCCCTGCGCGTGTACAACCGCCTGCGCGCGCTTCCGAGCGCTTCGCATCAGGTTCGAGCAGGCGCATGGCGCGGCGCGATCCTGACCCACGGTCTGGCGGGTCTCCCGCTCCTCGAAGAGGCCTGGCAAAGCCCGGATCACATCCTCACAGCCGCTGCCGCCCGGGCTGCCATGGAGATGCGCGGGCCCGAGGTCACTCGAGCCCTGATCTCGCTGGCCAATGCGCTGAACGGCGACAAGCGGATCCTCGCCCTGCAGGTCCTCACAAAACGGGGCGATCCGGCCGGATTGCCCGCGCTGATCGCAGCCGTCCAGAGCAACGAGAAGCCGGTTCGCCTCGCGGCCATTCGCGCCATGCCCGAGCTTGGCCAGGCCGCGGCGCTGAACCCGCTGAGCCAATTGCTCGGCGATGCCGATGCGGAGATTGCCAGGACGGCCCAGGAAGCCCTCGCGGCACTCCCCGGCGACGCCGTGGACAGCGCCGTCGTCGGAATGCTTTCCAGCTCGCGCGCGGCGGAGCGGCTGACGGCGATCGATCTCATCGGACGCCGCCGCATGGAAGCCTGCGTGCCGGCCCTGTTGCAGGCCGCGACCGACGCCGATGCCTCGGTGCGTCCGGCGGCGTTGAAACGCCTCGGAGAACTGAGCAGTCCGGCCCAATTGCCTCATCTGCTCGATTTGCTCCTCAAGGCCGGCGATGCCGCGGATCGCGATGCCGCCGAACAGGCTGTGAGCGCCGTGTGCGCGCGCGCCGAGGCCCCGGCCTCGTGCGTGAACCAGGTCACGCAACGGCTGGCCTCGGCTCAGCCCGACGCCAAAGGCGCGCTGCTGCGCGTTTTGACCGGTGTGGGTGGAGCCGACGCCCTCAAGGCGGCTCGGGCCGCCGTCAACGATCCCAATGCCGAGGTGCGCGCCTCCGCGATCCGGGCGCTGAGCTCATGGAAAACCGAGGATGTCGTCCCCGAATTGCTCGCCCTGGCCCGATCCTCCGCCAACCCGACCGAGAGGCTGCTCGCCTTGCGGGGCTACTTCGGATGGGCGTCCAACGCCGAATTGCCCGCGGAACGCCGTCTGGCTCTGTGCCAGGAGGCCGCGGGCGTCGTCCAGCAGGCCGAGGAGAAGAAGCTGCTCTTGGGCGCGTTGGGGAGCATCAAGACGTCCGGCGCGTTCGCCGCGGCCGTGCCTTATCTCGACGATGCGGCGGTGCGGGCGGAAGCCGGCACGGCGGTGATTGTCATCGGCGAGGAATTGCTCAAGGGGCGTGAGGCGGCCGAGGTGGCGTCGAAGCTGGTGGCGCCGCTGCAAAAGGCCGCGCAAGCGATCTCGAATCCCGATCTGGCGCGCAAGGCCAACGCCCTGGCCGAGCAGGCGCAGAGGAAGGCCGCCCAGTAGCGCCTCCATGAACCGCTGTTTCGTAGCCGCGGACATGAGTCCGCGCCATCTCGCTCCGTCAAGGGCAGGGATCAGCGCCGTCTCACGACGGCGGCTACGGCGTTCACGTCCACTGGGCAGTGCGGCAAGGCACGGGTCGCTACCCTTTGCCGATGACGCATGTTGAGCGCTTTCTGGCGGTGATGAGTTTCCAGGCGGTGGATCGCCTGCCGCGCTGGGAATGGGCCATGTGGTGGGACCAGACCATCGCGCGCTGGCACCGGGAAGGCCTGCCCGCGAATCTCCACTTCAGCCAGGTCTTTGACATCGCCGCGCACTTCGGCCTCGATCCGTACCAGCAGTTCTGGTTCAGCACGACCGACCCGACGATCGCCGCCACGCAACACCACGTCGAGGGTGTGGTGGCCACGATGGACGATTACGTTCGGATTCGTCCGCGGCTCTTCCCATCGCATGCGGCGGCGATGCAGAGTCTGGGGCCGTGGGCGGATCGGCAGCGCCGGGGCGAAGCGGTTGTGTGGGCGACGTTCGAGGGTTTCTTCTGGTTCCCGCGCACGCTGATGGGATTCAGTCCCCTGATGCTGGCGTTCTACGACCAGCCGGAGTTGATTCACGCCATCAACCGCGATCTGCTCGCCTTCAACCTGGATCTGTTGGATCGGATGACGCGGCTCTGCGTGCCGACGTTCATGACGGTGGCCGAGGACCTCTCCTACAACCACGGGCCGATGATCTCGAAGGCGATGTTCGACGCCTTCGTGGCGCCCTATTACCGCGATCTGATTCCCCGGCTGCATGAGCGGGGCATCCTGGTGTTTGTGGATACCGACGGCGATGTTACCCGCGTCGTGCCCTGGCTGCAGGAGCTTGGGATTGCCGGCGTGCTCCCGCTCGAACGCCAGGCTGGCGTCGATGGAATGCAACTGCGCCGCCAGTTCCCACGGTTCCGGTTCGTTGGCCATTTCGACAAAATGACCATGACGCGCGGCGAGGCCGCCATGCGAGCCGAGTTCGAGCGGTTGCGTCCGCTCATGGCGTCCGGCGGCTTCATCCCGAGCGTCGACCATCAGACCCCGCCCGGCGTGTCTTTGGATCAGTACCGGCTCTACCTGCGATTGCTCGACGAGCACACGGCGCTCTGAGCCGACGCCGGGTCAGCCGTTCCACGCCAGGGCCCGATCGATGCGCGCGAAAACCTTGTCGCGTCCGAGGACTTCGAGCAGGTGATACAGGCTCGGTCCGACCGTCTTGCCGGTGCAGGCCATCCGGGTGGGATGCACCAGGGCGCCGACCTTGACTCCGAGTTGCCCGGCGAGGTTCTTGAGACACGCCTCGAGGTGCAGCGCCGTGAACTCGGGCAGCGCGCCAAACGCCTCGCGGAGCTTGCGCAGGCGGTCGCGGCCCTCGGCGGTGAAATCCTTGGCCGCGGCCTGCGTGTCCCATGAGATCTCGTCCGTGAAGTAGAAGCCGGCGTAACCACCCAGCTCGGCGAAGGTCTTGAGCTTGCCATGGCAGGTGTCGAGCGCGGCCTTGACGTAGGACAGGGGGAACCGATTGGTGTCGATGCCCGCCTTGGCCAGGGCATGGACGCAGAGCTCGTAAAAGCGGTCGGGACTCATGACGCGCATGTACTCGGCGTTCATCCACTGGAGCTTGGCCATGTCGAAGCGCGCATTGTGCCGCAGGATCTGCGAGAGATCGAATCGCTCGATGATCTCCTTGATGGGGAGGATCTCGCGGTTGTCCTTCGGAGACCAGCCCAGGAGACAGAGGTAATTGACCACCGCCTCCGGCGTGTAGCCTTCATCGAGATACGTCGAGAGCGACGCGCCCTGATCGCGCTTGCTCATCTTGGTGCCGTCGGGATTGAGGATGAGCGGGATGTGGGCGTAGGCGGGCGGCGCAACCCCGAAGGCCCGGAACAGCGCGATGTGTTTGGGGGTGTTCGACAGGTGATCCTCGCCGCGAATGACGTGCGTGATTCCCATTTCAAGGTCGTCAATCACGTTGACCAGATGAAACACGGGCTGTCCGTCGCTCCGGACAATCACGAAATCGGGATCGCGCGCCTCGCGATCGGTGAGCTCGCGACGCACCTCCCCCACGATCAGGTCCGGCACCACGATCGGCTCGCGGGGCATGCGGAAGCGCACGGCGCCCTCGTGCTCGTAGGCCATGTCGCGCGCAAGCAGCGCCTCGACCCGCCGCCGGTAGTTCTCCTGCCGCTGCGATTGATAGTACGGGCCGCGCTCGCCCTTGTAGGGCCCGGTCGCGTCGCTGGTCAACGGACCTTCGTCCCAGTTGATCCCCAGCCAGCGGAGTCCCTGGAGAATCACGTCCACCGCCTCCTGCGTGTTGCGCGCCGTGTCCGTGTCCTCGATGCGGAGAATCAGATGCCCCCCGACGTGGCGCGCGTAGAGCCAGTTGAACAGCGCTGTGCGCGCGCCGCCGATGTGGAGGAAGCCGGTCGGGCTGGGGGCGAATCGGACACGGATGCTCATGGATGAATCAGCCTATGGTTGCGGTTCAAATGAAAGGACTATTTCGCCAGTTTCTTCACCACCTCGGCCAATCCGCCCGCGACCGGCTCGATCTCGATCGTGCGCTTCGAGCGGGGGCCGGGGACCGGGCCTGGCGGGGTCGTCAGAGGCGTCTCGTGCGGGCGCCCGTCCTGCCCGGGCGCGGCAGGGGGCAGGGGGGAGGGGATCATCGCCGGCTCGGCGTCCGCATCGGCGGTCTCGGCCGTGTTCGCCAGGGACCAGTCCTTGCGTTTGTCGAGCCAGCGCTGGTACCGATCAAATGTCCACATGCCATGGTCGGCGCCGGTCTCGATCATGGGGAAGATTTTGAAGAACTCGCCCTGGCGGATGAAGTTCTTGACTGCATGCGTGCCGACCAGGATTTCACATTCGGGGATCCGCAGTTTGAGGTCGGGTCGGTAGCGGAGGCGCTGGCACACGACGGCCTGGATGCAATCGGCTAGAGCGGCGCGCACGCTTCCCTGGCTCTCGGGCGCGAAGGCGGAGACGATGCGCTGGAGGGCCTCGGCCGCAGTCGAGGAGTGCATGGTGGCAAAGACGAGGTGGCCGGTTTCCGAGGCATTGAGCGTGAGCCGCATCGTGGCGGGTTCGCGCATCTCGCCGACCATCAGAACATCGGGGTCTTCGCGCAACGAGTCGAGCAGGGCTTGCTCGAACGAGGGCGTGTCGCGCCCCACCTCGCGTTGGCGGATGAAGGAACGGCGCGGCCTGAACGTGTACTCGATCGGGCTCTCGACGGTCACGATGTGCCGCGCCTCGGCCAGGTTGATCTCCTGGATGAAGGCGGCGAGGGTTGTCGACTTGCCGCACCCGGTCGGCCCGCAGACCAGGACCAGGCCGTGTTGGAGGCGGGCGAACTTCTCGAGATCGGGATGGAGATTGAGGCGTTCAAGCGTGGCGGCGAACGAGGCCAGCAGGCGGATGGCAAAGCCGATCCCGCGCGTGCTGTTCAGGACATTGATGCGGCAGCGCACCCCGGCGATGGCCCGGGACATGTCGAAGGAACGCCGTTCGAGGAAGGCCGGCCAGTGGGCCTCGCCGATAAGCTCGCGTGCGGCCTCGATGAGGTTCTTGGCCGGCACCGGATCGTCCTGCACCTTGAGGACGCCGTTGATCCGAAAGGCGGGAGGCAGGCCCGGTTCGAGATGCAGGTCGCTGGCGCCTTGCGCCTTGGCTGTAGCGACCAGGTTCTCAAGTGTCATACGATGTCTTCTTGGACTTGTTTACAACGCATTTTACCGGTCAAGGATTCTGAAGGATGGCCTATCGCCGGGGCGAGCCCAAAATGCGCCCCGGGCGCGGAGCGCACCGCTTACAGAATGGGCATCATCAGCCTGTAGGCCGGGTCCCCTGACCCGGCGTCTGCACCGATGTCTGTCCTTGCGCCGCGTGGGGGCACGCGGCCTACAGCGGCAGTCGCCATTTGTTGTAGGTGCGGTGCCCTCGCCGGGCGACAAAACACCGACAACAACCCGATGCGCGGGCGCCGCCGGCCGTCGCGCCGCGCGCCGTCGCGGGCTTGCAAGCCGGTCGAGATGGCACAACACTGCGGACGACGTGCAGATCGAGCTCATCAATACCGGCACCGAGCTGATGCGGGGCGACGTGCTGAACACCGATCATCAGTGGCTGTGCCGGCAATTGGCCGACGCGGGCTACACCGTGGCGCGCCAGGTGGCGGTCGACGATGGCGCCGCCCACATTCAAGAGGCCGCGCGCGAAGCGCTGGGGCGGGCCGACATTGTCATCACCAGCGGCGGCTTGGGGCCGACTTCGGACGACTTGACGCGCGATGCGATCGCGGACCTGCTCGGACGGCGGCTCATCGAGGACGCTTCCGTGCGGGCCCGAATTGACGCCTGGTTCGCCGCCCGGAACCGTCCGCAACCGCCCGCCACGCGCATCCAGGCGATGGTCCCCGAGGGCGCGATTGTGATCCCCAACACCCACGGCACGGCGCCGGGCCTGCGGATGCGATGCGGTCACGGCTCGATCGCGGATTCCACAGTGGCAGCCGACAAGTGGCTGATCATGCTGCCCGGCCCGCCGCGCGAACTCCAGCCGATGTTCCTCGAAGGAGTGCTTCCGTGGCTCAAGGCCGCCTTTCCGCCGCCCGGACCGACCGTGTGCCGCATCCTGCGGAGCACGGGTTTGGGGGAGTCGGTGATCCAGGAGATGGTTGGGGAGCCGCTCTCGAAGCTTGGCGGCGGCGGGCTCGAAGTCGGGTACTGCGCGCGGCCCGGTGAAGTGGATGTGCGCTTGACGGCGTGCGGTGCGGCGGCCGAGGCGCTGGTGGCTGACGCCGAAACCGTGGTGCGCGGACAGCTCGGTGACCACGTGTTCGGGGTCGGCGGCGAGGTGCTCGAACAAGTGGTCGTCCGCCTTCTGACGAACCGTCGGCGGACGGTGGCGGCGGCTGAGTCGTGCACCGGCGGGCGGCTGTCCAGCCGGATCACCGACGTGCCGGGCGCATCGGACGTGTTCGTGGGCGGCGCCGTCACCTACAGCAACGACCTCAAACAGCGGATGCTTGGTGTGCGGTCCGAGACACTGGCCGCCCATGGCGCCGTCAGCGAGGCCGCCGCCCGCGAGATGGCCGAGGGCGCGCGGGCGCGTCTCGGGGCCGATTACGCCCTGGCCACGACGGGAATCGCGGGTCCCTCGGGCGGCACCGAGACCAAGCCTGTCGGCACGGTCTTCATCGCCATGGCCGGGCCTGACCGGACCCTCGTCCGACACGAGTGGAATCGGTTCGACCGCGAGACATTCAAGCGCGTCACCACGCAACAGGCCCTCGATCTGCTGAGGCGCGAACTGCTATGATCCAGGATACGGTGCGCATCCTGCGGAACGATCGCGAGACCGGTCTGTACTATCGTCTGACGGTGCGGGCGCCGCGGGTTGCGCCGCTGATCCAGCCGGGGCAGTTCGCGCACGTGCGCATCGCGTTCCTGGGCGAGGCGCTCCTGCGGCGTCCGTTCAGCATTTTCCAGGTCGCGGATGAGACCTTCTCGGTCCTCTACAAGGCGGTCGGAAGAGGCACCGAAGCCCTGGCGCGGATGCGTCCGGGAGACGACCTGAGCGTCATCGCGCCGCTTGGTCACGGATTCACGGTGCCGCAGCCGGGCGGGGAAACGCCTCTGCTGGTCGCGGGGGGCTACGGCATGGCGGCCCTGTATCTGTTGGCCCAGCGCTCGCCGCAAAAGGGGGTCGTGTTCGTCGGCGGACGCCGGGGCGCGGATATCCTGTGCGAAGAGGAGTTCAGGGCGCTGGGCTGGGATGTGCGGGTGACGACCGAGGACGGCAGCCGCGGCGAGCGCGGCCTTGTGACGCAGCCTCTGATCGACGAAGTGCGTCGCGCCGCCGCCGGACGAAAGCTCTTTGCCTGCGGGCCGACGCCGATGCTCGAAGCCGTGGGCGGGATCGCGTCCGAGTTCGGAGTGCCGGCGGAACTCTCGATGGACGAGCACATGTGCTGCGGCGTCGGGGTGTGCCTGGCGTGTGTCATTGCGATACGCAAAGGCGACGGATGGGAGTACCAGCGCACCTGCACCGAGGGGCCGGTCTTCGACGCGCGAACGATCGCCTGGAAAGCAAGAGGCTGAATGCGATGAACCTGTCGGTCCAGATTGGCCGGTTGACACTGCGGAATCCGGTAACGGTCGCCTCCGGTACGTTCGGCTACGGGGTCGAGTACGCACGGTTGCTCGATCTGAACCGCCTCGGCGCTGTGGTTGTGAAGGGCATCCGGTTGGATCCCGTCCGCGGGAACCCGACGCCCCGGACGGCCGAGGTGGCCAGCGGCATGCTCAACGCCATCGGCTTGCAGGGGCCCGGGGTTGAGGGTTTCACCGCGCGTTACTGGCCCTTCCTCGCGGGGCTCGAGGTCCCGACGATCATCAATATCTGGGGAACGACCGTCGAGGAATACGCCGAGGTGGCGCGAAGGTTCGACGCCCTCGGCGGGGTCGGCGCGCTCGAACTGAACGTCTCGTGCCCGAACATCAAGGAAGGCGGCGCCCAGTTTGGCACCGATCTGAGACTGCTTCATCAGGTGGTGGCGGCCTGTCGAAAGGCCACATCCCTGCCGCTCATCACCAAGTTGAGCCCGAATGTGGTCAGCATCGCACCGTATGCCAAGGCGGCGGAGGAGGCCGGTTGCGACGCGTTGTCCATCACCAACAGCTTTCCGGCGATGGCCATCGACATCGAGACACGCCGGCCCCGGCTGGCCAACGGCACGGGCGGGCTGAGCGGGCCGTGCATCAAACCGATCGCAATCAAGCTGGTCTGGGACGCCGCCAGGGCCGTCCGCATCCCGATCATCGGCATGGGCGGCATCCAGAGCGCCGCGGACGCCATCGAGTTCATGATGGCCGGCGCGACGGCGGTGGCGGTGGGAACCGCGAATTTCTACGAGCCGCAGACCGCGTTGCAGGTCATGGACGGTCTTAGCGAGTTCATGCATCGTCACGGGATCGAGGACGTGCGCGAGATCGTCGGGAGCGTCAAAATGGAAAAGCGATCCTGACCGGGCGGGGAACGGGGAGCATGAAGCGTGAAGCGGCGACCTGATGGGATCTCTGGATGTGGCGGGCTGCCCGAACTCCTGGCCCCTGCGGGAGACTGGGAGTGCGCGCGCGCGGCCGTGGAGAATGGGGCGGATGCCATTTACTTCGGCCTGGATCGGTTCAACGCGCGGATGCGGGCCGCGAACTTCACCGAAGCCGATCTGCCCGCCCTGATGGCTTATCTGCATCGCCGCGGCGCGCGGGGTTATGTCTCGTTCAACACGCTGGTGTTCACCGATGAACTCGTCGAGGCGGAGCGGTTCCTCCGGTCCTGCATCGCAGCCGGAGTGGACGCCGCCATCGTCCAGGACATCGGCATCTGCCGGCTCATCCGCCGGATCTCGTCCGATTTTCCCATCCACGCGTCGACGCAGATGACCGTCACGAGCGCCGCGGGTGTGGCGTTTGCCAGGGAACTGGGGTGCCGGCGTGTTGTGCTGGCGCGCGAATGCACCCTCGAAGACATCGCCCGCATCCAGTCAGCACAGCGCGCCCATCCGTCCGAGGCGCGCCTCGGGGAGATGCAGCCCGCGCCAGGCGTTCGAGCGGATTGCGCTGTGTCGGGCGCGGCGGGCGCGTCAGGGCCTGTGGCGTCGCCGCTGCCGCTCGAGATCTTCGTTCATGGGGCCTTGTGTGTGGCCTACTCCGGCCAGTGTTTGACCAGCGAAGCGCTGGGGGGGCGTTCGGCAAACCGAGGCGAGTGCGCCCAGGCGTGCCGGCTCCCATATACCCTGGTGGCCGACGGACGGGAGGTGCCCCTTGGCGACCGGCGGTACTTGCTGAGCCCGCATGACCTGGCCGGTGTCGATCTTCTCGATGAGTTGCGCGGACTGGGGGTGCATTCCCTCAAGATCGAAGGCCGCCTCAAATCGCCCGAGTACGTGGCCATGATCGTTCGAGTCTACCGCGAGGCGCTCGACCAGCTCGAACCGGACCGTGCCCGGTGCGAACCCGCGCGCGCCGCGGCGTTCGATGCCCGCTCGGCGCCCGACGGCAAGGCCGGCGCGCGCTCGAGCCCCGATCGCGCCCTCAGGCAATACGAGATGGAGATGGCCTTCTCGCGCGGTCTGGGCCCCGGTTGGTTGCGCGGCATCGATCACCAGCGCCTGGTGCATGCCCGGTTCGGCAAAAAGCGCGGCGTCTTCCTCGGCGAGGTCCTCCGCATTGAACGGGATCGGGTCGTGCTCCGCCTCCGCGCCCCGATCAAGCCCGGCGATGGCATTGTGTTCGATGCCGGTCACCCGGACCAACCCGAGCAGGGAGGCCGCGTCTACAGCGTCGAGCGCCGGGGCGAGAGCGCCGCCCTGGGTTTCGGGCGCGGCGACATCGATTTCCGGCGTCTGCACCTGGGCGACCGTGTCTGGAAAACAAACGACCCGGAACTGGACCACCGTGTCCGGGCGAGCTTCAGCGGCGAGACACCCCGGTTCCAACGGCCTCTCACGATCGAAGCGCGCGGGGAACTCGGCGCCCCTCTGACTCTGATCGTCCGTGACGAGCTCGGGCGCGAGGCGCGGGTGGATTCCGCCATGCCGTTGGCAGCCGCGCAGCGGCAACCGCTCACCACGGAGCGCCTGCGCGCTCAACTGGGGCGTCTGGGCGGCACGGCTTTCCGACTCGGCGCGATCGACAATCGCCTTGCCCCCGATCTGATCCTGCCGCTCGCCGAGTTGAATCGGCTCCGGCGCGAGGCGATTGCGCGGCTGGAAGCCGAACGGGCCCGCCCCCCGCGCTGGAGTCTCGAGGCGGAAGAACCCGCCGCCTGCCATGAACTTCATAGCCGTCCCGCATGGCGGGATGAGTCCGCGGCATCTTGCTCCGTCAAAGGCGGGAATCAGGGCCGACTCATCCCGCCATGCGGGGCGGCCGCGGAACCGTTCATGGTCCCAGCGCCCACTGAACTGTTGAATGTCAACGCCTCCGATGAGCCGTACACCCTCACCCCGGCCCGCTCCCGTCGGACGGGAGAGGCTGGCGCGCAGGCGCCGGGTCAGGGAGACCTGGCAGGGCTCAACGCCCAGGAGCGCAACGCGGCGTCCGAGCTGATTGTGTTGGTGCGAACGATGAAGCAACTGGAGGCGGCCCTCGCATCCGGGGTGTCCACCGTCTACTGCGAGTTCGAGAGCCTGAGCCGATGCCGGGCTGCGGTGGCTTGCGCCCGCTCGCAACAGTCCCGACTCCGCAGCGTCCGCTCCCGGATCTACGCCGTGCCGCCGCGCATCACGAAGCCCGGGGAAGAGTGGATGCTCGAGCTGGTTGGAGGATGCGGCGCGGACGGATATCTGGTTCGGAATTACGATCAGCTCGAGTTCTTCGCGCGGGAGCGGTGTGTGGGCGATTACTCGCTCAACGTGGCCAATCCCCTGAGCGCGCAGTACCTCAAGGAACGGTTTGGACTCGAGCGGCTGACGGTTTCGTACGATCTGAACAACCGTCAGATCGAGGCGCTGCTCGAAGCCGCTCCGCCCGACTGGTTCGAGATCAACGTGCACCAGCGGATGCCGATGTTTCACATGGAGCATTGCGTCTTCTGCGCGTTTCTCACATCGGGCACGGACCACACAAACTGCGGACGCCCGTGCGACCGGCGGGTTCTTGCGCTGCGCGACCGTGTGGGGGCCGAGCACCCGGTGAAGGCGGACGCGGGATGCCGGAACACGGTGTTCAACGCGCTGGCGCAGACGGGCGCGGAGTATGTGGCGCAGTTCCAGGCCCTGGGCGCGCGCCGCTTTCGAATCGAGTTTCTCGACGAGAGCCCGGAAGTTGTCGCGCGCACGATCGGGATGTATCGCCGGCTGTTGGCGGGGGAGATCGGCGGGGCGGCCCTTGTGCGCGAACTGAAGTTGCAGCACCAACTCGGCGTCACCCGAGGTTCGCTCGACAAGGGGGAACGTCCGACGACCGTGCTGTGAGGTTCAGCCCGGATGTTTCATCAAGCTTCGCGGAGTCTCGCATCCGGGCTCTCGTAATTCAGGTAAGGTCTCAGCCAGCGCTCACACTCACGCAGTTCCATCTGCTTGCGCCGGGCCAGGTCGGCCACCTGATCGCGTTCGAGCTTGCCCACGCCGAAGTACTTCGCTTCCGGGTGGGCAAAGTAGAGGCCGCTGACGCTGGCGCCGGGCCACATGGCGAAGCTCTCGGTGAGGCGGATGCCTGTCAGAGCTTCGGCGTCCAGCACGTCCCAGAGCGTTTGCTTCTCCGTGTGGTCCGGGCATGCGGGGTAACCCGCGGCGGGCCGGATGCCGCGGTAAGCCTCGGCGATGAGTTGTTCGGGGGTGAGCTGTTCGTCCCGGCCATACTGCCATTCGCGTCGGACACGGACATGCAACGCCTCGGCGAAGGCTTCGGCGAGTCGATCGGCCAGCGCCTCGGCCAGAATCGCGCTGTAATCGTCGTGATCGGCCTTGAATCGCTCGACCAACGCACCCACACCGTGGCCGGCGGTCACCGCGAAGGCCCCCAGGTGATCCGGACCACCTGACGGCGAGGAGGCCGTGGCGGGCGCAATGAAGTCGGCAAGGCATTTGTTGGGCAACCCGTCCTCCTTGACCATCTGCTGGCGGAGGAAATGGAATGTGGCCCGCCGCTGCGTGCGGGCCGTGTCGACGAAGATCTCCACGTCGTCGCCCGCGCGCGCGGCCGGGAAGAAGCCGTAGACGCCGCGCGCTTCGATCAGTCGCTCGGAAACGAGCCGTTCGAGCATTTTCTGGCCGTCCTCGAACAACTGGCGCGCCTGTTCGCCGTGTCGGGGGTGATCGAGGATCGCGGGGTAGATTCCCCGCAGCTCCCAGGCGTGGAAGAAGGGGGACCAGTCAATGTAGGGCACCAGGTCCGCAAGCGTGATCGCGCAGTGATCGACCGTCTGCCCGGCGTCCCGGCGTGCGCGCGGCGTGCGCGCGGCGAGCGTGGACGGGGGCTGAGTGCCGATGGTGCGGATTCCGATGAACTCGGGCTGTGGGATGTCGTCGTACTGCAACCGGGGGGCGCGGGCGCGCGCCTCCTCGATGGTGAGAAGCCGCGGACGGGCGCTCCGGTGTTGAGCGCGCAGCCGCTCGTATTCGTTGCGGACTTGCTCGACGAATGCGGGCTTCTGGTCCGGGCGCAGGAGGTGGCTGACCACCGGCACGGCGCGGGAAGCGTCCAGCACGTGCACGACCGGTTGGGAGAATGCGGGCGCGATCCTGACGGCCGTATGGGCCTTGCTGGTGGTGGCGCCGCCGATCAGCAGCGGGATCTGGAACCCTTCGCGCTCAAGTTCCCGCGCCACATGCACCATCTCGTCGAGCGAGGGTGTGATCAGGCCGCTGAGCCCGATGGCATCGACCTGCTTCTCGCGCGCCGTCCGGAGAATGGTGTCGCTCGGAACCATCACGCCCAGGTCGATGACCTGGTAGTTGTTGCAGCCAAGAACGACCCCGACAATGTTCTTGCCGATGTCGTGCACGTCGCCCTTGACCGTGGCCATCAACACCTTCCCTTGGGCGCGCGCACCCGCCTGCTTCTCGGCCTCGAGAAACGGGGTCAGGTAGGCCACCGCCTTCTTCATCACACGCGCCGATTTGACCACCTGCGGCAGAAACATCTTCCCGGCCCCGAACAGATCGCCCACGATGTTCATCCCGGCCATCAGCGGGCCCTCGATCACCTCGAGCGGACGCCCGTACTTGCGGCGCGCCTCCTCGACGTCCGCTTCGACGAAGTCGACGATGCCCTTGACGAGCGCGTGGTGGAGCCGTTCCTCGATCGATCCGCGCCGCCAGGCGTCGTCCACCACCTCGGTCTTGTCCCGTTGCTTCACCGACTCGGCCAGCGCGACCAGGCGCTCCGTGGCGTCGGGCCGGCGGTCGAAGAGCACGTCCTCGACCCGCTCGCGCAAGTCGCCCGGGATCTCCTCGTACACTTCGAGCATCCCGGGATTGACAATGCCCATGTCGAGCCCGGCCCGGATGGCGTGGTAGAGGAAGGCGCTGTGCATCGCCTCGCGGACGAGGTTGTTGCCGCGGAAGCTGAACGAGATGTTGCTGACACCGCCGCTGACCTTCGCGCGCGGGAGGTTCTGCTTGATCCAGCGCGTGGCCTCGATGAAGTCCAGGGCGTAGCGGTTGTGCTCCTCGATCCCGGTCGCGACGGTAAGGATGTTGGGATCGAATATGATGTCCTCAGGAGGGAACCCGGCGCGTTCGGTGAGCAGGCGGTAGGCCCGGGCGCAGACCTCGATCTTGCGCTCGTAACGATCGGCCTGGCCGCGTTCGTCGAATGCCATGACCACCACGGCGGCGCCGTACTGGCGGACCCGGTGCGCTCGGGATACGAACTCCTCCTCTCCCTCCTTGAGGCTGATGGAATTGACGATGCCTTTGCCCTGGAGGCACTGCAGCCCAGCCTCGATCACCGACCACTTCGATGAGTCGATCATCACCGGCACACGGGCGATGTCCGGTTCGGATGCGACCAGGTGCAGGAAATGAACCATGGCCTGCTCCGAATCGAGCATCCCCTCGTCCATGTTCACGTCGATGACCTGAGCCCCGTTCTCGACCTGCTGGCGAACGATGGTCAGCGCCTCGTCGAACTTACCCGCCAGGATCAGCTTGGCGAACTTGGGCGACCCGGTCACGTTCGCCCGCTCGCCGATGTTCATGAAGTTCGAGTCGGGACGCAACGAGACGGCTTCGAGGCCGCTCAACCGGAGCCACGGCTCGACCGCGGGCGGCACGCGCGGCGGCACGCCGCGGACGGCGGCGGCGATGGCCCGGATGTGGTCGGGTGTCGAGCCGCAGCAGCCGCCGACGATGTTGAGCCAGCCGTTGGCGGCGAAGTCGCCCAGGTCGCGGCTCATCTGCTCCGGCGTCTCGTCGAATCCGCCGAACGCGTTTGGCAGCCCGGCGTTGGGATAACAGCTCAGATACACCGGGGCGATCCTCGAGAGCTCCTCGATGTAAGGGCGCATCTGCTTCGCGCCCAGGGCGCAGTTGATGCCGATGCTCAGGAGCGGGAAATGGGAGACCGAGTTCCAGTACGCCTCGACGGTCTGGCCCGAGAGTGTGCGTCCGCTCTTGTCGGTGATGGTGAACGAAACCATAACCGGGACGCGGCGTCCGAGTTGCTCGAAACACTCGGCGATGGCGAACAGGGCCGCCTTCGAGTTCAGGGTGTCGAAGACGGTCTCGATAAGCAGGGCGTCGACCCCGCCTTCGAGCAGGCCCCGCGCCTGTTCGGCATAGGCGTCAGCCAGTTGACGGAATGTCACGGCCCGATAGGCGGGATTGTGGACGTCGGGACTGAGCGAGGCGGTCTTGCTGGTGGGGCCCAGGGCGCCCAGGACCAGGCAGAGGCGATCCGGATGCTCGCCCATGTGGGCGTCTGCCGCCGCGCGCGCCAGGCGCGCCCCGGCAACGTTCAGATCGTGCGCGAACGCTTCGAGCCCGTAATCGGCCAGGGAGATGGACGTCGAGTTGAACGTGTTGGTCTCGATCAGGTCGGCCCCCGCATCGAGGTAGGCCCCGTGGATCTCGCGGATGAGTTGCGGCTGGGTCAGGTTCAGCAGGTCGTTGTTGCCTTTGACCGGACATGCCCAGTCCCGGAACCGTTCGCCCCGGTAGCCGGCCTCGTCGAGTTGCCGGCTCTGGATCATCGTGCCCATGGCCCCGTCGATGATTGCGATCCGCTCCTGCAACAGGCGGCGAAAGTCCGCCGCGCGACCGCTCTTCTGGCTTGAATGCTCTGTCATGGATTTGAAAGGAGGTTTCTCACGAGGGCGCCCCGGGATGTGGCGGATGGCCGCGGTTCTCCGACGCCGAAGGCCGGCTGGCGACCGCTTCGGACCTGGGCTGGGGGAACTCGCGCAGCCACAATTCGAGGCAGAGCAGCGCCCAGAGCCTCGAGTCATGCCGCGTCCGGCCGGCGGCGTGCTCGTTCGCCAATCGACGGATCCCAGCCTGATCGAGGAATGCGGCGGTGCGTGCCCCGGGCGCCAGAAGCATGTCTTCAAGCATCGGCCGCAGCGGGCCCCGAAGCCATTCCCCGGCCGGCAGATCGAACCCGCGCTTGCGTCGAGTCAGGATGGACGGGGGCAGAACCTCGCCGGCGGCTCGCTTGAGCAGGATCTTGCTCTCGCGGCCATCGAGCTTGCAGTGCGGCGGGACGCGCGCCATGAACTCGAACACCACGTGATCGAGGAGCGGGCTGCGCACTTCGAGCGAAGCGAGCATGCTGGCCCGATCGACCTTCACCAGGCCATCGCCGGGCAGAAAGCCCACCAGATCGGCATATTGAAGCTGCGACAAGTAGCCCAGCCCCTTGACCGCTTCGAGGATCGCATCCCGCTCGGCGTCTGCGTCCGATTCTCCCACCTGCGCCCGCGTCCAGTCGTTATACAGCCGGGCGCGCCGGCTGCGGTCGAAGTACTCCTGCGCGAGCCCCCAGCAGGTGGGCGGCCGATCGACGACGCCCAGGTAGCGATGGACGGTGCTGTCGGGCGGGAACGCCCTGGCAAGGCAGGCCACGGCGGGGCGGATCGGGCGGGGGATGAAGGCCTGAAGGCGCCTGTGGCGGTAGGCGCGCCGATACCACTGATAGCCGGCAAACACCTCGTCTCCCCCGTCGCCGCTCAGGGCGACCGTCACCGCCTTGCGCGCCATCACCGACACATAATAGGTCGGGATCATCGAGTTGTCGGCGAACGGCTCGTCGTAGTGGCGGACCAGCCGCGGCAGAATGTCGACGACGTCGGGTTTGACGATCTCGTGGACGTGGTCGGTCCCGCAGTGGGCGGCAACGGCCCGCGCGTAGGGGCTCTCGTCGTTCGGATCCCCCTCGAACCCGATCGAGAAGGTCTTCACCGGGCGGGAACTGAGGCGGCTCATCAAACCGACCACGATGCTGCTGTCGATCCCGCCGCTCAGGAACGCGCCCAACGGCACGTCGCTGATCATCCGCAGCCGAACGGCTTCGAGCAGGCGCTCGCGAAGTTCGGCAGCCAGTGCGTCGATCGGTGCCCGAGAGTGTTCCGGCGGGCCGCAGAGCCGCGGATGCCAGTACTCGGAGAGCCGCGAGCCGCCGTTGGCGGCGACGGTCAGCGTATGTCCCGGCGGCAGCTTCCGGATCGCCCGGTAAATCGAGCGGGGGGCGCGTATGTAGCCCGTGCTCAGGTACTCGTCCAGGGCCGCGTAGTCCAAATCGAGCGCAATGTCCGGGTGGTGTCTCAGACACTTCAGTTCGGAGCCGAAGACCAGCTTCTTCCCATCCAGCGCGTAGTAGAGCGGCTTCTTGCCGAACCGGTCGACCGCCAGGGTCATGCGCTGCTGGGCACGATCCCAGATGGCGAAGGCGAACATCCCGCGAAGCTGATGGACGCAGTCCGCCCCGCGTTCCTCGTAGGCGTGCAGGATGGTCTCGATGTCGCCCTGGGTCCGGAAAGTGTGCCGCGGAGTCAGACGATCGCGCAGTTCCTGGAAATTGTAGATCTCACCATTGGCCACAAGGCGCAGCGAGCCGTCCTCGTTGGGCATCGGCTGGTGGCTGGCCGCCAGGTCGATGACCCCAAGCCGGCGGAAGCCCAGGCCCACCCCGCCTTCGCCGTGGAACCCCTCCTCGTCCGGGCCGCGATGCGCGAATTGACGCGTCATCCGCGCCAGCAACTCCGCATCCACAGGCTCGTTCGAGGCAAAATGCCAGATGCCACAAATGCCACACATAAATCGTCCGGAAGGCCATGCTGCCGAAGGCCCCGCCGAAACGCAACCGTGCGATGGGGCGCCGTGCGATGGGGCGCGCGATGGCGCACCGGGGCGCGCGACAGCACGCCGCCTGCCATTGGCACACAACAGGGCCAATTCATGAAGTGGAGCGGCGACGGCCCGTCGCCGAGAAACACCGTGTTCACTCGCAATGGCGGGGGACGAGACGTCCCCCCTCCAGCCTTTTCGTCTTCATGAATTGGCGCTGGGCACACACAATGGGGTCGCATCTATATAGTTGACAAACGGAGATTCGCGGTGTTGTGTCCCCGGCCTATGGCAAGGCCGTTGCGGGTTGATGTGGCGGGCGCGTGGTACCATGTGATGAATCGCGGACACCGGGGAGGGGCGTTGTTCCTGGATGATGCGGATCGGCGCCGGTTTCTGGGTGGAGTGGCCGAGTTGCCGGAGCGTTTTGCGCTGGAGGTGCACGCGTTCGTGCTGATGCCCAATCATTACCATCTGTTGGTCCGGACCAGGGAGGCCAATCTGAGCCAGGCCATCCACTGGCTCAACGTCAGTTACGCGGTCAAGTTCAACTGGGCTCATCGGTGCCGCGGGACAGTGTTTCAAGGACGATTCAAGGGGGTGCTGATCCAGGAAGAGGGCAAGGCGGTCGAGGTGGCGCGCTATGTGCATTTGAATCCGGTGCGGGTCGGAGGATTGGGGCTGGGCAAGAGCGACCAGCGCCGGGCCCGGGTGCTGGGGTGTGAGAATCCGGGAGAGGAACTGGTCAGGCGCCGCCTGCAGACGCTGCGGGAACATCCATGGAATTCCTGGAGGGTTTACATGGGACTCGAGCCCAATGCGGGCTGGCTGGAGACGGGGGTGATCGGGCGGGCCTGCGGAGGGCGGAGCCGCACGGAGCGCCGGGCGGCATTGAGGACGTACACGGAGCAACCGATTCGGCAAGGGGGTTTGGAGAGCCCGTGGGAGGGAGTGGTCGCCGGGGTGGTTCTGGGGGACAGCGAGTACGCGCGGAAGCTGCTTTCGGGACGCACGGTGAACGAGGAGGAGCAGACAGCGGCGCGACGGATGCGGCGGCGGGTTGGTTGGGAGGAGTTGGTGGGGGCGGCGGAGAAGATGCGTGGGGAGCCTTGGGATCGGTGGGCGGAGCGGCACGGGGATTGGGGACGGGACGGAGTGATGTACGTGGCGGTTCGCCATGGCGGGATGCGGCTTGCGGAGGCGGTGCGCCGCGCGGGCGTTAAGTACCAGGCGGGGGCGCAGGCCGTGAAGCGCTTCGCGCAGAAGCTGGGCGAGGACGCGGAGCGCAAGCGCTTTGTTGCGAAACTGAGGAGTGAATTGTCAACTATTTAGATGCGACCCCATTGACCCTATGGAAGAGTTTTACGCCCGCACCTTGCAGCGGCTGATGGACGAGGGTGTGCTGCGCCGCGACACGGAGCTTCTGGTTGTCTGCGGGAGCGACCAGGACCGCGATGTGTTGCGGCATTTGGGATTCACGCGGGTGACGATCTCGAACATCGAGCCGGGCGTGACGGAAGACCTCGTGGCACCCTACACCTGGAGCCTGCAGGATGCCGAGGCCCTGACGTTCCCGGACGGCTCCTTCGATTTCGTGGTTGCGCACGAGGGGTTGCACCATTGCCATTCGCCGCATCGCGCCATGCTCGAGATGTACCGGGTGGCGCGGCGCGGCATCCTGGTATTCGAGCCGCGGGACACATTCCTGGTGCGGTTGGGTGTGCGCCTGGATTTTGGCCAGCAATACGAGGTGGCGGCGGTGGCGGGCAACCGCATGACCTCGGGCGGGGTCGACAACACGGCGATCCCAAACTTCGTCTATCGCTGGTCGGAGCGCGAGGTCGAGAAGGTCATCCGGGCCTGGGAACCGCGCGGCCTGCCGCGAATCCGCTACTTCTATTCCCTGCGCGTCCCGCACGGGCGCATTGCGGCGATGAAGAACCGGTGGGCGTCCCGGACCCTGCGCGCCCTGTTGCCGTTGGTGCGCTTGTTCACGAAGGTTTTTCCACGGCAGTCCAATTGCTTCGCCTGGCTCGTGACGAAGATCGAGGTGCCGCGCGACCTGCATCCGTGGCTCGAGATGGCGGATGGCAAGCCGGTGTTCTCCGTGGCGTGGGCGCAGCGTCACTATGGCGAATTCAAGCGGCCTGGCGCGGGTTCGGATGGCGCAGTCCCGCCGGGGGCGGGTGCGAGTCCGGGGGCATGAATCGACGGGGGAGATCGCGTGAGGTCGAGTCGGGCGAAAGATCGAGCATGAAACTGCGACCCGAGGGCGTGACGGAGTGGCGGGCACCTCGCAGGCCGGGGCCGCCGCTTGTGAGCATTGTGCTGCCCACCTACAATCGGGCCGCGCTTCTGCCGCAGAGTGTTGATTCCATCCTGGGGCAGACCGAGCGGGACCTCGAGTTGCTGATAGTCGACGACGGGTCCGGGGACGAGACCCGGGAGTACGCGGCCCGGATGCGGGAGCAGGATCCGCGCGTCGGGTACATGCGCGAGCAGAATCTGGGCCTGCCGCGCGCGTTGAACAACGGGTTCCGGGCGGCCCGAGGCGAGTTTTGGACCTGGACCAGCGACGACAACCGGTATTTCCCCGAGGCGATCGAGCGTCTGAGCGGCTATCTGCGCGGGCATCCCGAGGCGGGATTGGTCTACGGCGACATGATCCAGCGCAGGGAGCAGGGGTTGGTGTTCAATCCGCCCGCCTACCGCGACACATTCTGGCGCAACAGCCTCTTCGGTGCGGCCTTTCTCTACCGTGCCGCGGCGGCGCGTCAGGCGGGGGAGTATGACGCCTCGCTGCGCATGGTCGAGGACTACGACTTCATGCTGCGCCTGAGCTACGTGGCGGAGGTGGGGCACTGGCCGTACATCATTTACGAATACGGGGAGCACGAGGAATCGCTGACAAGCACGCGCCCGATGGAGCACCTTCGGGCCATCGGCCGGATGTTCGAGAAGCATCGTCGCCTGGGTTTGGCGTCCCGGCGCGATCTGAGCGATCTGGCCATTCAGATCAGCGGAACCAGCCGCCGGCGCAGCCAGTGCTGGAACGGCATCCGATTCGGCATCAAGGCGATTTGCCTTTGGCCGTTCAACTGGCGCGCTTACCGGTCGACCCTCTTCGCCTTCGTCGTCGGGGCGCGTCGGGGCTGGGGCTCGGCTCAAGCTCCGGGGGCGGGGCGGGTGCCGGACAAGAGTTCTTCGTAGAGTTCCTCGTAGCGCCGGACCATCCGCCTCATGCTGTACATGCCGGCGCGATCCCGGCAAGCCGGGCGCATGCCTTCGAGCCGCTCGGGCGACAGCCGGAAGACCTCGCCCAGGCGGGCGGCCAGATGCGGCACATCGTCGGTGCGAGCCACCCATCCCGTGGCGCCGTCGCCGATGACTCCCGCCGCGTTGGCGGCTTCAGACACCAGCGCGGGGCGTCCGGCGGCGAGCGATTCGAGCACTGCATTGGGCAATCCTTCCCAGAGAGAGGCCAGGACGGTGAAGTCCGCGGCGTGCAGGAGGGCTTCGGGCTGGTTGGTTTGGGGCAACTGCGTGATCACGCCTCCCAGGCCGTGGCGGCGGATCGCCTCATCGAGTTGCGCCTGGATCTCGTCGCTTTCGTGCTCGCCCGCAATGAACACCCGAACGCCGCCGGGCAATTCCTGTCGGCGCTTCAGTTCGCCCAGGGCCAGGGCGAGCAGGTGCGGCGACTTCTGTTTCGTGATGCGGCCCAGCATGGCGACAACGCAGGAGGCGGTCGGGGCGAGGCGGGCCCGCAACCCGGGATCGGGGTTGCGGCCGAAGCGCTCGCAATCGAGGCCGTTCGGGATGCAGACCAGCTTGCGGGCGGGGATGCGGCTGTGCTCGATGAGTTGGCGTTCGAGGTGCGGGCTGTTGCAGACCACGCGCTGGGAGAGCCGGTGCTCGATCCGCTCGTAGAAGAGCTGTCGCGGCTGGTATTCGGTCCGCACCGCGGTCACCAGGCGGAGGCGGGGGGGCATGAGGACGCGTCCGAGTCGGGCGATATGATTGCTGTGGTGGCTGACGGCATGGAGAAGCGCGGGGCGCGTTCGCCAGGTTGCGGCGATCAGTCGGGCCCAACCCGCCAGCAAGCCGGGGGGAGACCAGCGGAGGTCGAGGACGCGCCACGGAACGCGGGCGCGATCGAGATCCGGGGCAAAATGGAGGCTGGTGCCGTAGGCCTTGCCGTGCAGGCAGAGGAGGCGGGGGTCGAAGCGTTCTCGATTCAATCGTGTGACGAGTTCCACCGTCTGTCGCTCCGCGCCGCCGGCGCTGAGAGTGTCGACGCAATAGAGCACCCGCCACCGCTGTCGATCCCGAGTTGTCGGCATAGTGATTCCGGTCAAGAGGCTGTCTGGCCCGCGGACGCGCGCGCGCCGCCCGAGTTTGCGCCAGAAGTCCGCGCACAGGCGGGCGGGATTGTCAACACAGGCCTCGGGCGGCGCAATAAATGTGTTGCTCCGCATGGATGGGTCGGCGACAGAATGTCGCGGTTCGGCGGCGGCGGGCTTTCGGGCAGAGGGCGTGTCGGGGTGGGGCGCGGCGGTGCGGCTGCGGTCGAACGACGAAGATCATGGTATCCGCAATTGACTATCGCATTCGGTTTCACAGGGCCTTGTGGTACGGGCTCATCCTGCTGGCCGCACTGAGTCTGAGCGTCTTTCTGGCGTCGGACCAGTTCATGGTGGCCTTTGTGGTGGGGGGGACCCTGTGGCTGGCGACGCTGCCGTATCATGCGCACCTGGCCATGGTCGTGACCGTGACGACATTCAGCTCGGCGCTCATCCTGCCGTTCATTCCGGGGCGTCCGTACATGTGGGAAGGGGCGGCGCTGCTGGCCTGGACCGGTGTGATCGTGCTTCACATGGTGCGGCGGGGTTCGCCGGATCTGGCGGCGACCCTCAGGGCGCATCGTTGGGTCTTTATCGGTTCAATCATCTATTGCGTTGTGTTGGTGGTGACGATGATGGTGCGCGGCTTCGGCCTGCGGATTCTGGGATCGGGACAGGCGGGAGGCCGGCTTTACTTGCAGCAGTTGCTTTGCGCGATCTTCCCGCTGCTCTTTGCGATGCTCCAGAGCAACGAGCGCTCGCTGGTCAAGTTGTTGACAATCCAGTGGCTTCTCACCGGCACGTATCTGATCGCGGACTTTGCCTTCACCTTCGGCGGGGGGCTGGCCAACGCGTTGTACTTCGTCGAGTTGCCCGTGGACGCCGCCAGTTTCGAGTTTCAATCGATGCGGTTCGGGATCCGGCGTTTCCAGTCGTTCGCGCTGGTCAGCATGGGCCTGTTCTTCATCGTTCTGGTCTACAACAACACCAAGGATTTTGTCGCGCGCAAGGCGTTTTGGCTGTTGCCGGTAATGGTCCTGGTGCTGTTGGTGGGAATGCTCAGCGGCCACCGGGTCGTTCTGGTCACGACGGGATTTGTCATGCTCTTCTGCGTCTACGCCCAGCGGTTCTTCACCGTGCGCAACCAGTTGATCGCCCTGCTGATCCTGATCCCGTCGTTTGCGCTGCTGTATGCGTTCGCAGACCGCATGCCGCTGGCGGCCCAGCGCGCCGTGGCTTTCCTGCCCGGCATTTCGATCGACAACGCCGCGCGGGTGGACGCGGTCGGCACGATGACGGCGCGGCGGACCATGTTCCGCGTCGGCCTCGAGATGATCCCGCAGTATTTGTGGGTGGGACGCGGCTTCGCGCGGTATCTGGACGAGTATTCGCGGGCCTTTGACCCGACCGGCACGATGATGCACATCAACCAGGGTGTGTTCTACAACGGCTTTGTCGGTCTGATGGTGAACACAGGTGTGTTTGGCACCGCGGGGATGTTGCTGTTCATGTACGGCGGGACGCGTGTGGCCTGGCGCATCATCCAGCATCTTCGCCGTTATGGCTGCGAGGACAATTTCTCCCGCGCCTGTTCGGTGGTGGCCGGGATTTGGATGGGAAGCGCCATCAGCTTCCTCTTCCTGCACGGCGACAGCGAATACGCCATGAAGACGTTTTCCCTCCAGGCCGGGGTGCTCATCATGGCCAACCGGTTTCTCGAGCAGCGTCTTGTGACGGCGTCTGCCGCCCCCCCAGCCGAACCCGGTGCTGTCCCAAGCCAGGCCTGATCAAACAGCGGCCCAACCATCCATGAGAGAGACGGCCAGAAGCGGAAGGGGCCAGGAAGGCAGGGGCAGAATCTCCGGAGAATCCTCGAACCCGGCAGCGCGGCACACGGACTCGGCTCGGATCGAGGACCTCTTGCCGGTCGAGGATTCTGGCGACGCTGGCGTGCCGCGGAGGCAAAGGCGACGCGATGGTCTTCGGTGGATGCTCGTTGTCGCCGCGGTCTGCGTCTGCGCGTTCGTCCGCGCCGACACGGAGGTCATCGACCGGGCCGTGTTGGATCGTTGGGCTGCGCCGTATCGGGGCTGGCATTACTGGCCGGACCACGTGATCCCGTCGCAGCCGGGCATACCCGGCCACGAAGCGTTTCACAGCACGGACGTGCCGTGCGTGTACCAAGTGCCGGGAGAGCCGGACACCTGGTACATGAGTTTCATCGGCTTCAACGGCCAGGGGTACAACTCGTTTGTGGCTGAGAGCACAAACCTGGTGCGTTGGACCAGGCCGCGGCTGGCAATGGGATTCGGTCCCACGAACGCGTTTGACTTCGGCGGGTGCGTCGTGGGGGCGTTCCTGTACGAATCGTACGATGTGAAGGCGCCGCGTGTTCTCAAGAAGCGCGACGGGAGGTATTGGACGCTGTACGGCTGCTATCCGCGCCAGGGCGGATACGAGTTGCGCCCCGGCTCCGAGGGGGTGGCCTCGAGCGAAGACGGCCTGACGTGGGGCCGGGCGAAGGACGCGCCGATCCTGTCCGTTGCGGATCCGGACTGCGCGGTGTGGGAGAAGGACTGCATTTACCAGCCGTGGCTGCTCGAGCATCGGGGGCGTTTCTTCAATTTCTACAATGCGGCCAACGGCTCGATCGAGCAGACGGGTCTGGCGTTTTCCTGCGATTTGTTGAACTGGATGCGCTATCCGGCAAACCCGGTCATCCGTGTCCGCTCGGGCGGCTTCGACGAGCAGTTCGCGTCGGATCCCAAGGTGTTCCGGGACGGCGATCACTGGACGATGTTTTACTTCGGCGTGGGGCGGGGCGGGGCGCACATCATGGCGGCCTTTTCACGCGATCTGGCGCATTGGACGGCGCACCCGGAGCCTCTGTATGCGGCGGGCGGCCATCCCGGCGGTCTGGATCGCCAGTACGCCCACAAGATCTCGCTGGTGTACAATCCGAAGAACGAGACGTTCTACATGTACTACTGCGCCTGCGGCAGCCAGGGGCGCGGCATTGGTCTGATCACCAGCAAGCCGCTGGAGGCCGAGGCGTCGCAGGAAAACAACGGTTGAGAATGGAGAATCCTATGGACTGTACGAAGTTTATCGAGGAGCAGGTGCGCAACCTGCGGCAAAGAGTCGGAGACGGTCTCGCCATCAATGCCCTGAGCGGCGGGGTGGACAGCTCGGTGGTGACGGCCCTGGGCTACCGGGCGCTCGCGCGCCAGCTCAAGACCATCTTTGTCGAGAACGGATTGATGCGCGAGGGGGAAGCGGAGCGCGTGATCGAGACGTTTGCGGCGCTGGGCATCCCGGTCGAGCTGGTCGATGCGCGCAAGGAGTTCCTGGGCGCGTTGGCGGGCGTGACCGATCCGGAGCGGAAGCGCTGCGCGATCACGGAGACGTTTTACAAGACTGTGTTTGGAAAGGTGGTGCGGCAATCGGGAGCCAAGTTCCTCCTGCACGGCACGATTCTGACCGACATCGAGGAGACGGTGGCCGGCATCAAGCGTCAGCACAATATCCTGAGCCAGCTCGGGATTGATCCGGAGCGGGTGTATGGATACCAGGTGGTCGAACCGCTCGAGACGCTGCGCAAGGACGATGTGCGGGAGCTGGCGGGGGCGCTGGGCTTGCCTGAGACCATCGCCCAGAGAATTCCCTTCCCCGGTCCCGCCCTGGCGACCCGAATTGTCGGGGAGGTGACCGAGGAACGGCTTGCCACCGTCCGGCAAGCCACGGCCATCGTCGAGGAGGAACTGGCGTCGACTGGCGCGTTTCAGTACCTGGCGGTGCTGCTCAACGATCGCGCCACGGGGATTCGCGACAACCACCGCGAGTTCGGACAGATCATTGTTGTGCGCTGCATCGAATCGACCGACGCGCGGACGGCGTTGGTGACGGAGATCAAGTGGCCCGCATTGCATCGCCTGGCGGAGCGAATCACCCGGATCCCGGGCGTGAACCGGTGTCTGTACGATCTGACCCCGAAACCGCCCGCCACGATCGAGTATGTGTAGCCCGGACATTTCTTAGCGCGGCTTTGCCGCGCTAAGAAATATGCGGTGAGCGAGCCGCGAGTAGGTCGAACCCTGAAAGGACAAGTATGCAACAGTCAGAGAAGGACATCGTCATCATGCCCTGCCTGGACATGCAAAACGGGCGCGTCGTCAAGGGTGTGCATTTCGTCGATATTCGCGACGTGGGCGACCCGGTCGCCTGCGCCCAGGCCTATTGCCAGGCGGGGGCCGATGAGCTGGCCATGCTCGATATCACGGCGACTGTCGAGGGACGGCGGACGATGATCGAAGTGGTGCGGCGCGTGGCCGAGGCGGCAACGGTACCCCTGACCATTGGCGGCGGGATTGGGGACGTCGCGTCCGCGTCGGCTGTGCTCGAGGCCGGGGCCGACAAGATCTCGGTGAGTTCGGCGGCATTTCGCAAGCCGGACCTGATACCGCAATTGATGAACGAGTTCGGGGCGAAGGTGACGGTGGCGATCGACGTGGACCGGAACGCGACATTGCCCTCGGGCTACGAGGTCTACATCGACGGCGGACGCACGGCGACGGGCGCCGATGCCGTCGAGTGGGCCAGACGAGTCGATGGCTACGGCGTCCCAGTTATCCTGCCGACCAGCAAAGCCGGCGACGGCGCGCGCACCGGGTATGACCTGCCGGTCATCCGGGCTATGGCCCAAGCGGTGAAGGCCCGGGTGGTCGCCTCGGGCGGGGCAGGCGCACTCGACCATTTCGTGCAGGCCGTCGAGGCCGGGGCAACCATCCTGCTCGCGGCTTCCGTCTTTCACTTCGGCCTGATCCAGATTCCGCGGCTCAAAGATCACCTCCGTGCGCGCGGCGTGCGGGTCCGGGGCTGACCGGCACAACAGCGGGACGCAGAGTGGTCTCGCATTGCAAAGACCCTAACGCCGCACCTTCCTGAACAGACAGAAAAGCTCGTCGCCGATGCGGCGATGAGACACCAGCCGTAATCGAGCGGCGTCCGCGAGCCGGCGCGGACTGGGGCCGTCGGCGATGGTGGGGGCCGCGGCGCCCCCGAAGACGAACGGACAGATGGTCAGGTGCAGTTCGTCGACGAACCCCTGGCCGAACAAGGCCGCGTTGAGCTCGCCGCCTCCTTCGCACAGCAGACGCTTCACGCCCCGGGCCGAGCGCAGCCAGGCCAGGGCGGCGCGGAAGTCGATCTGGGTTCGTCCGCAGACAACGACCTGATCCGCCGGCCCGTCGAGTTGGCGGAGTCGTGTCTGCCCTGCCCGTTCGGTCGTCAGGATGAGGATGGGAGAGAATCGTCGGGTGAAGATCGAACTGGCCGGATCGATTCGACCGTGCCCGCTGACCAGGATGCGCAGGTTGAACTCAGCCAGTCCCCGCTCGATTCGGCTCCGGCGGTAGCGCGCGGGACCGGGTCCGAGGTGAATGTCTTCGGCGGATGCCGTGCGGGCGCCGCACATGACAGCGTCGGCGGTGGCGCGCAGAGCATAGAGGTGGGCCAGATCCCGCCTGGTTCCGAAGGAGGCGATGCGGCGGTTGGCGGTGGCGATCTTGCCGTCGGCGGTCATCGCCATGTTGACCAGCACATAGGGGAGGGCAGGGGAGGACGCCCCGTCCGCGGCTGGTGTTGAGACGCGCACAATCATAGCAACAGCATGGCGTCGCCGTAGCTGTAAAAGCGATACCCCTCGCGGATGGCCTCCTGGTAGGCCGCCAGGACCATCTCGCGACCCCGAGTCTCGCCCGGCGCGGCAAACGCGCTCACAAGCATCAGCAAAGTCGACTCCGGCAGATGGAAGTTCGTCAGGAGCGCGTCCACCGCGCGAAATGCGTACGGCGGGTGGATGAAGATGCGCGTGCGGCCGGGACCTGGGGATAGGCTCAGCGCCGCGCTGGATCCGGGCGCGTCGCATCGAGCTCGAGACGCTGCGCTCTCGAGGACGCGCACCGACGTTGTGCCGACGGCAATGACGCGATGGCCGGCGCGCCGAGCTTCCCGAATTGTCTCTGCCGTGGCTTGGGGAAGGTCAAAGACCTCGGCATGCATGACATGGTCCTCGAGGCGTTCGGTCTTGACCGGCGCGAACGTGCCAAGGCCGACGTGCAGCGTGACATGGCAGACGCGTATGCCACGTCCGCGCAGCGCCTCGATCATCCGGGCGGTGAAGTGGAGTCCGGCCGTCGGGGCGGCGGTCGAGCCGGGGGGGTGCGCGAAGACCGTTTGGTAGCGTTCGCGGTCTTCGGAGGTCGGGGGTCCTGCGCGTGTGATATAGGGCGGGAGCGGGACCTCTCCGAGGAGGTCGAGCATGTCCTTGATGTTCGCGGGCCCCTCGAACCGCAACCGATAATGGCCTTCGGCATTCTTGGCCTCGACGATCGCTCGCGAGACACTCGGGGCGGAGAGAGACCCGAGCTGGGATGGAGCGGCGCGGGCGTGGGAGTCGGGCGCGGGCGGCGGAAAGAGGAGCACGGTGCCCGGGCGGACCCGTTTCCCGGGGCGCAAGAGGACCCACCAATCGTTGGGCGCGATCTCTTCGGCGAGCAGCACTTCGAGTCGGGCGCCGCCGCCCGCTTTTTCGGCCCTCAAGCGGGCGGGAATGACGCGCGAGTTGTTGAGGACCAGGGCGTCCCCAGGGCGCAAGTAATCGGGCAGATCGACGAACCGGCGATGCTCGATGTGCCCGGCCCGGCGGTCGAGCACCAGGAGGCGTGAGCCCTCGCGGCGGACCGCCGGGGTCTGCGCGATCAACTCCGGTGGCAGGGCGTAGCGAAAATCCGCGGTCCGCATGGCAGATCAACGCAGCTTGAGGACGAAGTGCGGATTCCCGTAGTGGATGTAATCGGCCCAATCGATCGTCTTTTCGCGCAGGGCGTAGACGGCCAAGCGCGCGGCGATGAGGGCGTTGCCGACCGTTTGGCCGTTGGCGATCGCGCTGTAGAACGACGCCGCGAATGTCTTGGCGGGATCGTCGCCGACAGGCCAGTAGGTGCCCACGTAATTGGCCACGCCGCCCCTCAGGAAGGCCTCCGCGAGGCCGACCGTGCGTTGCACGCGTTGGCGGATCCCGTCTGGATCGGTGGCGCGCCGCGCGCGCCCGCGCACCCGGCCCGATTCGCAGGCATTGAAGACGACCAGATTGGGCAGGTTGCCCAACCCGCTCAGATCGGCGCCGCTGAGCACGTCGCCATCCGCGCAGAGAATCCCGCTGCGCATGGGCTGCACGGGATCGAACGCCGCATGCCCGGCGTAATGGAGAAGGTCGTAGCGTCCGGACCTGAAATCCTCGAGCAGCGTCGAGCGGGCGGCCTCGGCGCCTTCGCGCAGGGTCAGCCGCACGGACGGATGCGCGCCGAACAGCGCGGCAATGCGGGTTCCTTCAGCCTCGGCGCCGACGAGATCCCGTGTGGGATTGACCACAAGCAGGACTTCGAGCCCCGGGTGTGTGCGCCGTTCCTCGAGCCAGCGGGCGACCGACATGTTCTCGGCCAAGTAACGGCGGCTGAGGCCTCCATCGAGCGCGGGCTGCCAATCGCCGGAGCGCAGGGTTTCCCAGGGGAATCGGGAGGCGGGGGCGTCGTGGACGACGGCCAGGTGCTGACCCCGGATGCTGGGCAGCACGGCAAGGACTTCATCGGCAAGGAGCAGTGTGCCGAGTTGCTGGCCGAACGCCGGCAGATCCGCGGGTGTGAAGTCGCGCGCATCGAGGCGAGCCAACAGGGCATCCAGGTCCTTCTGCGCCGCCCAGCGTTCCGCGGTGATGACGGTGGCTTTCGCGCCCGCGGTCAGGAGCGACGCGCGGAACTTGAGCTGTCCGGCGCGCTGCCCTTCCTGCCGGACGATCAGATACGAGGAGGCGGCGCCGGGCGGCGCGCTCAGTCCGCGGAGAACCGACGGGGACAGGCTTTCGGGAGGGCGCGGGAGGATTCGCTCATCGAACGTGACTTCGACATCGCCGAACAGCGGCGTGCCCGCCAGACGGAACAGCTCGCGCTTGATTTCCTCGAAACGCCGCGGATCGAGTTCGCACAGGGTCACCCGCCTGAACCGGCGGTCATCGTCCGCGTCCAACAGCCCCCGCAGGAATCCCTTGAGCATGTGTTCGAGCAGCGCGGCCACACTCGGGCCCGAGCGCCCGCCCAGCAACACCGTGGCGAGATCTTCGACGTCGGTGCGGATCAGCGTCCGGATCACGTTCTCGGCGACCAGTTCCAACACCTCCTCGTCGAACCGGTCGAATGTGCCCAGGCCGGCGAACATCACCAGGTCCGCCCGCACCGGATGGCGTCCGGTTGGCATGACGAAGATCTCGCCGATGTTGCCTCCGAACATGCGCCGCGCCATGAACTCGCTCACCGCGCCGCCCAACCGCTGGTCCAGGGCCGAGGCCGCCCCTTCCGGGGCGACCTCGCGGAAGAGCCCCAAGACGACCGCGCGTGTGCTGACCTCGGTGACGCTGCCCAGGGTCAGACAGATGTCGAGACGCGGGTGTCGGCGCCGCCCGACACAGAGGCTTTCGAGTTTGAGCGCCTGGGGTGGGGAGGCGGGGAGCGCCGCCTCGCGGCGGCGGGTCGAGTGGCTCTTGGTTTTCATGCGGCGTTGATGCAAGGCTCGGCGCATTCAGTGCTGGTCAGCCACGGCGGACCGGCGTCCTTTCGCGCGAACGGGGACGCCGGCCTCGGGCCGGTTGGTCGCGCCGATCGGGCGGTGTGCGGGCGTTTGACCCGCCGTGACCGGCCGGTCACGCGTGCTTGACGAAGTGATAGGCGAGGGCGGAGCTTTCTCCAAGTCGATTATGAACCTTGCCGCCTCCATCCAACAGCAGCGCGCCCTCTTCGGCACCGGGGCGACGCGTCCGCTCGCGTTTCGCCGGGCGCGGCTGCGTGAGTTGCAGGACGCCATCGAGCGGCACGAACAGGCCCTGCTCGAAGCGCTGCACGCGGATTTGCGCAAGCCGCCGCACGAGGCGTTCGGCAGCGAGATCGGGCTGGTGCATGCGGAACTCCGGCACGCTCTCCGGCATTTGCCCTCGTGGATGGCCCGGCGCCGGCGCCCTGCGCCCTGGCTGGCCTGGCCTGGACGCGGCTTCGTGGATCCCGAGCCGTACGGGGTCGCCCTCATCGTCGGGCCATGGAATTATCCGGTTCAACTGCTGCTGGCTCCGCTGGTCGGGGCCTTGGCGGCGGGCAACTGCGCAGTGCTCAAACCGTCCGAGTTCGCCCCGCGGACCGCCGCCGCTCTGGCTCGATTGATCGAGGCGATCTACCCCGAGGACTACGTGACGGTCGTTGAGGGGGAACGCGAGACGGCGGAGGCCCTGCTGCGCGAGCGTTTCGATGCCATCTTCTTCACCGGCAGCACGGCCGTGGGCCGTTTGGTGATGGCGGCGGCGGCGCGCCACCTGACACCGGTGACGCTCGAACTGGGCGGCAAATCGCCCTGCATCGTGTGCGCGGATGCGCCGCTCGACACGACAGCCCGCCGGATCGTTTGGGGCAAGTTCCTCAACGCCGGGCAGACGTGCGTGGCGCCCGACTTCGTGCTTGTGGACCGCCGCATCCGCGATGGGCTGCTGGCCGCAATGCAGCGGGCGGTGCGCGCGTTCTACGGCCAGGACCCGCAGAAGAGCCCCGATTACGGCCGCATTGTGAATCGGAGGCACATCGACCGGCTGGCAGGCTATCTGCGAAGCGGACAACCGATCGAAGGGGGGCGATGGGATGCCCAGGATCTCTATTTTGCGCCGACCATCCTGACCGATGTGGCGCCGGACGCGCCGGTGATGCAGGAAGAGATCTTTGGACCGATTCTGCCCGTGCTCGAGTTTGATCGGCTCGAGAACGCGCTCGAGATGCTGCGCGAGCGCCCGACGCCTCTGGCCCTTTACATCTTCACCCCCGATCGCTCGGTGCAGGAGCGCGTGCTCGAGGGGACGCGGTCGGGCGGCGTCTGCATCAATGACACGCTCACCCACATCGTTGGGAGCGGCCTGCCCTTTGGAGGACTGGGCGAGAGCGGACTGGGCGCCTACCACGGACGGGCCAGTTTCGATTCTTTCTCGCACTCCCGCTCGGTCCTGCGTCGGTCGCTGGCGATCGATCCCGCCTTGCGTTACCCGCCCCCGCGGATCTCGCTTGCGGCACTCAAGCGCGCCTCGCGATTCCTGCTCGGCTGATGAGATTCGCGTTGGGACTCGATTCGAGGCCCGCCTGGTTCCGGGCCGACGGCGGTCTCATCCGCGCGGCCAGAACCGGATCCAACTGCGCATCGGGGTTTGGGCGAGCAGATCGCGCAAGAGGTCCTCGACGCGCCCGGCGCGGGGCTCTTCGAGCCGGCGCGAGAGGCTGAACACGGCGACGTAAGCGAGTGTGACCAGCAGGAAGAACAGACTGAAGCGGTTCCATTCAAAGCCCAGCATCGACACCCGCCGCTGGCCGAAGGCGTCGATGAGCAGTCCCCAGAGCACGGGAGCAATCCCGAGCGTGAGGTTGGCAACCACCGAGAACAGGGCGAAAAAGTGGTCGCGGCCCATGGCCGGCACCACCAGCATGGCCAGCCGCGTGTTCGACATGGTGTACACGGCATAGCCCAGCCCCATCAGCACCTGCAGCCCGAGGACGATTCCCATCTGTACATGGATCACGCCGCCGGCCAGCAGGGTCCATCCCATCAGCACGGCGATCCACCCGAGGATGCAGACCACGAGGATCGGTTTGCTGCCATGGTGATCGAGCCGGGATCCGAAGAGGAGGAGGCCGCCGATGCCGCCCAGATAGGAGATGCCGGTGACAAAGAGAATGCGGCCTTCATCCATGGCCGCCGCGCTCTTGAGGTAGGCGACAATGAAGGCGGTCAAGCCGCCATAGGCGATCGACCATGCGACATTCATGCGCAGGAGCTTCCGAAACGGCGGGTGCCCGGCGATTGCGCCCCAGGGGACGGGTTCGCCGCTGCGCACGCCTGCCTCGGGCGCCTGGGCATCCGGAATGCGTTTCAGGAAGTTGAGGCTGACGGCCCCCATCAGCGCGCTGAAAGCGAAGATGACGGCGAACTGGACCTGCCCCGGATGGTGTCCCAGCGCCATCCCCGCCAGCACCAGCGTCGCCGCGCTGGCCGCATTCACGCAGGCGGAATCGCGCGCCAGGTAGCGTCCCCGGATTTCGGATGGGACGAGCGCCGTGATCCAGGGCAGCCAGGCGGCGCTCGAAATGCCGCGCGAGAGATTGAACCCGAACAGGAGAAAGAGGAGGAGCGCAATCCGGTTGGCAGGCGTGAGGAAAGCGCTGGTCAACGGCACGCATGCCATCAGGAAGATGAACAGCACCCGCGTCCCCCAACCGGCGAAGACGAACCGTTTGTATCCGATGCGGCTGATGTGTTTGGCCGCCGGGATCTGGAAGATGACCAGCAGGGGCATCATCCCGGCAATGATGCCCAGGACCGTGGCGCTCGCGCCAAGATGCTTGGCGTACAGGACCATGGGACTGCCCAGGACAATCTGGTACGACAGCGCGTTGAACACGGAAAACCGATAGGCGTTCGCCAGGCCCGGTGCCGGGCTTGGTGTCGATGCGGGTGAGGATGGGGACTGCAAGGACAATCTTCCAGGCCGCGGGGCCGCATCGTCCGCGGCGCTCCAGCAGCCGGGGCGCATGATCCGGGCCCCCGCTCGATTCTGTCCAGTGGAAACTGATTAGCGAGGCGGGCCTCAGACCAAGGAGGCGCGTGAACAACTCGTGGCCGCCGGGTGGCAACCACGATCACCGGCAACCGACGCCTCGCTAATCCGAATCGCTCCACCAACGACGACACGCGCACGCCGGCGCAGTTGCTCGATTTCATTGAGGCCAAGGGGCGGGATGCTGACGAAGCGATCGCACGTCTGCGGTGCCTCATAGTGGAATAGTCTTCAGGAACATCGACATCAGTAACGGCGACATTCCCAATGTCGCGTCTTGCGGTCCGGGACTGGCTGCCTGGGCTCGCGCCATGATTTCTGCGTCCGCCGGCGGCTCCTGTGCCGTTTCTCTGGTCCTGACCGGTCTGTTCGTTGTTCCTCTGTTCGGGGGCGACACTGAAATGGTTGGCAGGCGGGGCGAAAACCGCACGGTCCTGCCCCTCAACCAGGATGTCACCCCGCTGGGCCGGCAGACCGACCTCGCCGGGGCCAACGCCTGGGCGCACGCGGCGAGATCCGTGATCTTTGTGCCTGATTGCGGACCCTTTGCTGTGGAATTGACGAGTCGCCCGATGTCAGGCAGAATCGCCTGACATGAAGACAGTCGAGTTGAAACCGCGGGAATTTCATCGGCGAATTGGCTGGGCGCTGGCCGAAGCGCGCCGCGGCGTGGCCGTGGTGATCGCCGCGCCGGGACAGCCGGCAGTGACGCTGACCCTCGGCCGGCCGGGCGTCGGAAAGCGGTCCCCGGCAGCCGGGGCAGGCTGGGACGCGCACTTCGCATGGCTGAGGGCCCAACCGCGGCTGGCGACCAACCCGGTGGACGATTTGCGGGCCGAGGAGCGGCGATGAACTACCTGGACGCCAACTTCATTGCGGCCCTGCATTTCAACGTGGTTGGCCAGACTGAGACCGCGGAGCGGTACGTCCGGAAGTCGCCGCTTCCGTTCCTCGTGAGCGGTTTGGCGGAATTGGAGGCGCGTCGAGCCTTTGTGCGTCGCACAGGGCAGACGCGGAGCGAAGCGTGGGAGGTGTTGAGTCAGCAACTCGAAACGGGCCGATGGCTGCGCTATCCGGTGGCGTGGGATCCCACCGCGACCCGCACCGTTGAGTTGATCAAGCGCTTTGGGGCGCGGGTCAATGCCGGCCTGCTGGACACGATGCATGTCGCCCTGGCGCAACTGAGCGGTTGCACGTGGTTTCTTTCCTTCGACACGAGCTCGAACGCCCGGGTGCTGGCAGCCTCCGCGCGGCTGAAGGTCTTCCCCGACCTGCTCCCTGGCGAGAAGGCCAAGCTCGCTCGGTAGGTGGCGGCGGCAGGCGGTTGACCGTGCGTCCGGGAAGCCGGAAAAGGCAATGGGGTCAGATCCGTATTATTGACACATCAGATCCGGTTGGAGAGGCTCCGGGGCATGGCGCGACCGTTGAGGAATCTAGTGTCGCGTCTTGCGGTCCGAGGCTGGCTGCCTAGAATCGCGCCATGATTTCTGCGTCTGTCTTTTCTCGCGGCTCCTGGGCCGTTTCTCTGGTCGTGACGGGTCTGCTCGTCGTTTCTCTGTTTGGGGGCGACACTGAGATGGTTGGCAGGCGGGGCGAGAACCGCACGGTTTTGCCGGTCAACCAGGAGGTCACGCCGCTGGGCCGGCAAACCGACCTTGCCGGCTTGCGTCCGCAGGCGATGGCGCTGTCGCCCGATGGGCGTCGGCTGGTCGTGTCGGGCAAGACGAGCGAATTGATCGTCCTGGATCCGGCGAATGGCGCCATTCTCGAGCGTGTTCAGTTGCCGTCCGAGAGGCAGAACGAGCCGCTGCCGCCCACGGCGTCGCCGAACATCCTGCAACCCGACACCAAGGGGCAGCTCAGCTTCACCGGCCTCATCTTTTCGCCTGATGGGCGTCGGATCTTCCTGAGCAACGTCAATGGCAGCGTGAAGGTGTTCACGGTGGACGCGGAGGGTTCGGTCGCGGCGTCGCACTCGCTGCCGCTGCCGGCGGCGAACGCGCCGCGGCGCAGCGAGGAGATCCCGTCCGGTCTGGCCATCTCACCGGACGGCGTGCGATTGTACGTTTGCGGCAACCTGTCGAACACGCTGCTCGAACTCGACGCCGCGACGGGCAAGGTGCTGCGCACCTTCGCGGTGGGCGTGGCGCCGTACGACGTCGTGCTTTTCGAGGACAAGGCCTACGTGAGCAATTGGGGCGGACGCCGTCCCGGCGCGGGCGATCTTGTGGGCCCGGCCGGTCGGGGCACCGAAGTGCGCGTCGATCCGGTGAGGCACATTGCGAGCGAGGGTTCGGTTTCCGTCGTGCATCTGGGTGTCACCGAGAGCGGGGGCAAACAGGACATCGAGATCCTCACCGGCCCGCACGCCTCGGCGCTGGTGTTGTCGCCCAACCGTCGCTGGCTGGTGTGCGCCAACGCCGGGGCCGACAACCTGAGCGTCATTGACACGCGCTCCGGCGCGGTGGCGGAGACGATCTGGGTGAAATCCAAGCCGAGCGATTTGCTGGCGGCGTCGCCCAACGCGCTGGCATTCGCTGCCGATGGGAAGACGCTGTACGTGGCCAACGGGACGCAGAACGCCATTGCGGTCGTGGACTTCTCCCCCGCTGCGAAGCGCTCGCAGTTGCGCGGTTTGTTTCCGGTGGGGTGGTTTCCTGGCGCGCTCGTGTTTGACGGACCGCGGCAGCAGCTTTGCGTGGCGAACATCAAGGGCCACGCCGTCGTGCCCAAGCCGTATCGGGAGAGCGGCGCGTCCGGGGATGGTTTCAACAGCCATCAGTACCACGGTTCGGTCTCGATGGTGCCGCTCCCGCGGAACGATGACCTGCCCCGGCTTTCGCAGTCGGTCTATGACAATCTGCGCCAGGAGCGCATTGCGGAGTCGCTGCAACCGCCCCGTCCCGGGCAGCCGGCGCGGGCGATTCCGGAGCGCATTGGCGAGCCGAGCCTGATCAAGCATGTCGTGTACGTCATCAAGGAGAACCGCACCTACGACCAGGTGTTTGGCGGGGTGGGCAAGGGCAACAGCGATCCGCGGCTCTGCATTTTTGGCGAGCGCATCACGCCCAATCAGCACAAGCTCGTGCGCGAGTTCGTCCTGCTCGATAACACCTATTGTTCCGGGATCCTGAGCGCGGACGGTCATCAGTGGAGCACCACCGCATTCGGCACCGACTACCTCGAGCGGTCGTTCGCGGGCTGGCCACGCAGCTATCCCGACGGCATGGGGGAGGACGAAAACGACGCCCTGGCGTACTCGCCGGCGGGCTTCATCTGGGACAACGCGCTGCGGCACAAGATCCGCATCCGCAACTACGGCGAGTTCATGGCGCCCAACGTCCGGTGGCGGGACGGGCGCAAGGGGACGCCGGACTTCCTGGCCTGCTATCGCACGTGGAAGGGGGAAAGCGACGAGGCGATTTTCGAGAGCTACCCGATGATACAGACCATTGCGCCCTTCTCGCCGACCAACTACGTGGGCTGGGAGATGTCGGTGCCCGATCAATTCCGGGCCGACTTCATTCTGCGGGAGTTGGAGGAGTACGAGGCCAAGGGGGAGTTCCCTCAGCTTGTGATCATCTGTTTGCCTCAAGACCACACCAGCGGCACGAGCCGCAACTGCCCGACGCCGGCGGCGACGGTGGCGGACAACGACCTGGCCTTCGGACGCATTGTCGAGGGGCTGAGCCGGTCGTCCTTCTGGCGCGAGATGGCGATCTTCGGCATCGAGGATGATCCCCAGGCCGGCTACGACCACGTGAGCGGGTATCGAACGACCGCGTACGTGGCCAGCCCCTACGCGAAGCGCGGCGTCGTGGTGAGCACGCAGTACAACACCACCAGTCTGCTGCGCACCATGGAGCAGATCCTCGGCATGGCGCCGATGAACCAGTTCGACGCCAGCGCCACGCCGATGTTCGACTGCTTCACCGACACGCCCGATGAGGCGCCGTTCAAGTCGGTGCCCAACATCGTGCCGCTCGATGAGATGAACCCCGATCCCAAGGCGATTGCCGACCCGCAGTTGCGGCGCGATGCCCTGGCGTCGTCCCGCATGAACTTCCGGCAGGTGGACCGGGCTCCCGAGGACGCGCTGAATCGGGTGCTTTGGCGCGCCACGCGCGGCACGCGGGAGCCGTATCCGGAGTGGGCGATCACGGTGCGCGGCGGCGGAGACGACGATGACGATTAGTGGCGGCGCAGGACGAGGCGGTGTTCGATGCGGCGGGTCTGGTGGTATTCGAGGGGTGGCAGATCGGTGAGTGTGGGCGAGCGGGTCTCTTCGAGCAAGGCGCGGGCGCAAGCCTGGAGGGCTTTCCAGCGCGGCCACTCGATATCGCGGGCGTGGGCGATCTGCCGGAGGAGGCTGCGCCATTCAATGATGATGCGGTCGATATCGCCGGAGCCGAGCCACTCGCTGACCCAGGCGTGTTTGGCCTGGGGGTTGCGATGCACACTGGCCACCACAGCCTCGGCGCCGACACCGTACTTCGGCGGCACACCGTTCTCGATGTATCCAGGCGCGGTCTGTATCCCGTAGGCGCGCTGGCAGGCAATGGCCAACCGCCCCGCCCATCGGTTGTCTTCGCCGCAGAACCGGAATCCTGCGTCGAGGTTCGCGAGGTCATAGACCAGCTCGTCGAGGGGATAATCCTCGTCTTCGAGAGCGGCGGCGATGGCCAGGCCGTCGCCTTGCGAGAAGCAACTGACGATCTGGCCGCGGCGGGTCGGGACGCCGGCGGCATCCACCAAGCCAAGCCGCCGCCACAACAGGGCCGTGCCGGTGGCCGCGGTCAGCTCGCGGCAGATCGGCACCAGATTGCAGCGCGCGCAGTCCGGGGCGAGCACCTCCCGTTCGGCCGGTTTCCAGAGCGCGACGCCGTGGGCGTCGACGGGCACTTTCAACGTGAGCCGCGCCAGGCTCACCTCGGCGACGATTTTGCGGGTGGATTCGACGAACCTGAGGGCGGGGGTGTTTTGGGCGATCAATCCGCGTTCGAGCCGGGGGACAATGTGTTCCTTCCAGACGGGGTAAGGGGCCTGGCGCCCTTTCCACTGGGTCAATCGGCGCACCCATTTGGCGATCAACACGCGGTCGTCGCCTGGACGATCCGCGACGGTGAGGGCGCGCCCGTAGACCGGGAGTCCACTCTGCTCGTCCACGACGCAGAGGTTGCCCGAGCCGATCTTGGCGAGCGCCGCGGGCTCGCTCAGGACGGGTCGCAAGGCTGGCGGCGGGGTCAGCGGCTCGGCGGAGGGCGGCGACTCTGGAGGGGCCGGTGCGACCTTGATTTCCTCGAGCGGGACATGTCGGGGCAGGGGAGATCGCTGCCATTCGGCCCGGCTGTTCCACAGTTCACGGACCAATCGACGGACGTGGCGGGCGCGCTCGGCGTCGGTATGCAGGCCGCAGGGCGCGTGGGGATGTTCGAGCGACATTTCCACACCGAGGAAGATCGGCTTGGTCGTGAACAGGCGCTGCTGAACTCGGACGGCTTCGAGGAACGGAGGCCGTCCCTGTTGGGCTGCCGCGCGCATGATGCCCAAGAGCGCGCTCCAATCCACCATCCCGTTGCGCGCCAAATGTCCGGCGTGGGCGTCGAGCAGACGGATTTCGTTCGCTGTCACCAGCACGAAACCTGTCTCGTCGATGCCCCGTCGCCCGGCGCGTCCGAACATTTGGAGGATTTCGTCGGGCTTGAGCGGGTGTTCGAGTTCATCGCGCCGGTACGATTCGCCGGCGAGGGCGACGCTGCGAAGGGAGAAATTGACGCCCGCGGCCAGGCCCATGGTGGCTACGACCGCGCGAAGCTGTCCCGCCTTGGCCAGGGGCTCGATCACTCCGGCGCGCGCCCCGTAGCTGAGGCCGCTGTGGTGGAAGGCGACGCGGGACTTGAGCAGGCGGGCGAGGTGATCGCCCACGATCTGGCGCTGGGCGACGCTCAGTTGCAGCGGATCCGGGCAAGGCAGGTTGCGGGCCAGGTCAGCGGCGAGGGCTTCCGCCGCCTGGCGGCGCGGGGCGAACACCAGCACGGGGCCCAGGTTGTCGGCGAGCGCCTTCGCGACCGCGCGTGGCCAGTAGCCTCGAATCTCGGATGGCAGATAATAATTGAGGTGCTGGACATGGACTTCTTCAAGAGGAACGGGGCGGTGCTCGTGGCGGACCAGGTGGGCGTCGCGTCCCAGACGCCGCAGCCACTTGACCACGTCCTGCGGATTGCTGACGCTGCCGCTCAGCAGCAAGAGCTGTGTGGTGGCCGGGGCCAGGGCGATGGCCAGCTCGTAGTTGAGCCCGCGGTCGGCGTCCCCGATCATCTGGTATTCATCGACGACGAGCAGGCTTGGGCCGGTGCCCTGCATCAGGCGGTTCTTCTGTGTTTCGAGCGTGGCGACGAGGACCGGCGCGTCGAGATTCTCGGCCAGGTCGCCCGTGGCGATGCCGACGTTCCACCCGCGCGCCCGCCACTCGGCCAGTTTGTCGTTCGCCAGCGCGCGTGTCGGAACGGTATAGATCGCCTGGCCCCGATTATGGCCCTGCTTGGACCAGATCTCGAAAACCAGTGTCTTGCCCGAACCGGTCGGCGCCTGGACGACGACGTCACTGCCCGCACGCAGGGCGCTGACCGCTTCCTGCTGCCAGAGGTCGGGCACGACCACCTGGTTCAGGGCGGTCAAGCTGGTCAGTTGATCCGCGAACGCCTGCACGCCCTTGAACATAGACCGGGGAAGCGCGCTTGACAGGCAGAATCCTCAAGTTCGCCAGTCCGGTGTCAGCCTGCATTCGCACGCCCTTGGTTGCGGCACTGCCTCACTCCGGACCGCGCAATCCAGCCGGCGCATGGCTGTGTGCACCCCAGGTGTCCCGTCCGATCGTCTCAACGCGGGCGATCTTCGCCGCGCTCATTTGTTCCGCAAGCCATGGTCGAGCACCACCTCCGGCTCGTCGGCGGCGACCGGTGCGCCCACGGATGTCCATGACTTGATGCTCATCGGGCGTTCATGATGGCCTGTCCCGGTCTAGCGCATAAATCCGATTGTGCGCCGCCGTGGGAATCTCGCCGTTCCGGGGTGCTGGCCAGCTCGTTGTACTTCTGCTTCAGATCTGCCGCGGTCTGCCCGATCCGCTTGGCCAGCATCAGGGGCCGAATGACTGTGGCATGGGCGCCCCAGCTCAGCACCCAGCGCTCGATTTCCTCGATGTTGTTGAGCCGAAGCCGCATCCGCAATCCGCCTCGCGGGAACTCCATCACCTCCTCGCTGGGGTGCCAGCGCCGACCCCGCAGCAGATCCGCCGCCCAACGGTCAAACTCGATCACCACCTCGAAATCATCCTTGCCCGCGAACACGCCGAAGCTGCCGCGCAGGAACTCGTCGGGACTGAACTTGGCGCGCGGATGGAATCGGGTGTTTGTGAGTTGCAGCCCGTGCATTCGGCTCAGGGCGAAGGTGCGCATCGCCTTTCGAGCGCGATCGTAGGCGAAGAGGTACCAGCGGTTGTCGACGCACGCGACGTGGCAGGGCTCGACGCGTCGCGTTTGGCGTTTGGCGGCGCCCAGATTGCGGTATTCGAATCGCAGCACCCGCCGCTCGCGCAACGCGGTATTCAGCCGCTGAAACAGTTTGAGATCGGTGTCCTCGGGCCCCAACGGGCGGAACGACAGCGCCTGCTCGAGGTTGTGGAACGTGTACTCGGAATCGGCGCTGAGCTGGGCCGTGAGCTTGCGGAACGCCGTTTCGAGCGGCTGCTCGAAGGGGGTGCCGTGGTATTGGGCGACCGCCTTCTGCGCGACCAGCAGGGCGAACAGCTCGGGCTCCGTGATCCGGATGCCCGGAAACTGATCCACCGGGCGCGCGTAGAAATAGCCGTACCGGCGCTCGTCGTATTCGATCGGCAGTTCGAGCCGGCACTTCATGAAGTCGATGTCGCGCTTGACGGTGCGGCTTGAGACCTCGAACTCCCGGGCCAACTGGGTGCAATTGGGGTGACCGCCCGAGCGGATCCGCGCGTGAATCTGCATCATGCGCTCCCACGGCGCACGGCAACGGACATGGTCGACGACCTTCGGCATTGGCGGTCTCACGATGGTTGTGTGGATGGCATTTCGCCCGGGGCGCGGCGAGATGTCAAACACTGTGTCTTCCAGCCCGCATGTTTCACCGAGTCATGACAGCGGCGAAGCGGAAAACTCCAAAACGCGGCCCGATGCGGGCTGGAAGATTCGGGCTGTGCGAAGTCGGTTGGGATGGTATCCTGCGCCCCGACAAACTGATTTGACTTATGAAATGCGCCTTGTCCCGCCGCCAATTCCTCAAAGCAACCGCTGTGGCCAGCGCGGCCACCACCTGGCAATTGACCCCCACCCATGCGCTGGGCGGGACAGGTTCTACCGCTCCGTCCGAGCGCGTGAGCCTGGGTGTCATCGGGTTGGGCATCCAGGGCACAGGCAACATGCGGGCATTTCTTGGGATTCCGGAGGTGAAGGTGGTTGCCGTGTGCGACGTGCATGCGGCCCAACGCGCCGCCGGCAAGCAGATCGTCGACGCGTTCTACGAGAACTCGGATTGCGCGGCCTACACTGATTTTCGCGAACTCATCGCCCGGCCGGACATCGACGCCGTGCAGATCACGGCTCCCGATCACTGGCATCCGCTCATCGCCATCGAGGCCGCCCGGCGCGGCAAGCACATGTACCAGGAAAAGCCGATGGGTTGGAGTGTCCGCGCGGCGCATGCCGTCGAACGGGCGGTGCGCGACAGCGGGGTGGTGTTCCAGTTCGGCACGCAGCAACGATCGGATGGCCGCTTCCGATTGGCGTGCGAGCTGGTGCGCAACGGCAGGATCGGCCGATTGCAGACCATCCTGGTGGGAGTCCCCGGCAGCGTCTCGTCCTGTCCCATCCAGCCGGTCGAGCCTGTGCCGAAGGAACTCGACTACGATCTCTGGCTGGGTCCTGCCCCCATGGCGCCCTACTCGTATCAGCGCTGCCGTCCGTACACGCAGAAGGACGGGTGGAGCGTCTGGTACAGCATCTCGGACTACTGCATGGGGATGATTGGCAACTGGGGCGTCCATCACCTCGATATCGCGCAATGGGCGAACAACAGCGAGCTGAGCGGCCCCGTGGAAATCGAGGGCGCGGCCGAGTTCCCGAAGGACTTGTTGACCGATTGCGCCGTGAGCTGGCAGGTCGAGAACCGCTATGCCAACGGCGTCACGCTGATTCACATGGACGATGCGACCAGCGGCAAACACCCTCTCCAAAAGGGCGGTCATGGACACGGCGTCATGCTCATCGGCACCGAAGGCTGGGTGCATGTCGACCGCCAGAAGCTCGATGCGCACCCCGCTGCCCTGATCGAGAGCAAGATCGGCCCCGACGAAATCCACCTTTTCAAGAGCGACAACCATGGCGCCAATTTCATCGGGGCCGTGAAAGGCCGGAACAAGCCGGCCGCGCCCATCGATGTGGCTGTGCGGACCGACACGCTCTGCAACCTGCAGCTCATCGCCGCCACCTTGCGGCGCAAACTGCGGTGGGATCCGGAGGCCGAGCGGTTTGCCGACGACCCCGCCGCCAATGCCATGCTCGATCGCCCGATGCGCGCGCCGTGGACCCTCTAGCCCGCATGTTTCACACCCCAACGGTGCACAAAGGGCGGTCAGATTTCGCGAGAGGACTGCTATGCGGGCTAGGCATTTCGCTTTATGGACAACACATCGATCGACAAACCACTGGTGAGGCTCGGAATCCAACTGGCGCTCGCGGTCGGGTTAACCGCGGGGTTGCTCGCCGCGCCGAGCGCCGGCGCCGCTGAGAACGCCGAGGCCGCCCGGCAAGACGCTGCGGCGGCGCCGCCGGGCCCGGCTCGGGAGCATCCTCTTTTCGCCGGCTGGGCGAGCGTGGACATCACCCCGCGGAAGCCGGTCAACCTCGTCGGCCAATACGACAAGCGAATCTCCCGCGCCATCCTGGATCCGCTCACCGCGACGGCCCTTGCGCTCGAGACGCGCGGCGATGCGGGGCCGGTGGACCAGGCGATCCTGATCTCGTGCGACGTGATCGGGATCCCGCGGGCGGTCATGGACAAGCTGCGCGCGACGCTCGAACCGCGCCTTCCCGGCTTCGATGTCCGGAAGCTGCTTCTCAACGGCACCCACACCCACACCGCGCCCGGTCTGGTCGAGACCACGTACAAGCCCTATGACGTCCGCGGCGATCCGGGGGTGATGCCGCCTTCAGAATACGCCGAGTTCTTCATCGAGCGCGTGGCCCGGGCCGCCGTCGAGGCCTGGGAGAAGCGGCGACCCGCCGGGCTCAGTTGGGGCCTCGGGTACGCTTCGGTGGGAACGAACCGTCGCGCCGTCTACTTCGACGGCAAGGCCGTCATGTATGGGACGACCGATGCCGCGAACTTCTCACACATCGAGGGATACCGCGACGACGGGGTCGAGATGCTGTTCTGTTGGGATGCGGACCAGAAGTTGACCGGGATTGTCGTCAACATCGCCTGCACCTCGCAGGAGACGGAGGGGCTGAGCGAGGTCTCGGCGGATTTTTGGCACGACACGCGCGAGGCCGTCCGCCGGCGGTTGGGAGCGGACGTGCATATTCTCGCCCAGTGCGCGGCCGCGGGGGATCAGTCGCCGCACCTGCTTTATCGGCGGCAGGCGGAGGAGGTCATGGCGAAGCGCCGGGGCTTGACGCGGCGGCAGGAGATCGCGCGCCGGATTGCCGGGGCTGTCGAGGATGCGCTATCGGCTGCGCGGCAGGATGTGAAGACGGCCCTGATCTTCCAGCACGAGGTCTTGAGCATCGACCTGCCGGAACAAGTCCCGCCGTCCCCGCCCTTTGTCGAGGGCGATCCGGTTCACCCGGTCGAGGTTCATGTCCTGCGGCTCGGCGACGTTTCGATCGCGACGAATCCATTCGAGCTGTATCTCGATTACGGGGTCCGGATCAAGGCGCGCAGCAAGGCCGTGCTGACCCTTTTGGTGCAGCTTGCCGGCCAGGACTGCGGCTACTTGCCGACCGCCCGCGCGGTCAAGGGCGGCGGGTACAGCGCGGAGAATTTCGTGGTTGGAGCGGAGGGCGGGCAGGTGTTGGTGGACCAGACCGTCCGACGAATTAACGCGATGTTTCCGTAGACCGGGCTGGGGACGAGTTCAGCGCGCCTTTCCCGGCCAATGTCCGGGTGGCAGGCCGGCCGCGGGTCGCGGCTGTTCTCCCGACGCCGTGCGATTGGTTTGCGGGTGCGGGGTGCTCAAGTAGCGGAACAGATCGGAGTCCGCCGGCAGGACCAGGGTGCTGCGCCTGCTCAGGAACTGTTCGTAGGCCTGGAGGCTGCGCACGAAGGCGTAGAATTCGGCGTTCTTGCCGTAGGCCTCTGCGTAGACGCCCGTGGCGGTGCCGTCGCCTTCGCCGCGGAGCTTCTCGGCGTCCTGCTTGGCTTGGGCCAGGAGGATCGTGCGTTGCTTGTCCGTTTCCGCTTTCAGCTTGGCCGACTCTTCCTCGCCTTCGCTGCGGTAGCGCTTGGCCTCGCGTTCGCGTTCGGCCTGCATGCGCTGAAAGACGCTCAACTGCACTTCCTGCGGCAGGTCGGCGCGCTTGATACGCACGTCCACCACGGCGATCCCAAATTCCTTGGCTTTCTCGCGGGCCGTCCGAGCCACGTTGTCCATGATGGTCTCGCGGTTCAGGCCGATGACCAGGTCGAAGGTGTGGCTGGCGACTTCCCGGCGCAGTTCGGACAAGACCAGGTCGTCGAGCCGAGCGCGGGCGCCGGACTCGTCGCGCACGGTCTTGTAGAACTGGAGCGGGTCGGCGATGCGCCATCGAGTCACGGGGTCGGCCACGAGTCGCTTCTTGTCTTGCGTCAGGTATTCGGCCTTCGGTGCGTCGCTGGTCAGGATGCGACGGTCGAAGCGGTTGACGGTCTGAAGAAAGGGCATCTTCCACGCCAAGCCGGGCTCTTGGACGGTGCGCTTGTATTCGCCCAATTGTGTGATGATCACCTGCTCGGTCTCATTCACCGTGAAGAGAGCCTGGCGAATGACAAAGGCGGCCAGCATGACCGCCACGAGGCCGGCGAGACTAAAGAACCGTTTATGCATATGGGCTATTGAAGATGTTGAGGTTACTTGACGGGAGCGGGGGCGGCGGCACCGCGCGGATTGAACGGGTCGGTTCCGCCGGGGGCTAAGGGCAATAGGGGCAGCAGGCGGTGGCCCACCTCGCCTCCAACGACAAACTTGTCGATGTCGGTCAGGACCTTCTCGACCGTTTCGAGATGGAGGCGGTCACGGGTGACCTCCCGGGCTTTTTCATACTCGGCCAGAACGCTCAGAAAACGGGCTGCTTCGCCTTGTGCGAGGAGGACACGCTGCTCCTTGTAGCCCTCGGCCTCACGGAGGAGTTTTTGGGCTTCACCGCGGGCTTTCGGCACGATGTCGGCCATGTAGCCCCTGGCCTGATTGATCAGCTTTTCCTTGTCCTCGCGAGCCCGGACCACGTCGTGGAAAGCATCTCGCACCTGGTCCGGCGGGTCGGCAGCCTGGAGCTTCACCTCCGTGATGACGAGACCCGACTCGTAATCATCCATCAGCCGCTGGATGAAGAGCCGGGCGTCACCCTGGACCTTGGCTCGTTCTTCGATCATGACCTGGTCGATGGTCATACTGCCGACGGTGCTGCGCAGCGCCACCTCCGTCGCCGCGAGCAGCGCCCCGTCCGGGTCGCGCAGACGGAACAGGTACTTGGATGGATCGGCCACGCGATACTGCACGACAATCTGGGCCTCGACGATGTTCTCGTCGCCGGTGAGCATCAGGGCCTCTTCGGCAACGCGGTGAGCGCCACGAAAGCCGACCTCAACGCGGCGGATTTCCTCGACGCTGACGATATCCACGCGCTGGAACGGCCACGGGTAGCGATAGTTCAGACCCGGCTCGGTCCGGGCGGTTTCCTTGCCGAAGGTACGCACCACGCCTTTGTGGCCCGGATTGACCGTGTACACCCCGGAGGCCAGCCACAGAAGCAAAGCGCCGATGACCAAGAAGGGCAGAAGCCTGCTCAGATTCTGCTCGATCCACCGACCGGCTTTTTCGAGGAACTCGAGAAGCTGGGGTGGCAATTGCTGTTCGTCGTGTCTGTAACTCATAGCGATTTTCTCCGGGTTCATGCAGCTAGAAAGGCGGCCGACTCAATCGGCCCCAGCGCAACAGCCGCAATCGCTGCGCGAAAGTGAGGGTGAATGCGGCGACATAGGTCCACGCCGCGGCGCTGAGGACCTCGCCCACTCCGGCCAGTTCCTTGGTGGTCATCATGCCTCGATCGCGCAGCACCCGGCCCGCCCGTCGGCTGGCGTCAAACTCGAGCGGCAGGGTGACGAGTTGGAACGTGAGCAGCACCAGGAACAGTCCCGCCCCGATGACCATCAACGGCGGCACGCGCAGGACCAGGCCAGCCGCCAAGAGCGGCAGGGCCAGCCAGGTGCCGATTCGCGTGAGGGGGAGCAGGCCCAGGCGCGCCTGCATGGGCCAGCCAAGCTCCTGGTGCTGAAGCGCATGGCCGGCCTCGTGCGCCGCAATGCCCACCGCCGCCAGCGAGTCCATGTCATGCACTTCATCCGACAGCCGCAGCGCGCGCTTTTGCGGGTCGTAGTGATCGGTGAGGTGACCGCGTGTCCGCTTGATCGGCACGTCGATCAGACCGGCGGCATCCAGGATTTCGCGCGCCGCTCCGGCGCCGGTCAGGGGGCGTGCGGCGATGGCTCGGGTCGACCAGCGCCGATAGGCGGAGCGCAATCGCCACTGCGCCCAAAGGGCCAAGAGCAAACCCGCCAGCACAAACCAGAAGAAATGGGTGCGCATTTGGATGAGGACAGTGACTGTCTTTGCGGCCATGATTGCTGGCTTGGGTCACCGGGCGATCGAGGAACGGAGCGTTCGGGGTTGCCTGCGATCCTTCAAGCGAAGCTGCTGGCGGTTCTTGCGCCCCTGGATCTGCTCTTCGAGCCGCCGGGCGACCTTGAGCAGGACTGCCTCCAGCGTGTGATCGCGGGCGGCAGCGTGGATGTCAGGTCCCGACACGGCCAAGTCCACGGAGGCGCGGAAAGCCGGAGTGGTATTGGGCTGACGTTCCACAACCACATGGGCTCGGCTGATGGGCAGCAGGCGATCCAAGTGTTCGAGTTGGAGGTCCATCGGGCGATCGTCGGCGATGGCAGTCGGCATGCCGCGCACCTGGTAGTGGATTTTCATTCCTGGTCTCCATTCTTTGGCGGGTTTGCTGGCGCGGGCGGGCGCCCCGCGGGCTGTTCAAGCCGGGCCGTGACGTTGATTCCATCCAACGCGAGGGCCGACAGGGATTGCAGGACGCGCGAAAAGGGGCGCAGGCCGGCTTCGGGTGACGCATTGGAACGCGGCTGTTTTCATCGCGCGCAAGATCGTCCATGCTGCTCTACTTAGCCAATTACGAGTTTTGACTTGTTTGCTTAGGTTAAAACGAATACAGCCATGAACGTGGAATTCTTGAATTACCACCACCTGCGCTATTTCTGGGTGGTCGCCCGGGAGGGCAGCCTGCGCAAGGCGTCGGAGAGGCTGCACGTCTCGCAACCGACGATCTCGGCGCAAATTGCCGCCCTGGAGCGGAGTCTCGACGAGAAGCTCTTTCGGCGCAGGCCGCGCGGCCTGGTGCTCACGGAGACGGGGCATCAGGCCTTCAGTTACGCGGAGGAGATTTTCGCCCTTGGACGCGACCTTGTGGATGCGGTGAGGCAGCGACCGACCACCCGCCCGTTGCGTGTCAGCATTGGCATCGCCGATTCGTTGCCCAAGCTGGTGAGCCACGAGATCATCAAGCCCGTCTTCAGCCTGGGCCAACCGGTCCACGCGGTGTGCTTCGAGAACAAGACCTCGGAGCTGCTTGCCCAGTTGGCGGTGTACCGCCTCGATATTGTTTTGGCCGACGAAGCGGCCCCGAGCGCGTTCCCCCTGAAGGCATTCAACCACCTGCTCGGCGAGAGCGGAGTGACCTTTTGCGCCAGGCGAAAGCTGGCCACGAGGTTGCGGCGGTCGTTTCCTCGGTCCATGCACAACGAACCGATGCTGCTGCCCACGTCGAGCACCGCCCTGCGGCGGACGTTGGAGAAGTGGTTTCAGGAACAGGGCATCCACCCGCGCGTTGTGGCGGAATACGACGATGCCGCGCTCATGAAGGTCGCGGCGTCCGATGGGCTCGGCTGTTTCCCTCTGCCGACCGTGGTGGTCGAGGAGGCGGTTGAGCGCTATGGATTCGAGATCGTGGGACCGGCCGACGGGTGCGCGGTGCAATTCCATGCCATCACCGCTGAGCGCAAGCTCACGCACCCGGCCGTGATGGCGGTCACTTCGCATGCGCGCGGCGTGCTCTTGGGCGGGGCTGTTAGCCATCGAGCATCTGGCGGCGCAAGTCGACCAAAGGGCCCGTGAAGCCGGACCGCATCAGATGAGCCTCCTGATCCACGGCCTCGACTCGTCCCCGCCAACCAGCTCGACAGGTGTGTCCCGGGTCGCCCCTGAGAGATCTGCCGAACATCTGTCGGGCTGGATTTGCCTATGAGCGGGGAAACGGTTAGGGTCTGACGGGGCGCAGGCAATTGAGCGCCGTGCTATGGCACTTCCTTTCAAACCGAGACGAACGCGGATCGAGCAGGCGCTCGGCCTGACGGTGCTTGTCTTCCTGTTGATCGGCGGTTTCGTGGTGATGAAGCCGTTTCTGTCTGCCGCCATGTGGGCGGTCGTGCTCTGCTTCTCCCTTTGGCCGCTGCATCGCCGACTGGTCTCGTGGCTTGGGAACCGCCGCACCCTGGCTGCGGCCCTCACGACCTCAGCAATCACGCTGGTGCTCCTCGTTCCCTTCGTCGTGCTCGGCTTCAGGCTGGCCGATGACGCGCGCGCCTTGGGCGTGGCCACCCGCAAGTGGCTCGAGGCCGGTCCGCCCGCCCCCCCGGCCTGGATGGACAAGGTCCCCATCGTGGGGGACCAGGCCAAGGCCTACTGGATCGAATTCGCCGATGACGCCGCCCGGTGGCTCCAGGAATTGAAGCGGGCGGCCGAAGAGGAAATAGCGCCGGCGGATGCCGTGGAAGCCCCGCAGGCCGCGCCGGCGGCCAAGGTTGCTCCAGCGCCGGCTGCTCCCCTGCCCGACGCTGGCGAATCGCGGCTGGTCAACGCTCTGAAGCGGGTCATCGGCTGGGCCCGCTCCTGGGTTCCGCGGGTGGGATTGGCCATTGGGCGCGGCATCCTGGAAGTCGCCCTCAGCGTGTTCATCGCCTTTTTCATCTTCCGCGATGGAGCCGCCGTTGCGGAGCGGCTCACGACGGGCGTGATCCGCATCGCGGGCGACCGCGGCAAACGACTGCTCGAAGTGGCGGGTCAAACGGTGCGCGGCGTGGTGTACGGAATCCTCGGCACGGCGCTTGCGCAGGGCGGGGTGGCGGGGATCGGTTTCTGGATTGCCGGCGTTCCCGGAGCCGCCCTGCTTGCGTTGCTGACGTTCTTCCTCTCGGTTGTCCCGGTGGGACCGCCGATGGTCTGGATTCCCGCGGTGATCTGGCTTTTCAATCAGGGGTCGAGCGGTTGGGCGATCTTCATGCTGATCTGGGGCCTGGGTGTCAGCAGCGTGGACAACGTCATCAAGCCGTGGCTGATCAGCCAGGGCAGCGCCATGCCCTTCATCCTGATCTTCTTTGGCGTTCTGGGAGGCGCGCTGGGTTTTGGAGTCATCGGCGTGTTCTTGGGCCCGACGCTGCTTGCGCTCCTCTACCGACTTGTCGAGGAGTGGTCGGCTGCCCGTCCGGGCGGCATCCCCGTGCCCGAGCCGCCCAGCGATGAGGCAGAAGCCAACGCGTGAGCGCGAATACATGTCCCTTGACGGATCAGAACATCCGGTCGAGGTCGTGCTTCTGCCGGGGGCGGTGCCAATAGCTTGCGGCTTGCCTCTGGCGCCGCAGTTGGAGCGGATCGTGTCCGCTCCATCGGAGCACCAGACCCAGCGGGGTGAAGGCGAGGAAGAAGATCAGGCTCAGGGCGATCCAGCCCAGGACACGGCTTGCGTGAAAACCGGCAGTCATCCCGGCCCGATAGAATCCGCGAAACCAGGTTGGGCGCCAGAGGACAAGCAGAGCTAGAACCAGCAGGGCGCCCAGCCAGACGAGGAGACCGGGAGCGGGCAGAACGCGCTTCCACCAGAGGAGCAGCCCGAGGAGAGCCGGGGCGGGCAATGCAGTCAGAGCGAAGCGTCGCCACTGGCGGGGATCTTCGTGGAGAACGAGTTTCACGCGGGTGTCGAGGGTCAATCCGGTTGCAGCGGGGCGCGTCGTGCGATCTGGCGGGAGGGCTGGGCGGCGCGTTCGAGCACAAAACCGCCGATCGCCAACGCATCCATCTCGGTGTTGACGAAACAGCGATAGGCGTCGTCGGGGGAGCAGACGACCGGCTCGCCTCGAACGTTGAACGATGTGTTGACGAGCACGGCGCAGCCCGTTGCCGCGCGCCAACACTGGAGGAGGTCGTAGAGTTGGGGGTTTTGCCTCTGGCTGACGGTTTGGATGCGGGCCGAGTAGTCGACGTGCGTGACTGCCGGCAGTTCCGATCGCACCGCCGCCAGCCGGGCCAGCCCCTCGAGGCCGGCGGGAACGGCGCGGCGCAAGGCGGGTTGAACCGGGGCCACAAGCAGCATGTAGGGGGACGCCGTGTCGAGTTCGAAGTAGTCGGCGGCGTTCTCGCGCAACACCACGGGGGCGAACGGGCGAAACGACTCGCGGAACTTGACCTTGAGATTCATCACCGATTGCATCCGGGGCGATCGCGGATCGCCCAGAATCGAGCGATTGCCCAGGGCGCGCGGTCCGAATTCCATTCGCCCCTGGAACCAGCCCACGACCTTCTCGGCGGCCAGCCACGCGACGACGCGGCGGAGCAGGGCATCGGAATCCAGGCGCTCGTACACGGCCCCGTGGACGCGCAGGGCGGCTTCGATTTCGCCGTCCGTGAACGCGGGGCCGAGCAGGGCCGATTGCATGGCATCCCAGTCCGGATCGTCGTCGTCGGGGTGATCCCTGGGACCCTGCCATCGGCTGTGCCAGGCGGCCAGCGCCGCCCCCAGGGCGCCTCCGGCATCGCCGGCTGCCGGCTGGATCCAGAGGCGATCGAAGAGACGCTCGCGCAGGATGCGGCCGTTGGCGACGCAGTTGAGCGCCACGCCCCCCGCCAGGCAGAGGTGCGGCAGACCGGTCAGCTCGCGCGCGTGCCGGGCCAGTCGCACCATCGCGTCCTCCGTCACGACTTGTATCGAGCGCGCGACATCGAGGTGCCGACGCTCGATCGGCCCCTCGGGCGGACGGGGCGGGCCGCCGAAGAGGCGGTGGAACCGCTCATTCGTCATGGTCGTGCCGCGCAGGAAATTGAAGTAGTCCAGGTTCAGCCAGAGGGAACCGTCGTCCTTGATATCAATCAAGTCGCGCCGGATCGCGTCCTCGTAGGCCGGCTCGCCATACGGCGCCAACCCCATCAGTTTGTACTCGCCCGAGTTGATGCGGAATCCGCAGTACGACGTGAAGGCGGAATAGAGCAGACCCAACGAATGGGGGAAGCGCAGTTCCTTGAGCAATTCGAGGTCTGTCCCACGCCCCAATCCGATCGTCGTGGTGGCCCACTCACCCACACCGTCGCACGTGACAATCGCCGATTCCCGGAACGGGCTGGGAAAGAAGGCGGCTGCGGCATGGGCCTGGTGGTGCTCTGTGAACAGGATGGGCGCGGACGCCGGCAAGTCCGGGATCTGGTCCCGAATGGTCTTGCGCAGGTCGAGCTTCTCGGAAAACCAACTGGGCAGGATCCCCGCAAACGTCCGCCAGCCGGCCGGAGCGACGGCCAGGTAGCTCTCGAGCATCCGCGTGAACTTCAGGATCGGCTTGTCGTAAAAGACAATTGCGGCGAGCTGGGGCGCCTTGATCGCCCCGTGCCTGAGGCAGAACTCGATCGCCTGCCTGGGGAATCGCGCGTCGTTCTTGACACGCGAAAAGCGCTCCTCCTGTGCCGCGGCCACGATCGCGCCATCGCGCAGCAAACAGGCCGCCGAGTCGTGGTAGTATGCCGAGAGACCCAGGATGTGAACGGGGCCGGCCATGCTCTAGCCCGGATGCATCACATGAAGGGGTAGAGCGCCCAGGCGATGCCTGAGCTTGTGCCGAAGATCAGAAGCGCCCCCACGCCAAGCAGGAGGACCACCAGCGGCACCAGCCACCACTTCTTCTCCTGGCGCAGGAAGACCAGGAATTCCTTAAAAAGCGCCCACATCGGAATGGGAGCTTAGCCGACGGATTGTCGCCCGGCAACTGCGTCATTCGGGCATTCGGGCACTGCGCTATACACAGCGTCAGAAGTTCCGCCGCGTGAGGGCACGCGGCCTACAGGTTTGTAGGCCGGGTCCCCTGACCCGGCGCTGCATCATTTATGTCGCTCTGTATAATCGGGCAGGCGGTAGCGGGCCCACCGGCCATGGCCTTCGCAAACAAGGTATCCCGTGGCGGTCAGCTTGTGGAGCAGGTAGTTCGTGTGGTTGCGGTCGCGGCCAAGCAGATCGCGCCCCTCGGCGTTCGAGATCGTTCCGTGTGACCGGACAAAGCCCATGATGCGGGATTCCTCGGCGGTGAGCGTTTCATGGTTCTGGGACGCTTCCACTTCGTCTTTGATCTGCGCGGGGACCAAAGACGATGCCGGGACTGGATCGACACCTTCCTCGCAATCCGTCCGCGCATCGTGGCTGTGGTCCGCGGCCGGCACGCCAGGCGGGCCGGTCTGGGGCGCTTCCGGGGCGGGATGGACTGAGCCGTCGGGGGCCGATGGCGGCGGGCGGCGGGCTGGCCCGAAGAAGTGGAGGTGCAGTTCCCTCACCTCGGCGCCCTCGCTTTCCATGAGGGCGCGTTCGAGGATGTTCTTGAGCTCGCGGACGTTGCCCGGAAAGTCGTACGCCTCGAGCGCCCTCAACGCCGCGTCGGAAATGCGGGGCGGGCTGAGGTTCATTTCGCGGGCAAAGAGCTGGGCGAAGTGGTGGGCCAGCAGGGGGATGTCTTCGCGGCGGTCGCGCAGGGGCGGAACCTCGACCGTGAAGCGCGCCAGTCGGAAATAGAGGTCGGGGCGGAACTGGCCTTTGGCCATGCGCTCGGTGAAATCGGCATTGCTGGCGGCGAGTATGGCCACGTTGATCGGGTGCGGCTGGGCGGCGCCAATGCGGGTGATGGCCGTCTCTTCGAGTGCGCGCAGCAGCTTCGGCTGCAGCGGCAAGGGCAGATCGCTGATCTCGTCCAGGAAGAGTGTCCCGCCGTCCGCCAGCTCGAAGTACCCCGGGCGGTCCGCCGTCGCTCCGGTGAACGCTCCCTTTGCATGGCCGAAGAACAATGACTCGGCCAGCTCACCCGGGACCGCCGAACAATTGACCGCGATGAACGGTCCTTCGCTCCTGGGCCCCGCGGCGTGAAGCGCACGCGCAAGGAGCTCCTTGCCCGTGCCGCTCTCCCCGAAGATCAGCACCCGTGTTGCCCCGAAATCAGCCGCCTTCCGAACGGTGTCGAGAATCCGGCGGAAGGTCGGGCTCTGCCCGAGCAATCCGGCAATCCCCCAACGCTCGGCATCGCGCTGTGCCAGCGCCCGCAACCGCGCCTCGGAACGGTCGCGCTCCCGCTCCGCCCGATCGCGGCGCCTGATTTCCGCTTCGAGCGCCGCGTTCTTGTCGTGCATGGCGCGTGTCAGGTGGCGGATGCGCAGGTGGGTCTCGACGCGCAGCACGGCTTCCTCCGGACAAAACGGTTTGTGGACGTAGTCGACACCGCCCGCCCTGAAGCCGGCTGCCACGTCCTCCGGCTCGTCGCGCGCCGTCAGGAAGATGACCGGCACACTGTCCATCCCCTCGATCGCCTTCAGCCGCCTGCAGGTCTCGAATCCATCCATCCGCGGCATCATCACATCCATCAGCACCAGGTCCGGCCTGGCCTCGGGGGCGATCTGCAGCGCCACCTCGCCGCTCGGCGCCGCCACCACCCGATGCCCCGCCGCTTCGAGGGTGTCGATGAGCAGGCTGAGATTTGCCGGCACATCGTCCACGACGAGGATGCAACTTCCTGGAGTTGGCGTTGAGGTGTTCACGGTGCTTGATCAGTTTGAGTGTTCCCAAGAACAGGTCGCTCGCTCATGATTCTCGCGATCTCATACGTTCGATAAGCGCCATCGCCTCTGTCATCCGGGAGAACTGGGCCAGACGGCGCAGCCGTGTGGCCAGGGCCGCGCCAGCCGGACCGAGCGTCTCGAGCTCCGACAGGCTCTGCTTGAACTCGGTGACGCGGTAGCCGGCTGCGCTGGACTTCAGCCGCTCGAACAACTCGGACGGCACGCAGACCGGCTCGCATTCGAGTGCCGCGGTCTCGCTGGTCTCCCAACGCACACCCAGCAAACGCGCGGTCGATTCCTCGAGTTCCGCCAGCAGGAACGGCTTGCCCAGGAAAGCGTCGAAACCGGTCGTCAGACAGCGGGCTCGTTGCTGCCCCAGGACCGACGCCGAGACCGCCACGAAACGTGGGCGACGCAACCGTCCCGGCGATGCCGATTTCGCAGGGCGTGGCGAGTCGGTTCGCGTTTCGCTCCCGATCGCCAGCTCGGTCTGCAATCGCGCCAACGTCTCCATCCCGTCCATGCCCGGCATTCGGATGTCCAGGAACACGATGTCCGGCACCTCGCGCTTGACGTGTTCGATGGCCTCCAATCCGCCCGACGCCACGTCCACCCGGCATCCCA
>JAKLFY010000028.1 GCA_022710935.1 Verrucomicrobiota bacterium
TTCCAGTGGGCGGGTCAGGTTTGCGTCCATGCCAATAATGTATCTATACAGATACAATATGGCAATCAAAAAAACACTGCAGAGACAGGCTTTCTCAAATTCGGTTACTCTTTCGTCCTACACCCTGACCTGACCGATCCCCCGAAGCGACTTAGTCGAACAAGTCGGGTCACATCTTCACTTTTGACAATTGCCCGCTGAAATCAGACACCCGACGAACCGCGGCCGAGGAAAAGCCGCCATTCCCGTTCCAATGTGTAATGTGAAGATGTGACCCATCCGAGGCGGGGTCATGGCCACGCGCTGGCGCGGGACGGCCCAGTCGCCGGTCATTTCCCGGGGCAATTGGTACACATCGCCGTCGCGATTGCAGAAGTAAAGGGAGGACTCCGAAGGCTTGCGTCCATGCCCGTCGGCCCAAAGAGGCGTTTCCAGCGTTGCTGTGGCTGGCCGGCGGCTGTATGAGCGTCCGAGGCAAAGCACTCATGAATTACCGACGTTGTTTCTTTCACGGGGGGATGGTTGCGCTGGCCGCGCTCGGAGGGGCACTGCGCGCATCGAATCCCGCGTTTGTCTGGCTCGAAGGCGAATCGGCCAAGACGACATTCGAGGTCAACATCGCCGGCTGGCGCCGGCCGCATTTTCTCTCCGCAAGCAACTGGGTGCATGTGAGTGTGCATGAGGACAAGGTCGAGAAGGGAATCCCGGACGAGGGCATTCTTCTCGAGTACCCTTTCGAGTGTCCGCAGGCGGGCCGCTACGAGGTGTGGAACCGGATTGGCTTCGAGTTTGTGCGGTCGGTCTTCGAGTGGCGTTTGGACGACGGCGGATGGAGGCGGGTGGACCCGGACGAGCTGACGACTGATTTGATGGAATTGGCGACCTGGTGCGAGGTGGCGTGGCTGAGGATGGGCGAAGCGGATCTGGCGGCGGGCGCGCACCGGCTGCAATTGCGCTTGCCCAAAACCAGGGACGATCAGGGCAAATGGCGACGTGTGCTTTACGCGTCGGATGCAATCTGTCTGCACCAAGGGCCATTTCAGCCGAACTCGAAATGGAGGCCGGACGAGTCCGGGCGCGATGCCGCGGACGAGGCAGCGTCGGCGGTGGTCTTTCAACTTCCGGAGACAAAGGCGCCGGAGCGTGCCCGTGTGCGATTGAACGGCGTGTGGGAGATTGCGCGTGACGACGAGCAATTGCCCGGCGAAGTCGCCGAGCCGATCCGGGAACTGCCAAGGAACCCGATCTGGCGGGCCATTGCGGTCCCAAGCGACAAGAACCGGGCGCGCGAGGATCTTCTGTTTGCGCATCGGGTGTGGTATCGGACGCGCGTCCGGGTTGAGGCTTCGATGGCGAGGCGGACGTTCCACCTCCAGTTTCCCTGCAACAACCTCAACACCACGGTTTACGTAAATGGGGTCTATTGCGGCTTCGGGAAGAACCCGTTTGCGCCGTTCCAGGTCGACGTGACGAAGGGGATCAAGGCTGGCCGGGTGAACGAAATCTGGGTAGGCATCCGTGATGCCTGGTATGGCCGCTCGACCGACCCGCAGCGGCCCCTGAAATTGCGGAAGACCTTCAACTACCCCATCGGTTTGTTCAGCCAGGGATTTCAGGACCTCGATTACCCTGTGTGGAACTGTCCGCAATCGGGGATTCTCGCGACGCCGACCTTGGAGGCTGCGGGTGGCGGGGTGTGCGTGGCGGATGTCTTTGTCAAACCGTCTGTGGCGCGGAAACGGCTGGAAGCCGACGTCGTGCTGGGCAACGCCACGGCGCAGGCCGCCTCCGGCGAGATTCACTGGGAAGCCGTCAATGACGATACCGGCCAGGTGGGCCGCGTGTTCGCGCCGCAGCCGTTCGAGGTCGCCGCCGGCCAGACTCGAACGATCTCCCTTGGCGAGGCATGGAGCGATCCGGAGCTTTGGTGGCCCGACGCGCCGCATCTGTACCGGCTTCGGCTGACTCTGAGCGTCGGCGGCGAATCGGCGGATGTGAGCGAGACGCGGTTTGGGTTTCGCGAATGGCGTTGTGAAGGAACGAAGTTCACGCTGAACGGCGTAGTCTGGCGTCTGTGGGCCGATCTGGTGGGCGAGCGGCGTTCGCCCGAGGATTGGCTCGAGTCCTATCGGCGGACGCATCAGCGCGTCATGCGGCTGAGCACGGCCGGCCAGGGCGGTCAGGACTCGCGCTGGCTCGGGCTCGAACCGCAGGAGGCCCTCGAGTTTTGCGACCGCAACGGCGTTGTGGTGCGCCGCAACACCACGCTCGATGGCGAGGCCATTGGGTACCATTTCAGCGAGCCCGACCCCGAGACCCGCAAGCGGCAGGGCGGCTCCGAACTCAAACTCGCCCTGATGAGGAACTGGCGCGACCAATGCGTCGCGCAGGTCCGCGGCGAGCGCAACCACCCGTCGATCCAGATCTGGTCGATCGAGAACGAGTTTGCCTTCATCAACCTGATCAACCTGTTGGGCAATTCGGAGACGATGGATCGGTACGAGGAGGAAATCGCCAGGACGCACGAGGCCGTGATGGCCGTCGATCCGACCCGTTCGGTCATGATCGACGGCGGCGGTGCGCTCAAGGACAACAGGCTGGGAGTCGCGGGCGATCACTACGTCGCCACCCTTGACGGCCGCTATCCCGATCTTGCGTATGAGCCGTTTGTCGAGGGGGGCGGGCGCGGGCGTTGGCGTTGGGACCAGGCGCGTCCGCGGTTCATCGGCGAGGACTTTTACGCCACGGGCATCAGCCCTGCGGATTACGCGATGTGGGGGGGCGAGGTTGCTTTCCAGGGGAAAGCGGCGACGCGGGACGCGATTGCACTCTGCTACCGCATGTTGACCGAGGGCTACCGTTGGGGCGGTCACTTTGCCGCCTGGCACTTCTGGGTCGGCGCCGACGGCGGCCCAGCACAGTGGGGTGCGAGCCCGCCACGCGTCGCCCTGGTGCGCCAGTGGGACTGGACATTTGGCGCAGCGCAGAAGGTGAAGCGCACATTCGGGTTGTTCAACGACACCCAGTATGCGAAGCCGATGACATTCATGCGCAGGCTCACGGTGGGCGGCCGGGAGATCCTTGCAAGGTCGTCGATTCACAACGTGGCTCCGGGCATGGCGGAGAAGTTCGATGAGGAAATCGTTCTGCCCCCGGTCGCGTCGAGGCAGGAAGGGGAGTTGAGTCTGACCTTGAGCGTCGGGGGGAAGGAGGTCTATCGCGACACGAAGGCGGTTTCCGTGCTTCCGGCTCCAGTCTCCATCGATCTCGAAGCCGGGGCGGTTGCGGTCTTCGATCCCGGCGGCGAGAGCGCGGCGTTTCTCGAACGCGTGGGCCAGCCGTTTACGGCGGTCCGATCGCTCGATGCGGTTCCCGCCGGCGCAAAGGTCTTGGTCGTGGGGCGCGACGCCATTGACGCGGGAGACAGCGCGTCGACGCGTCTGGCGGTCCTGGCATTCGACGGGCGCGCGGTGATTGTGCTCGACCAGACAAACCCGCTGAAGTTCCAGGCGATCCCGGCGGAGATGGACTTGGCGCCCCGTCTGAAGAAGGACGAGTTCGGGAGCGCGATTCCTGCAGCCGAGGGCCGCACGGCGTTCATCGAGGATGCTTCGCATCCGGCGTTGCGAGGACTCGAGGACAAGGACTTTTTCACCTGGGGACCGGACCATCGGGTTTTCCGATGCGCCTACGTCAAGCCGACGCGCGGGGCCAAGAGCCTGGTCCAGTGCGGTCCGCGGCTCCAGTATTCAGCACTGGTCGAGGTGCCGGTCGGCCAGGGCGTCCTCTGCCTGAGTCAACTCGATCTGGGCCGCAAGCTTGAGTCGAATCCCGTGGCCCAACACCTCCTGCTGAATCTGATTCGGTGGGGTGCGGCCTACAGGCTCGAGTTTGCGGGCGTGGCGGTGGCGATCGACGACGCGGAACTGGGCAGCGCTCTCGATGGAGTGGGTCTTCAATCGACGAAGGTCAGCGACGCCCTGGCGGCGATTCAGGCCCCCGACAAGACAATCGCGGTCGTATCGGCCACGCCCGCGCATCTGAAAACGCTCGCCGGGCATCTCGATGCGCTCGATCGCTTCTGGCAGCGGGGCGGCACAGTCGTGTTGTGCGGGCTTACCCCGGAAGGGCTTGGAGACTTCAACCGGATCGTGGGTGTCGAGCACACGATCCGGCCCTTCAAACGCGAGCGCATCACCTTCCCGCCCGTGCGCCATCCGCTCACCGCCGGACTGACCACGGGCGACATTGTGATGCTTTCGGGCAATCGGATTTTTGGCTGGACCGCCGACGAGTATGTCGCTTCGGACGTGTTCAGCCATGTTGTGGACCTGGAGGATATCGCGTCTTTTGCGAAGAGCGATTTCCCCAGCTACGACAACATCGTCAATGGGTTCGTCGGATCCGATGGCTGGCCTTTGATCATCGACTTCGAGTTTCCGAAAGACGGGCAACCGTACGCGATCAACCTCGATTTGCCCCGGGAGGAGACCATCGTCGAGTACACGCACGACGCGTCGTTGAACTACAACGCGACGACGAAGATCGCACTTCTTTTCGATGGCAAGGATCGCGTCGAGTACGAGATCGATTCCAGCGGCGCCGCACAGACCTTTCGCGTCGAGCCGCCGCGTCGGGCGCGTCGGGTGACGCTGCAACTGGTGAGTTGGCTCTCCGACCCGGGCAAGCGCCCGCTGATCGGAATCGACAATATCGGTCTGAAGGCGCAGCGCTCGGAGGCCTGGCGCGCCACGGTGAAGCCGATGCTCAATCTGGGCGGCTTGGTCCACTATGCCAAGGGCGAGGGCGGAGTCGTGTTGTGCAACCTGAAGTTCCAGGAGAGCGAGTCGGTGCCTGCGAACCGGGCCAAGAAGCGCGCGATCCTGGCCGCTGTTTTGCGCAATCTGAAAGCGCCCTTTGCCGGCGGCAAGGCCGTGATTGCCGGCGCAAAGGTGGTGTGCGCGCCTATCGACATCCACACCAAGGCGACCACGTACAAGGACGAACGCGGCTGGTTCGGCGACCGGCGACACACGCTCAAGGCCCTGCCGGCGGGAGAGCATGAGTTTTGCGGGGTGAGATTCAACATCCATGAGATGCCGACGTCGCCGGTGCCCCAGGTGCTCATGCTGGGGGGCGAGGGTGTGCCGGGCAACCTGCCAAATGCAATCACCGGAATCCCCGTGCATGCGAAGGCCGACGCGCTCTTCTTCCTCCACGCCGCCCGGCTGGACCGCCGCCTGAACGATCGCGAGCGGGAGGAGAAACGGCGGTTTGAACTGTGTCGGTACGTGATTCGTTACGAGGACGGTGAAACCGCCGTGGTGCCCGTGCACGCCGAGGTGGATGTCGACCATTTTGTGCAGCGCGAGCCCAGGGCGATCCCCGGCGCGCACATTGCGTGGACGGCGCGGTTCGATGACTCCGATGACAGTGCGGTCCTCTACGCGAAGCAGTGGAACAACCCGCGCGCGGAGGTCGGGATCGCATCGGTGGATTTGGTCTACGGCGACGACCGGGGCCGGGGTGTGCCTGTCCTGATTGCGCTCACGGCTGTGACGGCGGACTAGCCGTCAGTTTCATGGACTCGAGACGACCATCGTCATCAATCAGGGCCTCTCCCGCGACTGCGGGATGGGCTCTCCGAGAAGGATCGGCTCTCCGGGAGATGAGGTTCATGCGGAGGAGAACTGGATTTGGTCCGGGGCGCGCCTGGCTGGGGGAGCGAAGAACCCGAGGATTGAACTCGGGCTGTCTTCGGGTTTCTCGAGGCGGTTGTATTGAGGTCTGAGGCCGGGCGAGGCAACTCGATGGATCTGGCAACAGAAAGGCGGCCCCGAGTGTTTCAGGGCCGCCTTGGTTGGAAACGGGAGGGCGAGAGTTCTAGCGCTTCACGCGGAAGAACTTGCCGGTGCCCACGGGCTCGACCATGTAAGGCGAGGTTGCTCCCGGGACCGAGGTCCAGGGGCCGAGGAGGCTGTCCGCCTGCTCGACGGTGCCGCTGCCTTCCCACGAGATCTGCGGTTTGCCCTCGACGATCCCGATCGCGAGCGTGGCTCCGGTGGCGGAATCGAAGGATGAACCGTGGGTTCGCCCGACGTAGTGGATGGCGTAGGCATCGTAAGCAGTCAGCGTCCGGCGCCAGACACCGAGATCGTCGACGTCCGCCTCGCCGGTTTCGGCGTACTCGCCCGTGGGATCCTGTCCGATGTTGAAGACCCCGCCGGTGGTATCGACACTCCCCAGAGTGGATGCGGAGCGGGTGTCGACCTGCACGCCGTTGAGGTAGGTGACCACGTTGCCCTTGCGGTTGACGGCGTGGACCAGGTGATGCCAGTTGCCATCATTGATGCTTCCGTCGGGTCCGTAGACCTGGGCGATACCATTCAGGCTGAAGGACCAGCCGCCCAGTTCATACGAGGGCGCGAAGGTGAGGCCGGGGTTGCCGTAGGAGTTGGTGGCGCTGCACAGGACCGGGAGGTCCCCAGGGAGCGCCCCCTGCGGCATTCGCACCCAGTAGGCCACGGAGAAGTCGACGTCCGTGCCAAACCGCAGGTCGGCGGGAGCGCCGAGCTGGACGTAGTTGTACGTGGAGGTGTCGGTGTCGGTGTTGTAGTGCAAGGCCTGGCCGATCAGGCCGGCCACCATCGCCGGGGCGCCGACGGAGGTTCCGTCGTTGTTGCGGCCGGAAGCGTCCTTGGTGTCGCCGTCGAACTTCATGTGGAGAACCAGGCCATCGGTGGCGTTCCACGAGGCCGGTTCAGGCGGCAGGACGGTGAGGGTGGCGATTCGGCTGAGGGCTTCGCCGATCGGGTTGCTGGCGCGGACGTAGTATTCGTCGGGGCCGCTGGGAGTGCCCGATGCGGTGACGGTATAGGCGGCGGTGGTAGCGCCCTCGATCGCCGTGCCATTCTTGAACCACTGGTAGGCGATCGGGAAGCTGCCGTCGGCCTGGGCTTCGAAGGTCACGCTGGCGGACGGGAGCACGGCCTCGGTCACCGGTTCGCGGACAAAGAACGGTTTGGTGCTCGGATAGAGGGCCGCCTGGTAGTGAGCGAGGATGCGCTCCTCGGAGAGGGCCTTGTCGTAAACCGCCACCTCGTCGATCTCGCCAGTCCAGAACACATTCTCGCCGCCGACGACGGGATCGTAAGCGCCGATGCGCAGGGGGGTATTGCGATTGCGCGAGTGATCGATGTACGCGTTGCCGTCCCAAACGCCGTTGAGATAGGTGCGGTGGGCTCCTGCACTCGAGTAGGTGATCACGAAGTGCATCCATTTGCCGGGCTGGGCGCCGCCCACGGCGGAGGAACGCACATTGACTCCGACATCGAGGTCGCCGTAGCCATCGCCGCTGCGCCAGTTGGCGGCGTCTTTCCAAAGCACCACTCCGTATTGGCTCCGGAACGAGGACAACGGGGAAAGGAGGGTGGTTGTGTCATCGGTTCGGACCCAGCATTCATAGGTGTAATCGCCCATGGCGACCGGGGGCGGATAGGCTTCGCCCCAGGCTTGGTCGGTGTGGAGGAAGGTAGCGGCCTGATTGTCGCTGCCCGCCAGGGCTCCCGGGGCGCCGAGCGTCACCGGTGTCCCGAGCCGATTGGTGTAATACCCGTCGAAACGGCCCGTGGCATCGAGCATGAGCTCCGCGTCAGCGGGATCGTCCATGCGGAACCAGGCGCGGGGCGCGTCCGCGGCGACCTCAGCCTCGTAGGAGCCGGCCGCCGGGGCGGCGATGGCGATGGTGGTCGAGGCGCTGTCGGTGGTGCCGGCGGCGTTGCTCACCGTGACGAGGTAGGTGCCGGCGGCGTCCGCGGTGATGTTGGACAGAATCAGCTCGGGGCCGGTGGCGTCGGCGATCGGGGTGCCATTCTTCTTCCAGGTGTAGGTCAGGCCGCCACCCATGGCGACCACGCTGAGCTTGATCGATCCGCCCGGGTAGAGCGTGCGGTTGGCAACGGCGATGTCCTTGAAGAGACTCGGCGTTTCCTGGTTGAGGACGTAGAGGCTGGCGGGAGCGCTGACGGCCTGGCCGAAGCTGTTATTGACAGCCACGGTGTAGTCGCCGGCGTCCGACGCGGCGAGGCTGGGGATGGTGAGTGCACTCGAGGTCGCGCCGGGGATGGGCGTGCCGTTCTTGCGCCAGACGAACGTCAGGTCCGGCGTGCCGCCGGCATCCACGGTCAGGGTCACGGAATCACCGGCATAGACCGGGTCGACCGGGGCCGCGGGGTCGACGAAGATCTTGGGAGCGAGGCTGCCGACGGCAGCGGCGTACTGGGTGTAGGTCTCGCCGATCGAGAGGGCGCGGTCGAAGATTGCGACCTCGTCGACTGCGCCGACGAATTTGCGTGCGGTTGTGGTGTTGTCGGTCATGGGGTCCATGCCGATATAGGTGCTCCCCTCGAATTCGAGCACGGCATGATTGATGTCGTAGCCCTGCCGCGTGATGGGGAGGTAGTTCGGGTTGCTGGGGACGAAGAGAACGGCCTTGCTGGGATGGACGATGAGGGCGACGAAGTTCCACTCGCCGTCGGTCAGGGCCAGCTCGCTGTTCCAGTTGTAGGTGGCCATGTCGCCGTCCCAGTTGTAGCTGAGGTTCAGGCCGGCGACGGCGTCCATCTTGAGGCCGGCTGTGGTGCCGCTGGCGCCAGTGGCCAGGCGGGCGCGGTGGAAGACAATGCCGGCGTGCTCGGCCTGCGCCCCGTTGGGCTTGGCCCAGCACGTAATGGTCACGCCGTTGGTGTTCAAATCGAGAGGGGGGGCCTGGACAAAACCGCCGGTCGTGAACTGAAAGGCCTTGTTGCCCACTTCGAAACCGGGGCCGGTCGGTCCGGCTACGGCGACGGTGGTGGGGGCGATGATTCTGGCGTCGGCGACGCTGCCGAGCGTGCCCGCATTGACCGCGAAGGCGTCGCCGGCCTCGCTCAACCGCCAATAGCCTGTGGGCGCGTCACCCTGGACGACCTGCTGGTAGGGTGTGGCGGGGGCGGCGGCGATGCCGGCCTCGTAGTGGGCGAGGATTCGTTCCGGGGACAGGGCGGTGGTGTAGACGGCGGCTTCATCGATGCTGCCCCGGTAGTTCCAGTAACCGGCGGCGCCATCGCCCCGGGCACCGAAGGTCAGGGGGATCTCGGCGTTCGCGTTGCCGCGAGGAGTGGAAGTGAATACAGTGGTCGCGCGCTCGACGCCGTTCACGTAGATCTTGATATTCGTGCCGTCGTAGACCCCGACGACGTGGTACCACTGGTCGGTGCTCAAATCCATGGTGACGGCCGCGCCGCTGACGCCGGTCAAGCTGCTGTTATTGTAATAGCGGAAGAGCCAGCCGTTGCCGCCCGTGAGGGTCGTATCGCCTTGGTAAAAGAGCCAGCCGTTGCGCTGGGCCGGTGGGCCCGTGATGAACTCGACCGAGGCCGCCGGGCACTGGAGCGCGTTGGTTTGGCCCGGTTTGGCCCAGAACTCGACGGTGATGGCAGTCTCTGAATTCCACGCTTCGTTCCACGGGATGCGCACACGGTTGCCGTCGGCGCCCGGCATGTGGACGGCGAGGTTCGACGGATCGCTGACAATGGCGCCGGCCACAGCCCGTTCGACGCCGTTGCGGAACTCGCCGTTGCCGGCGGCACCGACGCTGCCGATGTTCACTGCCTGGAGCGTGAGAGGCGGTGGGGCCGTGGTTTCGTTCAGTCGGTAATACGCAGCGGGGCCCTGTGAGAGGACGGTGCCGGGGTAATCCGCGCGGGCGGACACGACGGCCGCCGCGGTCAACAGAGCGGCCCAGGTGATTCTGAGTTTTGGCAGTTTCATTGGTTTCAGTACTAAGTGATTGACTCAACAGCCTGCTTCTAGCAGAGGCGAACTGGGCGAATCGAGAGAAAAAGCAGGAAAGGAACGGGCAGCACGGCCGCTGCCTCTCCCTCCGCGAGTGGTTCGGGGCCGCGCCGGCAAAGGCGCGCTCTCTAGCCCGCATTTCAGGTGAAATGTCACGGTGACCGGTCAGATGACATCAAAAGTTGGTGAGAAATGCGGGCTTGGCACAACGTCAGAAGTCGCGCCGCGTGTGGGCACGCGGCCTACAAGCCTCTCCAGGCCGGGTCGCCTGACCCGGCGTCTGTGCTGTTGCCGATGTCGGATCCGGACCCGGGGGGGGGCGGGGAGCAGAGTTCAGGCCGCGGGCGCGAACTGGCGCAGGTACTTCACGGCGACACGGAGGTCCTTGGGCCAGGGAGAGACAATCTCGATGTTTTCCCCGGTCACAGGATGAGGGAGATTGAGGCTTGCCGCGTGCAGCGCCACGCGTCCCATGAGCGGACGCTCCTGGCGGCCTGCTTTCAATCGATAGGCGCGCTTGAGGCGCGAGAGCCAGAGCGGTTGGCCGCCGTAGAGTGAATCGCCGACGATAGGGAGGCGTTGCGACCGCAGATGCGCGCGGATCTGATGGCTGCGGTGAGTGTGTGGGCGGCACCGCAAGAGAGTGTAACCCGCAAACGATTCCTCGACCTGGCAGGCCGTGAGCGATTTCTTGCCTCGCTGGGCGTCGACGCGCAACCGCCCCGGCTGGCGAGGATCGGGAGCCAGCTTGGCGACGATATCGAACGCCGCCTTCGCTGGGGAGCGCTGCACCAGGGCGAGGAAGCTCTTGGCCGGCGTTCCGCTGCCCAAGTGATTGGCCAGTGTGATCAGAACCTGCTTGCTCTTCGCGAGGAGCAGAACGCCGGACGTTTCGGCGTCGAGCCGATCCGCCTGGGCGAGGTAGCCGAGGCCGCGCGTTCTTGCCCATGGAGCGCCTGCTCGAATGCCTGCATGAAGCAGGGCCATCAGATTGGGGCGGTCCGGTTCACTCCGGTCGGGCGAGGTGAGGAGTCCGGCCGGTTTGTGGAGCGCCAGCAGGGAATCGTCTTCGAAGAGGACCGGGATTTCCCAGTACCCGTGGGCAGGCCGCGATGAGAGCTTGATTGGACTGGTCATGCGAGACGGCTAATCCGTCTCCTCTTTGGCCAAGCCGGTATCGATGCGACTCTGTTCGACCTGTTTGCGGAACCAGTCGTTGAAAGCCTGGTATTCGGAGGTTTGCCGCAGCTTGGCCAGGTATCCGGGCAGCTCCTCCTTGAGTTCAGCGTCGGTGACTGGCACCCGTTCCTTGACATACAGGACCAGACCGCCATCGCGTGTGCTGATCACGTCGGTTGGCTTGCCGGCTTCGAGCGTGCGTACCGCCCGGCGCGCCTGGTTCAGATCGACGCGACGGTCCCAATCGGGCACCGGACCCGAGGCGACTCCGAACTTGGGCAGGGCGATGGGAGTCAAGCCCGCCTCGGCGTGGATGGCCGCCCAGGTCTTGCCTTGGGCCAACCCATTGGTCAGTTGATTCACGAAATTGGTGCAGGCCTCCCGGGCGAGCCGCACGGCCTGGTCCTGGCTGAACTCCTGCTCGACGCGTGTCCGAATGTCTTCCAACGCGGGGACCTGGCTCGGCACACGTTGCTTGAGCGCAATCAGGTAGACGGCGTCTTCGCCGCGGATCGGGGAGAGTGAGACGGGGGCGTCGGATGTCAGCTTGAAAGCCATGCTGACGAAATTCTCGCGCACTCGAAGCCCTTGCGGGGACTCGGTCTCGGCGAAGGGTTCGGTGACGGCCGTGACCAGCCCCTTTTCGGCCGCCTGGGCGACGAAGATGTCGGCGGTCAGATTGGTCATCGTCTCGAACGCGGTGGCAAAGAGGGCGGCGGCCTTGTGGGCCTCAGCGAGGGCTTGCTGGCGCTGGGTCTGGCTGCGGATTCGTTCCTTGGCCGCCTCGGGTGCCATGACCTGGCCGTTGGTGCCGACGAAGGCGTTAGGATTGCTCGACAGGTAGATGCGCTCGATTTCGGCGGCCAGGTTTGTGCGCCGGGCCAGGGCGGCATCGGCCTGCGCCAGGTAATTCGTCACGTCGAAGCGGAGATAGTGCAACTGGACGCGGTCAGGCGTGCGATAGACGCTCAATCGGTTCGAGTAGAACTGGCCGATGGCCGCGGGATCCAACTGGACGCTGGCGATGTGATTTGACGCAGGAAAGACCACAGCCTCCGCGACGATCTTCTCGTTTTCCTCCTGAAACAGCTCGGTTGCCTGGCGCGGCGTGATGAGTTTGCCCGGGAGTCCTGCAACCTCGGCCAGGTGGTTGATGCCGATGTCGCGGCGGATGAAGCCCTGGAGAGCCTCTTCGGACACCCCGTGGCGTTGGCGGAGTTCGGCGACGAAGTTGTCGTATTTCGCCTTGGCTGTGGCCGGTTGGTCGCCACCGAAATTGTCGATGATCCACTGGGCCACCGCCGATTCGCTCACCTGGATGTTCAGGGCATCGAGCCGGTCGATCAAGACCAGGCGGTTCTGCGTCTCCTGTCCGACGTTGAAGCCCATCCGCCGGGCATCCGCATCGTCCGGCCATGAGCCGAACCTGAGGAAGTAGGAGAGGCGGACATCGCCGAAGGCGTCAATGTACTGCTGTCGGGAGATCGGGCGGCCGTTGAGCGTCCCGAACTGGGATCGCCCGCCGCCTCCCCCGCGGCCCTGTCCGGCTGTGGGCGTGAAATAAATGACAAAGCTGACGATGACTGCGGCGATAATGAAGCCCCACAGCCAGGTCTGATGTTTACGAATCGTGGCAAACATAGGTCAAAGCAAGGGGGCAACGTACCCGCCGCGCAAGCCGACGGTCAAACGCAAAAGCAATCGGCGAATCTGCTTGACGCTCCCCGGCGAGCATTCTACCGATGCCGCCGACAATCACCAGCCGTGTTGTTGCCGACTGAATTCATGAATCCGATCGCTGACCGTTGCTTTCTCGCCTTGTGTGCCGGCCTGATGCTTGCCGGGCCATTGGCCCGGCCGATCGCGGCGGGCGACGCCGTCCCCCTGCCGAAACTGCGCGCCGTGCCGTTCACCGACGTTGTCATTGCCGACGCGTTCTGGGCGCCGCGGCGTGCGACCAACCGCCTTGCCTCGATCCCCGTCAACCTGGCCATGCTCGAGAAATCCGGCAATCTCCGGAACTTCGAACTGGCGGGCGCCGGGGCGACGAACGGGTACACGGGCCCCGTGTTCATGGACTCGGACCTTTACAAGGCACTCGAAGCCGCGTCCTGTTCCCTGGCCACGGACCCCGACCCCGAATTGGCGCGGCGGCTCGACGGCATCATCGCCGCCATTGCCGCGGCCCAGCAACCGGACGGTTATCTCAACACGTATTTCACGGTGAAGGAGCCGGATCGCCGGTGGGCGAATCTGCGGGATTGGCACGAGTTGTACTGCGCCGGCCACCTGTTCGAGGCCGCCGTCGCCCATTTCCAGGCCACCGGCAAGCGCGACCTGCTCGATGTCGCCATCCGATTCGCGGATCACATCGATGGCCTGTTCGGAGAGGGCCCGGGCAAACGGATGGGATACCCGGGCCATCCTGAAATCGAGCTCGCGCTGGTCAAGCTCTGGCGCGTGACGGGAGAGCGCCGCTATTTCAATCTCGCCAGGTTTTTCGTCGAGAACCGCGGACGGCGCTTTTTTGCCGAGGAACATCAGACGCCCCTCGACCGCTATGACGGCACATACTGGCAGGATGACGTGCCGATCCTCGAACACCGGAACATCAAGGGCCACGCCGTCCGGGCGGCCTACCTCATGAGCGGCGCCACCGATGTGGCCGCCGAGACATCGGATCCGGGTCTCCTGCGCATGCTGGGGCGCGTCTGGCGCAACACAAGCCAGAAGAACATGTACCTGACCGGCGGCATTGGCCCTTCGAGTCACAACGAAGGGTTCACCACCGACTACGACCTGCCCAACGCGACGGCGTACCAGGAGACCTGTGCATCGGTGGCACTGGCGCAGTGGAATCATCGGTTGGCCCTGCTTTATGGCGACGCCCGCTACGCCGATGTTTTCGAGCGCTCGCTCTACAACGGCGTGTTGGCAGGGGTCTCGCTCGATGGGACCCTCTTTTTCTACGTCAATCCTCTCGCCAGCTCCGGCGCCCACCACCGATCACCGTGGTTCGGTTGCGCCTGTTGCCCGCCGAATGTGGCCCGGACGTTGGCCTCACTGGGCGGCTATGCCTATGCCGCGTCCGATCAGTCGCTCTGGGTGAATCTCTACATTCAGGGATCCGCCAAAGCGACCGTCGGGGGCAGCCCGGTCAAACTCGAAGTGGCGACCGAGTATCCGTGGGAAGGGCGGGTCACGCTGCGTCCGGAGCTCCCTTCGCCCTGCCGCTTCGAGCTGCGGCTGCGGGTCCCAGGATGGTGCGAGGGTGCAACCGTTGCGGTCAATCAGCAGCCGGTGACGCCCTTGACCATCGAGAGGGGCTATGCCGTTTTGGCGCGCGAGTGGCGGACCGGCGACACGGTCGATCTGAACCTGCCGATGCCCGTCCAGCGCATGGTGGCGCATCCGCTGGTGAAGGAAAACCGGGGCCTGGTTGCCCTCCAGCGGGGACCGCTGGTCTATTGCTTCGAGGCCTGCGATCAGACCGAGTCGCTCGCCTCGATTTGCGTCCCCGTCTCCGCCGAACTGGCAACCGCCCGTGCCCCGCACCTCCCGGGGGGGGTTGTCGGGCTGCAGGGCGCGGGCGAGATCGCCCCGGATCGGGTCTGGACCGGCCAACTCTACCAGCCCTCTGTGCCGACCCGACGTGTGCCGGTCACCGCAATCCCGTACTTCGCCTGGGACAACCGGGCTGCCGGCGCGATGCGGGTCTGGCTTCCAATCGTCCCGCCCGTGCCTCTCGCCGGCGGACTCGAGACCCAGGCTGCCGTCACCGTCTCGTTCGCCAACAGCAACAGCCAGCCGCAGGGGATCAATGACGGACTCGAGCCGAAGAAATCCGACGAACAGCCGCCGGCCCTTTGCCATTGGTGGCCCCACAAAAACCAAACCGAATGGGTCGAGTACACATGGAAACAGCCGGTCAGCGTCGCTGGCGCCCGCGTCTACTGGTTCGACGACACGGGACGCGGCGCCTGCCGGATTCCCGCCTCGTGGCGGATCGAACACCTCGATGGCGAGCAGTGGAAGCCTGTGGCCGGGGTCTCGGAATACCCGATCAAACTCGATGCCTGGTGCGCCGTCAGCTTCACGCCGGTCACGACCACCGCGCTGCGCCTCGTCGTTCAACTCCAGGAACAGTGGGCCGCGGGAGTCCACGAGTGGCAAGTGATCCCCTCCGAAGAGGACTGATCGGACCGCATGCGCCATGCTCGTCCTTTCCTTGCGCCGGCGGCAGGGCCGGGCGCGGCTGACTTTCGAGTGGCGGCGGAGACGCTGGTTCGCCATGATGGCTCCGATGACTCGCCTTCGCTTAGACCTCGAGCGTTCGCTCGTTACTCATGTCCATCGTTTTGCCGGTTGCCTGGCCCTCGGCCTGATGTTGACCGCCTTGGGCCAACACGATCGCCCCGCGGCCGGCCTCCCCCCGGTCCCGGTTTCTGGCCTGGCTTACACCAACGCCTTTTTCCCCGGCGCGACCTACCGGGCTGACGTGCCCACCCAGGAGAGCCTGATTGGTTTTGACGCCGGGGAACGCGCCAGCACCGCCGCTGAAATCGAACGCTGCCTTAAAGCCTGGAATGCTGTTGCGCTCGATCGGACGCGCCTGGTCGAGTACGCCCGCAGCCACGAGAACCGCCCGCTCCATTACTTGCTGGTTACGGCCCCCGCCAACCTGGCCCGGCTCGACCAGATCCAATCGGGCTTGGCTCGTCTTGGCGATCCGCGCGGGCTCAGCGAGGTGGACGCGCGCGCCTTGATCGACGCCCTGCCGGCAGTTGCCTGGCTCGCGCACACGATTCACGGCGACGAAACCGAGGGCTCGGACGCCGCGTTGGCGCTCGCTTATCACCTGGTGGCGGCGGAGGACTCGAGGACAGCCCAACTGCTGGCCAACCTGGTGATCATCATCGATCCGCTGATGAATCCGGACGGGCGCGATCGGTTCGTGAAGATGATCGCCGAACACCGCGGCGCCCTGCCGAACCTCGACGACCAATCGCTGGTCCACGAAGGATACTGGCCCTACGGACGCGGGAACCACTATCTGTTCGACCTGAACCGGGATTGGGCCCTGGGGGTGCACCCCGAGACCCGCGGACGGATTCGCGAGGTCAGCCGCTGGAATCCCCAGTTGTTTGTGGACGCCCATGGCATGGGATCGCAGGCGACCCACCTGTTCTCGCCCCCACGCGAGCCCGTCAACCCCAACATCCCCGCGGGCCGGGCGGAATGGGGACTCCTCTTTGCCCGGGAACAAGCCCGCGCGATGGATCGCATTCCATTCCTCTACTACACGGGCGAGTGGCATGAGGAGTGGTATCCGGGGTATTCCGACGGCTGGAGTTCGTGCCGTGGCGCCGTGGGAATCCTCTACGAACAGGCGCGCGTGGCGGAGGACGGGGTGCGTCGCCCCGGCGGACGCCTTCTCAGTTACAGGGAATCCGTTCACCACCACATCGTGGGGGCGATGGCCAACCTGGGAACCCTCGAACGCAATGGCCGGCAGCTCCGCGAGTACCTTTACCAGACCCGCAAGGCGGCGCTGGATCCCGGCGGCCCGTACGGCCAGCGCACGTTCGCCATCCTGCCCACCGCCAACCAGAGCCGACTGGCGGCTCTCGTCGATCTGCTCCGGCTCCAAGGCATCGAACTGCACCAGGCGACCGCCGAAATCAGCGCGCCGCGCGCCCTGGATCAGTTGGGGCGGGAACGGCAGAATTGTGCGCTGCCTGCCGGAACGCTGCTAATCCCCAATCGCCAACCGCTGGCCCATCTTGTGAGCGCCCTGCTCGAATTCGATCCGCGCTTCAAACCCGAGACCCTCGCCGAGGAGCGCAAGGAGCTTCTGCGTTTTGGCCGGTCCCGTATCTACGACACCACGGCGTGGAATCTGACCATGCTGTTCGGGCTCGAAGCGTTCACGCTCCCGACCGACCTGCCCGAAGGCGCGAAGCCATTGGATTCACCATCGAAGCCCGCCCCCATCCTCGGGGAGGTCGATGCCCCGGTCGCGTTCGTCTTCGACGGGGCCGACGATCACGCGGTGACCGCCGCCGCCCGCCTGATGGAGCGGGGCATCGAGGTCCGCGCATCCGACAAGTTGTTTCGCTTGGACGACCGCGATTTCGCCCGCGGTTCGATCGTTCTGACTCGACTGGACAACCGCGACTTCGCTGGCAACTGGCGCGAGATGATCGAGCGCACGGCCGTGGAACTGGGCCTCCCGGCCGTGGGGCTCACAACCGGCCTGGGCGAGGGCGATCTTCCGGATCTCGGCGGCCGCCACTTCCGCCGCCTCGAACGGCCGCGCATTGGCGTGCTGGCGCGGGGCCGATTCAGTTCGACCGACTACGGCTCGATCTGGCAGGCGATTGACCAGCACCTCGGGATTCGCCACAGCCACCTCGAGATCGATGGCAACCCCGGCGACCTCTCCCGCTACAATGTCCTGGTTGTTCCGGAAACGTGGTCCGCCCTGCCGACGGGTCTGCTCGACGGTCTGAAGGAGTGGGTGCGCGGGGGCGGGACGCTGATCGCCGTCGCGGCCTCGGTCAACGCCTTTGTCGCCCCGAAAGCCGAGTTCAGCAAAGCCAGACTTTTGGGCGATGTCCTCGACAGGATTCCCGAGTACGAATTGGCGATTCTGCGCGAATGGGAGGGGTGGACCGGCGTTGTCCCGCCTCTGGACAAGATCTGGCGGCACGTGGCCAAGCCCGATCTCGAGTACCCTTGGCAGACGGTCAACGGGGCGCATCCGGATGAAAAGGAACTGAAGAAACGCGAGGCTTGGCAGACGCTCTTCATGCCTCAGGGGGCCTTTCTCGCCGCCAGGGTGGACACCGACCACTGGCTCACAGCCGGTTGCGGCGAGATGCTGCCGATTCTGGCGGACACACAACCGGTCCTGATGGCAGCCGAGGGCGTCGAAGCCCCCGTGCGGTACGGTCACTGGGTGGCGGCCAGCCCTGTGAAGAACGCGTCCGCGGCCGCCGGGGCTGGGGAGAGACGGAGTCGGTCTGATCCGTCTGATCCGTCTGATCCGCAAGCCAGCGCAACGAAAGACATCGACAAAAAAGACAAGAAAGAGCCGGCCCGACTCGGCTGGTGCGCGCCACCGCCCGACACGGAGACCTATCTCCGCATGAGCGGCTTGCTCTGGCCCGAGGCGGCCCATCGCCTCGCCAACTCCGCCTGCGTCACCCGGGAGCGTCTTGGGCGCGGCCAGGTGATTCTGTTCTCGACTTCGCCGACTTTCCGCGGCGCGACCCGCGGCCCGCTGAGGATCTTCCTCAACGCTGTGGTCTGCGGACCCGGTTGGGGCGCGAGCCAGCCGATCGTCCCTTAGGGTCTGTGCAAAAATTACTTCCGGTTTTGGCGGGAGTGCCACCGGGCCAGATGCGAGGCTCGAGGGAGGGAGTGTATCCGCAGAGATACTCGACTGACCGAGGAACGAAGCAGATGGCCCGGTGCCGCCCCGCCCCGCAGGGCTGGGGGGCTTTGGCTCGCTGGCTTCGTTGCTCCTCGGTCACAGACCGCTTCGGGTATGCTCCCTCGTCGCGCCTCGCCAGCGAGCCAAATCCCCTCCAGCAAAACCGGAATTAATTTTTGCACAGACCCTTAGTGCGATTCTTTCACACGCTGCGCGAGGAACCGTAACCGGGCTGGTTGGCAGTCATCTTGCGAAGTCTGACTGCCGTGTGAATAGACGGGGTGTCTGGCGTTGTTGGATGCGCGTGAGGGCCCAGGAGGCGTGTTCGGCGATGAGAGGTTCGGGATCGCGCGCGGCGCATTCGAGTGCGGGGAGAGCAACTGCGGTTCCAATGTTGCCAAGGGCGACGCAGACGTTGCGCAGAAGGCCGCGCCGCTTCGTTCGCGCGAGAGGCGTGTCGGCGAAGCGGCATCGGAATTCGGAGTCATCGAGCCGGAGCAACTCGAGGAGATCGGGTTCAGCCAGATCGGGGCGAGCGTGCTTGCGCATCAGACATCCGGCTTGGGCAAAGCGGTTCCAGGGACACACCGACAGGCAGTCGTCGCAGCCGAAGATGCGGTTCCCGACGGCGGGACGCAGCTCGACGGGAATCGGGCCTTTGAGTTCGATGGTCAAATACGCGATACAGAGCCGGGCATCGACCTCGAACGGGGCGATCAAGGCGCGCGTGGGGCAGGCTTCGAGACAGCGCGCGCAGGAACCGCAGCGATTGGCCTGGGGCGGGTCCGGCTCGAGTTCAAGCGTGGTGAGAATCTCGGCCAGAAAGAACCAGTTGCCGAGCTGGCGGCTGACGAGGTTGGTGTGCTTGCCAACGAAGCCGATTCCAGCCCGCTGCGCCAGATCCCGTTCGAGCACGGGGCCGGCATCGATGCAGCCCATCGAGCGGGGAGCGGGGTCGTCGAGCGTGGCGATGAAGGCCGCCAGTTGCTCGATGCGTTGGACGAGGACGCCATGGTAATCGGCGTAGCGCGCGTAGCGGGCGACGAAGCCGCGGAGTTGCGATGGCGGCTGGGCGGGTGGCGGGTCCGGGGCCTGCCAGTAACTCGCCGCGAGTGTGACGACGCTGCGGGCTCCGGGCAGGAGGATCCGGGGATCGGCGCGTTGGGGGGCGGTCCGGACCAGATAGGCCATCGTCCCGTGCCGACCGGCCTCGAGCCAGGCTTTGAATCGGGGGGCATACGGGGGCGGATCGGCGCCGGTGACGCGGCAGGCGTCGAACCCGAGCTGGCGGGCACGCTGGCGGAGAGCAACCTTCATCTGCGCCGGGCCGAGCGCCTGGCTGAGGCGAATTCGCGGAGGACGTGGCGGATCACGTCACGGAGCTGACGCGGGCCGGTGTTCACGAGGACGTCGGCCTGCCGGTAGAACGGCTCGCGTCGGGCGAGGAGTTCGCGGATATGCGCCCGGGGATTGGGGACTTGGAGGAGCGGGCGATGGGAATGGTGGCGGACGCGTTCCCAGATCACGTCGGCGGTTGTCCAGAGGCAGACGACAAGGGCGTGGCGTTTGAGGCTGGCCAGGTGATCGAGATTGGCTCCGAGGCCGCCCCCCGTGGCAATCACGGTCCGGTCGCACCGGGCGAGATCCTCGACCACCTCGCGCTCGAGTTCGCGAAAAACCTCCTCGCCCTCCTGCGCGAAGATGTCCGCGATGGACTTGTGCGCGCGCGCCTCGATGAGCCGATCCGTGTCGACGAAGTCGAAGCCGAGCTGATATGCGGCGGCGTGGCCGACGGTCGACTTGCCCGTGCCCATGAAACCGATGAGCGCCAGATTCCGGATCGTGCGATCAGGGTTCATCGGCGCGGCAACGCGGCACCACGCGCCTGTCGGGTGCGAGGCGTGAGGCGGGCCTGCCAGACTTGCAGCACGCCTTCGAGCGTCAGGCGAGGCGCGACCGCCATGATCTCCGGCAGGCTGCGCGCCATGAGCCGGGCGTAGCCGCCGGTGGCCACGACTGGCAGGCGGGAGCAGCCCAATTCGCGCCGCACTTCGGCGACCAGCGTGCGGATCAGACCGCGGTAACCGATCACGGCACCGATGCGCATGGCCTCGGCGGTGCTGCGTCCGATAGCCTTGCGCACCTCGCGAATCCGAACGCGCGGCAGCAAGGCGGTCTTCTCGTGGAGGTAATCGGTGAGGGCAGCCAACCCCGGGGCGATGACGCCGCCGACGTAGTCGCCGGCCTCATTGACAACATCGAGGGTGACCGCCGTGCCGAAATCGAGAATCAGCACCGGGGCGCCATATCGGCGGCGCGCAGCCACCGCGTTGGCGAGGCGGTCCGGCCCGACCGATGCGGGATGGGGATAGTCGATCCCCAGACCATGCACGGTGCGATGCGTGATCTCGAAGGGTTCGATGCCCCAGGCGGCCGACAGCGCGCGGCGCACGCGCCGGGTGGCGCGAGGCACGACGCTGCAGAGAGCGGCCCCTTCGAGTGGGCGGGCCCCGACCCACCGGGCGGCAGCCCTGGCCGCAGTGCCGTCAAACCACCCGGATGTCGCCACGTCAAGACTTCGGTCGATGCGCCGCGGTGTGGCGAGCCCCAGGTGCGTGTGGGTGTTCCCGATGTCGAGGAGGAGGATCATTTGGCGAGCGTGACGTCGCCGCCCGTAATCCGTTCGAGGCGGCCGTGCTCGGTCCGCACCAACAGCGCGCCTTCGGAGTCGAGCGATTCGGCGCGTCCGCGAATGCGCCGGGAGCCGAGCAGGACGGTGACATCGCGGCCCAGGGTGGTGCAGAGCTGCTCCCATTCGGCGGCGAGCGCTTCGAATTGCCCCTCCTTGAGCCGGAGGTAATCGCGATCGAGCGCGCGCAGGATGGCGACGGCCAATTCGGCCCGGTCGAAGGGGCGGCCGGCTTCGGCGCGCAACGACGTGGCGATGCGCCGCAGGTCCGGCGGAAAGTCGCCAGCCGCCTGGTTCACGTCCAGCCCGATCCCGAGCACGACATGCCGGACGCGATCGAGTTCGGCGGTGAGTTCCGTCAGGATGCCGGCCACTTTGCGTCCGCGCACGAGGATGTCGTTGGGCCATTTCACTTCCGGCGTGAAATCGGTCTGCTCCCGAATCGCGCGCGCCAGCGCGGTGGCCGCCATGATCGTGAGCTGAGTGGCCTCCTGCGGACGAAGCACGGGACGGAGCAGGATCGAGAACCAGAGTCCGGCCCCGCGGGGCGAGACCCAACGGCGCCCGAGGCGACCGCGCCCTTTGGTTTGAGACTCGGCGAACACCACGACGCCTTCCTTGACGCCGTCGCGGGCGAGCTTTTCGATGATGTCGTTGGTCGATGTGGTCTCGCGGAAGACACGGATGTCGCGACCGATCACTCGAGGCTTGCCGAGGCGCGACAGCAGATCATCCGCGTGCAAAACGTCGGGCGTGCTCAGGAGGCGGTAGCCGCCGTGCGGGCTGGCCGTGATCTCGTAGCCCAACGCCCGCAAATCCTCGATGCGCGCCCACACGGCCGCGCGGCTGACTCCCAGACGCTGGGCCAGCTCGGCCCCGGACAGGGAACCGGCGCCGGAGCAGCGCAGCGCGGTCAGAATCTCGGCGTCGATGTTCATCGGCAGCGCGTCCTCGAATCCCGATGCGCGCCGGCGAAATCCAGCGCCAGATCGACCGCCCGCGCCGAGTGGGTCAGCGCCCCAACCGAGATGAAGTCGACCCCGGTGGCGGCCACGGCGCGCACCGACCCCAGGTCGATGCCGCCGCTGGCCTCGGTCAGGGCCCGGCCGGCGACCAGAGTCAGGGCGCGACGCATCTGCCGCGGCGACATGTTATCGAGAAGGACAATATCGGCGCCGGCATCCACGGCCTGCTTGACCTGGGCAAGGGTGTCGGCTTCGACCTCGACCTTGAGCCGCGGATACCGCCGGCGAGCCCGCATGACCGCGGCGGCGATGGGATTGGGTTGTTCGGCGGCCAGAGCGGCAAGGTGGTTGTCCTTGATCAGCACGAGATCGTCGAGTCCCTGGCGATGGTTGAGTCCGCCTCCGCACGCGACGGCGTATTTCTCGAAGCGGCGCCATCCGGGCGTGGTCTTGCGGGTATCCAGGATGCGCGCGCGTGTGCCGGCGATGGCGGCCACGTAGCGGGAGGCAAGCGTCGCCACGCCCGAAAGCCGCTGCAGGAAGTTCAGGGCGACCCGCTCGGCAGTCAGCAGCGCCCGGGCGGGGCCTTCCAGGCGCATCACCGGCTGGCCTTTCCCGACGCGATCCCCGTCGGCTGCGAGCGGTTCGATGCGAATCCGGCGGGAGAGGCACCGAAAAGTCGCCCCGACGATGCCCAAGCCGGCGAGCACCAGCGGCTCGCGGGCAACCACATGCGCTTGGGCGCGGGCGCCGGCCGGGACGGTTGCCAGCGTTGTGGCATCGCCTTGCCCAACATCTTCGGCCAAGGCCTGCCGCACCGCCGCCCGGATTTCCTGGGATGAAAGCGCGATCACCCGCGCATCATCCCCCAGGACAGGCCCGGGATGAAGGCAAAAAAGCGGCAGACCGGCGGCACCAGTGCATCTGGAAGTTGCCGGTGGGAATCGAGTTTGCGCCGCGTGGGGCCTGCCTACCGCGCCGTTGCGCTTTGCGGCGCAGGCAAGGCACGCGGCCTACACCAGGAGTCTCGATCCGTTGGAGGCCCGGTGCCCTCACCGGGCGACACAACGCCGACAACGATCCGATGCACCGCCGCGGCACCCCCGGATCAGCGAGTCTTCGGCTTCGCCGTAGTCACAACCCATGGATTATGCGGGCCAGAGGCATTTGCATTTCTCCCGTTTCGAGACACTGTAGCCCCTACTGGCTCGGGTTTCGAAGTCTTCCGCTTTGCGGCGGTCACGACGTGATGAAGCCTGCGGGCCGGGTCTGACGGCCAAACGAGATATGGACGTGCTATACTTGATCGGCGTGGTTGCCGCGTGGTTTGTGTTGATGAAGTGGGTGTTGCCGCGATTCGGCCTCCGCACCTGAATGTCGGACAGTTGCTCGGTCGAGCAACACCGCAAACACACGGAACCCGCCCGCCGCGAATCCGCACCCCCCGAAACGAAGGGAGAGGTTTAAGGCCAGGGCCGCTTCTCAGGTCTCAAACCGTCAGTGGAAGCCGATCCGCCCCAAGGCGCGAAGACGGCGTCGCCTCACCAGTCCACAGGGATCTTCTTGGTTTTGCCGAAGCGGTCCTTGAAAACCAGGTGGTGCTGGGTTTGTCCGTATTCGTGGACAAGCTTGGTGATTTTCACGTCGTAGCAGCAGTATTCGGCAATCTCGATCAGCTTGCCTTCCCGAAACCACCGGATGGCCTGCATGCCGTCGCTCGTCTTTTCCACGCCCAAAGTGGCCGTAGCGATCGAATCGAGCGAGAGCCGATGCGGCAGGGTCTTCTGAAGCTCGACCAGCATATCGAGCGTGGGGATTTGGGATGGATCGAAGAACGGAGAATGGCCGGCGAGGACCTCGTAGTCGAACCGCAAAATATTGAATCCGACCACACGGTCTGCCCGGCGCAACTCCTCGATCAGGTCGTTGACGCGGGATTCGGGGTAGATCTGGTAGGTCCCCCGGGCGGTGCTGAAGGTGACACCGACGCTCATCCGCATGTCGCGGATCTTGTTCCAGCCGCCGACCTCCTCGGCGGACTTCTGCGTTTCGAGATCGAAGTAGACGATGTTGCTCACAGGCGGGGTCTGGCTTAGCAGGGAGTGCGTTCCCGCTCAATGCCGGAGTTGAGCGAAGGACTTTTCAGCGCGGCCGACGGCGGCCCGAGGCCGGCCGGGCCTGCCAGGACGCGGCCCGCTCGCCTTCCCAGATGCGTTCGAGAGGCTGACGCCGACGCACGCAATCCGCTCGACGCTCGCTGACGAGGATCTCCGGGGGGAACGGGCGGCTGTTGTAATTCGAGCCCATGACCGCGCCGTAGGCCCCGGCGCTGAACAACGCCAGGTATTCGCCCTCGTCCACCGCCGGCAAGAGCCGGTCGCGGCAGAAGAAATCGCCCGACTCGCAGATCGGTCCCACCACGTCGAACAAGGCCTGCACTCCGCACCGGCAGCGGAGCGGGAGGATCTCGTGATAGGCGTCGTAGAACGCCGGGCGCACCAGGTCGTTCATGGCGGCGTCGACAATCAGAAACCGTTTCTCGCCTGTCTGCTTCACGTATTCGATGCGAGTGACAAGGATGCCCGCGTTGCCGACGAGGAACCGGCCGGGCTCGACCAGGATCTTCAGGCCCAGCGGACGCAACAGGGGGACGAGCTTCGATGCGTAGGTGGCGGGGGTGAGCAGTCCTTTGGCCGCAGGCGTGGCCCACCAGTCGGGCTGGCCGCTCGCCAGAGCGGATTCGTAGACGATGCCAATCCCGCCGCCGATGCTGAAGAACTCGATTCCGTATTTCTCCGCCAGCGCGGCGGCCAGAGGCGCGACCCGGCGCACCGCCGACTCGAACGGTTTCACCTCGGTCAGTTGGGATCCGATGTGCATCTGGATGCCCCGGAGCCGCAGGTGCTTGAGCCGGGCGGCGCGCTGGTAGAGCGGCAAAACGTTCTCGAAAGCGATCCCGAACTTGTTCTCGTAGGTGCCCGTTGTGATTTTGGCATGGGTCTGGGCGTCGATATTCGGGTTGACGCGCACGGCCACAGGCGCCTGTTTCCTGAGCCGGGCCGCGACCCGGTCGATCCGCACCAACTCGGCCTCGCTCTCGACGTTGAACGCGTAAATCCCGCGGCGCAGGGCCAGTGCGATTTCGGCCTCCGTCTTCCCAACACCGGCAAAAACGCATCGCGCCGGGTTGCCGCCCGCCGCTACGACACGCTCGAGTTCGCCCGCGCTGACGATGTCGAAACCCGATCCGAGCTCGGCGAAGGTCCTCAAGACGGCGAGGTTCGAGTTCGCCTTGACGGCATAGCAGATGACGCTGTCCAGTGGGGCCAACGCCGCATCGAGGCGTCCGTAATGGTCTTCGAGAGTCTTCTGGGAGTAGACATAGAGGGGTGTGCCGTACTTTCGGGCGAGTCTTTCAACCGGCAATCCCTCGCAGTGCAGATGCCCATCCACGTACCTGAAATCATGCATGATCCGTATCTCTGCCAGACTCGATGGCTCTTGTCACGACTCGAACACCATAAAGCTTTACCCCTGACCGCGGCCCGCGTAGGTTCGGACGCCGTGGATCCACGCGATTTCACGGTGCGCCGCGCCACGCTCGATGACCTGCCGACGTTAAAGGGGCTCTGGGATGTGAATCGGCTTCCCGCCCTCGAGCTCGAACGCCATCTGACGGAGTTTCAACTTGTCTTGCGTGCGGACGGAGTCCTCGCGGGAACAGTAGGATTGCGCGCCTGCGGCGGCCAGGGGCTGGTCCACAGCGAAGCGTTCTATTCCCAGCAGATCGCCGATCCGGTCCGGTCCGCGGCCTGGCAGCGCTTGCAGATGCTGGCCCGCAACCAGCGCTTGGGCAGGCTCTGGATTCATGGCGAAGCCGCGCCCGGCTGGCAGGCGCTCGGATTCAAACGGGCCATGGCCGAGGACCTGAAGAAGCTGCCGCCGACTCTGGCGGGCAAACTGGGGCCATGGTTCACCGTCGCCCTGATCGACGAGACTGCGTTGGCCGAGGTGGTCGAGCGAGAGTTGACCGTCTTTCAGCAGGAGGCGAGAGCCGAGAATGAGCGGCTGCGGCAGCAGGCCCTCTGGTTCAAGTGGTTTGCCGGCCTGATCGTGTTCGGCTTCCTGGCTGGCGCCGTCTGGGTCCTCTACCGCGTGTTCTCCTCCCAGAATCGCCGCCGAATCCTCCGCTAGCCCCGATGTTTCACACCCTGCCGGTGCACAGGGCGATCAGATTTCGAATGATGTCCGCTATGCGGGCGAGAGTGGGCGCAACTCGATTCGACCGACCACAGCCCGGAAAACCGTGCCCTCGTCCCGGCATCAGATTTCCGGGCCAGCCTTCCTTCTCGGATGGCCGAGTCCCACGAGGCCCTGACTGGTGACGGCGACTGTCTCAAGACAGGGCCACGATGCGTCCATCGGGCGTCTTGTTGACCCACAGCTCGCCCGGTTGCGCGATCTCGACTCCGCGACTTCGGTGTCGGTAGTGGCCGTGGAACTGCAGAGTGCCAGGCAGGTCTTTGCCCGCGGGCAAGGCTTGAGGTGGTTCGCCGGCCAAGGACGCGCCGACGATCGTGACCGCCAGACCACACGCAATGAGTGGGGCGACACGGGAACGGGGGTGATTGTTCATAACTTGATACATGAACTCGATACATGCTGAGATGTGAATTTCACTTTGCAATATAAAGGACAACAAAAACGCGAATTCTTTAGAAGTTATTTCAAATCCGCAGCCCGCTTTATAATAGATATTTACGATTGTTCTACAAGTTCAGTATATAACTTTATAATAACAACTCCTCTCCCACATTCTGCTCGCGAACAGGAGCGGAGTGAGTTGTCCCGCGACCGGCGACAGGCTGTGGGCGCGGCAACACGCGCTGCGCATCGCGAATGCTCTGGTCTTGCGGCCTGAAGTCTGGCACCCTGAGAGCATCCTATGAATCCGATATCGGAATCCTCCTCGAACGGGGGCTGCGCGTGTTCAGGCGGCTGGCCGCGTCGCGACTTTCTGAAAGCCGTCGGCCTGGGAACGGCCGCGGCCGCGGTGCATCCGTGGCAAGCCATGGCCGGCCCGTTCACCAGGGCCGATTTCGAGAAACTGGTCCCGCGCAACAAGAAGCTGCGTCCGGAATGGGTAAAGTCGCTGTTCGACCGTGGCGAGCGGACCGTCTACCGGGGCTCGGACCTGGATCACATCGGGATGCCGATTGGCGGGCTATGCGCGGGCCAGGTGTACCTGAGCGGCGACGGACAGCTTCTGCACTGGGACATCTTCAACCAGCACATTGGCACGGGGGCGGAGCATTACGCCAAACCGATGCCAATGACCCGGCCTTTCATGCAGGACTTTCACGTCCGCGTGACCTCGGGCACAACGAACCGGATCCGCCGCCTCGACCGCGAAGGCTGGCGCGACGTGTCGTTCAACGGGCAGTACCCCATCGGGCGCGTCGAGTATCGTGATCCGGACTGCCCGGTCAGTGTCGACCTCGAGGCGTTCTCGCCGTTCATCCCGTTGAACACGGAGGATTCGTCGCTGCCGGCGACGGTGATGCGCTTCAGGGTGCGCAACACGAGCGACGGGGAGGTTACGGTGCAGGTCGGGGGGGTATTGCAGAATGCCATCTGCCTTCACAGCGCGAAGACCCGGCAGGGATTCCGCTGCAACCGTGTCGTCCGTGAGGGGAACGTATTGATTCTCGAAGCCTCAGCCGAGGATCTGCCCGCGGGGCCGTCCGCGGCGCGCCCCGACATCCGCTTCGACGATTTCGAGCTCGAGAGCTATGGCGCATGGCGGGCAGGCGGCGCGGCGTTCGGCAGCGGGCCGATCGAATTGGCGCGCATTCCGCAGTACCAGGGCGACGTGGGGGGACAGGGGCGCCGGGTGGTCAACAGCCACGCCTCGGCCCCGGGCGGGTCGGTCGAGGAAAAGGACCGGGCGCAGGGGACGCTCACGAGCGCGGTCTTCACCATCGAGCGGGATTACATCACGTTTCTGATCGGCGGGGGGGCGCATGCAGGCCGCACTTGCATAAACTTGCGGGTCGAGGGCGAACCGGTGCTGAGCGCGACCGGCGCCAACGACAACCGGATGCGCCCGATGAGCTGGGACGTGCGCCGCTGGATGGGGAAGAAGGCGTCGATGGAGATCGTGGATGCGGAATCGGGCGGCTGGGGCAACGTGGGGATTGACGATATCGTGTTCAGCGATCGGCCGCGGGAACCGCTCGGCCCGTTGGCGACCGAGCCGGATTTCGGGACGATGTCCCTGGCGCTGCTCGAAGCGCAGCCTGACGACATCGGCCGAACAGACCTGACGGAGCTGACCGGCTTGTTCGATCCTGAAGCGAAGTCGGAAGCCCCGGCGCGCAAGCCCTTTGGCGACGACCCGATTGGCGGTTTGATGCGCACAATCAAGCTGGCGCCCGAGCAGGAAGCCGCCGTGATCTTCCTGCTGACCTGGCACATGCCGAACCTCAAGATGGATCGGCTGCCGCCGGGCCGGCATTACGCGACGCGGTTCGATTCTGCGGCGGTCGTGGCGCGGTACGTCGCGCGTCATTTCGGCCGGCTGAGTGGCGAAACGCGGCTGTGGCACGACACGTGGTACGACTCGACCCTGCCCTATTGGTTCCTCGATCGGACGTTTCTGAACACTTCGATTCTCGCCACCTCGACGTGCCATCGGCTCGGCAACGGTCGGTTCTGGGCCTGGGAAGGCGTCGGGTGTTGCCATGGCACGTGCGGCCACGTCTGGCAATACGCCCAGGCGATGGCGCGGCTGTTTCCCGATCTCGAGCGCATCACGCGCGAGGAGGTGGACTTCGGCCTCGCGCAGCAAAAGAACGGCGCGATTTATTTTCGCGGCGAGTTCAACAACATCCCGGCCATCGACGGTCAGGCCGGCACCATCCTGCGCGCACTGCGCGAGCACCAGATGTCGGCTGATGGCGCTTTTCTGAAGCGCAACTGGCCGCAGATCAGGCGGGCGACCGAGTGGTTGATCATGAAGGACGAGGACGGCGACGGACTGATCACGGGCAATCAGCACAACACCCTGGATACGGATTGGTACGGCCCGGTGGCATGGCTCAGCGGCCTGTACCTTGCGGCGCTTGCCGCCTCGGAGACGATGGCGCGCGAGGTGGGCGATCAGGAGTTCGGCGACACGTGCCATGCGATCCTCGACGTCGGGCGGGCGAAGATTGTGCGCGAGCTCTTCGACGGCGACTACTTCATCAACAAGCCCGACCCCAAACACGCCGAGGCGATCAACTCCGGGAGCGGGTGTCACATCGACCAGGTCATGGGGCAAAGCTGGGCGTTTCAGGTGGGACTGCCGCGCATTGTACCCGAGACTGAAACGCGCGCGGCACTGAGGGCCCTGTGGCGTTACAACTTCACGCCGGACGTGGGACCGTATCGGGCGGCCTACAAGCCGGGCCGCTGGTACGCGATGCCCGGCGAGGCAGGGCTGTTGATGTGCACATTCCCGCGGACGGACTGGGATTACGAGCAAGCGAAGGGGAGAGGGGCGGACTGGGCTGCGGGCTATTTCAACGAGTGCATGAACGGGTTCGAATACCAGGTCGCGGGTCACATGATCTGGGAAGGGATGGTCCAGGAGGGTTTGGCCGTCACGCGGGCGGTGCATGACCGCTACCATGCCTCCCGGCGCAATCCGTGGAACGAAGTCGAGTGCGGCGACCACTATGCCCGAAGCATGGCGAGCTACGGCGTGTTCCTTGCCGCCTGCGGCTTCACCTATCACGGCCCCCAGGGGCGCCTGGGCTTTGCGCCGCGCCTAACGCCGGGCGAATTCAGAGCGGCGTTCACGACCGCGGAAGGATGGGGATCCTTCGAGCAGAAGCAGACCCCGGGCAGATTCGAGGCGGCAATTGACCTCAAGTGGGGAACGCTGCGATTGCGCGTCGTGAGGCTGCAACTGGCGGACGGAACCGCGCCGGGGGCGTTGAGGGTGAGAGCCGCCGGGCGCGATGTGCCTGCGGCCCTCGCGATGCGCGGAGAGCAGGCGGAGATCCGTTTCAGCGAGCTAGTCGAACTGAAAACGGGCGAGAGGCTCGTTCTAACGCTGGGCTGACGCCGGATTCACTGCGCGTACTCGGCGTAGCGCTCGGCCACTTTGGCCTCCTGCTCGTCGCCGCGGTGGAAGTAGAAGCGGTAGCGCCACGTGACGCTCTGGCCTGCCGCCACTTCGAGGTCACCGGTCCCGTCCGGCTTCTTCTCGAAGTCGTGGATCCCGAACGGATTCGCGGCGAACAGACCGTAGTCGCGCACGTGCCAGTGCGTGGGGTGGCGCGGATTCCGCGGATGATCGAAAATGGCGACACCGACGGTTTGGCCTTCGACGGGCCCATAGTAATCGACCCACTTAGCGCGTTTCCCCCAGGTTGCCCCGTCGCGGAGCCCCTCGCTATTCACGATGCGCCCCTCGGCCGGCTTCCGGTTGCGAGTCAGACGCATTGCCTCGTTCAGGCGCAGGGCCATGGTCCCTTCCTTCGTGTCGCCGAACGTCAGCGGACCTTCGGAGGCATGAATCGTAATCTCGAAATCCACGATCCGATCGGCGGTGCGGTTGTGAATGCGAATCGTGCGTTCGTCTGTCGCGACGAGCGTGCCATCTTTGGCCACCAGCTTGTTGGCTGCACGGATCACGCCGAACTCCGGACCGGACTTCACCTCGAGGAACCTGTCATGGAGCGTCCTGCCGGCGTTGGCTCCTTCGGACCAGAAATCGTGACCGTTGACGGCGCCGTGGGCCCACCAGAACGAACGCTGGTGGGGGTGATCGCGCTCCTCGCCCTCGACTTCCTTCATCGGCCAGTTGCGCGTCATGGGCAGACCGGCCGGGCCGAGGACCGGGTAAAGGAAGGGACGGGAGAAGCCTCGGTAGTGATACTCGGAGAAGAGCTCTCCCCCGATTTCGATGCGGAGCTTGCCATCGAGATCGGCGATCCGCACTCCCGAGCTATCCGCGGCGTTTGTTGTGTTTGCGAAAAGGAGAATCACGCCCGCGATGCAGGCGAGGCCTCCAAGACGTCGAAAGGGCATGCTTAGACGGAGCATCGAGGCGAGCTTAGGAAGCGGAAGGGGATGGTCAACAAGAAAGCTCGACACACCGAAGCCTGGCGCGCATTCGCGCTTTGCGTCAACCGGCGGTCATGGTACCACTCACGCGCATGCCCTGCCAACCTGCGACACGGGCGATGTGGGTGGGCACACCCCTGATGGGGGTCGCGCTCTGGCTGGCGATTGCTGCAATCAAGGTGCAGGCTGCCCCGGATTCGTACGGTCTGACCCGGTACACCGCCGAGCAGGGCCTGCCGGAAAACACCATTCGTGCGCTGCTCCAGACCCGCGACGGCTATCTGTGGATCGGCACGCTCGCAGGCCTGGCCCGGTTCGACGGCCTGCGGTTCAAGACGTATGACAGAAGCAACACCCCCGAAATGCTCAGTGACGCCATCAACGCCCTGGCCGAAGACCGCCAGGACGGGAGTCTGTGGATCAACTCCGGCCGAGGCCTGCTGCGGTACCACGAGCACCGGTTCGAGCGCTTCGACACCGAGGATGGATTCCCGCAGCCTTACGGTCCGATGTGGCCTGCGCGTCAGGGCGGCCTGTGGTACTCGCCCCATCCGGGACACCTGGTCCGGCTCGACACGCGCACCGTCCGGACCTGGGAGCTCCGTCCACGCCGGGTTTCTGGCGATGGGGACGAAATCGTAGGACACCGCATCACTCGTGTCCTCGAGGAGGAGGACGGCAGTGTGCTTGTCCTGATGCACATCGGTTTGTTCCGCTTTCTGCCGGAGACGGGCGTCTGTGAACGGCTGGGCCTTCGCGGAGCGACCGACACGAGTTGCCGTCATTTTTACAGGGAGCTCGACGGGACGGTTTACATGGCGGCTCGCGAGGGGCTGTGGCGGCTGGCGGGGAACGCGGGGGAGAGGATCGAAAGCGTTGCGCCGGACGACCCCCAATGCCCGGCGTTGCTCCACCCGTCGAGGGATGGCGGCTTCTGGGTCGCCTGGAGCGAAGACGGCCCGCCCCGGCTGGCTCGATTCCACGATGGGGCGTCGGGTTTTCTCGACTTGTCGGCATTGCCTGATTACCCGCTGCTGTCGTTCTGCGAGGATGCCGAGGGGCATCTCTGGCTGGGGACAACGTCCGGCCTCTGTCAGTTGCGGCGCAGGGCCGTCCGGGTCTATGCCCGCGAAGATGGTCTGCGAAACGACTTCGTGCGGGCTGTCACCGAGGGTCCGGATGGCACGATCTGGCTGGGGACGGTTCAGGGGGCCAGCGGGCTCCGAAATGGGCAGGCGACCAACCTGCCCCCGATCGAGCCACCATCGAACTGGGGATGGGCCGAGGGACTCCTGGCCGACCGCCACGGGCGCGTCTGGTACGGAGCCATGAGAAACACAGTGGCCGTGCTCGATCGCGGCGCCTGGATCTCCGTCCCTTCCTTGAGCCTGGGCGAGAGCTGGGTGCGGACGCTTCGCGAGGATCGGTCGGGCCGGATCTGGGTCGGCTTTGACCGCGGCGTGCTCTGGCTGGACGAGGAGGGAGCGGTTCGGACGTTGCCCTGCGGGTTGTCTCATCCGGACGTGCGGGTGATTCATCAGGATCGACGGGGTGATGTGTGGTTTGGCACGAGCGGGGGCGGGCTGAATCGGCTGCGCGACGCCCAGGTCACCTCGTACACAACGGCACGGGGCGAGTACAACAATCGGGTATGGTGCATCCACGAGGACGCCGATGGCATCTTCTGGATCGCCACGCGCGACGGGCTGAATCGGTTTGTGCCACCGGAGGTTTCCCTGCCCACCCACTCCCCGTCGCAATGGGAGGACGAGGGGGGCGGGAGCCGCTTCTTCACCTTCACCAAGCAGCACGGTTTGTACGAGAACACGATCCAGAACGTGCAGGAAGACGACTTCGGATATCTCTGGCTAAGCGGGCTGCAGGGCATCTACCGGGTTGCGCGGCGGGACTTGAACGAGGTGGCGGCAGGGCGCCAGGGGCGCGTGCAGGTGCTCGCCTTTGGCGAAGCGGACGGAATGCTTAACAGCCAGTGCACCGGCATGTTCAACCAGGCTTCCGGGTGCAAGGACCGGGAAGGCCGCATCTGGTTTCCGACAGCCCGCGGGGTGGCGATGATTGATCCGCGCGCGATCCGGCGCAACGAGGTGGCCCCGCTGGTGGTCATCGAGCAGGTGGTGGCGGACGACGAGGTCGTTTTTGGCGACGGCTGCCCATCGAGCGCCCAAGCCGTAAGCGACGGCGCCGACGCGCAGGCCCAGCGTTCGACGCTTCCCGGCGGCTCGGCACGCCCGACGTTCCAGACATCGCTTGGCGCCGGACGGGGGCGAGTCATCGAGATGCGCTACACGGCGGCCAGCTTTGCGGCGCCGAAGCGGGTGCGCTTCAAGTACCGGCTCGAAGGCTCCGATCGCGACTGGCGTTACGACGAGGACAACCAGCGCGTGGCCTTCTACACCCGGCTTGGGCCGGGCGGGTATGCCTTCCGCGTCGCCGCCTGCAACAACCATGGCGTCTGGAGCGAGCAACCGGCCGTGTTCGCCTTCACCATCGCCCCGCATTTCTGGCAGACGTGGCTGTTCTATGTCCTGTGCGCCGCGGCTGTGATTGGACTGGCCGGGGCCATCCAGGCCTACCGTCTGCGCTGGCAGCGGCGCCTGCTCAACCTGGAACAGCAACAGACCCTGGCGGACGAGCGAACACGCATTGCGCGCGACCTGCATGACGATCTGGGCACAGCGCTGACCGGTCTGGCGCTGCAAATGGATGTGCTCAGTCGCGACGCGCACGGCACTCCGACGTGGGCGAACCGCCTCGCCGAGTCGGCGGCGGGCATCCGGACGCTGGCCGCACGGATGCGTGAAGTGGTATGGGCCGTCAACCCGCGCTGCGACACCGTGTCCAGCCTGGCCGCCTTCCTTGAACAGCAGGCGGGGCATTTCCTCAGGTCCGCTCCCCTGCGCTGCCGCCTCGATTTTCCCGACGCCGTGCCGCCGCTGCCCCTGGACGCGGAGACGCGGCACGCGCTGGCGCTGGCCGTGCGCGAGGCGCTGACGAATGTTGTCCGCCATGCGAATGCCAGCGAGGTTGTTTTGGGCCTCCGGGTCGAATCCGGCCGGCTCATTGTCCGGGTGGCGGACAACGGGCAGGGTTTCCTGGTTGCCGAACGCGTCGGCGCGGGCCAGGGTTTGGCGAACATGCGTTCGCGCCTCGAGAAGATCAGGGGGGAATGCCGATGGCGGTCGACCCCCGGCGGTGGAACAAGCGTGGAAATGAACGTGCCGCTGCCGGACGGCGGTGGGTCGCAAAGCTGACACCTATGAGCATCCGTGTGGGGATTGTGGAGGACGACTCTGGACTGCGGGAGACTCTCGCACTCTTGATTGAGCGCGCGCAGGAGTTTTCCTGCGTGGCGTCGTGTGCGAGCGCCGAGGACGCCCTGCAGCAGCTCCCCGGTGCCGCTCCCGACGTTGTGCTGATGGACATTCACCTGCCCGGCGCATCCGGCATCGAGTGTGTCGCCCGGTTGCGGCGGCTCCTGCCGCACACGCAGGTCATCATGCTCACGATCGAGGAAGACATCGACCGGGTGTTCGAATCGCTGAAGGCCGGCGCCACCGGCTACCTGGTCAAACATGTCAGGCCGGAGGAGATCCTCGAAGCCGTGGCCGAGGTCCAGCGCGGGGGCGCGCCGATGTCCAGCGCCATTGCGCGCCGGGTGGTGACGGCCTTTCGCCAGCCGCCCTGCGAAGGCGGCGTCGACGAGGCGCTCACGACGCGCGAGGAGGACATACTCCGTTTGTTGGCCAAAGGCTGCCGATCCAAGGAAGTCGCCGACCACCTGCAGATAGGGATCGGCACGGTGAATACGCACGTCCGCCACATCTACTGGAAACTACACGTCCGGTCCCGCGCGGAGGCGGTGGCGCGCTACATGGCGCGGTGATCGCTGCCACACTGCTTTCGCGTCGCGCGCCGCTCGTTCACTGGACCTTCGGGGGCGGAACAGCCCGGCCCTCGAACTGGGCAAGCTGCTCTTCTTTCGAATAGGTGCCGTAGAAAGGCACGTTGGCATCCAGCCAGAGATAGAGGCGGCGCCGATCCTCGTCTGGCAGCGCCGCCTTGGCGCGATGCGTCGGGTCCTCGAGAATGCGCGTCAGCGGGCTGGCGTCCGCCCCGATGCGGCCCGGAGGCGTCGAGGCCTCGGCGATCGAGGCGCCGCCCCACTCGAACCACCGCAAAAACGGCTTCAGGTTCTGGTAGGATCGCGTGAAGGGCGGCGCCGGGTCGCCCGTGAGAATCAGCGCGCTTGCGTCGGCGCCGGTCGACCCGTCGTGGCAGCGGACGCAATGCCGGTCCAGGACGGGTTGCACCAGCCGCGGATAGCTCAACGGGCGACTGCCGTCAGGACCGGGCTCGAGGTGTGAAGGCGCGCGTTTCGAGGCCAGGGTCGGACGCGTGGTCGGCGTGTTGCGCTGCGGCTCGTGGCAACCCACGCAGCCCCGGCGTTCTCCCGGCTGGAGGTAGGTCGCACTGCGCATGCTCTGGATGGCGCGACCGGCGGCGTCGACGGCCTGAAAGTACAGCGGCTTGCGGGCCGGGGCGCGGAAATAGGCCGATCCGTCCGACTCCACCGGCACGGTCCCCAGGAGCAGGCGGGCGCTCTCGGCATTTGCATGGCCGATGCGGGGTTGATTGGCGACGTGCGTGTGCGTCTTGGGGAGGACTTGAAAGACCCGGAGTTGACGGACCGGACGGTCGGCAGGCATCGGGCGGAGGCTCAGGCGGACATCGGTGAGGAGGAATTCGCCCTCGTCGCCCAACGTCGGATCGAGCGTGCTCGCAAAGGCTGGGGGCGCCGGCCGCGGAGCCAGGGGGATCGGGTACATCGAGGACGCCTCCGGATCGCGATAGAGGAGTTCGAGGTTCCCCGCGCGATCCAAGTAATAGAGCCCGGTGCGCGTGTCGCGCGATTCGCCCGAACTCATGCCGGGCAGCGGTTCATGGCTGAATGCGACCAGAAACCAATCTTTCGACAAGGGCCAGGGGCTGTGGAAATAGCTCTTCGGCCATCCCGCCGCCTCGGCGAAACAGACCTCCGGCGTGAGGACTTCGATGTCCTCGAGCCGGTCTTCGCCCGTCTCCGGATCGAGCGCGGCGCGCTGCGGATCGACAATCACCAGCGAGCCGCCCACGTCGGCATGATGGGCGCCCGCCACGAAGACAATGCGCTGGGAGCCCGGGATGGCGCGGGGCTGAAAGCACGCGTTGATCCGCGTCGTGTAGTTACCGAACAACGACACCGGGTTCGAGCCGTCGGGATTGCTGGCCCAGAGGCCATGAAAATTCGCTGCCGAGCGATCGACGTAATCCCAGCGCGTGTACACGATCCGGCCGTCGTGAAGGACAAACGGATGCCATTCGTTGGTCTCATGCCACGAGAGCGTTCTCACATCCGATCCGTCCGGGTTCATCCGGTGAAGCGTGTAGGCCGGAAGCGGTTCCCACACACCGTGGCACCGGCCAAAGCCGCCGCGCCGGGTCGACATGAACGCCAGGGCGCCATCAGGCAGCGGACAAGGATCGAAGTCGTCGTTGGAACCGTCCGTCAACCGGCGCAAGCCGGAGCCATCGACCTCGATCGCGTACAACTGGAAACAACGCCGATCAGTCGAGTAGAAGTCGGGCTTACGCGGCGCGCGCTCGGCAAACGCGAAGTAGAGCGTGCGCGCGTCATAGCCGAGCGCCAGCGTGGTGTAATTGCCTCGGGGCAGCCGACCCGCAACCAGGTCGCGCACCTCGAACGAGACCCCGGGCCGTTCGAGCACGAAGACGCCGCCACCGGCCACGTCGCCGTAGTCGTAGAAGTACCCGAGGTATTCGTGCAGCATCTGGCAGACAAACCGATGCCGCTTCATGAACGCGATCGGCTGCCCTGCAACGGCCGGGTTCCGCAGCGCGAGGTCGCGTCCGCTCCACCGCACTCGATTGTACAAGGCGAGCCGATCAGCAGACGGCAGCCGTCCGGACGCTCCCGCCTCGGTCCGCAGCGACTCCCAGGCGCGCCTTTCGATGTCCAACTCCGCGGATGGGAGTGCCGACGCCAGAATGTTCAACAGGCTTTGCCCCCGCGCCACCGCGGCTTCGAGGGCCTCGATGCTCCCGGGCTCGCGGCCCAAACGGCGTTCCTGAGACGCCCAATCCGCCTCGACCGTCGACTTGAGCTCAGGCTCGACCGGGCCTGGGCGCGCCGGGATGCCGGAGGCCGAGACCCAGAGCGCACAGGCCAAGAAGAGGTGGAACCTGGTCATCAAGCATGATAAGCCCAAACATTCAATCATGCGCAGCCGTGTACAACGTCCGGGCTAAGCCTTCCAACCGTGGTTGTCGCGCACCTGGATCATGGCGGCGAGGATGTCATTCCAGGTCTGTTGCTGCGTCATGATGGCGTTGGGGAACATGCATCCATCCCAGCAGATGTGTTTGAACTTCCTGGTCACCTTGCCGGCGCCATCCCGCATCCAGTAGCCGGCATCTCGGGCAATGTTGAGCTTGCCGTTCGGATCGGTGGCCATGCAGTGCTTGCCGGTCTTCTCATGGGCGCCCGATCCCTTGACTGTCGCATCGTTCTGCGCCACATGGAAATCGATTGTCCACGGGCGCAAGGCCGTCGTGAGCTTCTTCATGGCCTTGTGGAAGACCTCCGGTTCCCAGTTGAATTTCTCGGGGACCAACCGGTGCTCCAGGGCGTTCGAGCCGAGCAAATAGAGGAGCGTGTGCGCCATGTCCGCCTGGAACCCGAGCACCCGGGGTTGGCCGACACCCTCGAGGACCTGAAGCATGTACTTCCAGGAATGCATGCCGCCCCAGCAAATCTCCCCTTCGGCAGCGAGGCGTTCGCCGCAGCCCTTGGCCACTTTGGCAGCCTCCTTGAACGTCTCGATAATGCGCTTGGTGTTGCCTTTGGGATCCTTGTCCCACTCGGTCACGCCGGCGGACGAATCGATCCGCACGACACCGCCCGAACGCAAGCCCAGTTTCCGAAATGCGCTTGCGATTCGGCATCCCTTGCGGACTTGCCCGACGAACTTCTTCCGTTCCTCTTCGCCGCCCATGGCCGACCCGCCGCCTGTCCCCTCCCAGACCGGGGCGACGACCGACCCGATCGCCAGGCCCTTGCCCGCGATCTTGTCCGCCGCGCGCTTCAAGTCGTCGTCGGTCGAGTCGATGTCGATGTGGGGGGCGAACAGAAACAGGTCGACGCCGTCGAACTTGACGCCGTTCACTTCGGCCTTGGCCGTCAGCTCGAGCATGGTATCCAGATCAATGCCGGGCTCGGCGCCGGGGCCGCCTTTGCCGACGAGGCCGGGCCACATGGCATTGTGCAGTTTCGGGTAGTTGTTGGCGGAGTTGCTCATCACAGATCCTTTCAAAGCAGGCACTTCGACACACGCTTCAGGCGGCAAGAAAGGTCTTTGGCTTGCTGTTACGCCCCGGTCACATCGAGTGCCCTCTGGATTTTCCACCGAGCCTACCCGCGCCGGCTTCGGGCAATCAACGCCAAACTGCGGTTCGCCAACCGAAGCCAGCGCCAATTCATGAAGACGAAAAGGCTGGAGGGGGGACGTCTCGTCCCCCGCCATTGCGAGTGAACACGGTGTTTCTCGGCGACGGGCCGTCGCCGCTCCACTTCATGAATTGGCCCTGAGCCGAAGCGGTGCATCGGTTTGTCGTCGGTGTGATGTCGCCCGGTGAGGGCACCGGGCCTACAACGGATGGAGATTGCGCGTGTAGGCCGCGTGCCCCCACGCGGCGCATACTCGATTCTCAACGACAACCTCCACATGGACTGCAACCGAAGACCCGAAGGCTGGGCGAATTCGCGAAATGGACCGGTGCATCCACGACAGGCCGGCAGAGCGAGAACGGCGGCCTTGGCTCCGCTCGGTCCACGATCGAAAGACGACATGCGGCACGACATGCGGCATTGCGCCCGACGCCGGGCTGCGGCATAAACTGTGGCGACAATGGACATTCGCAGAATCGTACTGATGATCTGGGGGCTGCTGGCCACGGGCGTCCATGCCCAGCAACCCGTCACCGAAGCCGAAACCAACGCCCTGGCGGCGATCCGCGCGCAGCGCACCGACGGGCTGATCGCCCTGCAACCGTGGGTCCAACTCCTCGACTCGAACCGGCTCGGTGTGGGGTGGATCACCTCGCAACCGTCCGACGGCGCGGTGGAATGGACGCAGTCGGAGAACGGCGACGAATGGCGGCAGGCGTGGTTTTCGGAGGACGGTTTGAGACAGGCGAACACGACAGCGCAGCGCGCGGTGATCGACGGCTTCGATCCGGCCAAGCCGATTCGGTTCCGGGCCAGATCCCGGGCCATCGAGTCGTTCAAGCCGTACAGTGTCGCGTTCGGCCAGCCAACAGTCTCACTGGACCGCAGCCTGCCCGCGCTGTCTCGTCCGAACGGCGCTGTCTCGTTCCTCGTCTTCAACGACATCCACAACCGCGCGCAGTCGTATCCGCTGCTCGTCGAGAAAGCGGGACCGCCGGTCGATTTCGCGGTCTTCAACGGGGATGTGCTTAACGATCCGCAGACCGAGTCGGAAGTCGTCGACCACCTGCTGACGCCGATGGCCTGGTTCGCCGCGAAGTCGATCCCCTGCTTCTTCCTGCGCGGCAATCACGAGACCCGCGGCGCGTTCGCGCGGCGGCTGAAGGACTATCTCATCCTCCCCGGGGGACGATACTACGCCGCGATGACGTTCGGCGCGGCGCGCGTGGTGCTCCTCGACACGGGCGAGGACAAGCCGGACGCAAGCGAGGAATACAGCGGCCTGGTCGATTTCGATCCGTACATCGAGGCGGAGACGGCCTGGCTCCGACGAGAGATCGCGGGTGAGGACTTCCGGCAGGCGACCTGGCGCCTGGTCGTGATGCACATCCCGCCCGATTGGCGCAAGGAAGAGGCGAAGCTCTGGCACGGTCAGCGCCGCGTCAATCAGCGGTTCGCCCCGCTCTTCGACGCGGGCAAAGTCACCGCCGTGCTCAGCGGTCACACCCACGTTCCGGACGTCATCGAGCCGTGCCCTGACGCGAGCCGCGGCTTCCAGTGGCCGGTGTTTATCGGCGGGGCGCCGTCTCTCGCCAGGGCCACCGTCTTCAGAGTGGATGCGGACGCAACGACGCTCAAGATCACGCGCTTTGCCGTCGATGGAACGGTGGGCGCGGAGCGAACCTGGAAGAAGTGAGGCCGCGCGGAGGAAAGGGCGAAGGCGCGGGAGAAAGGCCGACGGAAGATGCCGGGGCCGCTCCTGCGGTCGAAGGCCTGGGTTTGGCCTGAGACGCGCCGCGCTGGAAACGAAGTCCGGCAACGATGTCTGCCCAAAGACCCCAATCGTCCACGCAGGTTGTCAGTGTTCCGCAGGAAGTCACGGGGCAGCCCCGTCGCGTCGTTGTGGGCCGGGTGACGTGGCGGGACACGTTCGCCGCGCTTCGGCATCGCAATTACAGGCTCTTCTTCGTGGGCCAACTGGTGTCGCTGATCGGGTCGTGGATGCAGAATACGGCTCAGGGGTGGCTCGTGTACCAGTTGACCGGGTCGAAAGTGCTGCTGGGCACGGTGGCCGCCGTCGGGTCGTTGCCCATGCTGCTGCTGTCCGTGTGGGGCGGTTCGGTGGCCGACCGCCATCCCAAACGCGGCGTCATCTACTGCACCCAGATCGCCATGATGCTCCTGGCCTTCGCGTTCGCGGGGCTGGTCTGGTCCGGAAACATCCAGCCGTGGCACATCCTCGTTCTGGCGGCGCTGGGCGGGGCCGCGATGGCCTTCGACATGCCGGCACGCCAGGCCTTCATGGTCGAGATCACCGGACGCGACGACCTGATGAACGCGGTGTCGCTCAACAGCTCGATCGTCAACGGCGCGCGCGTCGTCGGCCCCGCCGTCGCGGGATTCCTCATGGCCAAGGCGGGCATGACGCTCTGCTTCGTCCTCAACGGGATCAGCTACTTCGCCGTCATCGCCGGCCTGCGCATGATGCGCCTGCCCAAGTTCGTCCCTCCCCCGCAGCCCGCTTCGGCTGGACGCCACATCCTCGATGGCTTCGCCTACGTGGCCGCTCATCGGCGTCTGCGAGCCCTGTTCCTGCTCTTTGGCGTTGTGGGCATTTTCGGGTGGTCGTACTCCGTCCTCTTGCCGGCGTATGCGACGGACATTCTGCACGTGAGCGAGAGCGGATACGGCGCGCTTCTGAGCGCCAACGGTCTCGGGGCGCTGCTGGGCGCCCTGACGGTGGCGACCTTCGGCAGCCGGGTGCGGCCCCGCCTGTTGATCCTCGGGGGGCTGTGGACCTTTTCCGCCATGCTGCTGCTGCTGGCGTTTGTGCGCTGGTTGCCGCTCGTCCTGCTCTGCCTGGCGGTGGGCGGGTGGGGCATGCTGCTCTACTTTGCCACCACGAATACGCTCATCCAGACCAGCGTGTCCGATGCGATGCGGGGACGCGTGATGGGCATCTGGGCGCTGGTGTTCGGCGGCATGGTGCCCATCGGGGGACTCGAATCGGGCGTGCTCTCCCAGGCAGTCGGCGTTCCCTGGGCAATCGCAGTGGGAGCCGCGGTCTGCGCCGGGGCGGGCCTGGTCACATGGTGGCAGGGGCGCCGCCAGCCGGAGGCGTCCGTCAATACGCGCGGGTGAGTGCTGGCCAGGACGCCGATCATCCGGCCGGCATATTTGTGCGCAGCCGCAACCAAAAGTCGGAGGGCCGATGAACGGACCCCATGCTGTTCTCTAGAGAATCGCTGAAGCGCTCATCCTCACCTTGGTGCTCGCCTTCGTGCTCTTCGTGCTCTTCGTGCTCTTCGTGGTGAGCTTGGGCGAGGATTGAGGTTCCCTCCTCTTCGCTTGACGGCACGGCCCCGGGTTCGCGACCGTAGGGGTGCCGATGAAGTTTATCGATGAGTATCGCGATGCCGGTCGCGCGCAGGAATGCGCACGCGCCATTGCACGCTCGGTGACCCGTCCCTGGACGATCATGGAGGTGTGCGGGGGGCAGACGCACGCCATCGTGAAGTTCGGCATCGACGAACTTCTGCCCCGGGACATCACCCTCGTCCACGGTCCCGGCTGTCCCGTCTGCGTCACGCCCCTCGAATTGATCGACAAGGCGATCGCCATCGCATCGAAACCCGGCGTCATCTTCTGCTCGTTCGGCGACATGCTCCGCGTTCCCGGAAGCCACACCGACCTCCTGTCGGTGAAAGCAAACGGCGGCGACGTGCGGATCGTCTACTCCCCCATGGACTCCGTCCGCCTCGCCCGCGAGCATCCGCACCGGCAGATCGTGTTCTTTGCCGTGGGCTTCGAAACCACGGCTCCCGCCAACGCCATGGCGGCGTTCCAGGCGCGACGCGAGCAACTGGGCAACTTCTCGCTGCTCGTCTCGCATGCCCTGGTGCCGCCCGCCATGTCGGCCGTCCTGAGCGCCCCCCACAACCGCGTCCAGGGTTTCCTGGCGGCCGGCCATGTTTGCGCGGTCATGGGCTACCACGAGTACGAGCCCCTGGCACAGGAATACCGCGTCCCGATCGTGGTGACCGGCTTCGAGCCGGTCGACATTCTCGAGGGCATCCGGCATTGCGTGCTCCAACTCGAAGCGGGCAAGGCCAAGGTCGAGAACCAGTACGCCCGGGCCGTGAAACGGGAAGGAAACCTCCCCGCCCAGCACATGGTCCGCGAGGTCTTCCAGGTGATCGACCGCAAGTGGCGCGGGATTGGCGCCATCCCGCGCAGCGGATTCGGGCTGAGTCCGGCCTATGCCGAGTTCGACGCCGAACGCCGGTTCGGGGTCGCCGACTACCATGCCGAAGAACCGTCCGAGTGCCTGAGCGGGCTCGTGCTCCAGGGCGTCAGAAAGCCGGTTGATTGCCCCGCCTTCGGCACCCGCTGCACACCGGAGCATCCGCTGGGCGCCACCATGGTTTCAAACGAAGGGGCCTGCGCCGCCTATTACCGCTACCGGCGGCAACAGGATAATCGCCGATCTCTATGACCTCTGACGACACCGCCGGTTGCCCCCTGCCCATCAGCCAGTACACGCAGGTCCTCATGGCCCATGGAGGCGGCGGACGCCTGATGCAACAGTTGATCGAGCGGGTCTTCGTCTCCGCATTCTCGAATCCGCGCCTGGATGAGCGTCACGACGGCGCGATTCTGGACGCCCAGGGACGCCGGCTCGCGTTCACGACCGATTCATACGTCGTGCACCCTCTGTTCTTCCCGGGCGGCGACATCGGCACGCTCGCGGTCAACGGCACGGTCAATGACCTGGCCATGTGCGGCGCGCGTCCCCGCTGGCTGAGCGCCGGCTTCATCCTCGAAGAAGGCCTGCCGATCGAGACCCTCGAACGCGTCGTGGCCTCGATGCGACGAGCCGCCGCAACCGCGGGCGTCGAGATCGTCACAGGCGACACGAAAGTGGTCGAGAAAGGCAAAGGCGACGGTCTGTTCGTCAACACCGCCGGCGTGGGCACGATCGAGCACGATCTGCCGATTGGTCCGCGGCACGTGAAGCTCGGCGACGCGATCCTGCTCAGCGGCGACCTGGGACGTCACGGGATGGCAATCCAGTCCGTGCGCGAGGGGCTCGAGTTCGAGGGCCCGATCGAAAGCGATTGCGCCCCGCTGGCGGACATCGTCATGGGATTGATCGAGGCCGGAATCCCAGTGCATTGCCTGCGCGACCTGACCCGCGGCGGCCTCGCCGCCGGACTGAACGAGATCGCGTCGACCGCCCGCATCCAAATCGACATCGCCGAAAACGCCGTCCCCGTGAGCGAGCCGGTCCGGGGCGCATGCGAGATCCTCGGCTTCGATCCGCTCTACGTGGCCAATGAAGGCCGGATGATCGCCTTTGTGCCGGAATCCGATGCGGAACGGGCGCTGGCGGTCATGCGCGCTTCGCCGGTCGGAGACGGTGCGTGCAGGATCGGGACTGTTCTCTCCGATGCGCAGGGCCTGGTGACGCTCAAAAGCCGGATTGGCGCCCGCCGGATTCTCGATCTGCTCAGCGGCGAGCAGTTGCCGAGAATCTGTTGAGCCTCACGGGCGCCTGTAGACTGGACCGGTCTCCAGTCCCGCCAGACTCATGGGCGAAAGACGAGCGAACTGCGGCCCACAGGGGAAGTTGTCGGCGAGTATCAAGCTCAGGCGATGGGGCTAAGTCGGACTTCAGAGTTCAGGCGGAGTTTCCAAGTCCAAGCCAATCTCAGGATGAGCATTGGCCCAATCGACGAAGGCCTCCAGGTCTGGGAATGGCTCCTTCCGGAGCCCGCGCCCGAGGTAGGCGAGAAGAGACCCCATCACAGAAGGTTGATGCCTCGTCTCCGTGGGGTCATCCAAGCGAAGGCGAAACTGAACCGGCATCACGGCAAGAGGCTGCTTCAGGAGATCCACAACGACTTGCGGGTTCTCAACGGAGTCGACTTGCTTCAAACAAAACAACCCTTCGGCCAAATACCTCAGCCGGTAAGGATCGCTCGTAGCCTGCATGGCCTTGACGACCTTCTCTGCTAACGGGACGCTGAGTTTTGCATCGATGTTGCCCGCCAAGCCCGCCAGTCCTTGGGCCAACATACTCAAGTTGTCAGGACCGGCCCTGGCCCGAATGGCCTCAACGATCTCCTCAGCTCCCTGGGCGCTGAGTTCTGCATCGACCTTCTCCGCCAAGCCCGCCAGTCCTTCGGCCAAAGCGTGCAACTCGTCTGCACGGCTCGCAGCCCGCATGGCCGTGACGAGCTTTTCGGCTCCCTGGACAGTGAGTTCCGCATCGACCTTCTCCGCCAAGACCGCCAGCCCTTGGGCCAAGGAACTCAACTGCGCAGGATCGCTCGCGGCTTGCATGGCCGTGACGAGCTTTTCGGCTCCCCGGACGATGAGTTCCGCATCGACCTTCTCCGCCAAGACCGCCAGCCCTAGGGCCAAGGAACTCAACTGCGCAGGATCGCTCGCGGCTTGCATGGCCGTGACGAGCTTTTCGGCTCCCCGGACGATGAGTTCCGCATCGACCTTCTCCGCCAAGACCGCCAGCCCTTGGGCCAAGCACTGCAACTGGGCAGGATCGCTCGTGGCGCGCATGGCCTCGACGATCCTCTCGGCTGCCTGAGCGCTGAGTTTGGGATCGATCTTCCCTGCCAAGATCACCAGCCCTCCGGCCAAGTACCTCAACTGGAAAGGATCACCTGTTGCCCGCATGGCCTCGACGATCCTCTCGGCTGCCTGAGCGCTGAGTTTGGGATCGATCTTCCCTGCCAAGATCACCAGCCCCTCGGCCAAGTGACTCAACTGGGCAGGATCACCTGTTGGCCGCATAGCCTCCACGAGCTTCTCGGCTAGCGAGGCGCTGAGTCTGGGATCGATCTTTCCCGCCAAGACCGACAGCGCTTGGGATAAGTACCTCAGCCCGTCAAGATCGCTCATGGTCCGTATGGCCTCGACGATCTTCTCGGCCAACGGGACGCAGTCTTCTGCATCGATTCTTGCCGCCAAGACCGCCAGCCCATTGTACGACAGAAACAGCCGGTCGGGATAGCCTGTGGTCCGTATGGCCTCGACGATCTTCTCGGCTAACAGGGCGCTGAGTTTGAAATCGATCTCGCCGATTACACTCGCCAAGCAATGAGCCAACTGCATCAACGTGTCAGGATCGCTCGTGGCCTGCATGGCCTCGGCGATCTTCTCGGCTAAAGGGGTGCAAAGTTTGGGATCGATCTTCACCGCCAAAACCGCCAGCCCTTGAGCCAAGTACTCCAGCCCGTCAAAATCGCTCGTGGTCCGCACGGCCTCGACGATCTCCTCGGCTCCTTGGACGACCAGTTTTGGATCGATTTTCTCCGCCAAGCCCGCCAGCCCTTGGGCCAAGGCTGGAAACTGGGAAGGATAGGTCGCGGCCCGCATGACCTCGACGACCTTCTCGGCTCCCTGGGCGCTGAGTCTCGTATCGACGTTCTCCGCCAAGACCGCCAACCCCTCTGCCAGAGGACCTATCTGGTAATAACAGGTTGTGGCCCGCATGGCGTTGACGACCTTCTCGGCTAATGGGACGCTGAGTTTGGGATCGATCTTCTCCGCTAGGCCTTTCAGCACCGGAACCAATGATCGCAACTCGAAAGAACCGGTCATGGCCATGGCCTGCATGGCCTCCACCAGGTCTGCGCAAGCCTGCTCGGCCTCGGGAGCGAATCCTGCGGGATCCGATGCGAACACTCGCGCCCGCCACAGTCCCCGTGTGGCTAAGGAATCTGGACCTTTACCCAGCGGTGCCGTCGCGAGAACGGTGAGGAATTTCCTCCGTGTTCGCTGGAGGGGGTCTATGCCCACGATGGCGTGGGTCAGGTATTTCTCGCGCTTCACAAACCGATCCGGCGTCATCGGAAACTGCAAGAGGTCGCGAATGAACTGCTCCTTCACGGGCCACTTTGCGCGGGCCAGATGCACGATTCGCTCCAACTCACCTCCTGCTGGGGGCTGCGACAGGTCGCTAACAGCGCTTATGGCAGAGACGACTTTCTGGGCTTCCGCACGTGCGCGTTGGTCACGAAGGGCAAGTTTAAACCACGAAGCCAAACAGAGAATCGCAATAGCTGGAAGGAGACGGATCGTGCTGGCAAGCAAGTAGCGCCGATGACCGTGCGTTCGGAGCTGGCGACGCACCGCCGCCCAGGCTAGGCGGAGCGATTCCCAGGCTGAAAGGAGCGCAGTCCACCTGGGCCACCAGCCGTTGGCGGAACGAAACGCACCGTGTTTCTGTTCGAGCAAGGCGTTGGCGAAGTCCAACTGCCGTTGCACCTCCAGAACGATCGGGGCGAGGAAGTCATGGTAAAGCGACCACTCCGGACCGTAGGTGTCCGCCGCCTCGATGCGCTCCCGAACGAGCCGGAACGCGGGCTTGGCCAGCGCCTGCAACGACTCGACGACCTCCCGCTCTTGGCGTGCCACTTGGCTCGCCAGAACGGAGCTGGGAACGGCAATCGTCTTGGGCGGGCTACCGTTATCCACCATGCAGCGAAAGAACGCGCACGCTGTCCTGCGATCGATCCCCAGCAAATGGGCAAAATGAAGCATGCCTCGCCGAACATGCGCCAGTTGCAGGCCCCGGAGTCCGCCTTTCCGTCGGTAGTGGCGCGGGGTGAGGTAGTCGAGCGACGCCAGCCCCTGGAAAGCCAAGGCCGCCTGGATGGGCAAAACGCTACCTTCCCCGTCGGCGAGGTCGTCGAGCAGACACTTCTTCAAGGTCTCCAAATCCAAACCCGTCAGCCCGGCCCCAGCAAGCAAGTCGCCGAGCAGTGCCCCGATCTCGGTGCTGACGATGCCAGGCAGGGGATAGATGACGGGCCGTACCAAGCGCATGGATTCCAGAGAAACGAAGCGATCTTGCCTGGTAACGAGCAAGACCTTGAGGATTCGAGTTTCCAGGGCTTCCCGGATCGCCTTCCAGAAGCGATTCTCCATTACCAGGATCTCGGGAGTGATCCACTTCCGATCGCGCAGAAACTGACTCCGATGGAGGTTCTGGTAATCGTCAAACTGGTCGAAGATAAGCAACGGGATGCGGCCAATCTTCGACTCGCAGGCCCGCAGGAGGTCCATCAACTCTCTTGTAGTCCGCTTCCGTTCGGAGTAACTGAGTCTAGCACGTTCCTCGGCGGTAAGGCTGTCGAAAAACCTCGAAGCGAGCCGCGCCGCGAGATCGGCGTCCCAATCCTCCGAGGCGCCATAGCTGCTCATGACAATGGGCAGCAAATTCAGGTCGCGGCGATCGTTCGTGAGACAATCACGCAGGCCCACCTTAACGAGAACGCTCTTGCCTGAGCCAGATTCTCCGGTGAGGAACACGAGCTGCCCCTCGTCCAGACATTGGGCCAGGGACTCCAGGTCAGCTTTTCGTCCGACGAATTGATCCGGATTCTTCTCGGGGTCGACGACGAGACGCCTGGGGTCCGGCGGACGGAGTCCGGCGAAGAGGCCCCGCCAAAGCAGAGCAAGCCCGGCTAGCAACAGAATTGCCAGCCCGGCCGCGAGATAGGCCGGCGGGAGGGACTTCAGGAAGGGGACGTTCTCGGCGATTGCCTTCAGATGCCCGGTGATCTGTGCCATGACGGCCAGAAGGGAGGCAATCGTCAGCGTGCCGCCAGCACCGATCTGGGTTTTCTCCCTCAACGAACGCGGCGGACTCGCGGAGCGGCTGTGAGCACGCACATCGAGTTCAGCAATCTTGCGTTTCGCTTCATCGATCTGACGGGCGAGTTTGAACTTCTCCGCGGCATCAGTCTCCAGCGCCTCGGCTTCCTGAAGAGCCGCCAGCTTGTCCTTCCATACCTTGGCGGCGGCGTCGGTGTGCTCTGTTTGCGTCGTGTTTATGCCGCCCCTCCCAGTTCGCTGATCTTCCTCCGTGCTTCCTCGATCTGCTTCGAGAGTTGGAATTTCCGTGCCGCATCGGTTTCGATGGCCTCCGCTTCAATGAGCACGGCGAGCTTCTCCTGCCAGAGTGCCACTGCACCGGTGGCGGGCATGGCCAACGATGCCGACTTAGGGACAATGAGTCGCAGCGACTTGGCATCGCCTCCCCGCTTCAGCACGAGCTTCGGCGTAGAATCCTCGGGGACACACGCCATTTGCAGCGCTGCAAGTGCCAGATCGAAGGACTCCTGCAGGGTCCTTCCAAAACCCATTCCCTGATACAGCGCGCCAGCAAAGGCGACGGCGGCTTCGTCCCCGATAGGGCGTTTCATGCCGATGGCCGAATCGAGCACTTTGACGGCGGCCTTGGCCAGGGACAGCGAATCGCAGGCGTTGAAGACAGCCAAACGGAGGTTGTCCGGGATCGCCTTCAAAACGGCGAGGATCGCCTTGGGCGTGACGGTTCTGGATTTGCCTTCATGGTCCTCCAAAACCAGGCCGTTCGTTTGCCCATGACCGCTGAAGTGGACCACGTACGGCCTTTCCTCCAGCAAGGCCTGGATCACATCGTCTGTTCGCACAGCCCAGCGGGAAACCAACCGGACCGAGTCTCGATGCTCGGCCGAGCGAATGCGCTCACCCACTTGGCGACATTCCTTATCGAGCCGCAGGGCAGAAGTGTCGGTTGGGTTGGCGGCCAAAAAGAGGATTGTCACCGTCGCCATAAAGTCGAATCGCAAGTCTGGCAGATAGGATTCACCGTTTCGTGGACGATTAGGTTACCGCAGAGGAAGAGCCTCCTCAAGGTGAATTGGTGCCGAGGGGCAACCCCGCAACCCCGGCCAGTTCCTGCCGCCAGCTTGATGATCGGCTAATCCACATCCCCGCTTCGGATCACCTGGACGCCGGCGTTCCGCATCTGGTCCAAAGCCCGGTCGGTGTCGTCGGGCGCGAGGTTCACGCCGCGGCAGGCGTCTTCAATCAAGTGGACGCGGAACCCCTCCTCGATGGCGTCGAGGGCGGTGAACTTGACGCAGTAGTCTGTGGCCAATCCGACAACGTAGATGCCGGTCACGCCGCGTTCATGCAGCCATTCCGCCAGGCCGGTGGATTGCCGGTGGCCGTTGTCGAACAGCCCGCTGTAGCTGTCGATGCGCGGATCGGTGCCTTTGGGAAAGACGCGTGCGACCCGGCGCGTATCGAGTGCCGGGGCCATAAGCGCGCCGCCGGTGTTCTGGACGCAGTGCACCGGCCAGAGGGTTTGCGGAAGGCCGTCCAGGTCAATCTGCTCGTACGGTTTCCGACCGGGGTGATTTGCGGCAAAGCTGGCGTGTATGGGCGGGTGCCAATCTTGCGTCGCGACGATCAGCTCGAATCGCGGCAGAAGGCTGTTCACGATCGGAACGATCCGATCCCCCTCGGGCACGGATAGGGCGCCGCCGGGCAGGAAGTCGTTCTGGATGTCGACAAGGACGAGTGCGGTCATAGGGACTACTGATGCGGTTGTTGTTTGACGAACTCGCGCAGCTCGGCGAGTTCGACCTCGAATCCGCCGCTCAGGATCGGCCAGCGACACCATGTCTTGGGATCGAGGTTTTCGTCGTCCAGATGGAACGATGGGGCGTAGCGTTCGCGCTTCCATTGGTTGCGGCTCCAGAGGCGGAAGAAACGCTCGACCCACACACCAAGCGAAGCGGCTTCAAGGTCGGGAAACCGGGCGCGCATCAGTTGGAACACCTCGATCGGCGACCGCTTGTCGCGGATGGCGGCTTTCTCGATCGCATCGAGCACCGGATAGGGCATCAGATCGGTCTCGTCGGTCTGGGCCTGCTCGGCTGGACGCAGCTCGGCGGTCGGCTGTTGAGCGTTGATGGCGGCGAGCACGGGGAACGGATTCAGTCCGCGCGGGCCGTTGGTCTCGAGCCAACGCAGCCACTGGCGGAGGAAGGCCTTGTCGATGCCGGCGATGGGGGACAAACCGCCGCTGGTGTCGCCGTCCATGGTGGCATAGCCAACCGCGGCCTCACTTCGGTTGCTGGTGCAGAGCAGGAGGGCATCTTCGAGATTGGCCAGCATCCAGACGCCCGGGGACCGGACGCGGGCCTGGATGTTTTGCAGCGGGATGTCGTCGCAGGACCAGTCCAGGCGGCGCCCGAGCGTGGCTTCGATCAACCGCACATAGCCCTGGTGCAAGGGGCCCACGTCGAGCTCGTGATGCCGGGCGCCGAGCGCCTTGGCAACCGCCGCGGCCGCGGCGCGCGTCACGGCCCCGCTGTTCTCGGTCGCCTGGTAAGCCGTTGTCAGAAATCGCCCGGTGAGAGAGCGCGGGGTCATCTCGGCTGGCAGATTCCGCGCGTGGGCGAGCTTGGCACGAACGCCCTCGGCCCCCAATTCGGCCAAGGCCAGTTCGAACGAGAGCGCCACCAGACAGGAAACCGCGGCGGAGTCTGCCCCGCCGCTGAGCGACACGACAAAGCCCTGCGACCGGCTCTTGCGCAGGTAATCGAACAGGGCCAGGGCCACGGCCCGGGTGAACTCTTCTTCCTTGAGCGTCGGGCTCGATTCCCAGGACGCATCCCCGGGATCCGGAGAGACGGGCGCTGCCGACGCGGGCAGAGCCGCCGATCGACTCCGGGCGGCGGACCCTGGCACATCGCGGATCCGGGCCTGGTCCGGCGTCAGTGCGGGCCAGTCAAAATCGGTTCGGACCTCGAGGGCATGCCCCCCGGGCAACTCGGGTTGGTAACTGCCGGTACGGGCCTGGTTCATCCTTGTGGCCTCGACGTCCACTACCCCGAGTGTCAGATCCCGGTCGAGAAAACCGAGCCTTGGCCCCGTGGCAAGCAGGCGCCCGCCGGATGCGATCAACGCCCCGCCGTCAAAAACCGTGCGTCCAGCCTCATTGCCCACCAGGTTGGCATAGATGTAACTCGCGCCAAAGGCCCGTGAGCCTTCAAGGACGAAGCGGCGCCGGACTTCGAGTTTGCCGAATGCAAAATGACTGGCGCTCGGGTTGAGGATCAGATCCGCCCCGCGACGCGCAAGGGCCGCGCCCGGCCGGTTCGCCACCCACGCGTCTTCGCAGATCTCGAATCCCATCCGCACCCCGCCCACGTCGAAAAGCAGGTCCCCGATGGGGAACTGCCGCTGGCCGCCGCAAGGCTCCGGAGCGACAAAAATGTCGCGGACCTCGGCAGGCCACGGCTTGAACCACCGCGGCTCGTAGTGGATGCCGTCACCGGCCAGAAACCGCTTTGCGACCAATCCGGCCAGGCGCCCGTCCACAACCAGGGCTGCCGCGTTGAACACGGCGTTCTGGTGCAAGACCGGCAATCCGAACGAGACCACCAGACCGCTGGTCTCGGAGACAAGCGCCGCGAGCGCATGCCAGGCGCGCCGGTGGGTATCCGCGGCGTGGAAGGCGTCTTCGCATCCGTACCCGGTCAGGCACAGCTCGGGCAGGCAGACCACGCTGACGCCCGCGGCGCGCGCGTCTTCGAGGACGGCGCGGACATTGACGAGGTTGTGACGCCAATCGAGCGGCACTTGATTGAGGACGGCAGCGGCAATCTTCACCAGTTTCATATCATGACAATCCCCGCGCCTGCATGATGAGCGCGGTCTTTCGCTCGTGCAGGCCCAGTTCCAGCCCGACGGGGTAGCGATGCGGATTGGCCAGACGTTTGACGCCTGCCTGGAAGAGAGAGAGCTGGCTGCGGACACGCTCGCGGATTGCCGGCAGTGCCGGCGATGAATACACACACTCCCCGCGGCGGAACACCGGCACCAGCAGGGTCTCGCGCGCCGTTGTCGGGGCAAACCGATTGCGACGCGTCGGATCCATCGGATGCACGATGGTGAAGTCCGGCGGCGCGCCCAGTTCCTCGTCGTAGATGCCGTCCGCCACACACTCCGTGTCGGACCGAAAGCGGCAGACTTGGAGAATCCCCGGCGTGGAGATCTTCACCGCCTGTTCGGACAGTTTCATCTTGGGTTCCCATGTGCCGTCCGGGCGGCGGATGCCGCCGAGCTTGTAAACCCCGCCCAAAGCCGGCTGGTCATAAGCCGTGACGAGCTTGGTGCCCACGCCCCAAATGCCGATGGCGGCCCCCTGCCCTTTCAGGCTCTCGATCAAATGCTCGTCCAGATCGTTGCTGGCGACGATGGCGGTTTGGGAGAAGCCGGCTTCATCGAGCAGTTTGCGGGCTTCGATGCTCAACCAGGCCAGATCCCCCGAATCGAGCCGGATCCCCGCCAGCGCGTGGCCGCGCTCGCGCAGCCACCCGCCCACGCCGATCGCCTCCCGCACGCCCTGGAGCGTGTCGTAGGTGTCGACCAGGAAGACGCAATTGTGCGGCATGGCCTCGGCGTACGCCTGGAATGCCTCGCGCTCGGTGTCGAAGCTCATCACCCACGAATGCGCGTGGGTGCCGCGCACGGGAATGCCGTAGCTCTTTCCGGCCAGCACATTCGATGTGGCGCTGCAACCGCCGATGTAGGCGGCCCGGCTGGCCGTCAGCGCGCCATCCACCCCCTGCGCACGCCGCAATCCAAACTCGAGCACGGGCTCGCCGCGCGCCGCCAGGCAGACCCGCGCCGCCTTGGTGGCGATCAGGGTCTGAAAGTTGATCTGATTGAGAAGCGCAGTCTCGAGGATCTGGCCTTCGAGAATCGGGCCGCGCACGCGCACAAGGGGCTCGTGCGGGAACACCACAGTCCCCTCGGGCACGGCGTCGACGTCGCATGTCAGCCGCAGCCTGGCCAGGTGATCCAGGAAACCGGCTTCGAACAACCCCCGTCCGTCCTGCCCCGTCAGCGATTCGAGATACGCCAGGTCGTCCGGAGCAAACCTCAGGTTGCACAGGTAATCGACTGCGTCGGCCAGCCCGGCCGCAATCGCAAAACCGCTGTGGAACGGATTGTTCCGGTAGAACAAGTGAAACACGGCCTCGCGCCGGTCTCGCCCGGTCTTCCAGTAACCGTAGGCCATGGTGAGCTGGTACAAGTCGGTCAGAAGGGCGGTGGCGGGCATAATGGGTGGTTTGGTCGATGCCACACAGCCCCCTGTCCGCTCATCCCTGCCATGCAACTTGTTAGCGACAGAACAGACGTAGGCAGGCGCCGGATGGTGGCCCCGCGACTCGCGGAGCGGATGAGGGTGGCAATGCAGTGCATCCCCGTGATTTCCGTGTATAGATGCGGAGGACGTTAGTCGCTGGATATGCGCTTTGGCAATTCGGAAAGCGAAAGCTGGAAGCTCAACTCAACCGCCGCCTGCGTTTGCGCTTCTGACTGTGTCCGGCTCTGATGCCCACCAACGAGACCAAGCGGTCTCGAAAATCGTGAGAGGCTTCCGAGCCGGCCTCCTGAAGGTCAAGCAGGCTGTAGAAGCGCGTGGTGGTGGGAGACTTCTCGCGCGCCTTGGTCAGGTCGAGGCTGGAAACGTTGTAGATTGTCCAGAATTCGACAAAACCGCGGTGCTTTGCGCTCTGATGACTTGTCTCAGCCTCTCCAAGGCGATTCCAGATATTCGATTTGTCGGTGCCGCCTTTGATCTCAATAGCCACCACTCTGTTGACTGACCGCGCGGATATGTCCTCCGTGATACTGATGTCAGGGTCGGCAGCGAACATGATGCGGACGCGCCGATGGGAGGCGTTGCGCAGCACGATGACGTCTTCGGTTTCATTTTCGGCGGCGTGATGAACGAGTTGTCGGATGATGTTGAATACTGCCTTGTTGGCCTGCTTGCCGATCCTGGTGTTATTGCTACCTCGGAGTTGCGGGCCCAGAGTCAGCAGCGTGAGCTCGTGCAACAACTCGCGCGTGATTTTCTCATAGCCGATCCGGGCGGCCATCTCGGAAGCTCGAACAGCCAATGCTCGGCAAAGATCAGGCAGCTCACTTTCAAGGCGCAGCGTGACTTTTCCCTCGAATTCGAGGACCCCAAATCGGGCCAGTCTGCTCTTGTTGTAGAACTCCTTCTGACTGAAGCCGAGGAGCAGCCGGTAGTAGCCCAACAACCGGGGATTCGCCCGCAGAACTGAAGGGACGGCGAACAGGAGTTCCCCACGAATGCCTCGACTGGCCAGCTCGACCAAATCCTTCGCCGGAACTGCGCCATCAAGCTCCGCGTTCAAGACGGCAAGGTCGAGACGGCGGATCGCGGCAGCCAGTGCTTCTTGCAGGCAGAGCTTACGCGCTTCTTCGAGATCGGACGCGATACGAGCCTGAAGGCTCGATGAGGGCAGGCTGATTCTCATCTTTAGAATTGGCGGGGTGCAGTGCGTCACACCGAGAGTGTCGACTACTTCCTGAAGTGAGTATCTTCTCCGCCTCGTGCATGTACTCGGGATTCAATTCGACGCCGACAAAACGCCGATTCAGCCGACGGGCAACCAAGCCCACGGTGCCGACGCCAGAGAAGGGATCCAAGACGAAGTCATCGATCTGGGTGGATGCGAGCAAGCACGGCTCAACGAGTTCAGGGGGGAATGACGCTACGTGAGCACCGAGTGAAGGCGCGGTGTTGATGCTCCACACAGTGCGTCGATTTCGGCGGCCCTGTTCCCCTTCCTCCATGATTGCTTCGGGGTAATAGGCATACCGTTCGTTCTTGGACAACATAAACAGGTATTCGTGGGCTCGAGTTGGGCGGTCTTTGACGCTCTCAGGCGTGACGTTCGGTTTGTGCCAGATGACGTCGCTCCGCAGGAACCAGCCATCGGCCTGGAGGGCGAACGCCAAGCGCCACGGCACCCCGAGCAAGTCCTTATCCTTTAACCCAGGCGGATTGTCGGGCCTCACAGACATGGCACGATTCGGGTTCTTCTTGTCCGGAGCCCGCCACCCTCGATTCCCACTCGTGTAACCGTCGCCGATGTTAAGCCAGAGGATCCCATCGGGGCGGAGCACTCGGCGAACGTCCGAGAAGATGTCCGTGAGTTTGTTAATGTAGCCTGCCAGCGTGGCCTCGAGGCCGATTTGTCCGGCGATGCCGTAATCGCGCAGCCCCCAGTACGGAGGCGACGTCACCACGCATTGAACACTCTCGTCCGGCAAGCGTGGAAGCACATCGCGAACGTCGCCTTCAATAAGAAGCGATTCGATCAACGGCAGCTTGTCTGGCGAAGGAATCTGCGTTCGTTTCATTTCTTGTCCTTACCCTATCGTGATTTGCGAATACCTGGAAGTCGTCATTTCTGTCGGCTGCCCCACAGCCCCATGCGCGACGGCAGGCGAGCGGTTCGACCACCTTCTTGAACCTGAGTCCTTGGCAACAATCGCAGTCGACAGCGATTCGGGTGATCGAGGTTCACAGCACTGCCCGTGCCTTGATTGCGGGTTCGCAGACACAACGGTAGCCATACTACACGACAAGCACTCCCTTTCGGCTCGCCAGTCCGATGGCGGCGCGCGCGCCGGAATTGAACTCGATATAGTCATGTTCGATGCCATCGCTGAAGATGACGCCGTTCTCCGGCATCTGGGACTCGATGCTGAATGACGTGTCGGTGGTGATCCTTCCGAAGGCCAGGGCGCACCCGGTGCGCCGGCTTGGGAACGGCTCGCGCACGGTGAAATACAGGTAGTCGGCATCCGAGGGGAATTGCCAGCGGGCGCGCGCCTCCGACTGCGCGAGCGGGGCCGGCTCGCGCGCAGTCGTTTCCGCCCCAACGGCCATGCTCAGTCCGTAGAAGGCCGCCTGGGCGCTGCGACTGATCGCTGTGGCGCCGCCCAACAGGCTTTGCAGCCAACCGGTCGAGCCCAGGCCGGTCGAGACAATGACGCCACTCGATGAATGATCCTCGACAGCGTCTCCAATCCGGATGCGGTAGCGGGCCGAGCCATGGGTGCGGAGCCCGACGAAGAGGTCGTTGACGGCACACAGGCTCTGGCCGTTGTTGAGCCTCGCCTCAGCCAGTGTGACGGCGCGCGTCGAGCGGCGTCCGGCCAGGACCTCGGGCATCAGCGCGCTCAAATCCTCAACGCGGAACGGGAGCAACTGACCGTCCCAGCGCTGGGGATCCGGGTTGACGCCGATCAGGGGTTGTCCGTCGAGGTACTTGAGTGTGTTGGCCACCAGGCCGTCCTGGCCGAGGGCGACGATCACATCCTGCGGCCCGAAGAGAAAATTGGGCAGGAAACGGCGCTCGAGCACCTGGATTCGGCCCCAGAGGGCGAGACGCTGCTTGGCCTGGCGCAGCGCCTCCCCGTACCTCTCGTCCTCCCGCTCGTAATCGGTGAAGTCGGCGCCCAGATGCTCGACGTAGAACCGCGCCTGGGCAACCGTGTTGAACCGCCCCACCAGCTCCGCGAGGCGGCTGGGCCGGATCACCAGGACGATCTTGGTTTCCGTGCGTGGTTGCATATGGAACTAGCGATCGCCTTCTCTGCCCATGAGCTCGCGCAGGAGATCCGGCGAGACGTTGAGTTGGCCGATGCGTTCGGCTTTGCCGGCCAGATCCTGGAACGCGGCTGCGATCAGTTGCTCAGGCTTCATCCCGGTGCTGGCCAGGGCCTGGATCACGCGCGGATCGGCCGCGGCCAGCGCCTGCATGGTGGCGGCGATCCCGTAGGCGCGCGCGTCGGCCTCCGTGCGAGCGTTCGCAGTGGCCAGGCCGACGAGGTTCCGCCGCTCCGATTCGAGCTGGATCTGCGCGGCCATGTCCGATTGCTGCAAAAGGTGCTGCTTCTCGAGCACCGCGCGTTCGGCATCCATCTGGGTCTCGCGAATCTGGCGTTTCTTGTTCTCGACGGCGATCTCGGTGTTCAACTCGCTTTCCTTGATCGCCCGCTCCTGCTCGACGGCGGCGTTGCGGCGCGCATAGATCGCCTCGTCCGCGGCACGCAACAAGCGCTCGCGTGCCTCCGCTTCCAGGGCCCGCGCCGTCTCCGGCGACGGCCGGATGGCGAGAATCGATAAGCCAAGGAACTCGAGCCCGAGGGTCGTCAGGGCGGGCGAGCCCGCCAAGCCGGCCTGAACAGCCACAACCAGCGTGGCCGAGGCGTTGATGGCTTCACACAGCGGCAGTGTCTGGAGCTGGGCGCGGACCAACTCATTCGCGACGTGGAGCACGCGCTGCGGCAACATGCCGGGGTCTTCCGATGTGTAGGTCGACCCATCGCCGGCCAGCGTGAAATTCATCAGACCCGCAAGACGCTTCGGGTCGGCCACACGATAGGTGATGTGTCCCTGCACGGTCACGGTCTGGAAATCGGCCGTTCGCTCCTCGAACATGAACGGCACATCGGCGCTGCCCGACGGCACGGCGACCAGCGACGTGACCGGGGCGTAGTAGAAAAAGGCGAGACCCGGCCCCTCGCGCGCGATCTGGCCCCGGCGATACTGAAGCAGGTAGGTCGTGGGTGGAACTTTGATATAGCGGATGCCAAACATAACAACTCCTTGGTTCGTGTTGCTCTTCCTTTCGTGGACGCGCCCTCCTCGGCGAACCCGCCTACAGATACGCGAGGTGATCCGGGATGTCAAATCGCAGGCCCCGGAGCCAGATTCCGGCGCTCAGCGATCCGGTGTCGTACCTGGACGCCGTGCCGCCGGGTATGTGGGCAGACGAGCACAAGACCACGAAGCCGGTCCGCAGCCGCATTCCGACGACGCCCGGCTTCGCGATGGTTTATCGGTCAACGGACGACCGCGACGCAACCAAGAGCGGGTTGACGGCCGCTGCGGACGACCGCCTGTTTGAACTCGATCACCGGTTTCGCATGCCGGCGATTTTGGCCACAGATCTGCCTCTACTTGGCTTTACGTTCCATCAGCCTGGCGAAGTCGGAGGTCGGAATGCTCCGGAAGGACCCGTCGGACTCGCGTATGACAAAGAGGGCGGCCGCGTTGGTGAACGTCCCGATGAACTTCGGTCCAGCCCGCGGTCCCAGGACGAACAACGTCGTGGCCAGCGCATCGGCGAAGGTGCACGTGTCAGCCACCACCGATACGCTCGCGAGATTGTGTTGCACGGGGCTGCCGGTGCGGGGGTCCAAGACATGGCATTGCCTGCGACCCTGGGAGTCCACGAAGTACTTCTGGTAGTCCCCCGAGGTAGAGACCGCTTGCCCCGACAGCGAGATGACGGCCATCGTCGGGTCGCCTGGCCGCCAATGATCGACAGGCGCCGAGATGGCGACTTGCCAGTCTGTGCCGCGTGCATTGTGGCCGCTGGCGAACACCTCCCCGCTGATGGACACGTAGAAGTTGGTGTGCCCATGCGCACGCAGGACGTCGGCCATGGAGTCCACGCCCCAGCCTTTCGCAATGCCGCTGAGGTTGAGCCGCAGGTCAGGCGTGTCCTTCACCAGGCTGTCCTGGTCGGTGATCTGGAGGTGACGAAGACCAACTCGGGCCAGTGCGCTCCGAAGCGACTCTTTGTCCGGCGAACGGCGCGGCGGCGACTCCTCGCCGAAGCCCCAGAGGTTGATCAGCGGCCCCAGAGTGGGATCGAATGCGCCGGCGGACTGTCGAGAGATGTCCTGAGCGGTGCGGAGCACGCGGGCGAAACCGCTTGAGATCGGGAAAGGCTCCCGGCCCGGGGCGCGGTTAAAGCGGGAGAGCTCGCTGTCCGACTGATAGTGCGACATCTGGCGATTCACTTCTTTGAGGCGGTTGTCCACTGCCTCCCTCAACACCCCGCAACCCGAGTCGCCAAGGTTGGTTGCCACAACCTTGACCGTGTAAACGCTCCCCATCGTTTCTCCCTGCCAGGACAGCAGAGGGAATTCGGAGGGCAAGCCGAGCCGGACCAGAACGACGCCCAACGCGAGGCAGCTCCTCCGCACAATCCTCTCGAACATCGCTCGAGTGACACGGTGTTGTCGCCAGTTCATGACTGGAAGGTCCAAAGCCACCCCCCTCACCTGCGCTCCTCGCTCATACGATGGGACAGTGTGGGGCCGCGACTCCGGGGGCGGGTGAGGGCAACCGCGTCGTGCATCCCACGGATTCATCTGCAACTCAGCGAACACTGATGATGTAAAACGCCGCCTCCTCCGGCGTCGGATCATCGTAGGTGTTCATGGGTGGTGTCGCGAGGATGCCCTCCTGGAGCACCGTAAAGCCCGCTTGCAGGTTTGTGGACTTGTGAATCGTGTAGGTCTTGCCAGCCACGCTGCTCCACTGAATCGCCGGCATGCCGCCAGCCATCGGCGGAGGCAGCAGGACAACGAAGCGCGAGGCTCCGTCGGTGGGGTCGGTCCCGGCGACGTACTCGGCGGCATTGGCCGAGCCGTCGTCGTCAAAATCATCATAGGGGCTCACGTCCTGGATCGTCCGCAGGTCGTCACTGGGATTCGCGCCAACGATCTCGAGTTCCCATGCGTCAGGCAACCCATCGCGGTCCACGTCTGCCGGAATCGGCACGATTGCCAATCCGACTTCATCCTCCGCCACATAGACCTGACGATTGCCTATGGCAAGAGACAACGCTTGGACGAGCGCATCGAAAGACCTCTGGGGCACCGGCGTGAGGGGAGCAGTGACGTCCATCGCTATCGCCCGGTTCAACCCATTTCCCAAGGCGGCCAGGACGCCCTCCACGGCCACATCGGTAACCGGCCCCTCCGCTCCGCTTGCCCGCACGAGAACAGGCGAGGCGCCTGAGACGTCCAGGAGGCTCCAACCACCCGGGCCGTCAGCGAGATAGACCGCGGCACCGGACGCGGCGACGCCGACAGCCAATCCCGGGCTATCGTAAGAGCCGACCTGCGTGAGCGAGTTGGGGCCTATCTCGAACACCATGAGGCCAGGGCTCCCGCAGGCCAGATAGATGCGCGAGCCGGCGACAGCCATGTCGAAGGCGAAGGCTGGCGTCGGATGAGTCGCGACCAGCGTCGGATGTGCGGGCGCGGAAAGGTCGAATAGGCCCACCGCGCGACCGTCGCAGGCCACGCCGTACGCGCCGCTCAGGCCGACCCTGCGCACACTGGCCAAATCGGGACCGCTCCATGAGCCCAGAAGGGCAGGCGCCGCGGGGGTACCGACGTTGAAGACCTTGAGGCCGTATTGGCCGTCGCCCACCAAGGCCGTCTGGCCGGCAAGTGCGACACAGCGGGCGTTGAGCGCGTTGGTCGACCAGCCGATCCAGGTTGGCGCGGCGGGGTTGGCGATGTTGTACAGGCGCAGGCCATTCTCGCCAGCGGCGACGCAGGCCAGCGAGTCGGCGATCGCAACGTCGCAGGCGCGGATTGCCAGCGGCCAGTCCGATTGCACGACGGGGCTCCCCGGCGTCGTCACATCGAGCGCCTGGAATCCCGCCAAACCGTTGGCGAGATAAAGCGTGTCCCCAATCAGGGCAGCCCGTGCCGACTGTCCCGGAGTGGGAACCGGCAAAGATCGAATGAGGGTGATGTCTGCCGGGTTCGCGATGTCGAGAACGAGCAGGCCCGCATCGAACGCGGGGACGTACGCGTGGCGTCCGTTGATCAAAATCGAGGAGCCGACCGCATCCGGCAAAACGCGAGAGCCCGCCAGGCTCGGCGCTGCGGGCACAGTCGCGTCAACGGCAAAGCAGTGGTTGTTGGCGTCGATGACGTAGACCCACCCGTTAGCCACAGCGACGGCCTGGCCGGCGTGGAAGGCGCAAGCGCCCAACCGGCGCGGATCGGCCGGACTGGCGATGTCGAGCACGAGGAGCCCATGGTGGGCGTCCAGCAGATAGGCACGTGTTCCTTCGACGGCCACCGCACGGGCCGGACCTTCGGTGAAATAGGATCCCACGAGGACGGGCGCGGCGGGTGCGTCGATGCTGACCATTCGCAGGCCGGCTGCTCCATCGGCGATCAAGAGCATTGTGCCGCTGACGGAGACGCCATAGGCGTGGCCGGAAGTGTCGTAGGTGGTGACGTGCGTCGGAGCGGTCGGCACCGTGAGGTCAACGAATTGGACACCCGTGCTGCCACACGCGACGAAGGCGAAGTCGCCGGCGGCGGCAATGTCTTCGATCAGGCCGGGCAACCGCACCTGGCCAAGCCGTGCGAGCGCGAGGGGATTGCTTGCCTCCCAGACTTCGAGCGTGGCCCCGGTACCGACCAACAAGCGGTTGCCCCAGGCGGCCACCGTGGCGCAACGCCCCCCCAAAGCGCCCGCCAAGCCGGTGGTCTTCACCCCGAAACCGGTGCCGGTGAGGGTGGCTCGACCTTCCGCCATGCCCGTGGTGTTGGTGACACCGTTGAGCACGGTATACGCCCTGATGGCATGCTGCCCAGGCGACGCGCCGAGGGTGTTCCAGTCCATCGTCAGAGTGGACTGAGCGCCCACGGGGAGCTGCGTCACGACCGTGCTCGCCACGATGTGACCGGAATTGGCATCCTGCAGAAACAGGGTGAATGTCTCCGAGGCGTTGCCCCGGTTGGCCACGGTGACCGCCAGCCTGAGCCGATCCCCGATGAGGACAGCCCCGCCGGGTTCGACCGCGAGAACAGCCACGTCGTGGACACGTGGCGTGACCGGATTGAGGCTGATGAGTTCCGCGTCAAAGGCCAAGTCCGGATCACTGCCACTGACCTGGTGCACTTCGACGGCCAGCAGGTTGGGGCCGATCACGGCATTGGTGATCGGGACGTCGCTCTCGAAATAGGCGAGGGTGTTGGTTCCTTCGACCGCAAGACTGGCCCAGGATGAGTACGAAACTGGGTCATCCGCGAGGTTGACACGGTGGATTTCTGCGCCGTTGTGATAAACGACCGCGCCATCGTCGCACCGGAGTCGCAGGCGCAACCATGTCGGCGGCACGTCGATATTGAAGGTGGTGCGGTAGTAGTAGGCGGGGTACTTCTGGTTCGCATCCGGGCCGAAGCTGTTCGTGGTCGTGACCTCCGCGCCATAGCCAAACGGTCCGCGGCCCGTCGGCCACGCATTGTCGAAATACTCGGCATCTCTCCAGGGGGCAAAGCTGAGATCCGAACCTGTGTCGTTGTAGCGCCAGGGGCTGGTTCTCGAGACCAGGACGTTAGTCTCCAAAGGGGGCGCAACCAGAACGAGCAACGTGTTGGTGTTGTCGGTGCGGTTGAGTTCGCCGGTGACCGGGCCAGCCACGGCGCTCAGGAGGCGGTTTCCCCATGGCGTGAGCGGAGGCTCCCAGGTGAAGCCCGCGTGGGCGGCGGCCCCCGCGGCCAAGGCAGTCACCTGTTGGGCGCCGATCATAGTTCCACCCGTCAGATCCCTTAGCACGACCGGGAACGACTCGGCAACAACCCCTTGGTTGGTCACCACCACGGTGATGTTGGTCGATACGCCGGGCAGCGCCTGCATCGGCGCTGCGACCGCCAGCACCCGCACATCGTGTGCGGGCATCGAGGGCAATTCGGCGCCCAGGAGTTCCAGATCGAACGAAAGATCCGTGCTGTTTGCGGCGCTCTGATGGATCTCGACCGCCACCAGATTGGTGCCGACGACAAGGTTGGTCAGCGCCAGAATGGTCTCGAAATAGGTCGTCTCATCGGTCCCGGAAACCGCGTCGAGCGCCAGATCGGTGTAGGTGATCGTTCCGGCGGGCAGGTTGGTCCGGTACGCCTCGGCCCCATTCACATACACGACCGCGCCGTCGTCGCGCCGCAGGCGCATGGTGACCACCGTCGGCAGCGTGGTCAGGAGGAATGGCGCCCGGAAATAGTAGGTCGGGTATTTCGCGCTGGCGTTGCCGCCGTAGTTCAAGGCCGTGTTGATTGGAGGATCTTGGTAGCCGAGTGGCCCGCGGCCCTCCGCCCACGCCGCATCGTCGTAATCGGGTTCCCGCCATGCCGTCCCCAGATTCACGCCTTGATCGTGGTAGCGCCACACGTCGCTCTTGGTCAGGTAAATGTTGGTCGTCAGTGCGGGGGCGACGATGCTGAGAACCGTCCGCGTGTTGTCCCCAAGCGACAGTTCTCCTTCAACGGGAAAGGCCACGGCGCGCAGGGAATGCACGCCCCACGAGGCATTCGCGGTGCTCCACGGAAAAGTCGTGGTCGCCGCTGTCTGTGGCCCGAGGTTTGCGATTTGGTTGGTGCCCAGACTTGTCCCGTCGGTGTCGTCCGACAGGGCCACGGTGACAGTCTCCGTCCAGGACCCTTTGTTGGTGACGGTGACGGTGACGTTGGTCAGGGCGTCCGGGGACACCAGTTGGGGTGCGGCGATCGCCGCCACCGCCACGTCGTTGGGGCGTTTCGGTGTGTAAACCAGACGCATGTTGCGCAAGTAGGTCTGATTCGGATAGGTGACATCGACGTTGGCGAGTCCTTTGGCAAAGGGGAGGCCTTCGCTGGTCCAGGGTCCCTGCCCGTTGCGGTCGGTGAACTCGACGTAGAGCTTGTACGTGCCGTCAGGCACCACGGCTTCGCTGGTGTCGCGGCAATCCCACGTCACGGTCACCGGCGTCCAGGTCGAGATGGTCGCTCCGCTGTAACCGTCAATCGCGGTGGTCTTGCGCGCCCCGAGCCACTGGTAGAGGTAGCTTTCCCGCCGCGCAGCGTCTTTGCGGATGTTCTTGATGAAGTTGCCGGCGGCATCGGTCACCCAAAACGCGTCCACCCGCGCGCTGTAGTTGCCAGGGGGATCGCTCATCGTGACCGTCAACGAGGCAGTGCCGTCGGTATACGTCGCCGCCGAGACAGGTCGGACGTGACCTCCCAGCAGTAGGACCAACACGCCAAGCAGGAAAAAAGAACTCGATTTCATCGGTAGCAGGGCATTTCCACAGAGGCGCGTTGCCCGGGCGCCAGCGGCATCGCGTGTTGCGTCGGGTCCGTCCCGTCGAGCCAGGCCACCGCGGTGCGCCGCGCCAGAGCGATGACCGCCCCCAGCGCAGCGCCGACGACCGGTGAGAGTTCCAAACCATAAGCGATGGTTTGCGGTTCGACTCCGATGACGGAGATCGAGGGAGGCGGGCCACAGGAAAGGAACCGCAGCGCCTCGCGCAGGCCCAAAGCGTGGAGGGAAACCGCCGCCGGCAGTCCGTCCGGTTCGCCCGGCTCGAATTGGTAGATCGTGCCCGGCGGTTGCCCCCCGCGGGCCGCATCAATCACGAGCACCCGCGTGGCCGACTCGAGGAGGTTGACCCCATGCAGAATGGCGGTGCCCATCTCGATTAAGGTGACGCCCGGGATTGGGTTTTTCTGCAACTCGAGGACCGCGTGGACGCCGACGCCATCGTCGCTCATCAGGAGATTGCCGACGCCGACGATGAACAGTGAGGGGCGTGCCGAACTCATAGAGCCCAAAGCGTGATCGTGGCGTTTGCCCTGGATCTCATGTCGGCACAGCGCCGAGGGCGATGACCCTGGCGTTCGGCTCGGCGCGCATGACATGTGTGGCGCAATCCAGACAGGGATCGAAGGAGTGCACCACGCGCAACACTTCGATGGGCTGGTCCACATTCGCCACCGGTATGCCGATGAGCGCTTCTTCAAGGGGGCCACGCCGGCCAGTCTCGTCTCGTGGGGAGAGATTCCAACAGGTTGGGGTGACGATTTGGTACTTGCTGATCTTGCCGTCGCTGACCTGAAGCCAATGTCCCAGCGCGCCGCGGGGGGCCTCGGTCAGACCATCCGCCGTGGCAGCGCCCGGATTGGCCCGATGCGTGTACGCCCCCTGGCCTGTGGGCAAGTCAGCCAACCATTGCCGCATCGCGAGCCCCAGCTTGAGCGCTTCACGGGCGCGGGCCAGGTGGCGGTCCATCACGGAGACGCCGCCGACATAATCGCCCGTGACCGCCATGCGGGCCAGCGAGCCGACCTCATGGGGATCGCCATCGTAGCGCGGTGCCTTGAGCCAGGAGTAGGCGGCGTCTTTGGGATACTGGGCGTTCGTGTCGGATTCGAGAATCGGACGGTGGCCGTCCGTATCGGCATACCAGGCATGCTTGACCTCCTCGCGGATACGCGAGGGGTCCACCGGTTGTACGCCCCGCGATCCGTTCACCAGCCGCCCACGATGCAGCAGCAAGGCCGGGTTGGCCGCGTTATCCTGCTCGAAAACGCCGAAGGAGAGGAGATGGCCGTAGCCCTTGCCCATGAGCCCGTACTCGCTCCAGAGCGAGGCGAGCCTTTCGGTGTCGGGAACGTAGGTGCCCTGGATCCAGGCGATAAGCGGCTCGAGGTACTGGCCGAACAGCGCCTTGTCATCCGCCGACGACACGGCCGTGAATCCCCCCATGATGAAGGCCGGCGTATGCGGCAGCTTGCCGCCGTAAATGGCCCCCATCTCATGGCACTGACGCCGCTGCGCCACGGCATCCAGGAAGTGCGCCCGGAAACGGGCTACAGTCTCTGGATCCAGACGCCGTCCGACATCCCAGCCCGGGAGCCACGGGGCCATCGGGAGTGGCGAGACAAAGTCCGGCAAAGAGAGCAAATAGAAGTGCAGGATGGCCGACTCGATGTAGCAGGCGCCGTGGACCAGGTTGCGCAGGAGGCGCGAGGCCGATCGCGCGTCCGTATCACCCCCGACGCCGAAGGCATGATCAAGCGCCAGCGACGCGGCGTGGGCGTGGGAGGTGGGACAGACGCCGCAAATGCGCGACGTGATCAGGGTGGCATCGCGCGGATCGCGGCCCTCGAGCAGTTTTTCGAAACCGCGATACAAAGTCCCGATCGAAAAGGCGTCCACCACCTGTTGAACACCGTTCACCGTGTCCACCTTCACCTCGACCTTGAGGTGGCCCTCGATGCGCGTGATGGGGTCAATCGCCGCAGTGATGACTGGCATAGCTCCTTGCAGGACAAGTCACTCAACGTAAGGTCCGAAGAACGAGTGAGGACCGGGGAAGGTCTTTTCGACGCAGCCGTGACACGGCGCGTTCACGCCGATGCACCAGTGGCCGGGATGGGGCTCGCCGCGTTGGTTCCCCCCGATGCCACACCAGGCGGCGTTGCAGCGCGACTTCGTAAACGGACCGCGACAGCCAAGCGCGATGAGACACCGGCCATCTTCGCCGAAGTTCGTCGCCTCAGCCGTACCGGTCTGGGCAGGGTTCCGTGGGCACTTGTCGTGGATGATCGGGACCTCCTCGCCTCCCTCATAGCTCTTGCTGTAGAGGTCGACTGGTCGTCCGTCCGTGTCGAGCGTCGGACGTTGCCCGAGAAGCAACTGCACGATGGCCCACACAACCCAGTCGGGATTCGCCGGACAACCCGAGATATTGATCGCCGGGCGACCGGTGAACTGCCGCACGCCCAGGCAGCCGGTCGGATTCGAGCCGCTGGCTGGAATGCCGCCGAAGCAGGCACAGGTCCCGACACAGACCGTCTGCAGCGCTTTGGGCACGAGGTGCTGCACCGCCTGCGCGAATGTCATCTCCTGGCCGCGCTCGCTCCAGACAACACAGGGATGCCCCTGAAACCTGGTGGGCACGGCACCCTCGAGCACCAGAATGAAGTTGCCCGTCTCCGCAGTCCGCTTCAGCGCCGCCACGGCGGTCTCGCCGGCCCCTCCCATCAGCGTGGGATGAAAGACCAGGTTGATGGCCTTGGTCACGACCTCCGCAACGTCCGACGGCTCCCCCATCCGGTCAGAAACCCGGTTCAGGAAGGAAATCGAGCAGCCAGTGCAGGCGCTTCCGATCAGCCAGATGACCGAGGGCGCCAACGGGTCGGCCAACGCTTCTTTCAGGAGGCTCAGTTTGCCGGCATCGAGCCCCAATGCCGCGGCGGACACGCCGCAATACCGGAAGAACTTTCGGCGAGTAATCGACATGGTCACTCCACGAGTCACGCTTTAACCGGCCCAGATTCTCGATCGCGTCGGGCTCCAGGAAAGTCCCCGGGACTGTCGCGTGAGGCCCAGCGAACAAGCATCGAGGCAACCCAAGGCCTTCCCACTTTCCGTTCGCCGGCCCACTGGCGGCCAAGAATACAGCAGGTTCGCGAGAACGCAAATCGCACCCCGCATTCCGCTTCCCGGAGGACTTGACTGTGTTGATTGGTCCCGCGCGGAGGAAACCGCGTGGATCTGTCTTTGACACCAACACGGGCCTTGGACAACAATGAACGCTGCCAGGAGTCCCGCCGCGTGAGGGCACGCGGCCCTCAGGCTGCCAGACGGCGGAAGGACGAAACCGGAGACTTTCGCGTCGCGGTTTCCAGCCTCAGCCATGAAACAGGCCGGCTGGGCCGGGTCTCCTCTCTGCGCCGCGCCGGTCAGGTTCGTTGGTCCCGACCCGGCGCTGCATCACTTGTGTCACACTGAATGAATGCGATGTCTTTGAAGCTTCTGAAAACCGCCGGCAGGTTCGCCGGCGCCGTCGTTGTCACGCTGGCACTCGATCTGACCGCAGCCCAAGTCCTCAGCATCGGGCACCGAGGCAACTCGATGTTCGCGCCGGAGAATACCCTGGCCGCATTCCGATCCGCGCTCGGGAAAGCGGACTGGGTCGAATTGGACGGACACATCACACGGGACGGCCACGTGGTTGTGATCCACGACTCGACAGTGGACCGGACCACGGACGGTGCGGGATCGGTCTCGAACCTGACCCTGGCCGAGCTGAAACTCCTGGACGCAGGATCCTGGTTTGCGCCGGAGTTCGCCGGCGAACGCATTCCGACACTGGCGGAAGCGATCGAGGCCATCCTGCCGGAGGCGGTTCCGCTCATCGAGCGCAAGGCGGGCAGCGCCGCGGTCTATGTCGCCGAGTTGCGCCGGTTGGGCGTCATCGACAGCGTTGCCGTGCAGGCCTTCGATTGGAACTTCCTCGCCGCGGTTCACGCCCTCGAACCCGGCCTGCGCCTCGGCGCCCTGGGCAGCGGCGCCCTCACCAGCGCGAAGCTGGGCGAGATCGCGAGGACAGGGGCCACATTCGTTGCCTGGGAGAAGGCGAATGTCACGGCCACCGAGCTGGACCTCGCGCGCGCGGCGGGTATGGAGCTGTTCGTATGGACCGTGGACGGTCCGCAGATCGGGGTCTTCGCGGCGTTGGGCGTGGACGGGATCATCTCGAACGACCCGGCTTCGGTTCGGGCCCAGACGCATCCGGACACGGGTCCCGCCAGCGATCTGCGTGCGGGGCTGGTTGCGTATTGGAAGATGGACGACGGTCTGACCGATCCTTTCACCACCGTGGTCGAGGACAGCCACGGAGCCAACACGGCGGCTCTGACACGAACCGACGGCGACTCCCATTGGATTGGCGGAGACGATGCGCGGTTTGGGGGAAGCCTCTTCGTGGACGGGGCGCACGCCTATGTGACCGTGCCCAGCACACCCGCCCTGAACATCAACACCAACGAAGTCACGCTCTCGCTCTGGGTGCGGCTGACCGCACTCCCATCCCAAGCCCCCGAAGCGTATGCCGGAATTTTCGACTCCGTCGAGGACTGCTATGCGCTCTACCTCGATCGGAGCGCGAGCGAACTGCGATTCAAGGTCACGGACACCGCGGGGCATGCCGCCCGTCCGGGCATTCCCCAGGCCGCTCTGACGACAAACCGGTGGCTCCATGTGGCGGCCACATACAACGGCAACGCCGGGCTGGCCAGCGGGCAGACCGTCATCTACCTCGATGGCCAAGCCGCCGACATCCACGTCGGCCACGACGGCTCGGCCCCAACCGGATTGAAGGGCAATGTGAAACCGAACCAGAGCGCCGCCTTCGGTCGCAACGGGACGCAGGCCGCCTACCGCTTCGTCGGCGCCGTCGACGACGCCGCCGTCTGGAACCGCGCTCTCTCAGCGACCGACATCGCGCGCATCCATGAGATCGGCACCAACGGCCTGCCACTGTCGGAACTGCTCTTCGAGCCGACGCCCGACATTGTGTTCACGAGCCTGCGGGTCAGCCCCAACGGCGCGGGGATCGAGATTGCCTTTCAGAACCTCGGCCCCTGGGAGTCATTCTGGTTGCGACGCGCGACAAACCTGCACGGACCCTACCTGCGCGTGCCGGGTGTGACACCCGTCGCCATGGGCGATGGCCATTACCGCTTCGATTATCCCATCGCTCCCGGCGGTCCGGACGAATGGTTCCGCATCGAGGGGGACTGAACAAGACGCGGGATCTTGTTTCTCCGACGCCGGTTCATGAGCGCAATGCGTTCCTGAAAAGGAAGCCCCGCTTCCCATGAACCGTGGTTGCGTAGCCGCCCCGCATCGCGGGATCAGACGGCGCCATCTCGCTCCGTCGAAGGCAGGAATCAGCGCCGACTCACGTCGGCGGCTACAGAGCGGTTCACGGTCCCCGTGCGCATTCAACCGTTGAATGTCAATGCTTCCCATGAACCGTGGTTGCGTAGCCGCCCCGCATCGCGGGATCAGACGGCGCCATCTCGCTTCGTCGAAGGCAGGAATCAGCGCCGACTCACGTCGGCGGCTACAGAGCGGTTCACGGTCCCCGTGCGCATTCAGCCGTTGAATGTCAACGCTCTCATGAACCGTGGTTCCGTAGCCGTCCCGCCGTCGCGCATGCGCGTCAACCTTAGGCCGGCTAAGATGCAGACCTTGCACGGAAGCTGCCCGGGCACGAACGTGTGCGGTAGCGCGAAGTCCCGCGGCCGCGGGAGAGTGCGTGTGCTTCAGCACCGCTCTGGTTTGGGAAAGCACCGAAGACCATCTCGAAAAGCGGCGGTCAACCGCCGCACTCGTGTGCCCTTGTGTGTACGAGCCGGGCAGTGGAGGGGCGACGTCCTCGTCGCCCGCGAACACAGTGTGCGACTCGATTGGTCGGGGACGAGGACGTCCCCACTCCTATTCCCGCAGCCGCGCATACGCGTCGACCTAAGGGTGGTTGAGATGCGGACCCTGCACGGAAGCCGCCCCGGCACGAACGTGTCCGACAACGCGAAGTCCCGCATTGCGGGAGAGTGCGTGTGCTTCAGCACCGCTTTGGATTGGGAGCGCACTGAAGACCGTCCTCGGAAAGCGGCGGTCAACCGCCGCACTCGTGCGCCTGTGGAGGCGTACACACAGCAGGGTGAAAGTCCCTGTCAGGCGGAACGTTCACCCGCCTGTAAGCGAAGGCTACTGCGTCGTGGTAACACGAGGTGGGGAGCTGCCGGAGGT
>JAKLFY010000029.1 GCA_022710935.1 Verrucomicrobiota bacterium
GGTCATCATCCTCCGCGGAGCGGGTCAGCGCGGACTTATCCCGCGGCGGCGGGACGGCTACGCGGCTTCCGTAGCCGCCGTCGTCAGACGGCGCTGATGATTGGGGCTGATGATTCTGTCGGGCTGGATTAACAGCCAGGTCCCATTCATGATCCGCCCCGATTCATGAGGAACCTCTTCCCTTTCCGGTTCTTTGCGTCCTTCTGTTGAATTCGCCTCGATTTCATCGTTTCCTCCGGTTCACCTCGCCCGTCATCATCTCTTTGGCTCTTAATCGTAATCCCTTCCCCTAACTTCCTGTCACTGTGAATGGCGACTGGGTCGAGATTACGATTACGATTACGATCAGACGCGGTTTTTTCTAGCCCGCAGCGGTCCGCATTTCGGAGTTAGCGGCTTCGCCGTGATCACAAGTCCGTGTAACATGCGGGCCAGTGTCGCACCGCCCACTGACGCACCGACGCACTGGCTACCGACCTACTGACGTACTGACGCACCGCCAATGAAGCGGTTTTTTGACCTGGCCATCATTCTCCTGGCGTCCCCGATCTGGATCCCGGTCCTGCTCCTGCTGGCTCTCTGTGTCTGGGCCGCCCTGGGCCGCCCCGTCCTGTTCCGACAGCCCCGTCCGGGCCTCAACGGACGCATCTTTCATCTCTGGAAATTTCGGACCATGACCAACGCCCGGGATGCGCAGGGGCAGCTTCTTGCGGACGCCCAGCGCCTGACGCGGTTCGGTCGATGGCTCAGATCCACATCCCTGGACGAATTGCCTGAAGTGCTCAATGTGCTCAAGGGCGATATGAGCCTGGTCGGGCCGCGTCCCCTGCTGGTCCAGTACCTCGACCGCTACACGCCCGAGCAGAGGCGTCGACACGAGGTCCGGCCAGGCATCACGGGTTGGGCCCAGGTCCGAGGCCGCAATGCGCTGTCGTGGGAGGAGAAGTTCAAGCTCGATGTCTGGTACGTCGATCATCAGTCGCTCTGGCTCGACCTGCGCATTTTGGCCCTGACGGTCGGCCAGGTGCTGCGCCGGACCGGAATCAGCGCCGCCGGGGAAGCCACGATGCCGGAGTTCAGGGGATCGGCCCCCAACCATCAACCAGGTGTGCCTCCAGAAGCACACTAGGCAGGGGGATCGGTTGTGATATGATCCGCCCGAAATCCAACAGGTTTTGAATCGAGTAGTCGGTAGGTAAATTCAACGGTTACGCGTGCTGGCCCGCCCTTTGGCGGGCCAGTTACGTTTTTAGGGGTCTGCCCAGAAGCCTGCTGATGCCTGTCCAGGCCAGGATCGCGAGGCCGACGGGTGTGCCTGTGAGGGATGTTGGAACGGCGGCCAGGACGCCCAGCAGGAGCGAGTATGCAAGGGCGCGTCCGAACGTGTCCTTCTTGAGCGTCTTCTGAATGACAAACGTGGGCACAAAGACGCTGATGAAGCTCAATGGGATGGTCACTGCCCAGTTCAGAACGATGAACTCGGGAACGGTCCACAGGTTATCGAAGACCAGCAGGAGCAGAGCCGACAGCGGGTGGACGGGCGGGCCGCCAACAGACCCCGCAGATGCCTCCGTGGATGCCTCGTGCCCGCTCCGCGGGCCGGCGTCGGTGTCGACGACCTCGACTTCGATGGTTTTAGGCGGAACGTCCATGTCTGAAAACTCGACTTGGCCATCGCATCGAGTGCCGTGAAGGCGCAAGTCGCCTGATCGACTGCATTCGAGATGGCCGCAACGTCACGGCCCTTCTATCGCCCAGAGACGCGCCGCCCGCAAGTCCAGAATCGCTGGCCTCCGTAGCCCGCCGTCGTGAGACGGCGCTGATGATTGGGGCTGATGATTATTGGTCGGGGACGAGGACGTCCCCACTCCAACGCCTTCGTGTGCACGAGCAGAGCAGTGGAGGGGCGACGTCCTCGTCGCCCGCGAACACAGTGTGCGACTCGATTGGTCGGGGACGAGGGCGTCCCCACTCCTACAAATCAACGGACACCGGTGTTGTGGATGGCGTACAGATGCGTGCTGCTGGCCATGTAAAGAACGCCGTTGGCGACAATCGCGGTGGCGTACACGGGCGTGTTCAGGTTCGCCTCGCTCAGGACTTTCTTCTCTTTCGCCGCGGCCAGGACCACAATGTCGCCGTCCTCGTCGCCGGCGATCACCTTCCCGTCCGCCACCAGTGTCGATCCCCACAGGTGCGCCTTCATGTCGTGTGTCCAGTGCGCTTTGCCGGTGTCGGCGTCCATGCAGTAGATGAATCCCGAGAAATCGCCCACAAACAGGAGGCCGGTCTCCGGATCGATCGACACGGTCGACAGGCTGCGATAGATGGCGCGCGCGTCCCAGACGGTCGCCGTTTTGGTCACGTCGCCCGTCTTGGTGGCATCGACGCAGACCAGGCGCCCAACACCTTCGCCGTTTTCGGGATCCTGGCCGATGGCGACGTAGACACGGTCCTTGTAAAACACCGGCGTGGCGTTGATTTCGCTCGGTCCGTCGGCCGCGGGATACTTGATCGGTTTGCCGTCCGGTCGTGTCTTGTACTCGGGCGGGTTGCAGTCGTACCACCAGATCTTCTTGAGCAGCGCGGTCTCGCCCTGTTTCACGGGAACGGCTTCGAGTGCGTAGAGCACGCCGTCGCCGCCGCCGCAGAAGATCTGGTCGCGTCCGTTCACCCTGCCGCTGGCGACGGAGGTCCACTGGCCGTGGAAGATGCGGGGTCCGATCCCGGCATCGTCCTCACCGGCCAACGCCCCGGTTCGTTTATGGACGGCGATGAAGCTGGGGGCGAACGGGGACGGGATGTTGGAATTGGTCCAGTCGGTTCCGTTCGATGTGCAGACGAAGACCAGGTCTCCGACGATGAGTGGCGAGCTGTTGGACGCGTTGCGCGGGAAGACGCCCAATTCATCGAGCATGTTGTAGACCCAGATGATGTCGGCGTCGTTCGGCCCGATCCGGGCGGGGGGGGCCTTGGTGTCGCGGACGACATAGTCGGCTTCGCTGGTGAACGGGCCGTCATTGCCGTCGGCCTGGCCGTTGACATCGAGACAGACGACCTCGCAACGGCTTGTCACCAGGTAGACGCGATTGCTCTCGACGATGGGCGACGAGAGGATCCCGAGGTTTTCCCAGTCGTTGGCCTGGCCCGACTTGAGCTTGGGGACAACCAGTTGCCAGAGGAACGCACCGGTCTTTTCGTCGAGACAGAGCAGGATGCTACGGTCGCCCTCGTGTTGAGGGTCGCGCGGGAAATCGTTGTTGGTGCCAATCAGGATCTTGCCTTGGGCCACGACGGCGTTGCCGTAGCTCTGGGTGCCGAGCCTGGCCACCCACTTCACGTTGCGCGTGGTGGCCATGTCGACGTCGTCGGTCCCCGACTTGAACGTGCCGGCGTCGAAGCTGTCCGGCAGACCTCGGGCGGGCGAGTACATGTTGCGGTGAACGGTCCGGCCCCACATCGGCCAGTCGTCCGCGGCGGCGGGCAGCGCGCCCAGGGCAAGCGCCAGTCCAAACGCCAGGGCGTGGGGCACGATCCGCCGGGCGTGGCGCGACGGGCGGGCGTGGCGCGGACATCTGAGTATCGACGCACTCGAGCACATGGCGCGCATCATGCGCGATCGCTCGGCGGCACGTCACGGAGAAATGACGGTGCGTCGGAGCGCTGGTAGCCGGTAGGCAGTGCGTCGGTGCGTCGGTAGGCGGTGCGTCGGTGCGTCGGTACGTCGGTGCAGCAGGGAGCAGGGAGCGGGGAGCAGGCGGGAAGCGGGGGCAACGCTCAACGTTCAACGTTCAACGTTCAACGTTCAACTTCCAAACATCAACCATCAACCATTCGATGGCTGTCATCGTCCCGGATTAGACCACAGAGACGCAGCGACGCAAAGAACACGGCTTCCAAAGAGCCACAGATGAAGACAGATGGCACGGATGAGAATGGGGAGCCCCGGATTGTTTCCCGCGGAGCGGGTCAGCGCGGACTTATCCCGCGGCTGCGGGACGGCTACACCGCCGCCGTAGCCGCCGTCGTGAGACGGCGCTGATCAAACATGGATGAGCGGGTTCATTCTGCTCTTACCCGGCTGGATCGACAGACAGGTTCCATTCATGATCCGCCCTCATTGATGAGGGACTTTTCCCTTTGCGCATCTTTGCGACCTTCTGTTGAATTGGCTCCGATTTCATCGTTTCCCGTGATCCCCTTCGCCCGTCATCATTTCTTTGGCTCGTAATCGTAATCCCTTCCCCTAACCCGGAAATCTCACCAGTGGGGCGGTCGCGGCATTCCTGACGGTCGGTGGGTGAGATTTCCGGGGCTTCCTGTCACTGTGAGTAGCGTTCCGGGTCGAGATTACGATTACGAGTAGGATTACGATTACGAGCGGACGCGGTTTTTCAAGCCCGCAGCGGTCCGCATTTCGGAGTCTCCCGCTTCGCCGTGGTCACAAGTCCGTGCCACATGCGGGCCAGTGTCGCACCGACGCACCGACGTACCGACGCACTGGCTACCGACGTACCGCCCACTGACGCACCGCCTCTTTGCGGTTCTTTGCGACCTTCTGTGAAGAATGACCCGACTGGAAGGTGTTCAACAGAAGATCGCAAAGGAACGCAAAGCAGGGAAGACAAGACACTCGTTTCTTCGCCACCTTCTGTCGAATTGACTCCGATGGTGAGAAATGCGCGCCAGCGTCTGCGATAAACGCAATTGCGGTTTGCCATCGAAATTGCGAGAATCTGCGTGGTCCTGAGTCCTTGCGAGGCGGGGGACCCGGCCTACACATGAACGGACACCGATGTTGTAGGCCGCGTGCCCTCACGCGGCGCGAAGACAGACACCGGTGCGGACGCCGGGTCGGGGGACCCGGCCTACACATGAACGGACAGCGATGTTGTAGGCCGCGTGCCCTCACGCGGCGCGAAGACAGACACCGGTGCGGACGCCGGGTCGGGGGACCCGGCCTACACATGAACGGACAGCGATGTTGTAGGCCGCGTGCCCTCACGCGGCGCGAAGACAGACAACGGTGCGGACGCCGGGTCGGGGGACCCGGCCTACACATGAACAGACACCGATGTTGTAGGCCGCGTGCCCTCACGCGGCGCGAAGACAGACACCGGTGCGGACGCCGGATCGGGGGACCCGGTCTACACATGAACAGACACCGATGTTGAGCACCCCTCGGTAGTTCGACTATGCAAAGAGAACAGACATGGAAATGGTTCGGAGAGGCCCCGCTCGATCTGCTGGTGATCGGCGGCGGCATTGTCGGCGCCGGTGTGGCGCGCGACGCCGCGATGCGTGGGCTGCGGGTGGGATTGGTCGAGCAACACGATTTTGCGTTCGGGACGAGCAGTCGATCGAGCCGCCTGTTGCATGGGGGATTGCGCTACCTGGCCCAGGGACGCATCGGTCTGGTGCGCGAGGCGAGCATCGAGAAGACGATCGTGCATCGCATCGCGCCGCACCTGGCCGAGCCGCTGCCTTTTCTGTTTCCGACCTACCGCGGCAACCGGCATTGGGTGCTGTGGCAACTCAAGATCGGCGTCAAGATCTACGACTTCCTTTGTCGGGGTCGAAACCTCGGGCAGTCGACCTGGCTCGAGCCGGGCGAAGTGCTGCAGCGGGTGCCGGGTCTGGTCGAGGCGGGTCTGAACGGGGCGGTGCGTTACTACGACGGGTTGACCAACGACGCTCGACTGGTTCTCGACACGTTGCGTTCGGCCGCGCGCAGCGGGGCCGGTATCGTCAACTACGGACGGTTCATCGAGGCGACGCGCGCGGGCGATTGGGAATGCCGGCTCGAGGATTGTCTGACGGGAAACGTGACGCGGGTCCGCAGCCGCGCGCTGGTCAATGCCACGGGGCCGTGGGCCGAGCAGGTCCCGCATAGCCGGGTCAAACTGCGGCTGACCAAGGGCATACACCTCGTGGTGAGCCGGGATCGGCTCGCCGTGCCCGACAGCGTGGTCATGACCGAGGACAAGCGGATCCTGTTCGCCATACCCTGGGGCGAACGTGTGATTCTGGGCACGACCGACACCGACTACAACGGGTCGCTCGATCGGATCACGGCGGACGCTTCCGATGTCGCTTATGTCCTCGAGATCGCGAACCAGTTCTTCCCGCGCGCGCGCCTCGCATCGAGTGACGTCATCGGCGCGTGGGCGGGGGTGCGCCCGCTGATCGCCGCGCCGGGCGGCAAGCCGTCCGACATCTCGAGGTCGCACGAGATCCGCAATCCGGAACCGGGCTGGTGGGATGTTGCGGGGGGCAAACTGACGACCTACCGGCTGATGGCCGAACAGACAGTCGATCAGATCGCCCATTGGCTGCAGCGCACCCGGACGCCGCGTCCGGGATTTCGTCCGTGCCGGACGGCCGATGAGCCGTTGCTGACGCCTGCCGAGAGCGCCGAGGTCAGCGGGATATTGCCGCCGCCGTTCGAGCGCCGTGTGATCGAGCATTACTGCGCCAACGAATGGGCGGTGCATCTGGACGACGTCATGGTCCGGCGGACAAGCTGGCAGTATTACTGTCCGGACGCCCGCCAGCGGGCCGAGCAGGCGGCGGACTGGATGGGCGAGTGCCTGGGCTGGTCCGAGGCAACGCGCGCCGCCGAGATCAATCGCTACCAGGCCGCCGTGGACCTGGCAGCGATCTCGGGCGACTCCACCGCGGGGAACGGCACCGGAGGCAAACGATGAATCCCGGCCCCGATACCGCTGGTTGTGCGCTGGCCCGGGAATCTGTGTCCACGTCATCGCATGAGGTTTTCGGGTTGGCCGATGCCCTGCGCGCGGCGCGTGACACGCGCTGTCTCGAGTTGGGCGAGGGTGTCCTGCCCCGGACGCCGCGCGTCTTTCGCGAGCAGTTCGGGGAGCGGCCCGCCGTCATCGTGGCCGACACCAACACGTTCGCCGCGGCGGGCGCGAAGGTGCAAGAGACGCTGGAGGCGGCGCGGCATCCGATACTCGAACCGTTCATCTTCAAGAGCGCAGGTTTGTACGCCGAGCACGGGTTTGTCGTGGAATTGGAATCCGCCCTGCGACAACACGAGGCGATCCCGATCGCGGTGGGTTCGGGCACAGTCAACGACCTGACCAAACTCGCGGCGCATCGGGTGGGGCGCGCTTACCTGTGCGTGGGGACGGCGGCTTCGATGGACGGCTACACCGCGTTCGGTGCGTCCATTACGCACCAGGGTGCGAAGCAGACATTCATCTGCCCCGCGCCCGCGGCGGTTATCGCCGATCTCGATGTCATCCGCGCCGCGCCGTCTGGAATGAGCGCGTGGGGCTATGCGGATCTGCTGGCCAAGGTCACTGCCGGTGCGGACTGGATCCTGGCCGACGCTCTGGGAGTCGAGCCGATCCATGCGCAGGCCTGGGGTATCGTTCAAGGCCGGCTCCGGGATCTTGTATCCGATCCGGACGGTGTTCGTGCAGGACGTCCCGAAGCGCTTGGCCGGCTCGTCGAAGGGCTCATGCTTGGCGGTTTTGCGATGCAAGCCATGCAATCGAGCCGGGCCGCTTCCGGCGCGGAGCATCAGTTCAGTCACCTCTGGGACATGCAACACCACACGCACCAGGGGATCGTGCCATCGCATGGACTGAAGGTGGGGATTGGCACACTGGCGATGTCCGCGCTGTACGAGTCGATGCTCGAGAAGCCGCTGGATCGACTCGATGTTGAGGCGTGCTGTGCGGCCTGGCCGGACCAGGCGTCTTGGCTGGATCGGATTCGGGATCGTTTCGGCGAAGGCGACTTGTGCGCCGTTGCCTTGCGTGAGTCGGCTGCGAAGCACGTGTCTCGAGACCAGCTCCGACAGCAACTCGAACAGGTCCGCGGCGCCTGGCCGCGGATCGCCGAGCGGTTGCGTCGGCAACTGATCCCGTTCCAGACACTCCGCGAGATGCTGCGCGCGGCCGGCGCGGCGACCGAGCCTGAACAGATCGGCATCTCGCGCGACCGGTTGCGCGCGAACTTCCTCGACGCTTTTTGCATTCGCCGTCGATTCACCGGTCTCGATTTTGCGGTGCGCACCGGGCTGCTGAACACCTGTCTGGATGAAATCTTCGGCCCGGATGGGGTTTGGGGCGCGGACGGATGAGGAGGATCGGAGCTCGCGACAGCGGATTCGTCGTGAAATCAGAGTGGCGCCTGGAAGGTGTAGTCGCCTGATCCGATCCCGAACACAGCGGCGTGCCCGTCGGTGCGCAGGAATCTGATGCCCGGGACGGACGCGGCTGGCTGTCCGCCTTCCGTGACGCGCGTCGGATCGGTTGATGGGATGTGCACAACGGCCGTGGCGTTGCCGGGGATCGAGAGGCGCAACGTGAATGTGTCCGCGCTTCTCTCCCATGCACTCGAGATCCGTCCGCGGACGCAATCATGAGTGGCGCGCACCCAGCGCAGGTCCCCCACGGGCTGGGGCTTGATGAGAATCCGGTTGAAACCGACGGCGTCGGGGGCGGGTTGGATGCCGGCGAGCGCTTTGTAGAACCATTCGCTGACGGAGCCGAACATGGGGTGGTTGTGCGAATAGGTATTGTCGCTGAACTCCCAGTGTTCCCACAGGGTGGTCGCGCCCCGTTCGAGCATGTGGCCCCAGCCGGGAAACGTTCGCTGGTTGACAATGCGATACGCGACGTCGGCTCGCCCGGCGTCGGTCAGCGCCTCGAGCAGGTACTTCGTCCCGAAGATGCCGGTGGTGAGATGATCATCATGGCGGGCCACATCCTGCACGAGCACATCGAGCGCGCGGGCCTGTTGGTCGGCGGGGACGAGTCCGTAATGGAGTGCAAAGGCCTGGCAGGCCTGGGACGCGATGTCGTAACGCCCGGTGTCCGGGGCGAGGAACTTCCGATTGAAGGCGTCTTGAATCGAGTCGGCGAGCGCATTGGCCTCGCGGGCGTCGGCTTCGCGCCCGAGCGCGCCGGCGAGTTGGGCGAGCAGCCTGGCGTTGAAGTAGTAGAAGGCCGTGCCGGTCAGGGCGCGCGGTTTGGGGGCCAGGCTTTCATGGTCGCTGATCCCGTTGTCGAGAATGCCCTCGACCGCGTTTGCGCGCAGCAAGGCGACCCATCGCCGGGCGGCGTCGTACTGGTCCTCGATCAGGCGCCGCTCGCCGTAGTACTGACGCAGTTGGACGAGCAGGAGCGGTTGCGCCGTTCCCCAGCCGACCGGGCCGGACTTGTCGCCAAGGCCTTCGTCGCTGATGCCGACAAAGGGCGCCGTCTCGGTAAAGCCGCCGTTGGTGCGGACGTCATCGACGAGATCCTGAGCCGCCTTTGCATAGAAGCGGGCCATATCGAAGTTGAGCATGGCCATCTCGCTCGACGCCACGATGTCGCCTCCGTATCCGAACTTCTCGCGATGCGGGCAATCGGATTGGACGCTGAAGATGTTGCTCAACTCGGTCCAGAGGACCATGCGTTGGATGCGATTGAACACGTCGTTCGAGCACTCGAACGAGCCGGCGCTCGGGACATCGGAATTGAGGCGCAGACCTTCGAGCGCGTCGAGGCCCGGCGTGCCGGGGTAGCCCGTGACCTCGACGTATCTGAATCCGTGGAACGTGAAGCGCGGCGTGTACACCTCGATGCGGCCCGGCGTCACAGGGCCCCGTGGCTCCGGTTCAGACACCCGTCCGCCCCGCGTTGGCGAGAGCGGGACGGTGAGCGGATCGGCCAGGTTCGGCGCGTTCCCCGGTGCGGATGAGTCGGGGGCGTCGCCTCTCAAGACATACTCATCGATCTGGAAGGCGGTCTTGGGCTGGCCGACGCCATCGTACCGGTAGTCCTTTCCCCCGCCTTTGATCTGGCCGCAGACGGCGGTCATGCCGTTGAGCGTGCCGTCCGGTTCGAGCAATTCGCCGTAACGCAAACGGACGCGCGTACCGGCGGGGCCGCTGACGCGCAGACGCGCCCACCCGGCGAAATTCTGTCCGAGATCGAAGATGAACGCGCCCGGCTTCGGTTCGGTGCGATTGACCGGCTTGATGAGGGTGGTGACGCGGATGGGCGGGGCGTCCTGGGCGCGCAGCGGACCGAGCTTGGGTGCGGCGGAGCGGAGGGTGTGCGTCCAACGCGAATCGTCAAAGCCGGGGGTGTCCCAGCCGGGCTGTTCGCGCCGGGCGTCGTACACTTCGCCCAGGTAGACGTTGTTTCGCACGATCGGGCCGTCGCACGCGCGCCAGGTCTCGTCAGTAACCACGGTCTGGAAGGTGCCGTCGGCAAACTCGACGACGAGTTGGAGGATGACGCGCGGTTCACCGTGCGGGAGGGTGTCGCGCAGGTTGATGTGGTTCCAGAGGCGGAGGGGCAGGGGATTGAACCAGCCGTTGCCGAGCATCAGGCCGAGCGCGTTCGGGCCGCGCCTGAGCTGGGCGGTGACGTCATAGGTCGAGTAGAGGACGCGCCGGGCGTAACTGGTCCAACCGGGGTCGAGGACATGGTCGCCAACCCGTTCGCCATTCAGGCGCAGTTCGTAGTAGCCGAGCCCGCTGACGTAGGCCCGGGCGCGGCGGATCTCCTTTTCGAGGGCGAACTCCTTGCGCAGGAGCGGCGCCGGATTGTCCTCGAACATCTCGGCGTCCGGAATCGCCCGATCCGGTTTGGCCTGGATCCATTGGGCGCGCCAGTCCTCGGCCTCGAGCAAGGCGGTTTCGAACCAGGCCGGCTCGCTGAACTCGGACGGCTGGTCCGCGGTTCCCCAGACGCGGACTTTCCACCAGACACGCTGGCCCGAGCGAAGGGGCTTGCCGGCGTAGAGAACGTGAATCGAGTCGTGTGAAAGGACCTTGCCGCTGTCCCACAAGTCGCCTTCCTCGCGGGCCAGGATTCCGGGCCTCGATGCGGCGAGCACATGGTAAGCAGTTTGCGTTTCGGCGCGGTGGTCCGAACGCAGCATCCAGGCCAAACGCGGCTGGGGGCAGTCGATGCCCAGCGGGTTGGCGCGCAACTCGCATCGGAGGTTCTCGACAATGACACCTGCGCGTGTGTCCAGGCCATGAAGGAGGGCGAGTGCGGCGGCGAGGACCAGGAGGCGGAATCGTGTGTGTGTTCTAATTTCCATAGAGCTTGGCCACGGCGGCGGCGCGGGAGTTGACCTGGAGTTTGGCGTAGATTTTGCGGAGATGGTTGCTGACCGTCGACGTGGCAATGTTGAGCGTTTCGGCGATCTTTCTCGATTGCGCGCCTTGGGCGACGAGATCGAGGATCTCACGTTCGCGCGCGGTCAGGTTGTGGTCGTCCGCTTTGGCGGCGGTCGGTTGCGATTCGTGGAGATAGACGGCAATCCGCCGGGCGATTTCGGGTGTCATGGGCGAACCTCCCTCATGCACCTCGATGATCGCGTCGACGATCTGGGCGGGCGTCGCGCGCTTGAGGAGGTAGCCGACTGCCCCGGCCCGCAGGGCCTCGAAAATCAACTCGTCATCGCCGTATGCGGTGAGCATGACCGGCAGGAGTTGAGGGACGAGGCCTCGCAATTGGCGGACGCATTCGATGCCGCCGAGTTGGGGCATCCGGATGTCGACCAGGACAACCTCGGCGTGCGCTTCGGGCAGGTGCGCCAGGGCGTGGCGGCCGTTGGGATGAACACTGACGCAGTGGAGTTCGGGGGTGAGGTTGATGACGCGTTCGAGTGTTTCGCGGAACCCCGCGTCGTCTTCGATGATGCTTACGGCGATGGGCATGGGATCTGGGGAATGGGCGACAGTGTTGGGGGTGTTCGGGAATGGTTCGGGGTCAGTGCGCGCCATGCGTGGCGGACTCGGCGGCGCCGAAACGGGGCAATGTGAACAGAACGGTGGTTCCCGCCTGGGGGCTGCTCGAGATCCGAAACTCGCCTTGAGCCTCCTCGATGCGGCTCCGCATGTTGCTCAGTCCGTTGCCCACCGTCGAGGACTCGGACGGGTCGAATCCGATGCCATCGTCGCTGACGCCGATGGTGGCGGTCGAGGCGGACAGGCGCAGAGTCAGCCGGATGGTGTCGGCTTTTGCGTGCATGACGGCGTTGTGGAGGGCCTCTTTGCAGGCCAGGAAGACATTCTTGCGCTGGGAGGCATTGAGCGGCCAGGCAGGGATCTCAGTGGGCAACTCCAACACCAGGTCCACGCCCGCCGCCGCGAGATACTCCCGGGCGCGTTGGATCAGGTAGCTCATCAGGTGGTTGAGCGTATCCTTGCCCGGCTGCATCGCCCAGACGATTTCGTCGAGGCTGCGCGCGGCTTCCCGTGCCAGGGCGGCCACGGTTTCGCCGCCCGCCCTGTTATCCCCGAAATCGCTCAACAGGGCCAACTGGTTGAGGCGCGCGCCCAGGTCGTCGTGCATGTCCCGAGCGATGCGCTCGCGCTCGATGGCCAGGGCGCTCTGGCGTTCGGCCGCGTGCATCCGTTTGAGCTCGCGATAGTGGGCGAACACGCCCGTGCCGGCGAGCAATATGAAGGCGGCTGCGCAGGCCGGCCAGAACCACCGGGTCTGGTAGAACGGAATCACGACCGCAAATGTCAGCTCCGCGGGGACCGGGCTCCAGAGGCTGAAGTTGCTGGCCGCGACAACCTGAAAGCGGTACGAGCCCGGACGCAAACTCGGGTAGCGCGCCGTGCGGTCGCCGTGGGCGTCCACCCAGTCCGAGTCCCACCCCTCGAGTCGGTACCGAAAGCGGACGTCTTCGGGCGCGCGGAAGGTGGGGGCGGCGTAGTGCACCTCGATCCAGGCCGTCGGGCTGCGACGACGATCGGGGTTGGAGAAGGTCAGAAACGGGAAGACGGGGTGGCCGTGGGAGGCGACGATCGGGAGTGCGTCGCGGGCGTTGGACACGTTGACGTTCCTGATGGAGTTCGGGTTTCCAACCGCCACGCGGTCGATTTGGACCAGCGGGGCGAGATCCTCCTGGATGACCCGGGCGGGATCGAACACAACGGCCCCCTTGGTCGTGGCGAACCAGAGCCGTCCGTCCTCGGTCTTGCAGGCCGCCGGATGACTGTTTTGGCCTTTGACCTCGCTCGAAGGCAGGCCGTCGGATTCGTCGTAGACGACGCACTGGACCCGTGGGGCACGGCCGGACGCAACGGCCTCGAATTGGTCGATGGCGACGCGGAAGATGCCACGCTCGCATCCGATCCAGAGGTGGCCGAGATTGTCTTCGACGATGGCATTGAACACATCGTCGGGCAGGCCGTTGGTCCGATTGAACACCGCGATGGTCGGGGAGGTGTTCCGGGTGTGCGGCGATGCGGATGCGAACTCGATGCGGTTGAGTCCGTTGGGAGTCCCAGCCCACAGGACGCCCTGGCTATCCTCGTACAGGACGCAAACGTGGTTGTCCGAAAGGCCGTCGCCCACGCACAGAAGCGATTGGATCCGGAGTTTCGGGGTCCGATCGATGGAACAAAGCCCGCCGCCGAAGGTGCCCAGCCAGAGGCGGCCGCCGCGATCTTCGAGGATGGCGCGCACGTCGTTGTGCGGCAAGCCGTCGGCTGTCGAGGAATGCGCAAATCGTCCCTCGCTCCACCGCGCCAGTCCTTGCGCATGGCCGACCCAGAGTGTCCCGGTGCGATCCGCCTTGATGACACGGATTCGGTTGCCGTCGGGCCTCTCGGACCAGCGGTAGGCGACACGTTGGCCCTCCTGCCAGCGTTCGAGTGAATCCATCGTCCCGATCCACAGCGCGCCGTCGGGATCCTCGTGAATCGAGCGAACGCGTCTGTCGTAGAGATTCGGCCCGATCGGACGCCGGATGACCAACCCGTCCCGCCACAAGGCGACCCCTCGTTCCGTGCCGATCCAGATCCCGCCGTCGCGTGCGGGATAAACGACCCGGATGTCGTTGTCGGGAAGCCCATCCGCGGATCCGTAGGCGGCAAAACGCCGCGGCTGCCAGCAGTTGAGACCGCCGCCGTCGGTGCCGATCCAGAGGTTACCCTCGAGGTCTTCGAGCAGGCAGTTGATGGAGCCGCTCGAGAGTCCGTCCTCGACTCCGAACTGGGATTGTTGACCCCCGCTCAGGCGGGTGAGTCCGGACTGCTCCCAACCGAGCCACGCGTTTCCATCCCGATCGACGAGCAGCGCCCTCACATTCTCGAGCGCTCTCAGCGGTTCGTAATAACGGCTCACTTCCTGGCGATCGAGCGCCACGGTGATCGTCCGATTCGGCAGGCAATGGAACAGACCGATTCCCCGCAGCCACACATTGGTGCGCGCGTTCCCGGCGATTTGCATCGCCAATTGAGGGTGCCTCGGGGGCAGAGTGACGGGCGAGAATCGGTCGGTCGCCGGATCCCAGCGTCGAACGCTGTTCATGCCGCCCAGCCACACGAATCCGGCAGCATCCTCGTACAGCGCCGGCACGACCACGGCTTCAGAATCGACGATGGTGTCGGCCGAGACCGGAAGAACGGTCTCAAAAACACCGGCCCGCCGACGGGCGAGTCCGGAAGCAGTCCCGATCCATAGGTCACCGTTTCGCGCCCGGCACAGCGACAAGATCCGATCGTTCACCAGGCCGTCGGCGGCCGTGAACCGCTCGATGCGGTCGGGAGCCAGATGGATCAAGCCGGCAGGCGTGCCGATCCAGAGTGTGCTGTCGGCGTCCTCGGCAAGGGCGGCGCATTCTTCGCTGACGAACTCGGCGACGGTGTCGCTAGTGATAACCTCGAAGGTAAGGCCGTCAAAACGGGCCAATCCTCTCGGCGTGCCGACCCAGAGGTGGCCGTCCTGTGTTTGGAGCAAAGACAGAATCCGATTGTCGGGCAGGCCGTTCTCACGCGTCCAGACCCGCTGGCGATACAACTGCTCGGCCTTGAGCCTTCGGGTCGAGGAAGCGCTGGCTGTCTGGCTGGCAAATGCAGACGCAAGCCCATCAGCCGCTTCGAGCAGGGCCAGAGACACGCAGAACTTGGCCAGGCAATTCATGCAGCGCGCTCATGTGATAACCAAGGCCCCGGTCGCGGGCAAGCGCCGCGTCCGGCGAACGGCCTCACCCAAACCCGGAGTTCTCATCATCGGGAAGATAACAATGAAATCCGGGCTGTGGCAAAAGTTGGTGAGAAATGCGCGCTAGGGCGGAGTCACTCGACCCGATACGCGATAACCGCATTGGCCCCGTTCCGGCTCAGATGGGTGATGCGGGTGGCGCGCGGGCCGTCCAGGACGTAAAACCGAATCCCATCGGCGATCGGGACCGTGAATGTTCCTCCGGTGACCATCCGGGCGACAACCGTCGGACTGCAGTCCGCGCCCGCCACGTTCGCCGTGTTGATCGCGTTGACCGCCTTGGGCTCGACGGCATAGGGGCCGGCGACCGCCGTGGCGGATCGGCAGACCAGCGGATACCAGGCTCGAACGACGCCGTCGGGATCGGCGGGATCGTTGATCACCGTCTCGGACAGGCTGTTGGGATCGATCGAGTAGAGATGATGATACGCGCTGCCGCCCGTCTCTTCCCACAGGGAGCGCACCGGATAGAGGCCATCGGCTTCAACGTAGAACTCGAAGGTGCTGTCCGCGGTGTTTCCCGGATTCTCCCACAGCACCTGGGCGTCGGCCCCGGCAAAGCGGGGGGCCGAGTAGAGTCCCGCGCGATCGTCTGTATGGATGCGGAAGCGCTGGACGCCCGCCTTGAGTTCGAGGTAAGCGAGCGACTCGACGGCGATGTTCTCATACGTTCCGGAGCACAAGCCCGGCACGTTGGCCGGCTGGCTTTCGGGAGTGCCGCCTTTGTCCCAACTCAGGGCTTGCACGATGCTGGTAGCCGCCAAATCGATGGGGATCAGGGGCGGGACGGCGAGTTGCTGGCGGGCTCGTTCGAGGGTGTTGGCCAGGGGGACGCCACCGTTCGCGCTTTGGACCATGCGCACATCGAACCCGCGAACGCTCAGGCTGCCGACGGGCAGGCTGCTGCTGGCGGGCAGGTACGGATAAGCGCTCGTCCAGGTCCATGTATGGCTGCGTGTCATCCCGGCGCTGTCGACGAACGACACCACGTTCGTGTGCCGGGTCCCCCACGGAAACACGGTCGTGATCGGGTAGGTCAGAGTCGCGCCGCCGAAATCCTGGACTCCGGGATTGTCGGCCTTGTGCACGGCATAATCGATTGTCAGGGACTCGCTCGGGACCGGCACGCCATCGAGCGACAGTGTGATCGAGGTCGGCTCGACGTACGTGTCGCGATCCAGAATGCTCACGCTCACGGTCGGATAGAACGCGGTGGCTTTCCCGCCCGGCTGAGGCGACAGATCGGTCACAATCGCGGGCATGGCGCCCGCCGCCGGAGTCGATGCCTCGAAATTGTCGAATGTGGCCTCCGCACCCTCCGTGGCCGACGGGTAGTTGCGCTGCCAAGCAAACAGGGCGCAAAGCCCCGAGAAGTAACTGCTTGCCGCGTCCTGGCATACGACCGAACACCACGGATTGGCGAGATCCGCCTTGTCGAAAAAGCGGAAAAGGAAGGTGAAGCCGTCGTGGCAACTGACTTCGAGGCGGTGGGCGCGACTGGGGTCCAGGAGGACCCCCTCCAACACGCCCACAGTCCCCGAGTCCCGCTCGTCGACGATGCGGGTGATATACAGATTGCGGTACCCGGAGGAATACGTTGCGGCGTAGCCGTCCGTTGTTCCAAGGCCGATGTCGGAGAGGTAAAAGAGCATGCCTGTCTCCTGCGGCCAGACATCGTTCCATTCGAGCATGTCCACTCCCACAACGAAGCGATCCGCAAGAGACACGTCCGGACGAAAACTCCCTGCGCGCGAGTTGCCCATGCCGCCCGGGTCATCTCCGGTGGGCGGGGCATAGATCCGGTACGCTTTGCCGCCCGTGTCGTCGGCCGGGAACGTGTACACAGCCTGGCCGTATGCGGGCAGCGTGTAATGCTGCCATCCGGTGTCTGTGCCCGTGTTGAAGTCCCAGGACTGAGCCTCGAGGCGGGGCAGGACCGCACCGGAGAGAATCAGGGCCAGGACCGAGGCCAGGGTGAGGCCGAAGGCGCCGTGGGCAGGCGAATGGCGATCGGCGCGGAGAGCAGACGTTCTTTTCATGGGATTCCTTTATCACTCATCTCGTGACCGACCGTGGATTGGAGGCGCGGTCTGGAGATCATGTGCGCGAAATTCTGGTGGGGCGGTGGTGGCGAGTCAAGACGCCATTTCTGGCCCGAATCCTCGCCCCTCCGCTGCCCAGCTCGTGCACGGGAAGGTGTTGGAGTGGGGACGTCCTCGTCCCCGGCCAATCGGGTCACGGAATGTGTTCGCGGGCGACCAGGACGTCGCCCCTCCGCTGCCCAGCTCGTGCACGGGAAGGTGTTGGAGTGGGGACGTCCTCGTCCCCGGCCAATCGGGTCGCGCACTGTGTTCGCGGGCGACGAGGACGTCGCCTCTCCGCTGCCCAGCTCGTGCACGGGAAGGTGTTGGAGTGGGGACGTCCTCGTCCCCGGCCAATCGGGTCGCGGAATGTGTTCGCGGGCGACGAGGACGTCGCCCCTCCGCCGTGGAGGTCGGCGCAGGCAGTGGTGCGGCGGTTGAACGCCGCTCTTCGAAAAGGAGGGGCGGTCACATCCCACGCAAAACAATGCCCTATTCCTTGGCGTTCCAGCAGAAGGTGCAGAGTTGCTCCTGGGGCAGGCCGATCGACGCGACCATATCGTCGAGCTGCTGGTACTGGAGCGTCGTCAGGCCCAGCCGATGGCGGATCCGCTCGATCATCGTGCGATGCTTGTCCGAGTTGGGATCGGCATACTCGGGTGGCGGCGCGCCGTCCTGTCCTTCCATCTCCTTGATGGCGCGGCGGCCGGCGAGGTCCAGTTCGGACTTCGAGCGCGAGAAATTGAGGAATTTGCATCCGAAGATCAGGGGCGGACAGGCTGGACGCATGTGCACCTCGCGGGCGCCGCAATCGAAGAGTCGACGGACCGTCTCGCGGAGTTGTGTGCCGCGGACGATCGAGTCTTCGCAGAAGAGCAGACGCTGCCCCTGGATGAGTTCCCGGATCGGAATGATCTTCATGCGCGCCACCAGATCGCGCGTCAGTTGGTCCTGAGGCATGAAACTGCGCGACCACGTCGGCGTGTATTTCACGAAGGGGCGTCGGAACGGCACCCCGCGTTCCTGGGCGTATCCCATGGCGTGGGCGGTGCCGGAATCGGGAATGCCGGCCACGACGTCGACGGGTGTGGCGTCCCTGCGGGCCAAAGCGGCCCCGCTGCGATAGCGGGCGGCCTCGGTATTGATGCCCTGGTAGGTCGAGGCCGGGTAACCGTAGTAAACCCAGAAAAAGGCGCACATCTGGCAGCGGTGGCCGGGCAGCGAAAGCACCTCGACGCCCTCCGGGGTCATTCGGACAACCTCACCCGGCCCCAGGTCGCGCAGCGGTTCGTAACCCAGGTTCGGGAGCGCGCAACTCTCGATCGTGGCCGCATAGGCCCCCGGCTTCTGGCCGAGGATGATCGGGGTGCGCCCCAGTTTGTCGCGCGCCGCGTAAACGCCGCCGTCGGTCAAAAGCAGAATGGAACAGGATCCAACGATGGCGTTTTGGGCGATCTGAATGCCCTCGGCGAATGTCGCGCCCTGGTTGATGAACAGTGCGACCAGCTCGGTCGGGTTGACCTCGCCGCCGCTCATCTCGGAGAAATGGGCCGCGCGCAGCCCGTAGATCTGCCTGACCAGTTCGGCGGTATTGGCGATGCGCCCGACCGTCACGATGGCGTAGTTGCCCAGGTGCGAACCGATGATCAACGGCTGGTCTTCGGTGTCGCTGATCACGCCGATGCCGGTGCGGCCCTTGAGTTTCAGGACGTCCTGCTCGAATTTGGATCGGAACTGGGCGTTCGTTATATCGTGGATAAAGCGGGTGCAACCGCCGCCGTTGTGCACGGCCAGACCGCCACGCCGCGTGCCCAAATGCGAATGATAATCTGTCCCGTAGAAGAGATCATCCACGCAGTCCTGTCTTGAAACCACGCCAAAGAAACCACCCATAGGAATGTGCCCGTTCGTTGGTTTTGAACGCCCGAAAGGTTAGCGAGCCTTTGCCTCAGACTCATGAAGCACCTCGGCAGATCGTTTGTGCCGGGCTTCAGCCATGGCAACCGACCGTCGACGCCTCGCTAAGCGGCGCCGCCACGCGGCGCAAAAGCTCGATCTGTCGACAACGAGTTTTATCGGCGAGGAATTCTAGAGGCCCGGCCCCGCCGATTCAAGAACGATGAAAGAGAGACTCGTGGGCGGTGCGTCCGTGGGGCAGGGGGCAGGGAGCAGGGAGCAGGGGGGGGGCAAGGGGGAAGCGGGGGCAACGCTCAACGCTCAACTTTCAACTTTCAACCATCAACTATCGACCATCAACCAATTGATGACTGTCACCGTCCCGGATTGAACCACAGAGACAGAGCACGCGGAGAGCACCGCATCCAAAGAGCCACGGATGAAACACGGATGGCACGGATAAGCCCCGGAAGTTACGGATTGTTCTTCGCGGAGCGGGTCAGCGCCGACTTACGTCCACGGCTGCACCCCGTCCGTAGCCGCCGTCGTGAGACGGCGCTGGTCATCATCCTCCGCGGAGCGGGTCAGCGCGGACTTATCCCGCGGCGGCGGGACGGCTACGCGGCTTCCGTAGCCGCCGTCGTCAGACGGCGCTGATGATTGGGGCTGATGATTCTTCTTCCCGGAGCGGGTCAGCGCGGACTCATCCCGCTCTTGCCGGGCTGGAACAACAGCCAGGTCCCATTCATGATCCGCCCCGATTCATGAGGAACCTCTTCCCTTTGCGGTTCTTTGCGTCCTTCTGTTGAATTCGCTTCGATTTTGTCGTTTCCCGCGGTTCCCTCGCCCGTGATGATCATCTCTTTGGCTCTTAATCGTAATCGTAATCCATTCCCCTAACTTACTTTCACTGTGAATGGCGACTGGGTCGAGATTACGATTACGAGTAGGATTACGATGACGATCAGGGACAGCGCTTCGTTTGGCTACTGACATACCGCCCACCGACGCACTGACGCACCGACGCACTGACGCACCGACGCACTGCCCCCCCATCTCCGATCTCCCATCTCCGAACTTCAATCCGGCTTCAAGCCGGCGGTTCTCGCGTAGTCGAGGGGAACGACCAGCACGGCACAATCGGCTTTGCGCACGATCTTCTCGGCCACGCTGCCGAAGAGCGCCTGGCCGACGCTGCGGTGATGGCCGTGCCGGCCCAGGACGATGACGTCCACCTGCGCGGCCCGTGCGAACTCGAGAATGGTCGGGGCCTCGGAGCCGATGCGGAATTCCACCTTGCAGTCCTGGCCCGGCGGGATGCGGGCGAGGTAACTGGCCGCCACTTTGGCGTCGATGGCCCTTTTCGCCTCGTCGTCCACATTGTCGATTTCGGCGATATAGCTTTTCCAGAACTGGGCATCGGGCTCGTGGATGACGTGCAAGAGGTAGAGTGTCGATCCGGGCCGCCGGATGGCGGCGTCCAGAGCGAACTCGAAGGCGGCATCGGCGCTTTCGGAGAAGTCCGTGCAGAAGAGGATGCGCTTGTACGCGGACTCGGGCAGTGGTGAGGAGTGCATGGGGCCTATGTCACTGGGTGAGCGACGGCAGGTAGGTGGCGATCGAGGGGAAGATCACAAGCAGGATGGCGGCCAGCGCGAGCGCCCAGAGGAAGGGCAGGCTGCCCCGGAACACCTTTTCGAGCGGGACATCGCGGGCCATGCCGCTGACGACATAGACGCAGACGCCCACGGGCGGCGTGATGACGCCCATCATGGTGACGACAACAATCATCACGCCGAACCAGATGAGATCGTAGCCAAGGGCCTGAACGACCGGGTAGAGAATGGGGATGGTGAGAATGTCGAGCGCCAGGGCATCGAGGAAGCAGCCGCCGATGAAATAGAAGAGGATGATCAGGCCGATGATGCACCAGCCGGGCAGGGGAAGCCCGGCCAGCCACGACGCCAGGTTGGCTGGCACCTGGGTGACGGCCAGGAACTTGCCGAAGATGATCGCGCCGGCCACGATGACCATCACCATGCACGAGGTGCGGATGGTTTCGTTGAGGCATTGCAGCAGTTTGTGCCAGGTCAGCCTGCGCTTGAGAAGCGCGATGGCGAACGTGCCCGCCGCGCCGATGGCCGCGGCCTCCGTGGCGGTGAAGTAGCCGCGGAACATCCCGCCCATGACAAGCACGAAGAGCACCAGCGTCTCCCACACGCCCTTGAGGGCCACGATCTTCTCGCGCCAGGAGAATTGGGGGCCGGGCGGACCCAGGTTCGGGTCGCGTCGGCATTGGATGTAGATCACCCCGCAGAACAGCAGGCTGATCAGCAGGCCCGGAGCGACGCCGGCGATGAAGAGCTTGCCGATCGATTGCTCGGTCAGGATCGCATAGACGATGAACACGATGCTGGGGGGAATGAGCATGCCGATGCCCCCGCCGGCCGCGACACACCCCGTCGCCAACTGGAGATCGTACTTGTAGCGGCGCATCTCGGGGAGTGCGACGGACGCGATGGTGGCGGAGGTGGCGGGCCCCGACCCGCAGATGGCGCCGAAGGCCGTGCAGGCGCCGACGGTCGACATGGCCAGGCCGCCGGGCAGGCGTCCCATCCAGTGATAGGCGGCATCGAATAAACCGCGGCTGATGCCGGTGTGGAACGCCACCTGCCCCATCAGGATGAAGAGGGGGATGGTGGTGAGGCTGTAGTCCGAGAAGGTGGTGTAGAGGTCGATCGTCGCCATGCTGAAGGCCGCCTGCGGCGAGACCATGACGGCAAACCCGATCAGCCCCACAAAGGCCATGACAAAGCCGACGGGCATGGACCCCGCCAGGAAGAGCAGGAGCAGGATGAAACCGATCAGGGCTCCCTCGGAAGGCGTCATGGCTTGATCATCGGCTTGCCCGGGTGGGTGAGGTGATAGAGTTTGATGAGCACCACCAACAGGCAGGACACGGCCAGAACGTACGGCAGCCAGAAGATTGGGAGTTCGAGTGTCATGCTCACCTCCCCCTTCGCGCGGATGGAATTGCCGTAGTCGAGACAGCCCCAGGCCAGCAGCCCGAACAGGGCCATCCCGGCCGACCGCATCAGCGCGTCCACAACGATGCGTCCGCGCCGGCCCAGCTTGTGGAAGAGGAATTCGATGGCCACATGGCCTTTGGTGGCCGTGGTGTAGGGCAGGGCGGCCGCCACGGTGATCGTGGCGGCGATCTTGACAATGTCGTACGCGCCGGTCAGGGAGAGCCCGAGTTTGCGCAAGATGACGTCGGCGCTCGTGACCAGCATCATGACCATGAGGCCGGCCCCCGCCAGCCAGGCGAGCGCGTGGACCAACCCTCGCAGCGCGCGGTGGTAGAGGCCGATTGGAGCGCGCGGACCCTCCGGCAGGGCAGGGGATGGACTCATTTGGCCGTGGCGGGCTTGGCGAGTTCAGCCTGGATGTCCGCGAGAAACTCTTCGCCAGGCAGGTTCCTGGCTTTGGCCTGCGCAACGAAGGTGTCGAGGACCGGTTTGACGGCTGTCTTCCAGGCCTGCTGTTCCGCCTCGGGCAGATCGATGAACTGGCGTTTGAGCTCGGTGACGAATTCGCGTCCGGCCTGGTCGGCCTGATCCCAGGCCTCGCCGTGTTTGGCGATCCAATCCCGGCTCACGTCGAGGAAGACCTGCTGGATGTCGGCGGGCAGGGCGGCCCATTTGTCCTTGTTCATGACGACGAACATCGCGGTGGTGTACCCGACGGCCGTGGCGTCGATGACGTACTCGATCGTCTCTCCCTGTTTCCAGCCTTTGAGGGTTTCGATGGGGCAGAGGGTGGCGTCCACGACGCCTTTCGAGAGGGCCTCGTAGGTTTCCGGCTGGCTCATGGCGATCGGTGTCGCGCCCAGCGACTCGACGATCTTGGCGGACAATCCCGTGGCGCGGACCTTGAGCCCCTTGAGGTCGGCGAGCGATCGGACTGGCTTCTTGCTGGCGAGGATGCCGGGCCCGTGCGCGTGCACGTAGAGCGTTTTGACATCGGCCAGCTCGGCGGGCTGGTACTTCTGGATCATCGCGTTGGCGATGTGCGTGGCCGTCATGCCATCGGGATAGCCGACCGGCAGGTCAAGACCCTCGATGAGAGGGAACCGTCCGCGCGTGTAGGCGAAGCAGCTCATGCCGAGGTCGGAGATGCCCTTGGTGACGCCTTCGTAACACTGGTCGGCTTTGCTGAGCGAACCGGCCGGGTAAACCGTGATCTGCACGCGCCCGCCGGTCCGTTTCTGGATTTCATTGGCCCAATTGGTGGCCGTGATGCACTGAACGTGCGTTGGCGGGAAGAAGATGCTGTACGAGAGCTTGATCACTTCCGCCGGTCTGGCGGGTGCGGCGGATTGGGCCTCTCCGCCCGGCTGGGTGTCGGTCGGTTTGCAGGCTGTCAGGCAGAGTCCGGCGAGCAACGCCGCGCCCGCCGCCACGATCCAGGGTTTCATGTTCATAGGACTGCGTTCAGGTTCTGGTTGCGTTTTAACGTTCCGGAGCAAGACACGGGTTTGGCACAGCCCGGCAGGAACGCTTTCGAGCCTTATAGGACAACGCTTCGCCGGGCACAACAATTCTTGAGCTCGCAAATCTGCATCCGTTGCAGGCCCGGTGCCCTCACCGGGCGACTGGACATGCGCCGCGTGGGGGCACGCGGCCTACAGCGGGAGTCTGCATCCGTTGCAGGCCCGGTGCCCTCACCGGGCGACTGGACATTGGCAACCTCCAGATTCACCGGTCTGGATCTCGCGTTTTTCGAGTTGCTCGAGCACCGCGCACAGGGCTTCGAGCCGCGGGATCGGAATGCCGGTGGCCCGGGCCCGGCGGAGCGGTTCGATGAACAGGCTCTCGATTTCGAGCGGCGAGCCGCGCTCGAAATCGAGCAGGGTCGAGGCCCGGTAGGCGCCCATGCAGCGTGTGCGGGCGATCATGCGATCGGGGAGGTCGCCCGCAATGGGAAAGCCGGCCTGGCGTCCGGTGGCGACCAGTTCGTCCATGAGTTGGCGGGCCAGGGCGGTCCAGTGGGGATCGCGAAGAAGTTCGTCGGTTGCGAGCGTCGTCACTCGATCGAGCGTCTGCGGCAGGCGGCCTTCGAGGACGTTCTCGATGCCGGCGATGCCGGCGACGCCCAGGCCGTTGAAAGGGATGTTCCAGACCAGTTTCTCCCAGTGGGCCTGGGCCAGGTCCGGTGTCAGGTCGCAAGGGATCCCGGCTCGAATGAGGCACTGGGCCACTGCGCGGGCGCCCTCGGTGGGGGCGTGACCGTATTGGCCCAGGACGATCTGGCCGTGGGCGGTATGGCGGACGACGCCGGGCGCGATGCGGTTGAGGCAGACGAAGCAGAGGCCGCCCAGGACATGGTCGGGGCCGAAGAGGGCGGCCAGAGCCTCTTCGTTGCCCAGGCCGTTTTGAAGCGTCAGGATCCAGGATTGGGGGCCGGTCAGCGGGGGCAGCAGGCCGGGCAAGGCGTGGTTGGCGGTGGCCTTGAGCGCGACGATGATGAGATCGCAAACGCCGATCTCGGCCGGTTGACGCGCCGGGTGCGGATAAGCCCGGAACTCGCCTTCGGGGCTGATGATCCGGACGCCTTCCTGGCGGACGGCGTCATAGTCGGATCGCAACAGGAAGAAGACCGGGAGACCGGCCCGGCAGAGTTTGGCGCCGTAGAAGCTGCCGACCGCGCCGCAGCCGACGACCGCGACTTTCATGATGCGGGGCGAAACAAAAACAGGCACCCCGAGTCGATCAGGGTGCCTGTGCGGGGAGAGAACGGTTACTTGCCGAGGATTGCATCCTTGGCGGCCTTGGCGACGCGGAACTTCACGACCTTCTTGGCCGGGATCTTGATTTCCTCGCCTGTGGCGGGGTTGCGTCCGACACGCGCCTTGCGGTTCACGAGCACGAGCTTGCCGATGCCCGGGAATGTGAAAGTGTTCTTAGCATTCTTGTATGCCAACTCACACAGCGTGGCCAGCACCTCGCCCGCCTGCTTCTTTGTGATGCCAACTTTGTCGGCGAGGGCGGAGGCAATTTGGGACTTCGTCAATGGTTTAGCCATAATTTCTCTTGTTTAATGGTTAGGTAAATTCACCGGTCGACGCGGGTGGTTTTAGCAAGCTCCAGCAGTGGCGCAAGGAGAAAATCCAACGTTTCAGGCTACGGAGTCGCGGCGGATCAAGGCCGCCTGCCCGATGAGCAGCGCGACATCCGCGCAGGCGAGGCGGTCGGTGTTGAAGGTAAGATCGTAGTCCAGAGGATCATCGATGCTGGCCTGAAAATGCTCCTTCAGATAGCGCTGCCGGCCCCGATCCCCGCGCTCGATCAGCTCGGCGGCGGCCTTGCGATCCAGTTTGAGCCGGTCCTGGACCCGGGCGATCCGCTTCTCGATCGAGCCCACCAGGCGGACGTGAAGGACGTGCGGCAGCTTGGCCGTGACGATGTTGGCGCCGCGCCCGATCAGGATCACGTGGCCGAGTTCGCCCAGTTTCAGAATGGTCTCGATGGTCTGGTGGGCGAGCGTCCACGAGGGCGGATGCAAGCCGAGGATTTCCTGCATCATGTCCTGGACGGCCGAGACGCGGTCTTCGGGCATGAACTCCGCGAGCTTGCGCGGGAGATTGTGGTCTTCGAGCACCTTCTCGACCAGTTCCTTGTCGAACACCGTCCAGTGGCATCCCTCCGCGGGCGCGTGCTTTTCGAGGAACTGGGCCAGGTGTTCGGCCACCAGCCAGGCGCCGGAGCCGGCCAATCGCGAGATGGTCACGGCAAGCTTGCGGGGCTTGGCGGTCTCCGGAGCGTCTGTCGAGGGCGCGGAGATCTGGCAGTGAATGAAACTGCGGCATCGGTCCAGGTTGGCGGGCGGTCTCATAACGGGTTCCTTTCAGCCACGGCTCAAGCATATCGCCGTTCGCCTGTTTGCCCAAGCGTTTTTCAGGGCCGGGCGAGGCGGTGCATCGGGTTGTTGTCGGTGGGAATCGGGCATGCGCCGCGTGGGGGCACGCGGCCTACAGCGGGAGTCTGCATTCGTTGTAGGCCCGGTGCCCTCACCGGGCGACTGGGCATGCGCCGCGTGGGGGCACGCGGCCCACAGCGGGAGTCTGCATTCGTTGTAGGCCCGGTGCCCTCACCGGGCGACTGGGCATGCGCCGCGTGGGGGCACGCGGCGTGCAGCGGGAGTCTGCATTCGTTGCAGGCCCGGTGCCCTCACCGGGCGACTGGGCATGCGCCGCGTGGGGGCACGCGGCCTACAGCGGGAGTCTGCATTCGTTGTAGGCCCGGTGCCCTCACCGGGCGACTGGGCTTGTGCCGCGTGGGGGCACGCGGCGTACAGCGGGAGTCTGCATTCGTTGCAGGCCCGGCGCCCTCACCGGGCGACTGGGCATGCGCCGCGTGGGGGCACGCGGCCTGCAGCGGGAGTCTGCATTCGTTGTAGGCCCGGTGCCCTCACCGGGCGACTGGGCATGCGCCGCGTGGGGGCACGCGGCCCACAGCGGGAGTCTGCATTCGTTGTAGGCCCGGTGCCCTCACCGGGCGACTGGGCTTGCGCCGCGTGGGGGCACGCGGCGTACAGCGGGAGTCTGCATTCGTTGCAGGCCCGGTGCCCTCACCGGGCGACTGGGTATGCGCCGCGTGGGGACACGCGGCGTGCAGCGGGAGTCTGCATTCGTTGTAGGCCCGGTGCCCTCACCGGGCGACTGGGCTTGTGCCGCGTGGGGGCACGCGGCCTACAGCGGGAGTCTGCATTCGTTGTAGGCCCGGTGCCCTCACCGGGCGACTGGGCTTGCGCCGCGTGGGGGCACGCGGCGTACAGCGGGAGTCTGCATTCGTTGCAGGCCCGGCGCCCTCACCGGGCGACCTGACTCACCGCGATTCGGCGGGCGCAACTCGAGTGCAAATCGGAGTTGGCATTTTCAGCGGGTCACTTTAGGTTCGCCGCGCGCATGCCGGATCGGCGCGTGCCCGATCGGCACGATTGGTACGAGAAACGAGGCCGGGATGCGCGTGCACGAACGGCCCGCGGTCGCCACGATGAGGCGAGCGGGGTCCGGCGAAGCGAAACCGACATGGGACAAACGCTGACGACATGCACCTTTTGCGGTGTCGGGTGCGGGATTTACCTGGAAGCGGCGAATGACCGGGTGACCGGGGCCTATCCCAGCCTCTCGCATCCCACGAACAGGGGCCGGATCTGCGTGCGCGGCTGGCACGTGCATGAAGTGGCGAGTTCGCCCGAGCGGCTGCGATCGCCCCTGCTGCGGCGCGACGGGCGGTTGGTCGAGGCGACGTGGGACGAGGCCCTGGGCTACATCGCGGATCGGATCAAGGAGATCCGGGCGCGTTACGGGCCGGACGCGCTTGCGTTCTTCAACATGCCGCGCTGTTCGAACGAGGAGAGTTATCTGTTGCAGAAGCTCGCGCGGGCGGTGGTGGGCACCAACAACGTCGATCACGGTTCCGGTCCCTACTGCAACAACAGCATCAGCGTCCTGCGCGACATGCTCGGCGTCTCGGCAACCACCAACTCGATCGGTGAGCTGTTCCGCAGCGATGCGATCGTCGTGGACGGGGTGGACCTGGGCATGCAGTTGCCGACCATTGGCGGCATCGTCATCCGCGCCAAACTCGACGGGGCGAAGCTGATCGTGATCGATCCGCGGCGCCATCGCCTGGCCGAGCATGCGGACTACTTTCTGCAGGTGCGTCCGGGCACGGAGGTGTTGGTCTACGGGGCGATGGCCAAGGTGATTGTGGACCGCGGGCTGATGAGCCAGTCCTTTGTCAAGGCGCATTGTGAGGACTACGACGCCTTCGTCGCGGCGGTGGGCCGCTTCGATCTGCTGGCGGCGGCCGAGGCTTCGGGTGTCGCGCCCGAGTTGATCGAGGGGGCGGCTCTGGCCTACGGGCGGGCGCGCGCCGCGGCGTGGCTCTATTCGACCGGCGCCGAGGCGCGCAGCGAGGACAGCATCCGGTCGGTGGTGAACCTGGTCCTGCTGACCGGCAATGTCGGGCGGCCGGGGGCCGGGGTCTACGCGTTGACCGAGCACAACAACTTGCAGGGGGTGTGCGACATGGGGGTCTCGCCCCAGTGGTTGCCGGGCTACCGGGATGTGGCCGACGCCGCGGCGCGGCGGACGTTCGAGCAGGCTTGGAACACGCCGCTGTCGGCCCAACCCGGTCTGGGGGCGCGCGATGTGTTCGAGAACGGGAAGGGCTCGACGGTCAGGGCGCTTTGGCTCAGCCGGTACGATCCGGTGACATCGGCCGCTTCGAACAATGTGGCGGACACCCTGGCGCGGATGGAGTTGGTGGTCGTGCAGCATCTCTTCCCGGTCGCGGCGGCGGCGCAGGCCCATGTCGTCCTGCCGGTGGTGGCCTATGGCGAGGAGGAGGTCTCCTTTACCAGCACCGATCGCCGCATCCAACTCGCCCGCCAGGTGCTGCCTTCTCCCGACGGGCCGATGCCGGTTTGGCGGCAGTTGATGCTCCTGGCGCGGAGTCTGGGCGCCGACTGGGCCTACGAGTCGAGTGCGTGCGTCATGGACGAGATCAGCACGGTGGTGCCCGAGTACGGCGGCGTGAGCCATGAGAATCTCGGGCGCGATTACGGGCGCCAGTGGCCCTGCACCAAGGACCGTCCGCTCGGCACGCCTTATCTCTTCGACACGGGCATTCCCGGCCAGTGCTTCCGGTTCCGCTCCATCGCGCCGCCGGCCGAGGTGGCTCGGCAGCCGGCGGCTTACCCCTTTGCGTTGATTTTCGGGCATTCGTTGTATTACTGGCACCAAAACGTGCTGGTGAAACACAGCGAAACGCTGCGTCGCGAACTGCGGGTGCTGCTGCTCGATTATCCGGAAGGATTCGTCGAAATCAGCGATGAAGATGCCGCCGCCCTGAAGATACGGGATGGCGGTCGCATCCGGCTGGTGGCCGAGGAAGGAACGGCTCTGACGACGGCCCGGGTGACGCGGGAAGTGCGGAGCGGGACGATTTACGTCCCCTTTTTCGTGCGGGAGGTCGAGCGGGATCTGACGGGGCGGGCGCGCAGCGGTTTGGGCGACCTCGACGAGCCTGTTTTCGTGCGGTTGGAACGGGTGGATTCGCTATGAGAGCGCGTGTGATCGGCGAGGCGGACGTCTTGAGGCTGGTGGACCTGCTGCGTCAGGACCGCCAGGTGATCGCCCCGTTCTGCGGGCGGGGCCGGGACAGCTATTTCGATGTCGTCACGGACGTCAATCGGGACCGGATCCGCCTGCACGTGCCCAATCCGCTCTATCCGCCCAAGCGCTATGTCCTCCCGCACATCGAGCGCCTGATGCGGATGCGGCGGTCGGCGGCCGGCCTTTGGAATTTCCAGCCGGACTATGCGGAGACGCCTCTGGCGCTCTTTGGCGTCCGGTCCTGCGACGTGGCGGGCGTCCGGCATCTGGACCGCTTCTATCTGGGGCGGGAGTATGTGGATGCTTATTACGAACGGCGGCGGCGGAATCTGTTCGTCGTGAACATGGTTTGCACCGATCCGGAGGTCGACATCGACGACAACTGTTTCTGTGTCTGTGCGGATACCGGGCCCGCGGCGCGCGACGCGTTTGATCTGCAACTGATGGATCTGGGGGGCGGAGAGTATCTGGCGGTGGCCGGGACCGCGGCGGGCGAGGATCTCTTCAGCGCTCCGTTTTTCCGTCCGGCCACGGCGGCGCACGTCGAGCGGCGGCGGGCGATTCTGACGGAGGTCCGCGGGCGGTTCCGGAGCACGACCAGTTGGTTTGCGGCGACGGTGCGGTACATCTCGCGCGGCGACGTGCTCGACAAGACGTGGGAGGAGATTGGGAACCGCTGTCTCGAGTGCGGGGCGTGCACGTTTGTCTGCCCCGCCTGCACCTGCTTCACCGTGAGCGACCGGCGCACCGGCAAAGAGGAATACGAGCGGGTGCGGATGTGGGATTCATGCGCCCTGAAGGGCTTCACGCGGATGGCGGGCGGATTCAATCCGCGGCGGGCGGTGCATGACCGGCGCAATCGACGGTTTTTCCGCAAGCTGGCGCATTATTTCATCCAGCGGGAGCTGTCGATGGCCTGTGTGGGTTGCGGGCGCTGCGCGGCGGTGTGTCATGGCGATGTGGGCATGCCCAGCGTTGTCGAGATGATCCGCCGGGCCACGGCGATCGCCGCGCCGCCCCTCGACGAGTCTTCGACGGTTCCGAGTGCAAAGGTCACCGCGTGAGTTCGACCGAGAACATCTATTTGCCCAAAGTGGTCCAACTGGACCGTGTCGTGGACGAGATCCACGAAGTGCGGACGTTTGTCTGGCACTTCGAGGATCCCGCGGACCAGGCGGCGTTCAAGAAATTCCGTCCGGGCCAGTTCGCGCAGGTTTCAATCTTCGGCGCGGGCGAATTCCCGGCCTCGCTGCCTCCGAGTCCGACCGAGAACGAGATGTTCTTTACCATCCGGACGGTCGGGGGCTGCACGGCTGCGCTCCATCGCTTGCAGCCCGGCGACCGCTTTGCGGTGCGGGGTCCGTACGGCAACGGTTTCCCGATGGACGATTATGCGGGGAAGAACCTGGTGTTTGTGGCCGGCGGGATAGGGCTGATTCCGCTCCGCTCGTGCATCGTCTATGCGCTGGCGCATCGCGAGCGCTACGAGCGCATTCAGATCTATTACGGCGCCAAGACGCCGCGCGAGCTGATGTACCTCCCCAACCTGCGGGCCTGGGAACAGGCCGCCGGGATCGAGTGTCAACTGACGGTCGATCGCGCGTCCGACGGCTGGACGGGCAATGTGGGTGTGGTCGGGAGCCTGTTCAAGCGTCCAGGCGTCCATGTGCCGGTCGAGAACACGGTCGCCTTCGTGTGCGGACCGCCGGTCATGTTCCGGTTCGTCATTCGCGACCTGCTGGACATGGGGTTTCGGGAGGACCAGATCATGTCGACGCTCGAACGCTACATGAAGTGCGGCGTGGGCAAGTGCGGCCATTGCTGCATCGGCGTCGCGTACGTCTGCGTGGACGGCCCGGTATTCACTTACGAACAAATCAAGAAACTCGGCGAGGATATCTGATGCCTGATCTGCGCGCCCAACTCGAACCCTGCCTGAGCGGACGCGTTTGTTTCGTCGGCCTGGGCAATGCGGACCAGGGCGACGACGGGGCGGGGATGCGCCTGGCGGAGGCCTTGCGGACCGGGCTGCATCCGGGGGCGGCGCGGCGCGGGGAGGACGAGGTGTTTGACGCCGGGACGCACAGCGTGGTGCTTGCGGGGACCGCGCTCGAGCGGTGGGGGGCGGCGCTGGGGCGCCTGGACGTCGACCGATTTGTGTTTCTGGATGCCGTTGACTTCGGCGGGCACCCGGGATCGGCGGTATGGCTCGAAGGCGACGAGATCCGGGCCCGTTTCCCCCAGGTGTCGACTCATCGTATGTCTTTGGGCGCCTGGGCACGCTGGCTCGAGGCGGATGGCTCGAAACGGGTTTGGCTGCTGGGTGTGCAGCCCGAATCGTTGCGGGCGGGCCGCGGCCTTTCGGCGCCGGTGGCTGCCGCCGTGTCGGCGTTGGCGCAAATCCTTCTCGACGCCGCCTCGCCAAGGCAATCCGGGTTGTCCGACTCGAAGGCCGCAACGGCGCCTCTCATTCCAGAATTGTCAAACATGCCATGGTAGCACGCGACCTTTTAAATCGGTTGAAGGAGATGCTGGGCCCGGCGTTGCTGCGCGTGGACACCCCGGCGGACGACCGGATCTTCATCCACGTCGAACGCGATGCGATTCGCGCCGTGTGCCGTCATGTGTTTCGGGACTTGGGGGCGCGGTACGTGATCAGCATAGGTGCGGATGATCGTCCTTTCTCAGGGCAGTATCTCGTGGCGCACGACTTCGCCTTCGACGCCGCGCATTTGCTGGGCAGCGTGGTCACCCACGTGCCGGAGGGCGATCCGCGACTGGACAGCATCACCCCGGACGTGCCGGCGGCGAACTGGGCGGAGCGCGAGCTTCGCGATTTGGTGGGGATCGAACCGGTGGGCCATGTCGAGCCGAAGCGCCTGATCCTGCCCGACGGATGGCCTGAGGGGGCGCATCCGTTGCGCAAGGATGTGGCATGGAACTTCGTGCCCGAGGGGTACGATCCGGAGCGCGCGTTCAAGTTTGGCGAGCCGCCGCCGGGATGCACGGTGGTGCCGTTCGGACCGTTTCATCCGACGTTGGACGAGCCGGCGCATTTCCGGCTCTATGTCGAGGGCGAGGTGGTTCGCGGGTGCGAATACCGGGGGTTCATGGTCCATCGCGGAATCGAGAAGCTCGCCGAGTCTGTTCTGAGCTACAACGACATTCCGATGGCGGCGGAGCGGATTTGCGGGATCTGCGGCTGCGTGCACAACGTGGCCTACGCTCAGGCGGTCGAGGAGGCGGCGGTGCTGCGGGCGCCGCCGCGGGCCGAGTACATCCGGACGATCATGCTCGAGATCGAGCGGTTGCACAGCCACTTGTTGTGGGTGGGGCTGGCGTGTCACATCCTGGGCTTCGACACGCTGTTCATGCAGAGCTTCCGCATCCGCGAACCGGTCATGTGGATTGCCGAGAAGATCAGCGGCAACCGGAAGACCTACGCCCTCTGCCTCATCGGGGGGGTGCGGTGGGATCTGACCCTCGAACTGATCGCCGAGTTGCGCCGCGTCCTCGATACGCTCGAAGCCGAATGGCGCGCCGTGATCAAGGCGGTGCTCGGGGACAAGAACGTGCAGCAGCGCGCGCGCGGCGTGGGCGTGGCGGACCGGAGCCTGGTCCAGGAACTGTCGTTGATCGGGCCGGTGGCGCGGGCCGCGGGCGTGCCTCTGGATTGCCGGCGGGATCATCCATACGCGGCCTATGACCGGGTCGAGTTCGAGGTTGTGACGCACGAGGGCGGGGATGTCTGGGCGCGCATCGTGGTGCGGATGAAGGAAGTGCTCCAGTCCATCGAGATCATTCGCCAGTGCCTCGACAAGATGGAGCCGGGTCCGATCCAGTTGGCGATCACGGACGAATTGCCCGTGGGGCGCTACGGGTTGTCATCGGTCGAGGCGCCGCGGGGCGAGAGCCATCATTTCGTGATCACGGGCGAGAACCATCGTCCGCGCCGGTGGCGTGTGCGGGCGCCGACCTACCAGAACCTGCAGGCTGTGCCGGCCATGATCAAGGACCAGCAACTGGCTGACATGACGATCACGCTGGGAAGCATCGATCCCTGCTTTTCCTGCACGGACCGCTTCGAGATTGTGGATCTGGCGACCTCGACGACGCGCGTCTGGTCGGCGGAGGAGCTGGCGCGCCTGGCGCGCGCGGGACGCCGTTGAAGGAGAGGCCATGGAGTTACTGAGCATACTCGGATGCGTGGCGAACGCGGGCCTGGTGTTGGCGCTGGCGCCGCTGGGCGAAGGCGTGTTGCGCAAGGTGACTGCCCGGCTTCAGTCGCGCCAGGGGCCGCCGCTGCTCCAGCCCTATTTCGATCTGCTCAAGCTTTTGGGCAAGGAAGACATCGAATCGGGCGAGACCCCGCACGTCCAGCGGGGCGCGGGTTACCTGGCCTTGGCGACGGTGCTGACGGTGGCGTGTCTGCTGCCTCTGGGTTTTCGGACGCCGCTGACGGGGGCGGGGGACGTGATTCTCCTGGTTTACCTGATCACGCTGGCGGGCATATGCACATTGCTCGCCGGGTGGGGGGCGGGATCGACGTACGCGCTGCTGGGTTCGAGCCGGGAGATGATGACGATGATGGCCCTCGAACCGCTGTTTGCGGTGAGCCTGGTGGCTGGAGCGGTCCAGACCGGGTCCTGCCAGGTGGACCGGGTGCTTGACGGATCGGTGTACGGCGCGGGCGGCATCCCGTGGTCGGGGCTGATCCTTCTGGCGACGATGGCGCTGGCATTTCCGGCCTTTGTCCAGCGGCTGCCCTTTGACGTTGCCGAGGCGGAAACGGAGATCATGGAAGGGGCCTTGATCGAGTACTCGGGACCCAAGCTCGCGCTGTTCAAGTATGCGCAGATGGTCAAGCTGTTGGTCTACAGCGCGCTGTTTGTGGCGCTTTTTGTGCCTTGGGGAAGCGGCTGGGCATTTCCATTCGGCTGGCTTGTGTTTTGGGGGAAAGTGTTGGCGATGGTGCTGCTGGTGACGGCCGTGGCGGCCAGTCACGCACGATACCGAATCGACCAGGCGCTGCGGCACTTCGCGCGTCTGCTGGTGTTGGCCGTGGGGGCGCTGGTCCTCGCCTGTTACGGCCTATGAAACCGCAGCTCCCACCGTGCGGGAAAGGAACATGCCGATGACCTCGTTGCTCAGCAAGATCCGGGAAGTCATGGTCGGTTGGAACGCCGGGCGCGTGACGCTGCCCTATCCGGCCGCGCCCGCGCCGCCTCCGCCCCGGTTCCGGGGCCGTCCAATCTTCGATGCCACCAAGTGCATTGGCTGTGCGGGCTGCGCAAACAACTGTCCGGCGCGGGAGATTCTGGTCTACGACGTCTGCCAGGAGATCCGCATACTCAAGTATCTGGGGCGCCGGTGCACGTATTGCGGGCGCTGCGCGGATGTGTGTCCGGAGGGCGCGATCACGATGAGCGGCGAGTTCGAGAATGCGACTCCGGCGATCGGCGACATCGAGCAGCGGCTCGAACTGTTCATGAGCACGTGTCAGCGCTGCGGGCGCTGCTTCACCGAGCCGAGCCCGCTCGAACAGTTGAAACTCAAGGGCTATCGGTTCGACGATCTCGAGCACGATCGCTGGGTGTTCCGGTCGCAGGGGTATCTCGAGAATTCGCCCGTCGTGGACGATCTCACGATCGAACTCGATTGAGTCAGGAAGGCTATGCTCAAGAAGATCTGCCAGAAGATGCTCCGCCGCTCCCTCTGGGTCTACCACGCCAACAGCGGCGGCTGCAACGGATGCGACATCGAGGTCCTGAACGTTCTCACCCCGTATTATGACGCCGAGCGTTTCGGAATCAAACTGGTGGGATCGCCCCGTCACGCCGATGTGATGCTCTGCCAGGGGCCGGCGATGCGTTCGACGGCGTGCGCCTTGCGTCGCGCCTACGAGGCCATGCCGGCGCCGAAGCTGGTTTTTGCCATCGGCTCGTGCGCCTGCGGCGGAGGCCTGTGGCACGACAGCTACAGCGTCCTGGGGCCCGTCGAGAAGCTGTTGCCCGTGGATTTCTACATCCCCGGATGCCCCCCCCGGCCCGAGGCGATCCTCTATGGCGTCGCGGCGGCGGCGGGGTTGGTGGACAAGAAAGTCGCCCCGGTCCGCTTCAAGCAGGCCGAGTTCCCGATCCCGCGCTATCACCCCGAACACCTCCGCGGGCGGGGCGAGCTGGTGGTCTACGAAAAGGCGGAACGCGTTTAGCCCGGTTCTTTGACACGCTAAGCGAGGAACCGTAACCGGGCTATGGACTGCCCGCCACGGTCAGTACTTCTTGACGAACTTCTTGCGCGGATCGTCCTCGGGCGCTGTGTCGGACGGGGCCGCACTCGGAGTGGAGGCCGGGGAAGAGGCTTTCGGCGCGTCGGCCCCTGCGGGCGAGGGGGGACTCGGTTTTGACGGGGCGGCGTCGGCGGCCTCGACGAAGGCCATGCGCAAGTTGGTCAGGCTTTGTTGCAGGAGGTCGTTCTCGCTCTTGGACAGGTTGCCTTTGGTCTTTGCCGCAAGCATATCGAGGGTGTCGATAAAGACGCTGGCGGCCTCGACATCGGTTTCGGTGGTCCCGGTTTGGGGGTGAGGCGCCTGGCCCAGGAAGATGAGGGCCATGTTTGTCTGCTGGATGACAAGATTGGCGAAGAGGGCCGTGTGATGGCGGGAGGCATCCGGCGTCGAGGCGGATGGTGCGGATGTTGCGGATTGGTCAGTCATGGTCTTCGGAGGCCTTGCGGCGCTCGATGTCGTGATAGAGGAAGCTCACCAAATGGCGCAACCGATCCTCGAGGTGAGCGGTTTCGAGGATGACCTGGCGCTCGCGGGGCGAGGGCAGCAGGGTTGCTGAGATCAGGTCAACCAGTTGCTCGGGATCGTCGACCTGGCTCAGGTGCCGCAGCACTTCGCGAAAGGCCTCCGTCGCCGTTTCGTCCGGAGCAGTCGGCTCCGCGCCGAGTCCGACATCGGCGGTCAATTCAGCCAGTGTCTTGAACGGCGGTTCGAAGCCGAGCTTGAGGCGCTCGGTCACCAGGTCGAGCAAGCGGACAGCCAGCGCCTGAACCGCCTGCGCTGACGCGGCCAGGCGCGGCAGGTACCGGACGCCATGGATGCGATATGGGCGGTGTGGGACACGGCGCGTGAGTTCGACCCGGGCGATGCCCTGGAGCACGAGGTTCGATGTCCCGTCCCGCTTCTTCACCGAGGCCCGGACCAGCCCGAGCCCCGCCACGTTCGCCGGGCATTCCCGGACGCGCCCGGGTTTCTGCATGGCCACGGCGATCATGCGATGGGTTTCGAGCGTGTCGGACAGCATCCGGCGGTACCGCGGCTCGAATATATAGAGCGGCAGCATCGCCTGCGGGAACAGGATCACGTTGGGCAAGGTCATCACCGGGACCTCGGTCGGCAGTTCCATGTGTGGATATTAGTCTCGAGTGCGTGTAATGCAAGGGGGGTGCGAGGAGGCCAAGCGCGAATCGCAGGTTTGCGCCCGGCGGACCGATGCATCATTCTTCGAGAGCCGACATGAACGTCTCGCGACACTCAGTCCCCGTCGACAGCAAGGGCTTCCTCCCGATGACCCGGGCGGAGATGTCTGCGCGGGGATGGGAGGCGCTGGATGTTTTGATCATCACCGGTGACGCCTATGTGGATCATCCGTCCTTTGGGGCGGCCATGATCGGGCGCGTTCTCGAAGCCGGGGGTTGCCGCGTGGGCATCGTGGCGCAGCCGGACTGGAAAAGGCTTGAAGCGATCCAGGTCATGGGCCGGCCCCGTCTCTTCTGCGGCGTGACGGCGGGGAACCTGGACTCGATGCTCGCCAACTACACGGCCGCGCGCCACAGGCGCAAGGAGGACGTCTACAGCGAGGATGGCCTGCCCGGGAGACGCCCGAACCATGCGGCGATCGTCTATGCGCAGATGTGCCGGCAGGCGTTTCCAGGTCTGCCGGTTGTTCTGGGGGGGCTCGAGGCCGGGATGCGGCGGTTCGCGCATTACGACTACTGGGAGGACAAGCTGCGTCCGGCCCTGCTGGCCGACGCGAAGGCGGACATCCTGGTTTACGGCATGGGGGAAGTCGGCGTGCGGGAAATCGCGCGCCGGCTGCGCGCGGACGTGACGGATCTTGGCGGCATTCGCGGGACGGCGCGCCTGCTTGGCGGGCGGGAGACCTCGACGAACGATTTCGGAGACTGCATCCGGCTGGCGTCGTGGGAGGAATTGCGGCGCGATCCCAAGCTTCTCCTTCGCCTGACGAAGGTGATTGAAGCGCAGCAGACGCCTTACTGCGGGAAGCGGTTGGTCCAGGTGCACGGGAATCGTGCGTTGCTCCAGGAACCGCCCGCTTGGCCGCTGGACGGGCCCGATCTGGACGCGGTTTATGAGTTGCCGTTCATGCGGGCGCCGCATCCGGCGTATCGGGGCAGGATCCCGGCCTTCGCCGCGATTCAGGACTCGATTGTCGTCTCGCGGGGTTGTCCCGGCGGATGCACCTTCTGCGGCCTCGGTTTTCATCAGGGGAAATTCGTGTCGAGCCGCAGTGTGGACTCGGTGGTTGGGGAGATTCGGAGAGTGGCGGCGGGCGGGACATTTCGGGGCACGGTGTCCGATCTGGGCGGTCCGACGGCTAATCTCTTCGGCGCGCGGAACGGGCATGTCGAGGCGTGCCGGCGCTGTCATCGGCCCAGTTGCCTCTGGCCGCGACTGTGTCCGCACTTCAGGATTGACGAGGGCAAGGGGATCGAGTTGCTGCGCCGGGCTCGCGAGCAGGCGGGAGTCAAGCATGTGTTTGTCCAATCGGGCATTCGGATGGACATCGCGCTGCGGACGCCGGCGTACCTCGAAGAACTTGTCCGCCATCATGTCTCCGGGCACCTGAAGGTCGCCCCCGAGCACCTGCATCCGGAGGTGCTGCGTCGGATGCGCAAACCCGCCGTCGATTTCGAGGCGTTTCTGAAGCAGTTCCATCGCTTGAGCGAGGCGGCGGGCAAGGAGCAGTACCTGGTGCCGTATTTCATTTCGAGCTTTCCGGGCTGCACCGACAGGGAGATGGCCGTGATCGAGCGCTTTCTCAAGCGCCAGAGCTGGAATTTGCAGCAGGTGCAGGATTTCATCCCACTCCCCATGACGGGCGCGGCGGCGATGTACGTGACCGGTTTGGATCTCGACACGGAGCAGCCGATTCCGGTGGTGCGCAACGCCGGCGATCGGGCGCGGCAGCGGCGGATGTTGCATCCGAATCGGCCGCGGGCCACCCCGCATGGCGCATCGGGCCTTGACGACTACGACGTCGGCGTCAGCCCATGATTCTCTTGAGCGTGTTGGGGGGGACGGGGGCGTAGGTGAGCGGTTCCATCGAGCATGAGGCGCGGCCCTGGCTGAGGCTCCGCATCGCACTCGCGTAGCCGAACAACTCGTGCAATGGAGCGTGGGCCTCGATGGCCGTGAGGCCGTCCCGGTGCTCGGTGCGGACGATGAGTGCGCGGCGCTGTTGGAGGTCGCCCAGAAAGTCGCCCAGGTAGGTCTCGGGCGTCAGGATGTCGAGCTTCATGATGGGCTCGAGCAGGACCGGTCCGGCCTGCTCCAGCCCCCTGTGAAACGCCTCGTTGGCGGCAATGCGAAAGGCCATTTCGTTCGAATGCTCCGGGCTCATCTGGCCCCCCAGGATCGACACCCGAAGCTTCGTCAAAGGGTAGCCGGAGATTCGGCCGCCGCCGTCGCCACAGGCCTTGAGTTCCTCGACGGCGGCCGCCACGAAGGACGCGGGCAAGGACTCGGGCGGGCAGAGGTTGACGACGGTCACGGGCTGCGCGTCAGAGTCCACGGGTTCAATGCGGATTCGCAGTTCGGCGAACAGCGGTTGGCCGGCGATTTGGCGCTGGCAGACGCCGGTGACATCGACGCCGTGGGCGACGGTTTCGCGATAGCTGACCTGGGGTGTGTGGAACCGCACATTGAGGGCAAAGTCGCGCAGGAGGCGGTTCTTGATCACTTCGAGGTGCAACTCGCCCATGCCGTTGATGAGCGTCTGTCCGGTCTCGCCGTTGCCGACCCGCAGGGTGGGATCCTGTCGCTGGAGCAATTCGAGCGCGTCGGCGAGTTTCTCGCGTTCGGTGGCGCTCTCGGGCTCGATGGCCATCGAGATGACGGTTTGCGGGAACTGGATGGACTCGAGGAGAATGGGGTGCCGCGGGTCGCAGAGGGTGTCGCCGGTGATCGAGTGCCGCAGGCCGATCAGGCCCACGATGTCGCCGGCCGCGGCGTTCTGGACCTGTTGCTCCCTTTTGGTCGCATGGATGCGCCACAATTGAGAGACGTTTTCCTTCTTGTCCTTGCCCGGGTTGAGGGCGCGCGTGTTGGCCTTGAGTTCGCCCGAGTAGATGCGCACCCAGGACAGATCGCCTGTCTTGGCCGGGAGCACCTTGAAGACCAGGCCGCAGAACGGTTCGGAGGAGCGGGGGGGGCGGCGCTCGATGTGGCCCTTGCGGGCCGGGTGCTCTCCCTCGACGGCCGGCAAGTCCAGCGGGTTGGGCAGATACCAGGCGACGGCGTCGAGGAGCGGTTGCACGCCGATGCCGCGCAGGGCCGAGCCGCAGAGCACAGGCTGGATCTTCAAAGCGACAGTCGCCTGGCGAATCACCTGGCGAATCAGGGCCGGCGGGATCGGCTTCTCGAGAAGAGCCAGTTCCGTCAGTTCGTCGCTGTGCCCGTAGAGTTTCTCGAGCATCTGGTTGCGCCACGACTCGGCTTCGGCCCGCCGGTCCTCGGGGAGATCGCTCCGTCGAACGAGCCGTCCGTCCGTCTCCCCGTCGAACTCGAGCATCTGCATTTCGATCAGGTCGATGACGCCGCGGAACGCATCGCCACCAAGGGCGGGGCCGGCCCCAACCGGGATCTGGAGCGGGACGGGCTGGGCGCCCAGGCGCTGCGCGATCTCGTTGCAGACGCGCTCGAAGCCGGCGCCGTCCCGATCCATCTTGTTGATAAAGGCCAGACGCGGCACCCGGTAGCGGTCGGCCTGACGCCACACGGTTTCGCTCTGGGCCTGGACGCCTTCGCGGGCGCTGAAGACGACCACGGCGCCATCGAGCACGCGCAGGCAGCGTTCGACTTCGGCCGTGAAGTCGACGTGGCCGGGGGTGTCGATGAGATTGATGTGGGCATCCAGCCAGTCGAACGTGACGCAGGCCGAATAGATGGTGATCCCGCGGTCCTGCTCCTCGGGATCACAATCGGTCTCCGTGGTCCCGGCATCGACCTCGCCTGCGCGATGCTTGCTGCCGCTGCAGAAGAGCATGTGCTCGGTGACGGTGGTCTTGCCCGCGTCGATGTGCGCGATGACTCCGATGTTGCGGATGCGTTGGATGTCGCGTGGCATGGCGTTGTTGTGTTTTTGAATGGGGTGCCGCTCATCAGCAGCAAGCCTGGCGCTCAGGGCTCCGTCTTCGCGTTCGGCGCCAGCGCCTCATCGATCTCGAGTGTGACCTGACGGGGTTCGATATTCTCGAGGTTCAGCTTGGCCGGGTAGGAGAGTTCGGTGCTGGTGATGCGGAAGGTGCGGCGCCCGCGCCGCGCGTCCCAGAGTTGGAGCACGAGGCGGATGTCGCCGGAGCCCAGGAAATCGAATTCCTTGCGCGGGGCGGAGAAGCTGACCACGATGCTTTCGGGGCGGACCGTGGTGACGACGAGATTGGTCCCGAGCAGTCCGTACTGGACAGGGATCTCGAAGGAGCGGTGGACGACCTGGCTGCGATGGACGACGACCAGCCAGAGACTGACGGCCAGGACGAGCGCGAGGACCTTCTCGCGGTAGTTGTGATGGTAGAGATCGCGCCAGAGACGGAACTCGGGCTGGGGAGCGATCTCGTGATAGAAGGCTTCGAGGATGGTGGCCAATTCGCTCGAATCGGCCACCATCCGGATGCGCCCGCGACGAACGACGGATATGGTGCCGCGTTCCTCGGACACGACCAGGCAGAGGGCGTCGCTGCGTTCGGACAGGCCGAGGGCGGCGGCATGGCGGGTGCCTCTGCGGGGGAGTTCGTCGAGGTTCTTCGAGAGGGGCAGGTAGGCGCCGAGCTTGTCGACCTGGTTGCCTTCGATGATCACCGCGCCGTCGTGGCCCGGCGAATGGGGATCGAAGATGCTCCGAAGCAAGGGTTCGCTCAATCGTCCGTTGACCTCCTCGCCCCCCTGCACGTGCCGCGCAATCACGTCGTGTCCGCGCACCACCACCAGCGCCCCGATGCGGGCCCGGGCCAGATCGCCCAGGGTGCGGGCGAGGATCTCGACCTCGCGTCGGGGGAGGCGCCGGGCCTGGCGCCGGTAGAGGGGCAGGCTGCGCTCACGCCACCACAGGCCCACCCGCTCGAAGAAGTAACGGAGATCCTCCTGGAAAATCACCACAAGCGCCACGAGGATAATCGCGAAGAAACCTCGCAGCAGCGTGATGGTCAACCGGAGATCGAGTTTCCAGGCGCCCAAATAGAGCAGGCCGAAGATCACGATCCCGACGACGATCAGCGAGGAGCGGCGCGTCCGTTTGAGAGCGACGAGGAACGTGTAGATGATCAGCATGACCACCGCGATGTCGACAAAGCCGCTCACGCTGATCTGAGTGAGGGCGCGGAACAGGTATTCCAGCCAGTCCATCGGCGTTCAACTCGCAAAGGGTTTGCGGGGCTCGGTCGTGCCCCGGATGCGCAGACGGCCCCTCAAGCGCTCGGTCAGCACGCGTTCGCGTTCGTTCCATTTCTCCTCGAGGGCGTCGAGCCCGACGCGGCAACTGCCGCCGGCGATCGGCCCGTGGCCGCCGGCCTGGGTGCGCTGAACGAAGACGTCGCGCAACACCTCGCCCGCCTGGGCGTCCTGGTGGACGCTGCGCAACGAGACGTGCAGGCGGCCCTTGTAGCGCCCGGAGACGAAACACCACTGGGCGCGCTCGTACGTGAGCAGGAACTCCGCCACCTGGGAGACGCGATCGGGGGTGTCGACCGCGCCGAGATGCGACACCACCAGGCGGCGGTACTGGACGGCTTCGCGGATGCCGCGGCCCAGCACGCTGAAGAACTTGCGGGGGCGCAGCGGGTTCTGAATGCGCGCCAGGGCCCGCATGTCGGCGTGGCGCAGCACCTCGAGATACGTCTGGGTGACATCCGCGCGGCGCGCACGGTACAGGTCGAGCGTGTCCGTGAGGATCCCGTACGCCAGCGCGGTCGCGACGCGCGCCGGGATATCGGGGCTGGTTTGGAGCAGGGCCTGGGCGACCAGGACGCACGTGGCGCCGCAACCGGGGTCGACGATGGCCAGGCCGGCCGAGGGCGGGGTGTCGCCAGGATGCTGATCGAGGACGAGGGTGGCCTTGCGGTTGCCCGGGAATGGGTTGTTGCGAAAGGCCGGCTGGGTATCCACCAACGCCACATTCGCGAAGCGCTTGAGCAGCGCCGGGTGGAACCGGTGCATTCGGATGCGGAGGGTCCGGACCATCGCCTGGTTCTCGACGCGGCCGACGATCCCGCCGTAGGCGATGCGGGCTTCGATGCCAAAGGCCGATTGCACCAGATGCTGAAGCCCATACATCGAGCCGATCGCGTCCGGATCCGGGAAATCATGGCTCATGATCAGGAGCGGTGACAGGGCCGCGCGATGCTCGGCAAGGAACGCGAGCAGGGTGCGGGCGTGATCCGCGGAGTTGGGAGGGGGACCGTTTTCGGGCGTTGTCATCGCGAGACAGTCAAATCGTTCCACAGGGCATCCAGGGCGACGCCCGATGCATCCCAGACGCGGAGTCGTACCGGTGGCGGGCGTGAGCCAGCCCCGTCCGGCGTGTCCGGGGGCTGGCGGCCAGGTTGGTCGGACTGTGTGCGGGCCGCTGCTGCTTGTATCATATCGCTTCTCGAGAGTCTGCAATCAGGGCGCAGTTCTGCGCGCAGATACTCGGATGAGCGATCTGCGGGATGCAACAGGTTTTTGCGGGGCAAATTCTTGCGTGGCAGGCGCAGCCCGCTCGATTGACGTTCGATCCAGTGCGCGCTAGCGTGCCCTGATGAATGAGGTACGGGATAGCAAACCGAGCGGCCTCGATCGTTGTGCGGGGGGCCAGGCCCTGGCGCCGGCTCAAGTCGAGTCGCTTGCGCTCGAGATCCGCGCGCTCAAGCAGCGCCTCAACGCCGTCATTCTCGCCCACAATTACCAGGTGCCCGAGATTCAGGACATCGCCGATTTCGTCGGCGATTCGCTCGGCCTCTCGCAACAGGCGGCGGCAACCCCGGCCGACGTCATTGTCTTCTGCGGCGTGCATTTCATGGCCGAGACGGCCAAGATCCTGAATCCCGACAAGATCGTCGTGCTGCCGGACAAGGACGCCGGATGCTCGCTCGAAGAGAGCTGCCCGCCCGACCAGTTGGCTGCATTGCAGCGGACCAATCCGAACTTTTATACCGTCACCTACATCAACTGCAGCGCGGCGGTGAAGGCGTTGAGCGACGTGATTTGCACCAGCGGCAACGCGGTCAAGATCGTCGAGGCGAGTCCGAAGGAGAAGGACCTGCTGTTTGTGCCGGACGAGAATCTGGGCGCCTGGGTCATGGAGCAGACCGGGCGGCCCATGACCCTGTGGAAGGGCAATTGCTACGCACACGTCGAGTTCCGCCGCGACAGCCTGTTGCGGATGCGTCAGCGGTATCCGGACGCTAAAGTCGTGGTCCATCCGGAGAGCCTGCGCGAGGTGCGCGATCTCGGGGACGCAGTTTGTTCGACGGAGAAGATGATCAGCTACTGCAAGACCAGCCCGGCCAGGCAGTTCATCATCGTTACCGAATCGGGCATCGTCCATCGCCTGCAGAAGGAATGTCCGGGCAAGGAGTTCCTCTGCGCCCCGGTTTTCGACGCGATGCGGCTGCCCACCGACAACTGCCGTTGCTGCGAATGCAAGTACATGAAGCTGAACACGCTCGAGAAAGTGCGCGACTGCATGAAGCATCTCGCCCCGCGCATCGAGTTGCCCGACGACATCCGTCAACGGGCCCGGCTCCCCATCGAGCGCATGCTCGAAATCTCGGCCCGCCCCTGATTGATTCCGCGCGGTCCGGCGGGCCGACGGCCTGAATCCTCCGGGTTGCACGGTCAAGGATTCTAGCCTGCATTTCTCACCGGTTTCTGCCACCGCGAAGCCGGAGTTCACAAGAGAAGTCAGCATGCAGGCTAGGGTTTTGTTCTGTCGTGGTGCGATCAAAACCGGACGGGTCTGTGCGATCAAAACCGGAATAGTTGCTGGGCCCCCTTGTCAGAGCCGGTCCAATTGGTAGTCTGTTCAGTTGCTTCAGCGGAGGATAGGGCTCTGCGGGGACGCAACCTGAGCGCCGCCTGAAGCCTGATAAACGGCAGGTCGGGCGGTCCTCCCCTGGCCCATCCCGGGGCTCGACTCCACAACCGGCTGCGGCTAGCGCCGGCGCTACCTTCAGGCGGTTGGACGACTTGCGCTGGTGAGTTCCCGCACCCAAGGGTATTCTCACGCGGCTTGAGAACCCGTTTGAGCCGATTCGACTGAACCAAAGGTGACCGCGATGGACCATACCACCCGACGCCGTTTCGTGCGAACAATGCTGACTGCAACCGCCCTGCCCGTGGCCACCCGACTCGTTGGCGCTCGATCGCCAACCACCGAGGCCCAAGCCGGCGGCTACGTCCGAGCTAACCTGCCCGATCTTCAGTTCTTGAGCGGCGCGATCTGGACCTTCTCGAGTTCGACGCCTTCGGTGCGGAAGACCAGCTTGCGCACGGAGAGACCGGGGCGATACGAGAGCATCGTGCGTCGTCCCGCGATCTCCGCGTCCACCAGTGACCCGCCGATCTTGTTGCAGCCCTTCACCAGCATCCGGACGGTGAAGGGTTGGTCCACGCCGATCAGGTTCTCGATGGCGTAGTTGCCGACACCGTGGGGCGCGCCTCCCTCGCGCAGCGACTTCTCCCGCGCTGCGAAACCGTGCGTTGACGCGGGGCCGAATTGCGCCCGCCGCTCGTCCAAGCGGATCAGGAGTTCGCACGTTGGCGCTCCGTCTTCCTCGGGCAGAAGGGAGATGCCGAGCTTGCCTTGGTGGGCGTGGGCCGGCCGCGCGTCGAAGACCAGCAGGAACGACTCCTCGTCGGTCACGAATGCGGCTGTGTCAACCATTCGCTCCGCCAGCGTGCGGGCTCTTCCGGTTGCCGGGGTGATTTCCTTCATCCACTTCGAGCCGATCCGTCCGTCGGGCAATTGCAGCAGCTCGCGAATCAGCAGGTTGCCGCCCCAGCCGCGGATGGGAACCCACGCGGCCATGAGAAAGCGCCCGCCGGCGACTTCCGTGATCGAGGGGACATTCGAGCCATCGTAGAAATCGAGTCCCTGGCGGACCACGTCTTGGTAGGCCGAGTCGGGCGCGTCGGCTGGTTTCATCCAAAGCCCCGTGAAGCCGCCGATGACATAATCGAACTTGCCCCAACCGAAGAAGAACGTGCAGTCGCCGCCCGGCGGAAAGTCCGGGCTGACGCAGCGCCAGTCGCCGTCCACGTACAGGGTCCAGCGCACCCCAGAGAAGTTGAGGACAACATCGTGTTTGCCCGCGGGCCGCTCGAGCAGGGCGAGCGGGATGCCGATGGTCATCTCCTTCCAGTCGGGATGTTCGACGGAATGGAGCGTCAGCGTCGCTTCGAGCACCGGCACGGAGCCGTCGGGCAGCTTGAAGGCCGGGTAGTTCTGCCGGTTGCGGTCGCCCGGATCATTCTGGCGGAGCCGCACGCCGAGCACGCCCGGAATTTCGAGAACCGTCTGCTCACCCTCGAACCTCTTCAGGTGCACCGTGAACTTGACCGTGAACCCGTTGGTGGCGGTCGGTGCGCCGGCGAACTCTGCCTGCGGCGCGGCCGGGGTGAGGGTGCTCTGCGCCGGTTGCGCGGTGTTGAAGAACCAGACCAAGACCAGGAGATCGACCATGAGTTTGACCGAGAGGCGTTTGCTGTTTCGATGTGGCTGGAGTGTGCCTGGCTGGGTGTGGCCATTCAAGGCGAAACGCGGCAGAATTGTCCCCGGCCGAGTGCTTGGCCGGCCTTCGGGGCTGGTGGGCGGTCGCCCGCCTGGCCGGGAAGACGCTCGTAGCCAGCAGCAGCGCCGCTCGAGGGGCGAGCGCGGCTGGAAACGGCTGTTGCGCCTGCCGGCCAGGGTGCAGTTCACCGTCGAAAACGCGAAGCGTCTGGAGTGGGTGTGCTTCAGCACCGCTTTGATATGGTCTGGGAATGCAGGAGAACCGTCCCCGAAAAGCGGCGGTCGAACCGGAAGTAGATCCGCAGCCGCTTCGGGATCGTAAACACAAACCACATCTTTCCGTGACGCCGGAGCGGAAAGATTCAGGCTCCTTTCCCACGAACATGAAGACCACACGACGCGAGTTTCTCGGGACCTCCGCCGGCATCGTCGGGTCGGTAGCGCTCGGCTCCGCGGGCACGACTTGGGCCAATGACGGTGCCGAGGACGCACCAACGCGCCCCCTCACCTATCATGGGCTCCGCCCGACGGATCCCGGAGGGCGGGTCGGGTTGCGCAATCCGGAGCGTGGCTGGCGTATCGAAAGCGTCATCGCCGAGCCGGCGCGGAAGACGTTCGGACCTGCCCATCACCTCACCGGTCGAGTGGCGCCGCTCTACCAGGAGGACTGGTGGATGCTCGATGCGGCGCGCTTCGAGCCCTTCGGTTTGACGTTGGTCCAGGCCTACTGCTACCTCACCGAGTTCGCGGACGGGCCGATTTCGGACGAGAAGTTGGCCCTGCTCGAGGAGAGCTTCGACAACCTCCGGCATCGCGGCTTGAAGGCGGTGCTGCGGTTCGCCTACGAACGCGACATGGGGGTGAAGGAAGCCCCCACGCCGGATTGGATCCTGCGGCATATCGACCAACTCCAGCCCGTGTTGCGCAAGCACGTCGATGTAATCTACGTGCTCCAGGCCGGGTTCATCGGCGCCTGGGGCGAATGGCACAGCGCCGCCCGGATCGCACCGGACGACTACGCGACGCGCGCCGCTATCATCAAACGGTTGTTGGAGGCCATGCCGGAGGGACGCATGCTCCAGGTGCGGGTTCCAAAGTACAAACGGCTGGCGCTGCAACAGCCGGCGTTGGCTGCATTCGTCGAGATCGGCCCACAGAACGCCTTCAGCAAGCTGCCGGCGGCGCGCATCGGCTTCCACAACGACGGCTTCCTGGCCGGACCTTCCGATGGGGGCACGTGGCCGGAACCGCCGCACTTCGGTCAACCCGGCAACCCCGAGTTCGACTACATGACCCGGGAAAGCCCGTACGTGCCTGTCGACGGCGAGCTCTTTTGGTCGGATCAGGGCTTTGATGGCAAAGCGGCTCGCGGGGAAGGCGTGGACGGCCTCAACGCCGCAGTGCGGATGCGCCTGCACCATTACAGCAGCTTCAGCCTGGCGCACAGCTATTCGGAGCGGGAAGGCAAGCCGTACTCGATCGACCATTGGCTGAGCGCCGCCGCCGCAGCGGAGTCGATGCGGCAGGCTGCCCTGCCCGTGGGCGACGGGTGGTTCGAGGACGGCTTTGGCCAGCCCGCGATGCGCACGCAGTTCGAGTACATCCAGGATCATCTCGGCTATCGGCTGGAGCTGCGAAGCGCGCGCATCCCGGAGAAGGTGAAGGCGGGCGCGCCATTCCAAGTCGAGATCGAACTGATCAACCGCGGTTTCTCGACGCTGCACAATCCCCGCCTTGTCTGCCTCGCGCTGATGGATCGCACCGGGAAGGTCACCGAGTTGCCCGTGCCCGGCGCCGATCCGCGGCAGTGGCAGCCGTTCCGCCCGGGCGACGGTGAATTCAAGCCGATCGTCCACCACATCACCTGGCGCGGCACGCTGCCCTCGGGCTGCCCGCCGGGCTGGCAGCAAATCGGTTTGTGGCTCCCGGACGCCGCCGAATCGTTGCGTCGCGATCCTCGCTACGCCGTGCGCGTGGCCAATCGGGACGTGCCGTGGTGGACGGATGGGCGGGGCCAATACGGCATCAATGTGCTGGGGGTAGTGGAAGTGGTTTCGTGATTGATCGGCCAGGTGTTCGTCCACGGGAACTCCCGCTTCGAGCCAACATTTCGCCGCTTCCGTTGCTTGCTGCGCCACTGCTTCGGCCGGACGGCCGCGTTCGCCAAAGCCGGTGAAAACACCCGTCACGTTTTCCGCCTCGATCTCCAGGACCAACACGTTGCCGGGGCCATCGGAACTGGTTGATGGTTGCGAGTTGATGGTTGATGGACGAACAGCCTGCGGTGACGAACGTCATCCATCAACCATCAACTACCGACCATCAACCAACCAGCGCGGCACTGCCGGCCGTGCCCACGGCGAAGCGGTAGTTCCCTGGCGACACAGGTCCTGGCCGAAACTCCAGGACCTGCGAGCCGAGTGCTGCCCCGACGACATCCGCACACCCGACCGCCTTGGCTGCCTAGACCGCCGTCAGGTGCTGCCGCAGTAGACCCGGCTTCTGCCGCCCTGCTCGAATCCGTTCCATCCGAAACGGCTCACCGGTGACCAGCGACAGGGCCAGCGCCGTGCGGAGAATCTGTCCGCCGCCTTCGCCTTGGGAGCCGTCAATCTGGAGCGGCGCCCCCAGTCCGGCGGGGTCAGTGCCTTACACTTACCGGATGGGGACATACGAAGTGAGCCGGGACATGATCACTAAGGCAAACACCGTTGGCGGGCTGGGGATCGGGCTGGGTGACATGTCGCGGTGGGGTGGCAATGGTGTGGACCGGCCGGCGACGGGTGTGAGTTGGTATGAAGCGGCGGCGTTCGTGAACTGGCTGAACGTGAGCACTGGGCACCAACCGGCGTACAATCTTTCCGGGGCGAGCTTAACCCTGTGGCCGTCCGCGGACGCATGGCAGCCAGGCGGAGAGAACCTCTATCGGCACAAGGACGCGTACTACTTTCTGCCCAGCGAGAACGAGTGGTACAAGGCGGCGTACTACGATGGTGGGCTGGGCGTGTACTATGACTTTCCGACCGGGAGCGATAGCGCGCCCACGGCGGTGGCGAGCGGAACGGGAGCGGAAACGGCGGTATTCGATAATCAGTCCGGTCCTGCCGACATCACATCGGCGGGTGAGTTGAGTCCGTACGGGACGATGGGGCAAGGGGGGAACGTGTGGGAGTGGATGGAGAGCGCCTTTGACTTGATCACCGACTCAGGTTCGGAGGCTCGGGGGTGGCGCGGGGGCTGGTGGTACTTCCCCTCGGACTACCCTGGCTCTTCCAACCGGGGTGCCGCCGGTGAGCCGGAGAACTGGGGCCTTACCTGCGGTTTTCGGGTGGCAGCGGTCCCTGAGCCAATGGGGTCTGGTGTGGTGATGGGGTTGGCAACGCTCGGATTTGCCGTATGGCGTCGGCGTAGTTCCCGTTGATGCTTCTGGTGCGTGCCGATTCACGATCTCGGCAGATACACCACCACGTCCGCCCATTCCCAGCCCGCGGCCTCGCGCCAGAAGTCCACCAGCAACCGCGCTTGGGCGCCGTAGGCAGTCCGCGACACAGTTCGCCGAAAGAGAATCACGCCGGAATGGCCGACGCCTTCGCGCGTGAGCACCCCGGCATGGTGCGGCAGCGATCGGCGGTCAAAGCTGACCAACACCAGGCCCTCATCCCGCAGCGTCATCAGTAGCGCCGGGTCCTTTAATTGCAGGCACGCCCCGTCACACCAGTCGGCGAGATGCTCGACGGGAAATCGTGGGTCGAATTTCCGGCAGGCAGCGACCAGGTCGTGCGAGACGTTTTCGTCCGCCAGAAGCCGCGGTTTCATGCGCCGAGTTCGGCAGCGCGCTGCGCGGAGACTTCTTCAGGAAACGACCGGGCAAAAGCCAGGGCGCATCGCACCACGCTGGGCGGCCACCGGAAGTGCCGGGCCGTCTTGTCCAGGCTCTTGGTTTCGCGGTGCACGTCCTCCACTTCCCACACCGCCACGCGATGCCCGAGAATGAAGGCCTCGCGCCCGCCCGCCGCGTCCCGGAAGCCGATGCCCGGGTACTCCTCCTCCAGTGCCTTCTCCTGAAGGTAGAGGCTGCTAAGGGTAGAGACTTCCAGGTTCTTGCGGCGCGCCTGGCGGGCCAGAAGGGGGGCCAAGTCTTCTGCGATGCGACACGATTGAACGACGGTTGCCATAAGTGGAGAGAGAATCGTCTACAACGTATACACCGTCAAGCCGGGAAACCCACCCGTCCGACCCGCTCCAGCCGCCACTGGCTACCGGCGCCTTGCTCGGTCGAAGGCGGGCGGGTGATCACGCACCCGCCCGCGCGCGTTCACCGCTTTGGTTGTCCTTGAACCGCCCGCCAGGGGCGGTGATTCACACCCCGCGGATGACGTCCGAGATCACGGCCGGAACCGTGGTGTCGAACCCGACGACGTCGAGCATCCCGCGGTCGTTCGGGTCGGCCAAGGTGAAGCCGCTGGAGGTGATCCCGACCACGGCCGCTTTCGCCTCCCCGACGAACTCGCTCCGATACTCGCGCAGGGCCTGCGCCGGGTGGATGTTCCCGGCCCAGGTTTCGCCGTCGGTGTAGGTCACAAAGCCCGACACCCTCAGCTTGTTCCGCCGCGCCCACACCATCGGCAGGGCGCAGTCGGTGCCCCCCATCGGGATGGCACTGATGCGCTGGATCACGTCGTCCAACCGCATCCGCGGCGACAACGCGATCGGGGTGATGCCCGATTCGCCGCCGCCGTGCATGCCGCCGTAGCCACCCCCGGCCGGAGCCGAGAACGCGATGATTTCGCAGTCAGGCTCGGTCGCGGCAGTGACCAGCGCCATGGCGGCGCTGGCTTCGCGGGCCGTGAGGCACGAACCGGCAATCCGCGACCCGTCCATCGAACCGCTGACATCAAGCGCCAGGAGCACCGGCTTGCCGCACGGTTCGACGTTGCTGAACGTGGCATAGAACGCTGCGTCCAGGGCATCCACGATCTTCCCGACCGGTTGCCACTTGAGGTCGCCCTTCTCACCGTGGCCTTGCGCGTACACCTTTTGGGCGATAAGCACGGCCAACGGGTGGATACGGGTGCGCTTGAGCACCTTCTCGTCGCCCAGCTTGTTGACCACGAGCTTCGCGGCCTCGCTGAACGGCTGGATCAGCCCCAGGGAAGTCATCTTGCCCAGGTTGCGGATCAGGGCCGTCATGGGCATGTGCTGGAGCAGGGCGTCCCAAACCTCCGGCTCATTGAGCCATTGGGTCGGGACAGCTTCCCGCGGCAGGTCATGCTCGGTGATGAGCTTCACGACCTCGGCCTTGGTGGATGCCTTCTTGGCCTGTTCGAAGGCGGTGATGAGCGCCGGCAGTTGGCCGGCGGCGGCGTACGTGGCTAGGCCACGGCCAACTGCTGGACGAAGCCGGCGACGGACGTCGCGACGCACCGATATCCCGTGGTTCCCCTCCAAACGACGTTATGGGCCCAGAAGGTCGGCACGTGCGGTGCACGGGCCAAGTCCCCGGATGCGCTTGCGTCCATGACTGCACCGGTGCTATCATTCCAGAGCAATGGGACTGACGGTCGTGGTCGACACCAGCGTCTTTGTCTCCGCTCTGATCGGAACGGCGGGGGCCAGCCGGCAGGTTTTGCGGGCGTGCCTGGAGCGGCGCTGCCGGCCGGCCATGGGCGAGAAGCTCTTTCTGGAGTACGAATCGGTACTTCAGCGGCCGACGGTGGTGCGCGACTCGCCGCTGAGCGCGCCTGAGCGAGAGAAGCTGCTGGACGCGTTCCTGAGCGTGTGCCAATGGATTCCGGTGTTCTACCTGTGGCGGCCCAATGTGCCGGACGAGGGCGACAATCATGTGGTGGAGTTGGCGGTGGCGGCCGGCGCCGAGGTGATTGTGGCGCAGAACGTGCGCGATTTCCGCGGGGGCGAGCTGCGTTTCCCGCAGCTTGAAATCTTGACGGCGGCTCAGTTTGCGATGCGAGTGAGGTGAAGTATGGCAACCATGACGATTCGACTTCCGGATGCGAAGCATGTGCGGCTCAAGCGCCTGGCGGCGCGACAGGGCGTCAGTCTCAACAAGCTGATCGAGGAATGGTCGAGTGTGGCGCTGGCGCAATTCGATGCAGAGACGCGGTTCCTGGTTCGCGCCGCGCGGGGCGACGCCCGCACAGGCTTGGCGCTGCTCGGCAAGCTGGATGCCACGTTTGCCAAACGCACCACTCCCAAGGGCTGACCTTGACCAGGCGGCAGATTCCCCGACTCGACACCGGCGCTCGTTGACTCGATTGGGACGTTGCTTAAGGGGCGCAACCTCCCGAAAGCCCAAATCCTTCTCGCAGCCTGGTACATGAGCTGACCGCCGCGCTGCCTCCGAGCCGTGTTCGACCTCCTGTTCATTTCGGTGGGCGTCGTTCTTCTGGCGAGTTACCTCTACCTGAATCGCCGCCGTTGGACGCGCGGCTTCCGTGCGTGGCTGCTGCTTCGTGCTCTGCCACTGACGATCTTCTTCCTGCTGATGCCAGCCCGGATTCCTCACCACCGGGAAGGAGAATCTGAAATCCGGGCTCTGGCAAAACCGCGCCGAGACGGGGGGAAAACGAAGCCTTGGTTGTGCAGGAAAACGCGGTCGCGAGCTGACGCTCCGTTGCCTTCTGCCTTCACTCCAAGCCGGCGCGGTTTTGCTCTCAATTGGCGTTAGCAGTGTGCCCTTTTTGCGAGACGCCAACATGCAGCAAACCCTTGATTTTATTGGCGATTGTGAGGATTGGAGCGGGTGAAGGGAATCGAACCCTCGCAACAGATATAGTGGTGTAAAGTGGTGAAATATGGCCTGTTTTGCTGAGTATTTCGCCTTGAGTGCAGTAAGTTTACTGCACAAACTGCACTCCAAGGTATGGCCTCGCTCTACAGGAAGCGGAATTCGCCGTTCTGGTTCGTGCAGTTTGTCGATGGCTCCGGCAAGCGCCGAAACCGCTCGACCGAGCTTCGCGCCGACGATCCGGGACAAACCATCAAGGCTCGGACCCTGCGAGCACAGCTCGAAGCGAAGGAACTTTCGCGCACCGGCAGTGCACTTGGAGAGGGCTGGGATTCCTGGGTTCCCGCCTTCTTCGAGCGGCACTGCGAGAGCCAGCGGACGCATGACCGTTACCTGGACGCCTGGAAATGGCTCGCGCTTTGGCTGCAGACTAAGCACCTGCACTCACCACGCGAGATTACGTACCGGAACGGCCTCGAGTTCATTGACTGGCGGACCTCGTACAAGAAGAGGACGGGCAAGAAGGTCGGACGTAACACCGCAATCTTGGAACTGAAGATCCTGGCGATGATTCTGGGCGAGGCCGTGCGTTTGGGGTACGCCGACTCGAATCCCCTGACCGGGCTCAAGCTCCGCCGGGACAAGTCCGACAAGAAGGCGGAATTGTCTGACGAGGAGATCCGCAGAATCCAGGCCGCACTACCGGATGAGCCGGAGTGGATGCAGGTGTCGTTTGCGATCGCGCTGCACACTGGTTGTCGTCTGCGTGAAACACGCATTCCCCTGGACTGCGTGGATTTCAGCGAGGGGAAGATCACGTTCCCCAGCCCCAAGGGCGGCGAAGATCGGGCCTTCTCGGTTCCGATGCCGACCGCGTTGCGTCCGGTCCTGGAGAACTTGAAAGTGCAGAAGCGGCGCTACACAGTGGAATTCCCGTTTCAGCCGTCCCGCCGGTGGCGGCAGTTCTTCATCAAACTGAAACTACCGCACCTGTGCTTTCATTGCCTCCGGGTGACTTACGTGAACCGGCTCCGGCGGGCCGGCGTTCCGCGTGAGGTTGCCATGCGATTGGTGAATCACGCCTCGGAACTTGTCCACCGGGTCTACCAACGAGAGCGCGTCGAGGATGTGGTTAAGTGGCGGGACGCCGTGCGCTTCCCGGGGTAGCGCGTATGGCTGCCATGCTCGGGCGGGCCTCGACGGAAACAACCATTGCTTACGGTCTCCCTGAAGTGCCGAGAGCGGTCGAGGTTTACACGAATCCATAGCTCTGTTACTGACAGTGCATGAACGCGTGCGGATTGACTGGGAAGGAAGTGGCAAGCCTGCCCGAAACCTTGCCGCGGGGAGTCCACGGCTTCGCGGGCGCCTTCCGCCTGAAGAATGCGGAAGAGCGTTTCAACGGCCTGCTTCTGCGTCGCTACCTCGCAGCCTGGCTCGTGATCCTCCCCGCGTGCGTGCGGTGCTGCGTCGGGACCGCGGCTGAAGTCCGCACCCAGGCGAATGTCCCAGTCGAAGTTTCCTTCACGGCGCAACGTTCCCACGCCGGCCTGCCAAACGAGGTAGTGCTCGACGTTGTCTTCAACGAACCGGATGGAACCACGCGCCGAGTGCCGGCCTTCTGGCTCGGCGGCTCTGACTGGAAAGTGCGCTATGCCTCGGCGACTCCCGGCGTCCATCGCTGGCGCAGCGAGTGCGTCGACCAGCAGGACGCGGGCTTGCACGGGTTGACGGGCACGGTGGAGGTCGTGCCTTATGTTGGCGACAATCCGTTGTTCAAACACGGGCCGGTTCGCATTGCGGCGGATCGGCGGCACTTCATGCACGCGGACGGCACGCCCTTCTTCTGGCTGGGCGACACGTGGTGGATGGGACTCACGAAGCGGCTCGAATGGCCGGGCGACTTTCACACGCTCGCGGTGGACCGGCGGGCGAAGGGCTTCAACGTGGTGCAGATTGTCTCGGGTCTTTATCCCGACATGCCGGCGTTCGACGTGCGGGGGGCGAACGAGGCGGGGTTTCCGTGGGAGACGAATTACGCGCGGTTGCGGCCGGAGTATTTCAACGCCGCCGATCGGCGCATCGCGTATCTGGCCGAACAGGGCTTGGTGCCCTGCATCGTCGGCGCATGGGGCTATCATTTGCCGTGGCTCGGGGCCGAGAAAATGCGGCGGCACTGGCGGGAGATCATCGCGCGTTGGGGCGCCTGGCCGGTGGTGTGGTGCGCTGCGGGCGAGACGACGATGCCCTTCTACCTCTCGTCCACAAAAGCCGCCGACACAGAGCGGCAACAATGCGAGTGGACGGATATCATCCGCTTCATCCACGCAACGGACCCGTTCGGGCGGCTGGTGACCTGCCATCCTTCGCAAACCGCACGGGCCTCCGTCACCGACCCCTCGGTGCTCGATTTCGACATGCAACAGACCGGCCACGGCTCGCCGGCTTGGAAGCATGCCCTTCTCGCGCGACAGGGCTGGGAAGTCAAACCAGTGATGCCGACCATCAGCGGCGAAGCGCGGTACGAAGCCCTGGAGATCAGACCCACGCTCACTGCGCGCGAGGTGCGCGAGGCGTTCTGGGCGCACCTGATCAGCAGTGGCTGCGCCGGCCACACCTACGGTGCAAACGGCATTTGGCAGGTGAACCGACGCGGACAACCGTACGGTCCTTCCCCCGGCGGCAACAACTGGGGTACGACGCCCTGGGACGATGCGATGCGCCTGCCCGGCTCCGAGCAACTGAGCCGGGCAAGAGGGTTCCTTGCTGCGCTGCCTTGGTCACAATTCGTTCCCCAACCGGACAGCGCTGCGTGGGCAGAACCGGAGAAGGCGCCTTCCGCGGGCGACTTGAGCGGCGCACCGAAAGGCGCTGCAAGAGCAGGGGCCTCCGGGGACGACACGAGCGCGCCGTACACCTGCGGCATCGGCGACCGGTTGCGGCTTGTGTATGTGCTGGAGCCGCGCGCGGTGTCGGTGTGCGCGCTGCGCTCGTCAGCACGCTATCGCCTGACGCATTTCGATCCTGTGACTGGCCAGCGCGCTCCCACCGCACCGGTCACGACCGGCGCGAATGGCCAACTGCGCGTCGAACCGCCACCGCACGGCCATGACTGGGTCTTGTTGCTGGAAGCCGAGTAGAGGGCGGACGATCTCCGGGGAATCAAGCTACGGGGTTGAGTCCGAAGAAGCGACAATTGGGGCCTCAGTTCGGACAGGAACCCCGCCGGCCCGAACTCCAATCGAGTGCCGCCCCAGCGGGATTAGCTCCGACGGACGTTTTTCGGATTCCTGGGGACCACATCAGTGGCCGATGAGTTCCCTTGTCAGCAAAGCGGCGGCCAGGCAAATGCCTTGGTCCCGCGTTAGCCCACCGGTTGTGAACTGCGCGTGCATCCCCCCGCCTACGAGCGCCAGGCCGTAGCGGTAAAGGCAGGGTGTTTCATGTCACAAGGCAGGTGCCTCATAATTGAAAACGTGCGAAGGGACCGTTGGTGCCTGACGGGGACCGTTGAGGACAAATGATTCGCCAACAACGCTTTTGGTAAAAGTTGCCGGGAATGGAAGCGGCCCGCAAAGGACCCAATTTCGGGTGGTCGGTATCAAATCGCAGTATCAAATTGCTCGCGAGTCTGGTGGGCGGCATGAGGGCGACGGTGGGTGGTGCAGAGACGTGCGCTGCTGAGGTCCGAGTCGCGCCTTTGAAGACGCAAGACGCCTCGTTCAACTTGGTCCTCGTGGACTCCGTGCGCGATAAGTCAAACCGTAGCATCGCGTCGCCACCGGCCGCCTCGATATGTGATGCTTGCGTCTGCGTCCGCAGCACTGACGCGGCAACCGGCAACACTATAATGACTGACAGCATACTACCTTGGGCAGGGTAATCGCCTTTTCCGGCTTCGCGGCGCTTCGGGCGAGGTTGGGAAGGGCAGCCAATCAAGCTGTCGCCTTCAGACGGTTCAGTCGCCGACGGGAGCAACCACGGTGGAAGCGGGCGGGCGGGGAGAAGCGGCTCCGCCCTCTTTCAAGAACCGTCGGCCCCATCGCGCGTAGGGATCTGTCTGTGGAAGTGCCAGGATGAACTCGCGTAGGGCGGCGGACTCCTGCACCGGCACCGGCTCGGCGAGACCGTTATTCGGGAAACGATACCGGGTCACCGCTTCGGCGAGGCGCGGCACCCACTCCGGACACGGCAACGGCCACGGTCCCAACTCGACCCGCTGCACCGCGGTCCACCCGTCGTAGAAAGCCAAGGCCCGTTCGTCGGGTAGGAAGGCCATGGTCGTCAGATTCCAGCGCCCGCGCAGCTCTTCAGCTATCGGGAGGCCGGTGCGCGTGTCCCAAACGCGCAAGCGCCCGAGATGGGTCATGGTGGCAAAGTACTTGCCGCTGGGGCTCACCGCGGCCATGAACACCTCGTCGCCCTGGTCGGCGGTCTGGGCCAGCACCTGCTTGGCCGCCACATCCCACACGCGGGCAGCGGTGTCGCCGGCGGTGATCGCGAGGCGTCCGTCGTGCGTCAGCAGGGCGTCCATGGCGAATCGTTCGTGGTGCAGCACGGCGCAGCGTTTCCCGTCTGCGACTCGCCAGACACGGGCGGTACCGTCGATGCCTGCCGTTATCATCTCCTGCCCATCGGCGCTGAAATGCGCGCGCGGGACCGGGCCGCCGTGATCGAGGACGAACAGGTTGGTACGATTGGCGAGGTCCCAGACTTGGGCGTTGAGCTGGAGGCCGGCGATGAGCCGGCGGCGGTCAGGACTGAATTCGATCCAATGAAAGGGAGGGCTGACCTTCGCCTCCGGTGCGAGCGGTTCCAACAAGGGCTGATCGGATTGCCACTCGAAAGCGCGAAGGCCGCTTGAAGTCACGACCGCCAACTGCCGTCCGTCCGCGCTGAAGCGCACCCGCCTGGGCGCGCCCTCGAACGCCAGAGGCGGACGCGCGAGACGGCTGTCATGAAGCTCCCAGACCTGCAGACCTCCTTTCTGGGCCTCGAACTCCTGGCTTCCCACCGCCAGCCATGCGCCATCGTTCGACAAGGCCAACGCACTGAGCGCACCCTCGACAGGCACCTTTGCACCGACCCGCTGACCAGTCGCCGTTTCCATTACCTCGACCACTTGATTCGACCCCGCGCAGGCAAACAGCCGCCCGTCCTCGGTAAAGGTCACCCGCGACGTGCCGGGCCGCAGTTGAACCGCCGTCTCGTCCTTGGCGCTTTTGCGCAGGGCAAACACCATCAACTTGGCCTCGTGAGTCGTGAGCGCCATGCGGCGGCCGTCGTCGCTGAGAGCAATGTCGCCCACCAGCCGCCCACAGTCGAACGGATCGCCGATCCATGACGCGTCACGATCGCTGTGGACTTGCACCAGGCTTCCGTAGGAGTTTGGGATCAGACCCGAGCTCGCCGCGAACGGGTCCGGTTTAGCGATGACGACGTTGGTGATGTTTCCGGCCAGTTGCAGGCGATCAGTCGAGAGTAGCCGCACAGTCCGGAGAGCGGCAAGTGACGGGGCTGCCACCATCAACCGGTCGCCCAGCCGATTGAACGCCACGAAATCCCCCCCGACGCCATTGGTTCGAGCGAGCGTCCGGCCCGTGGGCAACTCCCAGAGCGCCGTCTCGTTTGTGCCTGCGCCAGCCAGGCGTGTCCCCTGGTAATCGAAAGCCAGCGCGACTACCGGGATCGCCGAAGTCCAGCCGCTGCCCGAAGCCTGGCCCGACGCGAGGTCCCACACGCGAACCACCTGGTTGGTGGCCGCGGCTGCCAACCAGCGACCATCCGGGCTCAAGGCGGATGCGCGCCAGGCCGGATCAGGTCCGATCGTCGTGACGGCCTTCCCGCTCGCCACCTCCCAGCGTTCTGCTTGGTGGTTCGCGGCAATCGTACTGACGTGAGACGCGTCGGGTGACAGACGGAGATCGACCACGCTTTGCGTATGCGTCAACGATGGCGACCGCGGTGCGCCCGAAGCCGCGTCCCAAAACCGCACCACGGACACGCCCGGCTCGTTGGTCGGCGAGGAGACCGTGTACACCGCTTGGCCATCCGCGCTGAAGCCGAGCTGCCGCAAGCTCAGCGGGTTTTCCCACGTCGCCAGCGGCGCAGCCTTCGGCGGAGGCGGGTTGCTTCGGAGGGCCGAGTTCCAGGAGGCCCTGTTCGAAATCCCACTCTCTTTCCAGCCAGGGCCTCGCGGAGCTCGGCCCTCCGAACCGGGTTCATCGCCCTTGACCGCTCCCGGCAGACCAGGGCCTCTCTCCTCCAGGTCCCACACGCTCATGAGGCCACTTGCGCTTGCCGTCAAAAGGCGCTTCCCGTCCGGACTCAACCGGGCCGCAGCCACGTTGGTCGTCGGGCACGGGACGGGCACGGGCACGAGATGACCGCGGTAGGTCAACGCCGACATCAACCGCTGCACGGCGAGCGGGTTGGTGGGTTGCCGACGGACGGCGTCAACGAGAAGACGCATCGCCCGCGCCGGACGACCGGCCTCGAAATGCATGTCTGCTTGGTCCACGCTCTTCTGCACGAACTGGTCCAGCAGGGCGGTGTTGGCCTCGATCGTTCGACGCCACTCCCAGCTCAGGACTGCCGCCGCGCCAATCAGCACGGCAACCAAAGTTCCGGTGAGCGCCGCCACGACCGGCTTGCGCCTTGCCCACTTCACCAGTTTGTCAACTGTTCCCGCGGGCCGGGCGCGGATCGGTTCGTTGCGCAGGAATCTCCCCAGGTCGTCGGCCAACTCCTGCGCCGTGGCGTAACGTCGTGCGGGTTCCTTCTCAAGACACTTGAGCGCGATGGTCTGCAAATCCTTGGGGACTGCGAGACTCGAACTGCGGGGCGGCGCCGGCTCGGTCTCCAGGACCTGGCGAAAGGCCTCGGCCAGGCTGCTGGTCTGGAACGGGGCGCGCCCCACCAGCAGAAAATAAAGCACCGCCCCGAGCGAATAGACGTCGCTGTGCGGCCCGAGTTCGCCACGCCCGTGCGATACCTGCTCGGGTGGCATAAAGCCCGGCGACCCCATCGTCTGTCCGGTGCGGGTCAATACGGTCTGGTGTTCCGGCATCCGGGCCAGGCCGAAATCGGCAACGCAGATGCGGCCATCGTCACGCAGCAGCAGATTCGAGGGCTTCAAGTCTCGATGCCAAATCCCGTGGCGATGGGCAAAGGCCATCGTTTCCGCCGCCGATTGAATCCACTCCGCGGCGCGCGTTGGACTCGGCAGTTGGCGCTGGACCAGGCGCCCGAGATCGCACCCCTCGACGTACTCCATGGCGAAGTACAGCGTGCCCTGGTGCTCGCCGATCTCGAAGACGGTGACAATGTTGGGGTGCTGCAGCCGCGCCACGGCCTCGGCCTCCTGGCGAAATCGCCGTTTGGCATCCTCGGTGGCGTGTTCGCCGCCCAGCAGCACCTTGACTGCAACGAGGCGATTCAGTCCCGGTTGACGCGCCCTGTAAACGATCCCCATTCCTCCTTGGGCCAGAGGTTCGAGCAGCTCGAACGGGCCCAGTGTGGCTCGTCGTCCTTCGGCGGGCGGCAGATCATCCAGGAAAAGCCCTTGAGCTGCCACGGGATCGAGTGGCGACACCAGAGCGTCCTCGATCACGCAACGGGCGCAGACCGATCCGACTTTCGGTTCGGTGATCGGCGCGCCGCAGCGGCGGCAAACGCGTTGTTGACCGGCACTGTTGTCCATTTCAGTCAGAACATGCCGCATGCCCCAGTTGGCCGATGCTCTCAGGATCTGTTGGGATCCGCGTCACCGGGCCCCCGCCCTCCGCCTGCCGAGGCCGCTGCCTGTGCGGGTCCGCACATGCCTGCGCGTTGAATGCAAGCTGGCGCAGAAAGGTCGGCTCAGCCAGAGGCACCAGCTTCCAGCGGATGCGAGCTGAGATGAGCCGATCTGTCGAGCGTACATACGCGCTCATGTGTAATAAACGGATTTTCCGCTGATCCGTTTCAGGCGCGCAGAGCTTCCGTCCAGCGACGTCTTCCATGAGTTTCGTACCCGCCGACGCCAGTCCGCGCCATCGCGCCACCCAAGCCACAAGGGCCGGCGCCCACGGATGTCGTCGGCTGTTGAAGCTCAGACTCCTGCGCCGGTCCAACCGCTACCCGCGTCTCCTGAGCGCCTCCATCAGGTGCCTCATCTCGTCTTCGATCAACGAGGGATCGGCCACGATCCTTGCCACTTCGTCCCGGATCAGAAAGCGCAGACGTCCGCGCGCCCGGCTGGCGGCCGAGCGAGCACCGCTCTCGGTCGTGCCAATCCGCGCGGCGATGTCGCGATACGACAGAGCCTCCGAGTCGTCGTAGAGCAACGGCTCGAACAGGTCGAACCAGCCCGTCTTGCCCTTCTGGGCGTATTCTTCCTTCAATCGTCCAAACACATTGGCCACGAGGGTGTTGGCCAAAGACAGGTCAAACGCCTCTTGGGGGGAAATCGCTCCACCGGGCATCCCCCGTCCAGAGGGGACTGTGCCCGTGACCGGATCGAGCGGTTCCATGCGCGCGCCACCGCCGCGTTTCTTGGCATTCGCGTTCCTCCGTTGGTCGCGAACGAAGTTTTCCAGCGAGCGCAACACCCAGGTCCGGAAGCGGCCTTTGTCCTCGCTGCGGCCCTTGAGGAAGTCGGCCTGAATGAGCTTTTCCCTGAGGAAGCTCTGCGCCAAGTCCTCCGCATCTTCCGGGGAATGGCCCTGCCGGGTGAGGTGGACCAGAATCGGGGTGCGATAGCGCGTGTAAAGCCGATCAAGGGCGGCCTCGGCCTCACGGGTGGCGTTGGGTTTCTGGCGGGCGCCAGCTTCTTCGCCCGCCGCCACTACGACCGTCCATTCGGTCGTCGGGAAGGTGGCGAACGGCCACCTTCGGCCGCCGCCTTCGTCCGGATGCATGACCAAGACTGGTAGCGACCCCGAAGATGTTTGAGAAGCCCAAAGACGCTGACGCAAGGACGCAGCGCGGCACAGCCCATCTCCGTCAGGCTTAGGCCCGACCGGCTTGGGAGAGGAGATCATAATAGTTGGCGCGGTCTTGTCGGCGTTCGTAGAAGGCCTGTCGGGCGAGATTGAACTCTAGCCAGCGAGCGACCGAAATGCCCAGCACCGTGGCGGAGAACCAGCAAGCGGATTGCCCGAGAATGCGCCCTACACGTAAGAGACTTGACATGCTCGTTGGGGGCGCAAGCCAACTCCAACAGGTCGGTGACACGCTTCGATCCCTCTTACCGTTCCTCCTCCCGCTGCGTCTTTGCGTTGCGAGCCTGAGTCTCGCTAATGCTCAACATACGTCCCGGAACTACTTTCCGGAAACCGGATCTCCCGCGGGACGATTCATGGGCGCTTTCCGTTTGAGAAGTATATGCAAAAACTCATCTCCTCCTTCGGACTGGTTGCCGTCCTGTGCACGCAGACGGCTCTGGCAGCAATCAACATCCCCTCTAACGGTTCCGACGGCGCCTTGGTCGTTGCCGAAAACACCGTGATCGACCTGAGCCTGGCGAGTACCAATCGCTGGGACGCCGACAACAGCGCTCGCCCTGGCACAGGGACCTACGACGCGGACAAGTGGGCCGTGGTGTTTCATTACACCAGTGTCAGCATCGAAGCCGGCGCTACGGTGACGTTTATCAACCACCCCAGTGGCGCCCCGGTGGTGTGGCTTGTCCAAAGCAACGTGACCATTAACGGAACGGTTTGCTTGGATGGAGAAGACGGGAGGATTGCACCCTATTTGTCCAAGCCTGGACCTGGCGGGTCCAGGGGAGGCGCTGCCAGTTTTGGCGCGGGTGCCGGTTATGGGGATGGCTTCGGAGTTGGCGGCGGCGGAACCGCAGGGGCGAACACCACGCCTTCTGGCGGATCATATGGGTCAAACGGAGTGGGTCCCCGGACTGGTGGACAGTATGGCAACGCCTCGAACATGCCTCTCATCGGCGGCTCCGGTGGCTCCGGAAGACACGGCCATCCGGACGACGGTGGCGGTGCGGGTGGCGGCGCGATCTTGATCGCGTGCTCTTCCGTTCTCTCGATCGGTGGGGCCGTGACAGCCAACGGCGGATCGCACAATTACTGGGCAAGCGGTGGCAGCGGTGGTGCCATTCGGTTGGTCTGCGAGACCCTCAGCGGGGCCGGAGATGTGTTGGCGCAGGGAGGTAAGAATGGTAACCAGGGGATCGGCGGTAACGGCCGCATCCGAATCGAACGCGTCACCAACACCACCAACGACGATTCCTTTGCAGTCGCTCCCGACCCCAGCGTCGTCGAGCTTGGCGATGGCGACACTCCCCTGATCTGGCTCCCGACCAACGGTCCGACGGTCCAGATTGTGAAGATTGGGGGCAATGATGCACCGGCGGACCCGCGCGCCGGGTTCGGCGCCATTGGTGCTGATGTAACTCTGCCCCAAGTCACGAGTACGACGGTGGTGATTGAAACGCGATATGTGGAGGCCGAATCGGCGGTGACCGTTCGTGCCACACCGCGCTCGAACGGCAATTACACGGAGGTCCCCGCTACCGGCGCGCCGGAGGTGATCAGCGAGAACGAGCCGGTGCTTCGCTGGACGGTGAATGTCCCGGTGCAGGACGGCTACTCGGCCATCCAGGTGAAAGTTGTCCGGCCCTGAGCTCGTGGCAGCACTCGATGGAGCTGTTTCTCAGGCTTCCTGCCATGAAAACCTCACCAACACAGAGCCTGGGGCCGCCGGGGCCTGGCTGGATGGGGACGGTTGTCCCCAACAGGCCGCGCCCGCGAGGCCAGCCCGGGCCGGCCCGTGCGCCGCGCCGCCTTGAACCGTCACCGGCCGGAGGGCGGTGTGCCCCCCTCTCGGACTGCGGCGGCATGCGGAGCGCGACGCCGTTTTGGGATTCGCGGCACTCGCAACAAGTTCGGCGTGGCCTGCCTGCACCGCCCAACGAACTGGTTTGCCTACGTTCCAAGCACAATCAGGCGCCTGTGCCCGGTCTCGCCTCAGGCATGCGGCAGGCAGGCCGCTGCGCGCTGCCACCGCACTCCAAAGCCCGGGGGCGTCCAGGAGACGCACGGACGGGCACGGCCAGGGCGTGGTCGCTGCTTCTGGCACTGCTGATCGGGCTGATCGCCCCAGCCGCACTGGCCCAGCCTGTCGAGACGAACTACTTTCCCGAGGTCATCTCCCGCGAGTTCTCGGTCTACGTTGGCGGCATCCAGACGCCGGAGTACAAGGACATCGTCTCGCGCGAGTTGTCGCTATTCATCGGCGCCGAGCCGGACCCGCCCTACCGACAGGTGGCGTCGCGCGAGGTCAGCGTCGTGGTGACGACGCCCGAGTGGCCCGCGCCGGTCACCAACCTGACGGTGACGCTCACCCCAACGGGCGAGACGGTGACGCTGTCCTGGGCCGGCTACAACCAGTGGGCGGAGCATGACGTGGCGCGCTATGACATCTACATGTCCACCCGCCCCTTCACGGACGTCACGACGATGAGCCATTACACGGTCGTACCGGGCGAGACCTTCTCGATCGCGCTCACCAATCTGACGGCTTGGCAGGACCGGTTCTTCGCCGTGGTGCCGGTGGACGCCTTGGGCGGGTTTGACCCGGCGGTGAATTACGCCGCCGCTTATGTCATTGCCCGCGAGGTGGTGTCGCGTGAGTTCTCGGTGTTTGTCGGGGCCGAACCGGACCCGCCGTACCGGCAGGCGGTGTCGCGCGAGGCGAGCATTGTGGTGACGACGCCGGAGGCGCCGGCGCCGGTGACCCAGTTGACGGTGACGCCGACACCCACGGGCGAGACAGTGACGCTCTCGTGGGCCGGCTACAACCAGTGGGCGGAACATGACGTGGCGAGGTACGCCATTTACATGTCCACCCGCCCCTTCACGGGCGTGACGCAGATGACGAACTACACGGTCGTCCCCGGCGAGACCTTCTCGATCACGCTCACGAACCTGACGGCTTGGCAGGACCACTTCTTCGCCGTGGTGCCGGTGGACGCCTTGAGTGGGTTCACCCCGACGGTGAATTACGCGGCTGGGTATATCGTCGCCCGCGAGGTGGTGTCGCGTGAGTTCTCGGTGTTTGTCGGCGCCGAGCCCGACCCGCCGTACCGGCAGGCGGTGTCGCGCGAGGTAAGCATTGTGGTGAGCACGCCGGAGGTGCCTGCCCAACTGACGTGTCTGGACTGTTGCCTGACGCCTCAGGGCGAGCCGGTCCAATGCTTGAGCACGCGCGATTCGGTGGATGCGTTCTGTGCCATCGACCTGGATTGGACACGGTACAACGAGGTCGCCCAGAACGACGTGGCGCGGTACCGCGTCTATCTCGGCCCGACCGAGTACACCAACGTGTGCGGCCTCGCGCCCTATGCCTACGTGCCGGCCGAAGCCCGACACTACACGATTACGGGGCTGGACCGCTACGGCGTCTATTACGTGGCGCTGGTTGCCGAGGACGTGCTGGGGCAGATCAACTGCCAAGTGCGTGCCCAGTCGGCTCAGGCCTCAGTGGATCGCGTCGAGAAGGTTCGCAGCCTTGCATCGACCTGCGGCGCCGACTGGCTGACATTCACGTGGCTGCCGCCCGAGGGCGCAGACCCGCACACGAACAACCTCCTGGCTGGTTACCGCCTGTATCTCGGCGGCGGGGTAACACCGGTCGCTTTGGACCGGTTTGCCGTAAGTTATACCGCCAGCGGTCTGCTCCCCGGGCATGGGTATCCGGTCCGGATCACTACGGTGAACAATACGAACCAGGAGAGCACCGGGGCGTCGTTGCTGACGGCGACGCTGGTGCCGAATCCGGCGGAAACGACGGTCAACACGGCCTACGGCGGCACGCGGGTGTCCTGGGAGCGGGTGCAACCCGAGGAGGTGATCCAGGACTTTTCGGTCTACATTGCGGAGACGAGCTTCACTTCGGTCGCCGGCATGTCACCGGTCCTAACGACCCGCGGGCACTGGGCCGACTTCACCGATCTGATCGGCGGGAAGACCTACTGGTTTGCCGTAACCACCAGGAACATCGGCGGGTGCCAATCGGTGGACTTGCCGGTGCGGGTGGTATCGTTCGCACCGACAGAATTGCAGGCGCCTGTCATCGAGGATGGGGCGCTAAGCTTCACGGTGAACGGACCGCTTGGGACGCAGTACGTGCTTGAGGCTTCCTCGGACCTGCGCGAGTGGGTCTCGCTGGAAACCTACACGCCAACAGCGATGCCGTTTGAAGTGACCGCGCCGGTGACAAGCGCGCCGGGTGTAAGTTGGTTCTACCGGCTGCTCATGCAATAAACGCTCGGCACGGCGGTGAGAACATCGCACTGAAAAGGAGTGGGGGCGAAAAGACCGTGCCGGGTGGAAAGCGCCCGGCACGGTTGGCGGCCAAGCTCATGGAGTTACGGTTGAGAAGCCAACGGTTGGCGAAACGCTCTACGACGATTCCTACGACATGCCAAGGGCGACGGTGGGCAGGGTTGCTGCAGGCCGCCGGCGGTTGCTGCCGACGGCCCAGCCCTCCAGACTGATCACGGCCCGAGCGCCGGGACGGAACAGAAGGACATCACGGACTTGTTCTCCCTGTCCCGCTCGCGGCTTTGCGCTTCCGTGGTCACCGGCTCGAGCCCTCGCAGGCGCTGGCTATGGCGGGACATGCGCTCTTGTTGCGCTATCCCAGGCTGAAGAACCCCGAGATGCAATCGTCCGAAGCCTGCTGCGCGTCTTCCGTGTGATGGCTCACGTGGCTCGGAGCGAAATGCGAATTCAACACAAACCCGCGAGGACGCCGGGTGAAGCCAGGTCACCTCCGCCGGGGGTGCTGGAGCGAACTCCAAAGGCTCGGCACGCCTCCCCACTGTCGGATGCGCGTATCGTTCGTGATCAGCCGGAGTCCGTGCACCAAGGCCGTCGCGACGATGAGTTGATCGGCCGGGTCTTTGTGAAAGCCATCCGGTTCCAGGGTGGTGACGTGTTCCGCAATCGCTGGCGTCACCGGCAGCACCGTCAACTCCGGCGTGACCGCCAGGCGGAAGAACTCGGCCAAAGAAACGGACAACTGCAATCGACCAAGCTCAACCAGCTTCCCAGCTTCCCACAACGAGATGTCGGCTATGGCGAGCGTCCCGGCATGCCGCGTGAGCGTGTGGTCCACCAACGGCGGCAACGGTGTGCCCAGCGCGCGTTGTATCCACGCATGGGTATCGAGCAGATGTGTCACCTCGAAGCCTCCCAGTCCAGGCCGGTGGTGGACAGGTCGCCGACGATCCTCGCTTTGCCTTTGAGTGCGCCTTGCCAGGTCGGCGGTTTCACCGCTTGGAACAAAAACTTCTCGCCGGCGGAGACCACATAGACCGTCTCACCGGCGGCGGCCTTCGCCTTCATGCGGGCGAAACCGCGCTGAAAATCCCGTGACGTGACTTCCATGTCCGTCATACTGTCAGACATCGCTTGAATCGTCAAGGAGGGGAACCCGCGCCCTGTGACACAGAGAGATCAGCGTCAAGGCAATCGGGTCAGATCCATACATATGACAATGGGCGATGGGAAAGCGGCAGCAAGTGGCGGTGTGGCGGTGCGGATGCCTCGGTTCGTGCCTCGGATTTGCCGGACAGGTACCAGGGCTGCCCTGATGGCCTGTTGCCTCCCGGCCTGGGGGAAGGCCGGTTGCGTTGCGGCAGCGGCACGGTTCACCGCGTTTGTGCTGCGGACGGGCGCTGCCTGCGCCAAGGCTCTGGCAGGCAGGCGTCCGCGGTCCGACATGGACCGCGGCCCGCGGGCCCGCAGCCGGTGCGGACAACGGGTTTGTTGAGTCGGTAAACCGGTCAGCCCTTACGATTGACTCTACGATGCGACAAGAGGACACAGCGGACTGTGGGAGCGGGCAGGTGGAATGGCGCGCCGGGGAGAAGTTGTGCGCGTTCGTGAGCGACCTGGGTGGGCGCGTCTGCCTCAGCGTGCCGCCGCAAGGGGAGATTGCCGGGCAGTCGAGCGCGGCCGTCCCGTTGCGCGAACTCGCGGCCCTGGTGGCGCGGCTTTCACGCCGTGGCAGCCGAGGTCACGAGGCGCATTCCATTTCGGATTTCGGATTTCGGATTTGAGGGGGCGGCCTTGTACGCTCTGTGTCAAGGCACAGGCAGGCGTCAGCCGCTATGGCCTCGCACTCGGGTGTCGCCGTTCGTTTCCCGAAGTTTGTGCCGCCCGATCACTCGAACCAGTTCTCCACCTTGAGCTCCGTAATCCGGTCGAAATTTCGCCGGTTGCGAGTCTTCAGGTTTTCGGCGGCAGGAGTTCCTGCTTGAGCAGGTGGACGGAGACTTTGGCGATATGGGGATCGCGATGGACCAGAATGGCATCCTGGACCTTGGCGCAGGCGTCGATCAGGGCGTCAATCGCCGGCAGGCGTTCTAGGCCTAAAACAAGCGTGTTTAGGTCAGCTTCTGCACCGCCCCGGGTGATTTTGGAGAATGTCAGTCGTGATTCCTACAGATTGTGGTGTGACCGCGCCAAAGTATCTTGCTTGCATGCTGCC
>JAKLFY010000003.1 GCA_022710935.1 Verrucomicrobiota bacterium
GCAGATGGCCCGGTGCCGCCCCGCCCCGCAGGGCTGGGGGGCTTTGGCTCGCTGGTCCCGCCGTCGCGGGATTGCTCCTCAGTCACAGAGGTCAAGGCTATGCTCCTTCGTCGCGCCTCGCCAGCGAACCAAATCCCCTCCAGCAAAATCGGATTTCATTTTTGCACAGACCCTTAATTCCATCGCACACGATAGAAGCGATGCGAAGCGCCGCTTAAACCGGCATCGTAGAAGCCATTGGCCGGCGGCGGCTGAGTGGGAACGATGACAATCGAGGCGGTCGCGGCTGTGGCGGCATAGTCATCAGCGACGACATCCGACCAATCCTCCAGATCGTTCGATGCCTCGATGTCATACTTGCGCCCGACAACCGCCTGCCATGTGAGGGTCCAACCGCCCTGCGGGGACGCGGCTGGAGCAAACGCGATGATCCTGGGCGGTCCGCCCGTCAGCCAGGACTCCCCGGCGCTGCCCATCGCATACGCCTGCGCGACCGCCCCCGGACTGAGCGTCCGCTGCCAGGCGGACACCTCGTCGATCCACCCCGCAAACCACCGTCCGTCCGCCGCGCGGTAGGTGCCGATATTGAGGCCCGAGTAATCCTGCAGGACGGAGTCCGGCCCGAGCGCAAGGGTGTGCGTCGGGCTCCCGTCGAGATAGCCCTTCATGACACCCGCGGCGGCATCGTAGGTGATCACGATGTGATGCCACTGATCGACCAGCGAATTGGCCAGGGGATAGGAAACAGCCGGCGCCCCGGCCGCTGACACTGTGAAGATCTGAAAGTCAGTGCGGGGATCGCCGGTGTCCGGATCAGGCGTCCCGGCGCGGAGCCCGAACGAGAGCGTGTAGTTGGCGCCGGTCGATTCGAAAACGAACAGGCGGGCGGCATCGGTGACACCCAGGCCGCCGGTGTCGGGCTTGAACCAGGCCGCCGCCGACCAGTTCTGGTTGGGATCGAACGGGTCGCCAATGATATGCGCGTAGTCGTCTGTCCCATCGCAGCTCAAGGCGCCCTGGCCGGCGCGCGCCAGGGCCGGGTCATTCGAGAGCGGGTAAATGCGCGCCGCGGGATCGATCGCCCCTCCGTACATCGTCAGTGCGTCATCGGGGAAGAAGCCCGTGCCGCCCACGGCCGGGGCGCGGTTGGCGACGACCCAGTCGGTGCGCGCGTCAAAATCATAGTAGGCGGTCAGTTCGCTCTTGTAGGAGTCGCCGCCCGGCAGACCGATTCGGGCAGCGAGGGTTTGGCTCTGATCCCCGGCTGTGAACAGGCCCGCAATCTCATCCGTCGAAAGCGCCCGCTGCCAGAGAGCCACCTCGTCGACCTGCCCCTTGAACCAGCGTCCATTGGCGCTCCGGTAGGTGCCGACGCGGAATCCGCTCCAGCTCGTGTTGAACGCGCCTGACAAGGGGATCTGATGCGTCAGGGTGCCGTCCAAGTAGCCCTCGATGGCGGCGGCGGCTGACCGGTACACGATGGCGATGTGATGCCATCGGTCCACGTCCGCGTTGGGCACCTGAAAATCCCGGTACGGATCCGTCCCGCTCGCGTAATCGCTGTAGATCTGGAAGTTGCTGTTGCCGCTTGTGCCCGCGCGCAAGCCGAACGAGATGGGATACGCCGAGCCGGCCGTCTCAAACACGAAGGCCCGCGTCGTGCCACTCAACCCCGCGCCGCCGGTGTCCGGCTTGAACCAGGCGGACACCGTCCAGTCCCAATCGATGAGCACCGGGCTGCCGAGGATGTCGCCGTAATCCCCAATCCCATCGCAGTCAAGAGCGCCCGCGCCTGCGCGCGCCTTGCCCGGAGCGGTCGTGAAGGGCGGCATCAGGGCGGACGGATCCCCCTCGGCGCCGTTGAGAAGCGCCTCGTCGCGCGCAAAGCCGGCGTAACCCGCCGCGCGCGCCTCGTTGCCGACCACGCCGTCCACATGCGTCTCGAATGCGTAATGCGCGGTCACGTCGTTCAGCAAGCCCCCCAGCGGCAAGGCCGACAGCACGGTCAGCACCGCCACGGGCGAAGACACAGCCCCGCTGGGACTGCCAACCACCACGTCGTAGGCGCCGGCTTGCGCAACCGTGACGGCGCCCAGGGCAAGGACCGCGCTGGTCGCGTCGGCGATGGGCACGCCGTCGGCGCGCCACTGGTAGCTGAGCGGTTGCAGCCCCGCGGCGCGAACGCCCAGTGTCACGTCGTCGCCGACGGCCACGGTGGCTCCCGACGACATCCAGAGAATCACCGGCGCCGGTCCGGTGACGAAGCTCCATTCACGAACGGTCTCGTGGGGCGTGGGCGCCTGGTCCAGGTAGCGCACCCGGGCAGTGTTGGTGCTGGCCGGGATCAGCGGGCTGGTCGGCGCTCCGGCGATGAGAACCGTCTGGTCGGACCGTGTGGCTTGGGGCGCCAATGCCACGCCATTGAGGGTCAATTGCACGCTGGCCAGATCGACCGTGTTCGAGCTGAGGGATTCATCGATCTGCACCTCGATCGTTGGCGTGGCGCCCACGCCGGTCGCCCCCTCGGTCGGCGCCACCCGCGCGATCGGCGGAGCCGCAAACAAGTACTTCGGAAAATCGACACCCGCCGTGTACAGCCGGAAGACCTCGTTCGAGCCCAAGGCCCGCTCGAAGATCGCAATCTCATCGAGCGCGCCGCGAAACGGCTGGAAGCCCGACGCGCGGCGGTCTGAACCCACGTACGGCGCCTCGGCGGGCACAACCGAGGGACCGGCATTGGCCAGGACCGCGCCCAGGCGTCCGTTGCGGTAGTAATGGAAGCCATGAACCGGGTCCCGCACGAAGGCCAGATGTTCCCATTGGCCCGTGCGCAGATCGTCGTTCACGATCCAATCCACCAATGCCCCGGACGAATACCCCCAGTAAACGCGTGGACGGCCGTTCGAGTGGATTTCCCAGTTGATTGCGTTTGCGACCGGGTAGGTGCCCACGATCACGCCCACGCGATCGCCAGCGGGGTAGTCCGATGCCACCTTCACCCACGCGGCGAACGTGTTGGGCGTCGCCCCGAAGCCATGCGTCAGCTCGACGTAGTTCTGAGGCAGTGTTCGGTTGATGCTGAGATCAATGCCGTACCCCGCCGGGCCAGCCACCTTCAGATCCCCCGTGTCTGGTTGCAGGCGGAAGATACCGTCATTGTCCGCCGGCGAACCGTCCGACACCGCGCCACCATCGAGAGTCGCCGGTTCCTCGAAACTCAGGGAGAGCAGCCCCTCGACCGCCGGATCGGGAGGCGCCAGGTGAAATGGGGACATGCGGAACGACCATTCGGCGTGCTGGACGTCGGTCCCCACCACGGGGTCGACGTAACTCACCCGCACGGTGTGATGCGACTCGGGGGCGAGCACGCCCGGATCGTAGCTCACCCGCATCATGCCGGCCGACGGATACGCCAGCGCATGGCTCACGACTGTGCCGTCGATCGCCATCTGAATGGAGTCGGCCGGGATCGCTTGGCCGGCGGCAAGCAGATCCGCCTCGATGACCGTGCCGGGCAGGACAAAGGCATCGTTCGCCGCCGGGCGCACCGCACTGACGACCGCGACGGGCACCACGCTCGGCGGGATGGCATCCCCGGACGGCGCGCCCAGAGCCGCCACGTAGCCCGGACTGAGGACGGCGTCATGGACCTGCACCGAGTTGATGTAGGCGACATCGAATCCGCCAGCGTTGTCGGTGAACAACAAGGCTTGAGACGTGCCCAAAGCCCATCGCCCATCGAGACCATCGGCCAGAGTCTCCTCGCCGACTTTGACCCCATCGACATACTTGATCGCGACGGGCGGTGACGCAGCCAGGTCCGCGGTGACGACCAGGCGATGCCAGGCGTCCGCCGCCACGATTCCGTGCGGATGGGCCAACGTGCCGAGGCCGTTGTTGGCGGCAACGTAGAATTCCCCCTCGTTGCTGTTGACCCACGGGTCATCGATCTGGATGAGGCAGCGGTTCTGGCCACTCGATGCCGCCGGGAAATAGACGTCGAACACGAGCGAGTACTGGTTGACAAGCCAGCCACCGCCGTTGCCCGCGGCGTTGGGGTTCATCAGGTAACCCATCGCAGGCGTCATCTTCGGTGTTCGGATTACGTGCACGGCCTGGCCGGCGACATCCGGGATGCCGAACGAGGCGCTCGTGCCGAACGTGGTGCCGCTCTCCGTGGCCGCCCCGACACCGTCGAAGTAATCGAGATCGATCCCGACACTGGCGCTCAACCCGTTGGTGAAATCCCACTGGCCCACAACGGCGGCGTCCAAAGGCGCCAATGGCGCCACCAGGCAGCCCCAGGCCGCGCACCAGGCAGCGACGGCGGGATGACGGGCACGGCGATGAATGATCGTTTGCATAAGCGATGTCTTGGTTTCGATTCTTGCCTTCGAGTCAAATCATGAACCCGTTCGAGCACGCGCCCGCGCGCCGAGGCGTCAGCGCGTGCGCATCGGCTGGCCAAGGTACCAAGCCTCGTCCCAATGGGTCTTGCCGCGGCGAGCCGATGTGGCATGCCCATCGGCCCACATGATGTTGCCGCGTCCGTTGTGGCGGTAATACTCGTTCAAGCGCTCCGCCCAGTCCGTCCATTGAGACAAGAGGATCGGCGTGTCTTCCACGCCGTCCAACATGGCCTCCCATGCGTCCTGAAACAGAATCGTGACCGCCGGAGCGCGCAGAGTCCCGCTGGGACGGGCTTGGACCGGGGCGCTTCCGCCCACGACACCCTCGAAAAGCGCAATCTCGAGGCCGATGGCCGCCGGATTAGGCGTTTCGTAATAACCGTTGAATCCGTAGGTGATGTAAACGTGGCCGTCCTTGAACGGGCCGTCGTTGTGCGTCCGCGGCGTGTACTGGTCGTCGGCGCTCCTGGCCTCCGGACAGAAGAAGACCTTCGGGCTATAGCCGAGATAAGGCGCGTAGGCAACCCCCCAGTAGGCCTCGGCATGATCCGCCGCAATCAGGTTCTCCCGTTCGAGCGATACCGGACGTCCGAAATCCCCCCCATCGCGAACCCAGCGCATCCAGTTTCGCCGGGGATGAGCGCGTCCCTGATGATCATCCTGGTAGAGCACGTAAGCCACCTGGATCTGTCGCATGTTGCTCTTGCACACCGCGGCGCGCGCCGTCATTTTCGCGCGCGCCAACGCCGGGAGGAGCAGGCCCGCCAGGATGGCGATGATGGCGATCACCACCAGCAATTCGATCAGCGTGAACGCCCGCCCCGTCGAGCGGTCGGGAGAAAACGACGGCATGAATCCGGCATGTGACATTGGCGTCGCAAACGGCTTCATCGAATCCCAATGCTGTCGAAAGGTGAATTTCGAGGAGACTCTACGCGGCGACGCCGTGGTGCGCAAACAAAACTCGCCCAACAAATCTCGCACTTTGCAGGCGGCCTCGGGAACAACGCAGGCGCCGGGTCAGGGGACCCGGCCTGCTCTGGACAGACACCGATGTTGTAGGCCCGGTGCCCTCACCGGGCGGCATCACACCGACAACTGGCGGATGCACCGGTTGTGATTGCAGCGCTTTTCGCCCCGTTGACTTTAGCCCGGTTATTTCACACGCTTCGCGAGGAACCGTAACCGGGCGCGTGCCGGATAAATCTTCGGTCCAGAACGCAGAACCTGGCCGCCAAAGCCATCGGTCATTGAAGGTGATGGCGCGCGGCAACAGGACGCGCAGACCAAGCACATGTTCGAACTGAAACCGATTGTCGCCGCGGACAAGGCGGCCGCCTACAGAGAGCTCGAGACGCAGTTGCGCGCTCTGCTGACAGGCGAACGCGACTTCATCGCCAACGCCGCCAATACCGCCGCCCTCCTCTATCACACGGTGCCCGGATTGAACTGGGCCGGATTCTACCGCCTTGTCGGCGGGGTCCTGATCCTGGGGCCATTCCAGGGCAAACCGGCGTGCGTGCGGATTCCAATGGGCAGGGGCACCTGCGGAACGGCGGCGGAGCTGCGCACCACGGTCCGGGTGGCCGATTGCCGCGCCTTCCCCGGCCACATCCCCTGCGACCCGGCGTCGAACTCGGAGCTGGTCGTCCCGCTGCTTCAAGACGGGCGCCTGCACGGCGTGCTCGACCTCGACAGCCCGGTCCGCAACCGCTTCGATGCCGCGGACCAGGCGGGTCTGGAGCGATTGGCGGCCGTATTCACAGCCGCGACCGAGTGGTGATCGCAATGCCACGGCTCAGTCCCAAGCTGCATCGTCGCCAAGAAACCCAGACGCCGACTCAGATGAGTCTTCGTTGTGCTCTGCGCGCCCTTCTGTCTGTTCTCGGGTTTCTCGCCCTGGCGGCCAACCCGGTCGCACAGATGCCGGACGATGCGGCTTTCCATCCGTTCCAACAGTCGGCTGACCCGCCCGAGGCCGAGTTGGACGCGGCGCCGCGTCAATCCAGGCCCGCGCTGCCAGCGACCAGCGGCCTCGGGGCCGCAGCGGCGCAGCCGAACGGGTCGATGACCGGGCGCATTGTGTTCACCAGCGCCGGCCACGGCTGGACCTGGACGGCGAACGGGTGGCGGACCCAGCGAGGGGTGGCGCTCCAGATGAACGAGGACTATGGGAACCTCGATCAAATGACCCTCTTCGTCGCCTACTGCTTCCATGCGGGCGCAACGGTCGTTCCGCTGCGACCCGTCGGATACCAGACCAACGAGGTGGTGTTGGACAACGACAGCCCGGGCGTGTCCTGGAACGGATCCTGGAGCGACAGCACCTCGGGCGTCTTCTTCGGCAACGCAGGCGCCGTGCCCTACCGTTTCGCGGCCGCGTCTCAGACCGAGACGGCCCTGGCCACCTACACGCCCGCCATCCCCGCGGCGGGCAGTTACCCGGTTTACTGCTGGGCAGCGCACGGCGCCAACCGCATTCGCCAGCTTTATCGCATCTTTCACCTGGGCGGGGAAACCCGGGTCCGCATTCCCCACGATCTCGTCGGCAAGGGCTGGGTCTACCTGGGCACATACCAGTTCCGCGCCGGGGCGAACGCCGCTGTTGGGTCGGTCCGGATCTCGAACCTGGCTGAACCGGGAGTCACATCGGGTGTGGTGATTGCCGACGCCATCCGGTTCGGCAACGGACGCGGCGATATCGACCGGGGCGGCGGCGTCTCGGCGTATCCCCGCGAGGAGGAGTGCAGTCGGTATTGGGTCCAACGCATGACCGGCCAGGGACAGGACCCAGCCCTCTACGACGGGCCCGGCGACGACTCGAGCGACAACGTCGGCGCGCCGGCACGCATGGCAGCCGAGATGAACCGCAGCGAGAGTGGGACCACGTTCAAGCGGGTCTATGTCGGCTTCCACTCGAACGCAGGCGGCGGTCGCGGGGTGATCGGCCTCTACAACAACGAATCCCTTTTCCCAGGCACACAGACCTCGGCCAACCAGATCACCCTCGCCCGATTGCTGGCCCGCGAGATCAATGACGATCTGGTCGGGCTCGACGCCTGGCTCGAGACCCCCTGGCACAACCGCGGCAGCAATCTCACCTACGCCCGCAGCGACTACGCGTTCGGCGAAATCCGCGGCGATGCCATCCGCTATGAAATGGATGCCACGATCGTCGAGGTCGCCTTCCATGACAGCGAGGCCGACGCCCGGTTGCTGCGCGATCCCAAGGCGCGGACCTGGTGTGCGCGCGCCGCTTACCAGGGACTCGTGCGATACTTCGCCCAGTTCGACACAGCCCCTCTGGTCTTCCTCCCGGAGCCGCCGGCCAATCCCCGCGCCGCGGCTCTGCCTGGAGGAATCCTCGTTTCGTGGTCCCCCCCGGCGGCCCAGGGCGGCAGCGGGGCGGCAACGGGATACCAGGTCTATCGTTCAACCGACGGTTACGGGTTCGGCGAACCCGTGGCCACACCCGGCACATCGCTCCGGATCACGGACCTGCCCGCTGACACCACCGTCTACTTCCGAGTCGCCGCGATCAATCCGGGCGGCGAATCGCTGCCATCGCCGACCGTCGGGGCCCGGCGCGGTTCCAACGCCGCTCAATCGCGCATCCTGTTCGTCAACGGTTTCACGCGATTCGACCGCACACTCAACCTGCGCCAAAACCTCGCTCCCTCGGCCTATCGCCCGCCCGGCCACGACCAGAACACCGGCGCCGCGGACCGCGTGATCCCGGCGCGGGTCAACAGTTTCGACTACGTCGTGCCGCATGGTGAAGCGATTGGCGGGTTTGGGTGGCCCTTCGATTCCTGCCAGCGCGCCCACGTGCCGAACGGAACGGTCCGCCTCGATGACTACCAGGTTGTCATGTGGGCCGCCGGAAACCAGTCCACCGTCGACCGCGCCTTCAATCCATCCGAACAGGCCGCGATCTCCGCCTTCCGCGCCGCTGGGGGACATCTCTTCGTCAGCGGCTCTGAGATTGCCTGGGATCTGGATCGCGATGCGGGCCCGAGCTCGAGTGATCGGACCTTTCTCGAGACGCAACTGCATGCCCGCCTGGGCGGCAATGCCAACGACAACGCGGGCAGCTACACCGTGCTGCCGGCAGCCGGTTCGATCTTCGCAGGGAGCGGATCGGGCGTCTTTGACGACGGCAGCCGCGGCATCTATTGGGTCGGCTACCCCGACCTGCTGACGCCGGAAGGCCCGCAAACGACCGCGGCGCTCCTCTACGCCGGCCTGACGCGCGGCGCGGCGGCGGTGACTCACCCGGGAGGCATCGGCGGGACGGGCAAGGTGATCTATTTCGGCTTTCCATTCGAGACGTTGACCAGCACCGCCGTGCGGCGGGCTTACATGGCCGACGCGCTCCGTTTCCTCAGCCAGCCTTTCAGTCTCGATGTCGCGGGCCTCGATCCCGGCGGCCGCATTCAACTCCGGCTGCAGGGGGAACCAGGACTCACTTACGTCGTTCAACGATCTGTCAGCGCCGGGTCATGGGTCCATGTGGCCAACGTCCTGAACACCTCGGGCACAACGGAATTCACGGACACGTGGTTGCCCGAGACGATCGTGTTTTATCGCGCCTCACTCGCCCCGTAAACCACAAGGCAGGTCCCAAACCAACATCCGACCTCAAGAAACCAACCCGAGTTCAGACTCCCAAAGCCACAACAGCCGGATTCCTAGCCCTATGCAAATCTCTCGATCATCTTCGCCGGCGCGGGGCGGTGCCAAACCCCACCCAGCCTGCCCGCTCGCCGCATGCGCACTGGCTCTTCTGATCAGCGACGCCAGCCCCCGCGCCGCCGACTCCTCCTGGAGTGTCGGCACGCCAATCGTCACTTACTGGGCAGGGCCGCCCATGACCGACGCCGTGGCTCGGCAGATGAAGGATGGCGGTTGGAATCTGGTCTGGTGCGCGGAGAATGAACTCGAGGTGGCGCAGCGGCACGGCTTGCGCGCGCAACTCACGGATGCCCTGCTCTCCCCCAAGTCAATCGAGAACCCGGCACAGAGGGAAAAACTCGATGCGCTCGTGGCGCGAGTCCGCTCGCACCCGGCCCTTTACGCCTACTTTCTGACCGACGAGCCGAACGCCTCTCAGTTCCCGGCCCTGGGCAAGTTGGTGGCTTACTTGCGGGAGCGCGATCCCGATCATCTTGCCTATATCAACCTCTTTCCCACCTACGCCTCGAACGAACAACTCGGCAACCAGGGCGACACCGTGACCGCCTATCGGGCGCACTTGCGTCAGTATGTGGAGATCGTGAAGCCCGCGCTGATCAGCTACGACCACTACCAGTTCACGGTGAAAGGCGACACGGAGAACTACTTCCTCAATCTGTCCCTGGTCCGCCGCGCCGCCCTCGATGCCGGTTTGCCTTTTCTCAACATCGTCCAGGCCTGCACCTGGACCCCTTCGATGCGCGTGCCGACAGGCGACGAAATGCGCTACCTGATCTACACCACGCTCGCGTACGGCGCACAGGGCGTCAGTTACTATGTCTATTGCCATCCCGGCCACACCGGCGGCATCGCGCTCGCCGACGGCACGCCCACGCCCCTCTACGAGGCGCTGAAGTCGCTCAATCGCCAATTCGTCGCCATCGCCTCCCAACTCCAGGCATTGCGCTCGATTGGCGTCTACCATGAAGGGGTCGAGACGCCGGGCACCGAACCGCTGCCGGAGGATGCCGCCTTCCGCCTGTTCGCTCCGCCGCCCAACCGCATGCCTCCGCGGCCACAGAAGGGCGTGGCCATGGGCCTGTTCGGACCGCAGGCCGCCTCCGGCGCCGCACAGGCGAGCCACGTTGTCCTGATCAACCTGGATTATGGCGCCGCAGTGACCGTCGGCCTGAGCGCGCGCGCGCCGTTCGAAGTGCTCGACGCCATCGGCAGCGGCACCTGGATGCCAACAGGCGCAACCAGGGGTGAACTCCGCTTCGAGCCGGGCGGCGGGCGCTTGGTCCGTGTCCAGCCGTGAGTGCTGCAACCGTCAGCGAGGAACGGCAGGCGGCCTTGGCCCGGCGACTGGCCGAGGTCGGCGTGCGGGAGGCAGACCTCGACGAAACGTTTGTACGTTCCGGCGGGCCGGGCGGGCAGAACGTCAACAAGACAGCCACCTGTGTCATGTTGCACCATCGTCCGACTGGCATCCAGGTCAAGTGCCAGGCGAGCCGTCAACAGGGGCTCAACCGGTTCCTCGCCCGTCACCTTCTGCTCGCCAAGATCGAGAACCTGCGTCGGCAGAAAGCGGCCCAGCAGCGGGCCGAGCGCGAGAAAGCCCGCCGCCAAAAACGCGGCCGAAGTCGCGCCGCCAAGGAACGCATATTGGCCGACAAAGCGCATCGCGCGGCACGCAAGGAAGCGCGGCGTCCGACCCGCGTCGAGCCCGAGTCCTGACAGGCCATCGCGCTCGATGGGACCGTATGATTTCCTCCGGCGTTCGGCGCCACGCGAAGGGCCTCGCATCGCCAACGCCGGCAAGCGGTCCTTCGCGAAAGGCGACTGAATGCGCGGTCAGAACGGAAAGCCGACGGAAAAATGCAGTGATCCGGCGGGATCGCCGTGGCGCCTGTTGAGATTGTGGCCGTATTCGAGCCGCACCGGGCCGATGGGAGTGCGCCAGCGAATACCGGCTCCGACGGACGCCACCACCTCGCTGGCGGGATGCTCGGCGATGTCGCGCGCGAGACCGGCGACGTCGAGGAATCCGACCAAGGACCAGCGCGGAGTGAGGCGCTGTTCGATCTCTGCCTGGCCCAACAGGTAGCTTTCGTCACCCACAAGCCTGCCGGCCGGATCGTAGGATGCGGCTTCCCCCTGGACATAGCCCCGGACCGAACTCGCACCGCCGAGGAAGAAGCGCTTGTTGAACGGCAAGTCGTCCCCCACCGGACCGGGCGTGGTCACACAGGCGTGGGAAGCGCCAAGGTGCGCGATCAGAGTCCGCGACAACGGTCGGTGCCAGCTTCCGCCCAGCTCGAAGCGGGTGTAATTGGCCGCGCCCCCGAACGTGTCGGTGGCCATCTCCGTTGTGACGAAAAGCCGATAGCCTCGAGCCGGATAAAGGGCATTGTCCGTGCGATTATGATCGAGCGTCAGGCCGACGGATGACGCGCTGGCACGTTTCCGCCCGTAATCGGGATCGAAATGGCTGTCGTCGGCCGAAAGCTCCTCGAATGTGAAACGGAGGCCGATGGTACTGTGCAACGAGGGAACCAGCCGCTGATAGCCCAGGCTGGCCCCGGAGTCTTGACGGATGAACGTGGTCTCCTCCCGCCGCCGGGAGAAACCGAGCCCCGTCACTTCTCCCAGAGGACTGAACACTTGGGGGATGGTGTAGGCGTATTCGAGCTTGGTGCTCTTGAGCGATTGCGCGGCCACCAAACGCTGCCTGTGAGCGAGGCCGAAGAGGTTGACCTGTTCGAGCTCGAGACCGCCCCAGAGCAGGTCGTAACTCCCCCAACCAGCCAGCAGGCTGGCCTCGATCGGCCTGGCCTCGCGCACCTGAAAGCGGACGTCACGCGCGTCCTCAGCCGTTGCAGCCGCGATCTCGGCCTCCGCGCGGTCAAAGACCCCCAGCCGCAGCAACTGCAGGCGCGCCTCGTCGACAGCCAGCCGATCGAGCGGCTCGCCCGGAACCAGCGCCACTCGCTTGCGAACCAGAGATTCCCGGGTGCGGTTCAGACCGTCGAACGTGACCTCGCCGACCCGGAACGGAGCCCCTCGTTCCACACAGGCCAGCACCCGGACCTCGACTTCGTCCGCGGTTTTCCGGAGCGTCTCCGTCTCGAGCGTCACCCGCGCCTCGGGGAATCCCTTCGCGTACTCGGCGTTGCGAAGCGATCGGATGCACTCCTGCTCCCACGCCGGCGAAAACGGCTCGCGCAGCAGGGTGGTTTGGACGGGACCGACGGGGCCCTGCGGCCGATCCTGGTGACGCGTTTCCAACTGCGTCACCCACCAGCGCCGGTCTTCCTCGACACGCACGGTGACGCTCACCTTGCCGGTGAGGGGGTCGGCTTCGACAGACTCCTGTTCGACCAGAGCGTCCCGATAGCCCAGACGGCGCAGTTCCTCGCGGAGACTTCTCAGCCCGCGATCGAGCCGGGCGGGTGTGTACACCTTCGGCTTCTTCTGAGGCACCAGCATGTCGGGCACGAGGAAGTAGCCTGCCGCTTTCGCTTTGGACAGGGCAGTCAACCCGGTGAAATCCAGTCGCGCGTAGTAATGAAACGCGCCGCGATCGAGCAGGAAAACCGCGCGTCGTGCGCGCCAGTGGGCCGGCGCCTCGATGGGAGTCTCCGGCTTGGCGGATAACAACGATTCGGTCCCGTCGTCGCAAAGCACCTGCAACTCGATGGCGGGGTCGAGGTAGCCCTCGCGCTGCAAGGCGGAAAGCAAGAGCAGGGCCGCATCCTCGAGGATGCGCGAATCCAGGAATTCCGGGGGGCCCGAGTCTGGCTGCAGCACCCGCAACTGCTGTTTGAGGCGCAGGTTCCCGAAGAAACCGTGGCCTCGCACAATCAACTGAGCCGGCTTGATCTTGGGCTCGGGTGGCGAATTCGGTGCGGTCAGAGGACTGGTCCCGGCCCGGTTTGGACTGCCGAGGAGGAGGGCCAAGGCGAGACAAGCCATCCAAATCCACGTCTTGCCTCTGAGATGGTTCATCGGCGCAGGACTCTCCACTTGACCCCGGCGTTCAGCTCATCGAACTCATCATACTCAGCCACCAGCGACCACGTGTCGGTCAACCTGTATTCGAGATGGCGAGTCACCTTGCCGCGGGCGGAGACACGCTCGCCGGCGCGATAGATGATCTGCCCCTCGCCGGATCCCGGTTTTCCCAGCTTGTTCATCAGATCCCTGCCGAGGAGGATGGCGAGCTTCGAGAGGCGGTCGGCAGCCGTGGTGTCCATTTGCTGGCGGGGGAGTTCGCCGGCAGTGACCATCAACAGGATGTCCTCGGAACTCAGCGGTGGGCTCGATGAAAACCGAATCGCAGGGTCTGTCAGAGTGCCGCTCGCATCGAGAAGGAGATCGTATCCAAACGCCCGCGCGCCGGCCGATGCCTGCACGCGCGGCCGCGTTGGATCGGTCTCGGTGAAAGTCACCAGTCCCTGGCGTACCGGCAGTGTCGCATACGGGAAGGTCAGGTTGCCGCGCACCACGCGCGCGTCGCCAAGCAACACCGGGTCGCGCAGTGTGCCGCGCAGCTTGAGATGCACCGAGTGCACGCCGGTGTAGAACGGGCTGCGCGCATGGATGCATTCCTCGCCCTGGATGTCGACATCGAGCCCCCACCCGGCGAACGGCTCCTGCTCGACGCTGAAGAAGGGGGGCGGTCGGTCCGGCGCCCGCACGCGGTTGCCCACCACGGCCTCGAGATCGCTGAGCACAAAACTGCGCCCCAACACAACCGCCCCCGCCAGACTGGGCGCGTTGGTCGGCCCGTGCTGCAAACGCAAATCGAGGTCGCCGCGCACGATCAAGTCGGCCTGCCGAACCAGAGCGAGTTGCGTCCCGCCCAGGCGGATGTCGAACGCCGGTGTTCTCCATTCGGTCCAGGGGACTGCGGGCAAGTCGAACCAGCCTTCGATCCGAGCGGTGGTGCCCCCGATGTCGGCGGCGATCCCTTCCAACCGCGCCCGCCGATCACGCAGCGCGATGCGGCCTTGAACGTCCCGCAGCGGTCCGATGAACGGCAATGGACGAGTCCCGAAGCCGCCAAACTCGACATTGCCGCTCCAGCGCCAGCCTGCCAGAAGCTGCACGTCGGCGCTGAGAGAGCCCTCGGGCCGCAGTTCGGGGACGAATCTCGAGGCCAATCGAGCCAGCGGCAGCGCATCGAGACGCGCGGAACCGCTCAGGTTTGCAGGGTCAACCTCGAACGCCCCGCGCAAAGCCGCGATCCAAAAGTCTCTCGGCACCGGCAGCGCGATCGAAACGTCGAGGGGCGCGCCTTCCACCTCGAATCGTCCCGTGTCCAGGCGCACATGGTCCGCATCCGCGCGCAGAATCAGGTCCACGCCGTCGATCCGAGGCAGCCAGCCCGCCAACGGGGAACTGGCCAAAGTCAGCAGGTTGGACGCGCGCAGACGCACTTGACCGACGGGCGCAGCCGGCGTGCCGGACACCGAACCCTCGCAACGCACGTTGGCCGCGGCGAAGCCCAGCCGCTCCAAGCCAATCCTCTCGAGCGTCGGTGTCGGCGCCAGCGAGAAATCCAATTCGAGCCCCCGGTTCGAGGCAAGGCGCCAGAGCTGCCCGGTCTCGAGGAAACCGCAGACGAGGGGAACGCGCCCCTCGATGCGCAGGGCCTCGGCCTCGCGCTCGAACATTCGGAACTCGGCGATTTGCAGGCCGCTGGCATCGCCCTGCAACCTGGCGTTCATCCGGATCGGGAAATCCGGAGCCGCCTGCCACCAACCGTTCGCCGCTACGGTGAGCATCGCCGGACCGCGCCCGCCGCTGACCTCGACAACCAGCGACTCGAGGGAGGCCGTCGGGAGCGGGCGTGCAAGAAAAGCGTCGAGAAACCGAGTGTTGAGATTTGTCACTGCAAGGGTTGCCTGGACGCGCGCGGGCCATTCAATGAGCCCTTCGAGGGCGATCTGCCGCTGGCCATTCGCGAGCCCCAGCGGGCTGGTCTGGACGCCCCACTGCGGACCGGGCAGTGGCGCTGGATCGAGAATCTGCAGGCGCACCGGTTCACGCAAAACCAGCGGCGGCTCGTCGAACGCGCGCAGGCTCAAGGCGGTGAGCGTGAGGGTTGACAGGTCATCGATTGTGCCGCCAAGCGCCGCCTCGCCACCATCGGTCGTCAGCATGAGTGAGGACGCAATCCTCTCTGCATGATCCCCTTCCCAACGCCCTGTCAGCTCGAACGTTTTCAGGCCGTGGACGGATCCGCCGGACACCGTCACTGTCCCGCGATGCTGCAGATTGGGCCATGCACCGGAGACGGTCGCGCGAGCGGTGGCGGATTGGAATGTCAGTGGCCACTGTGCCAGGACAGGCAGACCGGGTTGGATGGCGGCATCGAGTTGGGCATCGGACAGCGTTCGGCCAGCGGGGTCCAATCCGCGTCCAAGCACGCGGAGTTCGGAGCCATTCTCCCAGCGCGCGGTGACGGCGCACCGTTCAATCAACCGCCCCGCGGTTTGTCCGCTCAACTCCAGAGTCGGAACATCGATCCAGCGGCTGGTCAGAGCCTTCCCGGTGAGCTGGAATTCCGCATGAGGTTCGAGTCCCTCGCCCAGCGTCAGCAGCACCTCGCCCTGAATCCGGCCCCGCACGTCGATCCAGGACTGCGCATCCAGATCCGCCCGCAGCGTGAGTCGCGCCGGGCGGTCGATCTGCCGGCTTGCCCAATGCCAGGTCACCGGATTTGACAGCACGGCATCGATGGTCGCGATCCGGGCTTCGAAGCCCGTCACGGTGATTTCGTCCGGATTGACCAAAGCCGCGATGTTCAGCCGACCGGGTGGCAGGGCCACGCTGGCCGGTTCCGTGCGACTGTTGACGCGCAACTCGAACCGGCCCTCTGTTCCGAACAGGCGGACCTGTCCGAGCACATTCGAGCACCCCGGCACCCCGAGAAAGCGCCCCGACAGCCTGACCTGCGGCGCTTCGAGTTCGATGCGGTCCGGCCACAACCCCTTGCTGTTGCGTCCATGCCCCGCCCGGAGGCGGAAGACGTTGTCGAGCCAGACTCCGCTGCCTGTCAGATCCCATTCCGATTCCCCAGCGCGCAATTCGGCTCTCAACTCGACCTGCCGCGCCAGGTCCTGAAGCCGAAGTGCGAGCCGGTCCGGCGCAAGCGCTGCGATGCTGATCTGCGTGTCGAGTCCAAGTCGGGCGATTTCCGCCGCGGCCTTCAGCTCGCCCGACCGCCAACGCAGGTCGGGTACGAGGATCTCATGATCCGAAAGCACGATGCGACCTTCATTCAAGTCGAGGGGGGGCAGCCATTTCTTGAGTCTGGGAATCAGTTCGCTCGCCGCATCGAGCAACCCGGACAATCGCGCCGGCGGCTTGCTCCCCGTCTTCTCGGGGGGATCAGCGGTCTTTGGCAAGACGACGCAGCCTGTGAGGCGGACGATCGCATTGGTATCGGGAGCTGGGTTGAACCAGCTTCGCCAAGCCCAGGCGATGGGCTGCGTCAGGCGCATGTCGCGGAGCGTGATATCCACCGTATCCGATTGAAAATGAACCTCCTGCAACCGAAAGGCAGCATATCCAATCCGGTCGATCGCGCCGACCTGAACCCCGAGTCGCGGGAGCGCCAACTTGAGCACCGGGGGAAGCCAGAACGGCAGCAGCGCCAGAGCCACCAGAGTGACCGCCGCAGCCGCGCCCAACACGCGCAACGCTCGGACAACGCGTTGCGATGTCGTGAGTTTGGCGGCGCGGCGATTCACAGACACACCGCATTAAGGGGACGCGGCAGGCACCGTGTCAAAGCGATATGGAAATCGCGCTTGCCACAGTGTGTCGGTTCGTGGATTCTGCGTGAAACGCAACCGGAAACGCGCGGCCATATCGGGATCGGCAGTCACGCGATCACGAGGGGCGGGCATCGGGGCTTGCGAGTTGGCTTCGCAGCCTGCGTCGGGCGTAGGATTGGCACCACACCGGAGAGTCGCGCGAGGGGTAACAGGACCACAATCATGAAAAAACACAAATCGGCTTCAGGAAGGGTGATACGCCGTGGCGCTTCGCGGCGGGCTGGGAACAATTTGGCGCCCGCGATGATGTGCGCTTTGTTGGCTCCGACGCAGGGTTACGGCTTCGAAGCCAAGGACTTGCTGGCCTTCAGCGTTGGACCTTTGGTGGTGCGACCGAGGGTGGGTGTGAGCGAGACTTACAACGACAACCTGTTTTACAATTCCGGGGCTGAGGAGTCCGCGTTCATCACGGGCGTCACGCCTGCTGTCGATGTGCGGCTGGGCCGGTTGGATGGCGACCGGATTCTCCACTTCAAATACGACTTCAACCAATACTGGTACCACGGGGTGGACATGATCGACACGGCGGTCGCCCATAATCTGGCGCTGACCGGAACCTGGCGCGGGAGCCGATTCCTCTCGGACACGGCGTTTTCCTTCGGGTTCATGGACACCGTCTATGGCGGTTATGAGAGTTTCGAACAGGGAGCTGTCGGAAGCGGATCGAATGTCGAGCGAACAACGTTGAACCTCAGTCAACGATTGCGCTATCAGATCAGCCAGAAGACCGCTGCGTACGGACGATTCACCCTGAACGACCTCGATTTCGACGAGTCCCAATACAGCTCCTTTTACGATCGGAATGAGTGGCGGATCACGGGCGGATTCGGGTACCAGGTCCGCCCCAAAGTCGAGGCGATCGGCGAGGTCCATTACGGCCAGACGTCGCGGGATCCCAACATGCCATTGGTCGACAAGCCGCCTCATCAGGAGACCATCGGCGGCTTCCTGGGGGCGAATCTGAGCTTCACCACGAAATTGAGCGGCACAGCCAAAGTGGGTTACGAGCAGGTGAATGCGGAGCCCAACGAGGTGGGAGCGGATCTCGATTACGGTGCGCCCATCGCGCACGTCTCCCTGACCTCGGCCCTGACCGAGCGCAGCAGCGCCACTCTGTCGTACGACCGGAGGACAGGAGCCTCGGTGTCATCGACCGCCTCGGCCTACACGAGCGACTACTTGAGACTCCAATATCGCCACGCTTTGGGGACCGCCCACCCGGTGATATGCACCGTCGGCGGGAGTTACGGATTGAACTCCTACGAGTCGCGCATCACGGCCGCGGGCCGTCAACCCGGGTATGATCGGGACATTCTCGGAGCGAATGCCAGCATCGCTTATCAACCTCGACCGTGGTTTACGGTTGGCTTGTACTACAAGTACACTCAATCGGACGGATCGTCACCGTGGGCGGGTGTTGACTACGCGGTGAATGAGGTTACTTTGGCCCTATCATTGGGGTATTAGCGATGAGACACATTCGATTGCATGGGTTGGCTTTGGCGACTTTGGCGCTTTGGATTGGAACGGTGATCTGCACTGAGCCGATCGCCCAGGTCGCCGGCACGGAACCTGAACGCAGGGTCGCCGCGAACGATCTGCTCTTCATCACCATCGTGGGCGAACGCGACCTGCAGACCGAGTTCCGCGTCTCCTCGGCGGGCACGATTCAGTTCCCGTTCCTCGAAGAGGTCAGCGTCGGCGGCCTGACTCCGGCCGAACTCCGCGCGCGCCTGCGCGACCTGCTGATGAAGGACTATTTCGTCGATCCGCAGGTGATCGTGACGGTTAAGGATTACCGTTCCGAGTTCGTGCGAGTGGTCGGACAGGTGAATCGGCCGGGGCCCATCCCGCACACGGGTGAACAGAAACTCGATGTTTACGACATCATCACCATGGCGGGCGGGGTTACGCCCCGCGCCCGCAATTCGGTCGAGTATACCCGTAACGGCGTGACCCGCACGCTCAAGCTGGACGATCTCAAGAAGGAAACCGATCCGGCCAAGAAGATCTGGGTGCAACCCGGCGACATCATCGAAGTCAAGGAGAGCGTCCTCTAATCGCGCCTCATGTCCTATTCCTACTATACTTCCCAGGCAGCCCCCCCCGAGGCCTCCGAAACGTCATCGAGCAATCTGAATCTGCGGCACTATTGGAATATCGTGCTGCAGCGTCGCTGGCTCGTGATTGCGACGTTCGTCTCGGTGTTTGTTCTGTGTCTGGTCTACCTGTTCAAGGCGCCGCGGATCTATTCCGCGTCCGCCCGTCTTCAGATCGACCGGGAATCCGCGGCGAGCCTCAACCTGAACGAGGTCGTCATGTCGATGACCGATCAGGACTATCTCCAGACGCAGTATCGGAATCTCCTGAGCCGCAGCCTGCTCGAGATCGTCATCAAGCGCGAGAAAATCAACGAGGACCCCCGCTATCGCGACAACCCGGACGTTGCCCGCGCTCTGGCGCAGGACATCCGCATCACTCCAATCCGTCTCAGCCGCCTGGTGGATGTCGTGGTCGAGCATCCGAATGCGTCCAAGGCCGCGGGCATCGCGAACGCGCTCGTGGACGAGTTCATCGAGCAGAATCTTGTTCAGAAGCAAAAGCGGACCATGGACATGCTCTTCTTCCTGAGAAGCCAGGCCAATGGCCTCGAGGTGGACGTGGCCAAGGCGGAGGAGGACATTCAGAATTACCGGGCTCAGGTGAAGTTCGTGTCCCTGGACAGCAGCTACAACATCGTGGCGGAGGCGCTCAGCCAGTCCCAGGCGCAATACGCGATGGCCAAAGCGCAGGCCCAAACCACTCAAACCACCGTCGAGGAATTGGATCGTCACACCCAGGCGGGGAAGCCCCTCGAGACCTTCCCCAAAATCGCTGCCGACGGAAAAGTGAACTCGCTTCAACTCCAGCTTTCCGGCCAGGAAAACGAGTTGGCAGGGATGCTCAAACGCTACAAGGACAAGCACCCGGCCGTAATCCAAGCGCGGTCGAAGATCGAAGAAACCCACCGCTCGGTGCAAGGCGCAGCCCAACAGGTTGCGGAGATCCTCCGCTCCGAAGCGCGCCTGGCGAAGGCTTCGGAACAGATTCTTGCTGCCAACGTGAAGGAATGGGAAGACCAGCAGATGGAGTGGAACAAGGCCAAGATGCAATACGATGTCTTGATGCGGAAGGCGCAGAGCAGCAAGGCGTTGTTCGACACGGTCCTGGCCAAGATGAAGGAAATCGAGCTGGTCCAGAGAGACAAGGGGAACAACATCCGGGTTGTCGACTATGCATATCCCGCGACCATGCCGGTCAAGCCGCGAGTGCTGTTGACCCTGTTCCTGGGGGCGTTTGGCGGGTTAGGACTCGCGATCGGGTTGGCGTTCTTCGTCAACTTCCTGGACGACTCGATCAAGAGCCAGGATGACGTCGAGTCGTATCTCCATCTGCCGTTCCTCGGGTACATCCCCAATATCAAGACCAACAGCGTCGTCGAGAGCGGCTTGCAGGCCCACCTGCATCCGCAGTCAAATGCCGCCGAGAGCTTCCGCACCGTCCGAGCCGCCATCGCTCTGGGGGCCAAAGCCGAGAAGATGCGGGTCTTCACTGTGACCAGCACCATCCCCTCGGAAGGCAAGTCCCTCGTCGCATCGAACCTGGCTGTGGTCGTTGCCCAGACCGGTTTACGCACGGTGCTTGTCGACGCCGACCTGCGCCGACCTTCACTCCACAAGGCCTTCCAGCTTCACAGTCCCACGGGTTTGTCGGCTTACCTCACCGAACAGACCAACCGAGTCGATGATGTCATCCAAACCACCGAGGTGACCAATCTGGATGTGGCCTGCTGCGGACAGATTCCCTCTCAGCCATCGGAATTGCTCGGATCCCAAAGGATGGTTCAGTTCATGCAGGAACTGAGCAAGCGCTACGACCGGGTGATCCTCGATTGCCCGCCTGTTTCAGCCGTCAGCGATCCCCTGATCCTCTCGGCCATGGCCGACGCGGTCGTCTTCGTCACCAAGTTCAACAAAGTCCGGCGCGATCACGCGCGCCGAACCATCCAGCGCATCCAGGATGCCGGCATTCACATCTGTGGCGTCGTTTTGAATGACATTGATTTCGAGGGGCGCGATTCCTACTACTACTCCTACACTTACTATCAGAATCGTTACTACTCGAGTTACCACCGGGAGCGGGCTGAATCGCGGCGGCAGGCCCCCGTGGAAACTACAGGATCGACCCCTGCACCACACGCTTGATGCCGCCTGGCCCGCATGGTTCGTCGAGCCTTGACCGCCCCGAAGACCAGTGCATCCGGAGGTTGTCGGTGGGAATCGAGTATGCGCCGCGTGGGGGCACGCGGCCTACACCGGTAATCTCCATCCGTTGCAGGCCCGGTGCCCTCACCGGGCGAAAGATCACCGGCAACAACCAGATGCACCGCGCGAAGACCGAGACCTCGAGAAGCGCGTGCCTCGCCAACCGATACGACTCTCATCAGCCCCTGTCGCCGCGAAGACGCGAAGACGCTGAGAGTCCCTGAAACGGGCAGACCTATCGACTCGGGGACTTGGCCATGGGCATCGCGCGCGAAGTGGTTGGAATCGAGATCGGCGGAACCAAACTGCAAATCGTCATCGGGACTGACCGCGGGCGCATTCTCGATCGCTTTCGGTTCGATGTGGATCCAGGGCAAGGGGCGGCGGCCATCCGGCGTCAGATCGAGATCACAATCGGACACCTGCGTTCCCCAAAGGCGCAGTCCGCTATCGGTGTCGGTTTTGGAGGCCCGGTGGACTGGCGCACCGGGCGCATTTGTTGTTCCCATCATGTCGAGGGTTGGTCGGGTTTTCCCTTCGGCGCGTGGCTCCGCGAGCAGTCCGGACTGCCCGTCGTGGTCGACAACGACGCGAATGTGGCGGCATTGGCGGAGTCCCACCTGGGGGCTGGCCAAGGAGCGAATCCGGTCTTTTACGTCACGCTTGGGAGCGGCGTGGGCGGAGGTTTGGTGGTGGACGGTCGGGTCTATCACGGCGCGACGCCGGGCGAAGCCGAGATCGGTCACGTGCGCCTCGATCAATCGGGGGCAACTGTCGAGTCGCGCTGTGCGGGTTGGGCTGTCGATCGCAAAGTGCGGGCTGTCAAGGCGGCGCAACCGCACGGGTTGCTCGCCCGCTTGGTGGGTCAGGCGACATGCGGCGAGGCAAAGTATCTGAAGGCGGCCATCGAACAAGGGGACGCGCCGGCGAACACCATCCTTCGGGAGACAGCCTCCGATCTCGCGTTTGCCCTCTCCCATGTCATCCATCTGTTTCATCCGGAAGTCATCGTGCTGGGAGGCGGCCTGTCGCTGATCGGCGAGCCGTTGCGAAAGGCGGTGCTCGCCGCCCTGCCGCCGTGCGTCATGGCCGCTTTCCAACCCGGACCCGACGTGCGTTTGGCACAATTAAGTGAAGACGCGGTGCCGATCGGAGCGCTGGTCCTGGGAAGCGCGATGCCCGAATTGCCCCCCCCCGCAACCCCATGAGATGGTTGGACGCGAAAAGAAGCGCCTGACAATGAACAGAACATCGGCCACACAATCCGTCCAAAGCGAGGCAGCCCCAGTCAATTCCGCCCCGCGCTCGAATCCTGAGAATCTCTGGCTGAACCTCCTGTTCAGCGCCGTCATCCCGGCACTCCTGTTGGCCTACGGCAGCAGGGAGAAGTACCTCGGCCCGGCATGGGGCATGATCGTGGCCCTGTCGTTTCCGCTCGGCTATGCCATCTACGATCTGGTCCGGCGCCGCACCTGGAACGTGATCTCGATTGTCGGATTCGTCGGAACACTGCTCACGGGCAGCCTCGGTCTGCTCAAGATGAGCGGTTTCTGGTTCGCCGTGAAGGAAGCCGCCGTGCCGATGGTTCTCGGTTTGGCGATTCCGGCCTCCCTGCGCACGCGCCAACCGCTTGTCCGCACATTGCTCTACAACGATCAACTGCTGGACACCAAGCGCATCCACCGCGCTCTCGAGCAACGGCGCAACATCGCGGCCTTCGATCAGTTGCTGAGATGGGCCTCGTGGATCCTGGCTGGCGCGTTCCTGATCAGTGCCGTCATCAATTTCGGGCTGGCCTGGTGGCTTCTCCCGGCGCAATCGGGTACCGAGGAGTTCAACAGCCAATTGGGGAAACTCCAGTTCTGGAGCTGGCCGGGCGTTGTGATCCCAAGTTCCGCGATGGTCTTCTACGCCATGTTCCGCCTCGTCAAAGGCCTCGAACAAATGACGGGACTCAAGGGAGACGAACTGTTCCATCCGAAGCCGGCCAAACCGCCGCGCGCCGACAAGGCCCGGGCGTGACCTGACACCCGGCGCCACCGCGGGTGGACTGGGGATGCCGCGCTTCCACCGCGGCTGCAATCGGCCACTGTTCCGATCTGATGCCCGCTCGATCCGTCAACGGGCGCCGGCCTTGCGCATCACCCGCCGGATCGTGGCGAACACCTGCTCCTCCGACGTCGGTGCAAGCGGCCCCGGCTGGGCGTAGTAGATCATGCTGTCGACCGGTTCATATCCGCCCTCGCTCAGCACCCTGTTCGAGACAATGTAGCAACTGACATCGTTGCAGTACCCAGCCACCGTCAGGTTCTCCTTCGGGTATTCGGTCTTCGCGCGATGCGCGTAGTCCACGACGACCTCGCCGCCCAATCCCAGAAGAGTCCAGTCGTTTCCCAACCGGATGGCCTGGACGGGATAAGTCAGTTTGCGGATTGGGCGCTTGCCATCGTATGTATCAAGCATCAGCCGCGCGCGCCGCTGGCGGAATTTGTCGGGACTCCGCGCTTCCTCCTCGAAGGTCGCGCGTGTATGCGGGGCAAAATCGAGTTGGGTCTGCCGCCACGCGCTGCGGATGGGCGGGCGCACAGGCTTGAGCCCCGCGGAAAGAGCGCCCTCGACGGCGTCGGCCAGAGCCCGACCGTATTGCTCGACATGTTCGTACGTTCCGCGCGGATTGGGATTCTGGTCGCCGCCGCAGAGCATGAGGAACAGCGCGGTGGCGCCCGGATGCGCCTTCTCGAGTTCGCGCTGGGCGCACCCGGCGTAGTCGCCGTCGACGTGATAAAAGTTCCCACCCAGCGTGGTGTTGTGACAGGCATAGCCGAACACAACCGCCCGCAGCGTCCCGTCGTCCCCGGTGATGCTCAGCACCGGCACATCGTGATCCACGGGCCCAGAGCGGTTTTGCCCGATCCGAACGCCGTTGGACGCGGGCTGGCGTCGGTTGATGGCGAAGTGGGCGGCACCGTGCCCGGAGGCGATATGGGCAGGGGCGAGATCGTCCAGCGCAGCATCGATCACCGCTGTGAGATCGTCGCAAAGCCGGCGCGTGTAATCGACGACGCGCGCCTCCTCGGCCTCGTCGAAATCAAACAAGACGCGCAGGTTGGGCCAGATCACGGGCCCGGCATGCGTGTGAGACGCGTTGAGCAAGACCTGTGATCGCTTCAGACCGTGACGTTTCCCGGCCCGCTCCGCAACGGTATCGCTGATTTCCAGCGGCAGGCCAATCACATCGCTCGTCACGAGAACCGCCCGGCCTCCGCGGGAATCCTCGAGAGCCAGGGCCTTCGCCCAGAGTTCCGTCCGCACCGACGCCGCGGCATTGGTGCGCGCGGCGTAACCGGTCAGCCAGAACGGCATGGGAGGCGTAATGGAAACGCGGGCGACACCCGCTTGGAAATCGACTGCGGCCGCCAACAGAGGAGCAGCCAAAGCCAGAGACAACGCGTATAAGGCCTTCATTTGAAACACGAGGGACCGTCCCAGGTTTTCCATGAAAGTCGAGTTCAGAGTGCCGGATCGCAGGACCCGGCAGCGCCAATTCACGAAGACGAAAAGGCCGGAGGGGGGACGGCTCGTCCCCCGCCATCGCGAGTGAACACGGTGTTTCTCGGCGACGGGCCGTCGCCGCTCCGCTTCATGAATTGGCCCCGGGGGACCCGGCCTGGAGTTTGCGCATTATTCGGATTGGACTTCATCGCGCACTTCATCGCGCACTTCATCGATCCGTGGCGAGCAGCACTAACCCGGAAATCTCACCAGTGGGGCGGTCTCGGCATTCCTGACGGTCCGTGGGTGAGATCTCCAGGTCTATTCTGATGAGCCCGCATTTCAGGTGAAATGTGACGGTGACCGGTCAGATGACATCAAAAGCTGGTGAGCAATGCGGGCTAAGAGGCACGGACATTCTCCCTGGATAAACTGAAGGTGTACGTCAAGGCCCTGCACGCGAAGTCATCACTGCCGCCCAGAATTGGCGTGCTTTGGGCGACTATTCTGGTTGAATGGCAGCCGCGGTTTGACGAAGCCGGATGCGACGACACAATCATTACAGATGAGAATGGAGGAAGAGAATGCCGACGTATGACTATGAATGCGGCCATTGCGGCCACCGCTTCGAGCGAAGGCAACGGATGTCCGATCCGCCCCTGCAAACATGCCCTGCATGCGGCAAAGAGGTTCGCCGGCAGTTCGGTGCCGGCGCCGGTGTCATCCTCAAGGGCGGCAGGAAATCGCACGGTTCAGGAGCGCCCTGCGCGTGGGAATCGACCGGCCAGACCTGTTGCGGACGCAGCTCACGCTGCAATTCCGCGGGTTGCGAGTTCTAACCCGCATATTTCGAACCTCCTGCCGGAATTCGATCGTCGTGCGCGCGTGGAATTTTCTCGCGGTCGCAGCCGGGAGACGGTAGACTGCGCCCATCGTCACAATGCTGGTTGAGATTCCACTTCTCGGCTCTGCCGAGCAACTGAAAGAGACCCCATGACACGATGGCTCTGCGCGATGGCTTCTGTTGTTTTGTGTGCGACGGCGGTGCTCGCCCAGGAAACGCCTGCCCAAAAAGCCGAGCGGATGGCCTGGTTCAACAACGATCGTTTCGGTCTGTTCATCCACTGGGGCGTCTATTCGGTGCCTGCCGGTGAATGGCAGGGCAAGACCAACTACGGCGAGTGGTTTCTCGAGGAGACAAAGATGCCGGTCTCCCAATACATGCAGTACGCGAAGGAGTTCAATCCGGTCAAATTCGACGCCCGGCAGTGGGTGCGCATGGCCAAGGATGCGGGGATGAAGTACATCGTCATCACATCGAAGCACCACGACGGTTTCGGGATCTTCCGTTCGGATCTGACCGACTGGTGCATGAAAGCAACGCCGTTCCCACGCGACCCGCTCGCCGAGTTGGCGGCGGCCTGCCGGGCCGAGGGTCTGCGCCTCTGCTTCTACTACTCGATCATGGACTGGCATCACCCGGACTGGGAAACCCGTCGGGCCTGGAACGACACGGCGCCGGCAACGCCCCCCGACATGGAGCGTTACATCCGGTTCATGAAAGGCCAACTCAAGGAACTCATCACCCGTTACGGCCCGCTGGGAATCCTCTGGTTCGACGGCGAATGGGAGAATCCGTGGACGGTCGAGCGCGGGCGTGACCTCTACAACTATGTTCGCAGCCTCCAACCCGACATCATCATCAACAATCGCATCGGCAAGGGCCGCGCCGGCATGGATGGAATGGACAAGGGCGCGGGCGGCGTGGGCGACTATGGCACGCCCGAGCAGGAAATCCCCTCAACCGGCTTTGGTCCGGGCGTCTCCTGGGAGTCATGCATGACGATGAACAACCACTGGGGCTACAACAAGCGTGATCAGAATTGGAAAAGCACAAAAACGCTGGTGCGCAACCTCATCGACTGCGCCAGCAAAGGCGGCAACTACCTGCTCAATGTGGGCCCGACCAGCGAAGGCCTCTTTCCCGAACCGAGCGTTCAGCGCCTGGCAGAGATCGGACGTTGGATGAAAGTCCATCGCGAGGCGATTTACGGCACGAGCGCCAGCCCTTTCAAGGATCTGCCTTGGGGACGATGTACCCAGAAAGCCGCACCGGACGGCACGACTCGGCTTTACCTGCACGTGTTCGACTGGCCTGCGGACGGAAACCTGCTCGTGCCGGGTCTGAAGAACACCGTCGATTCCGCCGCCCTGCTCGGAAGCGAGGCCACCGTGCGCTTTGCGCAGACACCCGAAGGCGTCGCGCTGACGCTGCCTCGGGTCGCGACGGACGCTGTGTCTTCGACCGTGGTGCTGAGAATTCAGGGCAAGCCCTGACCACGCTCGATGAGCCAACTGCAGACTCCGCGTCACACGGCAACCCGCACATTCCTGCGGGTGGCAGGCCTGCTGCTCGGGGCGACGGGTCTCGTCTTCCTCATCATCGGCCTCGCCAGTTTCTTTGCGGCCTTTGGGGGGGATGGACCGCCCCGCTTGTTCTGGTGCTGCTGGGTTGGGATGCCGCTGCTCTTCGTCGGCAGTGTCCTGTGCCGTTTCGGCTTCATGGGCGCGGTCGCCCGCTACACCGCCGCGGAACAGGTGCCCGTCGCCGCCGCCGCCATTTCCGATCTGGCCTCGGGGACTCAGGATGCTGTCAGGACTGTCAGCCGTGCTGTGGCCGAGGGTGTCCGCGAAGCGCAGAGCGACGCGAAGTCGTGCGGCTGTTCGAAGAACGGAGCCTGTCAAGACACCCCTGATCGGGGACACTGAGCGGCGCCGCACTCCTCAGCCCCTGGCCCGTGCCTCGAGCCAATCGCATGCCCTGGGCAGCACTTGGCTCCAGTGAAAGGTCCTAGCCCGCTCCCACGCGCAACGGCGATACCGCTGATAATCCGCCGGTTCCTCGACGCACCGCTGCACCGCATCCGCGAGCGCCTCCGGGCATTCCGAGTCCGCCACGCGCCCCGTCTGATCCTGCACCGTGGCCTCGATCAGCCCGGCGACAGGATAGACGACGGCGGGTGTGCCCATGGCGTTGGCTTCGATGATATTCAGCCCCCACCCCTCGCGCAGTGAAGCGTGCAAGAGCAAATGGGCCTCTCGCAACGCAGCATCCTTCGCCGCTTCGGACAGCGGCCCTGAGAAACGCACCATCCCGCCCACGCTCAGCTCCAAGGTCAGAGCCCGCAACGCCGGTTCCATGTCGCCCGCCCCCACGATATTCAGCGTCGCCCGGATGCCCCGGTCGGCCAGGCATCGCAAAGCCCGAATGCCATGGTCGACCCGCTTATTCGGTGCGAGCCGTGACACCATGACGAGGCGGACAGGTTGCTCGATCGGTTTCGATTCGAGTTCCGGGATGGCTGTCGTATGAACGCCGTAGGGAATGAGCTGAACGTGCCGAACGCCGATTTCGGACAGAATGGTCCTGGTCGAGGCCGAGGCCGTCCAGAATTGCACATTCCGGTAGAGCCAGAGCGTCCGACGTTCCTGCCACTTGCCGATGGCCGACCATGGCCAGTTGTAGAACACGTCCCAGATCGGCCCGAGCACCTCGTGGATGTACGCCACACACCGCGTGCCCGACCACCACGGCGCGTACCACGGAATCCCGTGATGCTGGTCGATCACCAGGTCAAACGGACGCTGCCGCCGATACCAGCGCCGGGCGGCCAGAACCGAACTCCCCTTGCCGCCTCCCCGCACGACCGGGATGCCCTCGACGGTCTCCTCGAGCGCCGCGCCAGGGAAAAGGTTGGCAAACCAGAAGACCTCGTGCCCGCGCTGCTTCAATGCGGAGAGGTACCCGGCAGTGACGCGCTCGGCACCCCCCGCCAGCGGGTTTTTCGGATCCCGCCAATTCAACATCAGAAACCGCATCGGCGCGACACGGTGCGCCAGAAAGGCGTTTCCGGGCAAGAACAACCCTGCGGGCAATGCATCTGGAGGTTGTCGGTGGGGATCGAGTTTGCGCCGCGTGGGGGCACGCGGCCTCCACCGACAATCTCCATCCGTTGTAGGCCCGGTGACCTCACCGGGCGAACAACCAAATGCACCACCCTACGGGGGCAGTGGATTCGCGCTCGACGAACGCCCCCGGCAAAGCGAAACTGCGCCCATGATAAAGCTCGCCACTGTGTTTCTGCTCACGCTCGGTTCCCTGGCCGGCCTGATCACACCGCACGCCGCGGATTGGCAGCCAGCGCGCGGCCCGTTGATGACGCGTTGGGCCAAGGATGTATCGCCCCAAAACGCCTTGCCGGAATACCCCCGTCCGCAATTAAAGCGCGCGGATTGGCTCAATCTCAACGGCCTCTGGGATTATGCGATCGTCGACAAGGACGCGTCGCAACCCGCCGCATGGGATGGCCGGATTCTCGTCCCCTATCCGCTCGAATCGGCGCTGTCGGGCGTCATGAAGCGCCTGGGCGAGAATCAGCGGCTCTGGTATCGCCGGACGTTCCAGGTGCCGGACGCCTGGAAAGGCAAGCAGGTGCTGCTCCACTTTGGCGCCGTGGATTGGGAAGCAACCGTGTGGGTCAACGGCCAGGAATTGGGGCGCCACCGCGGCGGATACGACGCATTCAAGTTCGACATGACCTCCGCCCTCAAGCCGGGTGCGGAGCAGGAAATCGTGGTTGCAGTCTGGGACCCAACCGACGCCGGCTACCAACCGCGCGGCAAACAGATCCGCAACCCGCACGGCATTTGGTACACGCCCACCAGCGGCATCTGGCAGACGGTCTGGATCGAGCCGGTCTCCGCCACGCATCTCGATGCGGTCCGGATCACTCCCGATGTCGATGCCGGCGCGGTCCGGCTTGACTTCAAGCTCGCTGGCGGCACAGGCGACGTGTCGGTCAAGGCGGAAATCCAGGATGGCACCCAAACCGTCGCCAGCGGCGCGATCGGGGAGAAGAACCGCGCCGCCGCCGGTCCATTCTCGGCGATTCTCGAACTCGGGGTCAAAGACGCCAGGCTCTGGACCCCAGACACGCCTTTTCTCTACGGCCTGGTTCTCACAGTGACGCACAACGGCACCACGACCGACCAGGTCGAGTCCTACTTCGGAATGCGCAAGAGTTCGCTGGTCAAGGATGCCAACGGCACGCTCCGACTCGGTCTCAACAACAAGCCGTTGTTCCAGTTCGGCCCGCTCGATCAGGGATTCTGGCCCGATGGATTGTACACCGCGCCGACGGACGAGGCGCTCCGCTACGACATCGAGATGACGAAACGGCTCGGGTTCAACATGGCCCGCAAACACGTCAAAATCGAGCCCGCTCGCTGGTACTACTGGTGTGACAAACTCGGCCTCCTCGTCTGGCAGGACATGCCCAGCGGCGACAAGTATATCGGCGGATCGGATCCCGACATCACCCGCTCGCCCGAATCGGCTCGGAACTTCGAAACCGAACTCAAGGCGCTCGTCGACGGATTCTGCAACCACCCGAGCATCGTCATGTGGGTGCCCTACAACGAAGGTTGGGGCCAGTGGGACACGCCCCGCATCGTCGATCTGATCAGGTCCTGGGATCCAACCCGCCTCATCAACAACGCCAGCGGCTGGACAGACCGCAAGGTCGGCGACGTCATGGACATCCACAGTTACCCGGGTCCGGCCGCACCGCGGATCGAGGAGAAGCGCGCCGGTGTCCTGGGGGAGTTTGGCGGCCTGGGCCTGCCGCTCAAGGGGCACACGTGGCAGGACGAAAAGAACTGGGGTTACCGCAGCTACAAAAACTCCGATGATCTCACCGACGCCTACATCGCACTCATCCGCAGACTCCGCCCACTGACAGGCGAGCCGGGCCTCGCCGCCGCCGTCTATACGCAAACCACCGATGTCGAGATCGAGGTCAACGGCCTCATGACCTATGACCGTGCCGTCGTCAAGCTCGACGAAGCCGCCATCCGCGCCGCGAACCTGACGGTCTACACGCCGCCGCCGCCGCGCCGCGCCCAAGGCTCCGCCCTGGTCCCGCCAGCCACGCCGCTTGTCGCCTGCGACCCTTACTTCAGCATCTGGTCCCCCGCCGATCGGCTGACGGATGAGGACACGACCCACTGGACCGGCAAGCCGCATCGGCTCACCAGCATGATCCGGATCGATGGCAAGCCTTACCGAGTCATGGGCGCAAGCCCGGCCGCCGTGCCTGCACTCGATCAGGTTGACCTGGCGGTCCTGCCGACGCGCACCGCCTACACATTCCAGGGCGGCGGCGTCGAGCTTGTGCTGATGTTCCTCACGCCCGCGCTGCCGCACACCATTGACGTGCTCTCGCGCCCGGTCACGTACCTGGTCTGGGGCGTCAAGTCGCTCGATGGCCAGAAGCACGACGTCGCGATCTACTTCGACGCCTCCGCCGAGTTGACGGTCAACGACCCGGCTCAAGCCGTCGTTTGGTCAAAGGAAACGTTCGGTCCGCTTGTCGCGCTCAAGCTCGGCTCGAAGGACCAACCCGTCCTGGCCAAGAAAGGCGACGACCTCCGCATTGACTGGGGTTACCTGTTCACCGCGGCGGACTCCGGACGCGTCCAGCAGGCCGTCGTCGCCCCGGCCTCGGCGACGCGCGCCACCTTTGTGCAGAGCGGGTCGCTCCCCGAGGCCATGGATGCGCGCCAACCGCGCCCCGCCAACGACGACCAACCCGTCGCCGCCATGACCTTCCGGTTGCGCGGCGTCGGGACCCAAGGCGACGCCGAGCGCCTGATTCTCGCGTACGACGACCTCTACTCGATCCAGTACATGAAGAAGAACCTCCGTCCGTATTGGCGGCGGAACGGCTGGGAGGCGTCCGACCTGCTGCAGGCCGCCGCCCGCGAATTCGAGAGCCTCGGCGCCCAATGCGACGAGTTCGACCGCGAATTGATGGCTGATCTCGAACACGCCGGCGGCGAAAAGTACGCGAAGCTGTGCGCGCTCGCCTATCGCCAGTGCTTTGCCGCCGGTAAGTTCGTCGCGGACGCCAATGGCCAGCCGCTGCAATTCAGCAAGGAAAACCACTCGAATGGCTGCATCGGCACTTCGGATGTCTTCTACCCGATGTCCCCGCAGTTCTTGCTCTTCGGGCCCTCGCTGGCGAAGTCGTTCCTCGTGCCGTTCATGAATTACGCGGCGAGTGAGCGCTGGAAGTTCCCCTTCGCGCCGCACGATCTCGGCACCTACCCGCACGCCAACGGCCAGGTGTACGGCGACGGCGAGCGAGGCGAGAACAATCAGATGCCGGTCGAGGAAAGCGGGAACCTGCTGCTGCTCTTCGGCGCCGTCGCCCACATGGAGGGCAACGCCGACTTCGCCGGTCTCTACTGGCCCCAGCTCGAACGGTGGGCCGCCTACCTCAAAGACAAGGGCTTCGACCCGGAGAACCAGCTTTGCACCGATGATTTCGCCGGACATCTCGCCCACAACGTCAATCTCAGCGCCAAAGCCATCTGCGGCTTGGGTGCCTTCGCCAAACTCTGCGCGGCCCGCGGCGACAACGCCAAGGCCGACGAATACCTCAAGCTGGCCAGGGAGTTCGCGGCGCGCTGGGTCAAGGAAGCCGACGACGGCGAGAAGTTCCGACTCGCTTTCGATCGCCCCGGCACCTGGAGCCAGAAGTACAATCTCGTGTGGGACCGCATCCTTGGCCTCGGCCTGTTCCCACAGGAGGTGCTGCGCAAGGAAATGGACTATTACAGGAAGATCCAGAATCGCTACGGTTTGCCGCTCGATAATCGTCAGACTTACACCAAACTCGATTGGATCACCTGGACCGCGACGCTCACCCAGAACCGCGCCGACTTCGAGGCTCTGACCGACCCGATCTTCCTCTTCATGAACGAAACGCCGGACCGATCGCCTCTGACCGACTGGTATCAAACCAAAACAGCGCGCAAGGTCGGTTTTACCGCCCGCCCCGTGATCGGCGGCGTGTTCGCCCAGATGCTCTACGACAAAGCCGTCTGGGGGAAACATGCCGGACGCGACACAACCAAGGCGTCCAACTGGGCGCCCATGCCCAAGGCGCCCATTGTGACGGAAGCCGTGCCGACCGGCGAGCGAACGGGCCAGCCGTGGCGCTACACAACATCACGTCCGGGACAAGGCTGGGAGAGGCCGGACTTCGACGATTCCGCCTGGAAACAGGGACAGAGCGGGTTCGGCACGCGCGGCACCCCGGGCACCCGGGTGCGGACCGAGTGGAACAGCCCGAACGTCTGGCTGCGACGCCAATTCACGCTGCCCGACATCGCGGGTCAGGACGTGCAGTTCCTCATCCACCATGACGAGGATGCCGAGGTCTATCTCAACGGCGTGCTGGCGCTACAACTCTCGGGTTTCACCACCGAGTACGAGACCGCGCCGCTCACGCCGAGCGCCAAGGCTGCCCTCAAAACCGGCGCCAACACCATCGCCGTCCACTGCCGCCAGACCGGCGGTGGCCAGTACATCGACGTGGGCTTGGTGACGGTCAAAGAAGTCAAGTAACCGTCACCCAGCGGATCCTCAGCAAGAACCCGTGAAGCGACCGGAGCGTCTGGACTGCTGGACACCGCGCTCGAGTACCGCCCTCGGCAAGTCACAGGACTTGAACCTGCGCGCCAGGGAGTTCGCCCGCGGCCTCGCCCGCGTTCTCGCGGCTAAGACGGGCGTGGTGCTCCCAACCGTTGCGCTCACCTTCCTCGCCTTCTGCGCTCCGTCGGCCAGCGCAGAGCCTGGCGCCGAGCTCGCTGATTCCGGGTATCTCCTCCACGCCTGGGGCGTCGAGGACGGTCTGCCTGAAAACTCGGCAACGGCCATCGTCCAAACTCAGGATGGCTACCTTTGGGTCGGTACCTTCAACGGCCTGGTGCGCTTCAGCGGGGTTGCGTTTACGGTCTTCAATCCGGCGAACACACCGCCCCTGCCCAACGCCGGAATTGTGAATCTCCATGCGGACAAGCGCAACCGACTCTGGGTCAGCACCTTCGCCGGATTGGTGATGAAGGACGGCACCCAGTGGCGCGCCCTGGGAACGAACGAAGGCTGGGCCGGAGACTATGTCCGCACCTTTACGGAGCGAGCCAACGGTGACCTGCTGATCACGACCTTTGACGGACACGTGATGACGTTTGAGAATGACCGTCTGACCGAGCTTCCGTCGCCTCCGGGTGAGCGGGGTCAGGGCTATCTTGGCACGGTGGATGGGGAGGGTCACTGGTGGCTGACACAGCGAGGTTTCGTGGGATTCTGGAACGGCCAACAATGGGTCCAGGCAGTCGCTCCCCGCCCATCGGTAGGTCGGTCGGCGATGGCCTGCGCCCCCGCGCGCGACGGCGGTGTCTGGGTCCTGCTGGCGAAGGAACTCGTGAAGTTCCGCGGGGGCAGTGAGGTGTCGCGGCGATTCTTGCCCCAGTTGAGGGGGGGCATCTGGTCGATGTCCGAAGACAGCCGAACGAACCTTTGGATCTGCAGTTACGATTCCGGGCTGTACCAGTTGACTGCCGGCGGCAATGTGCATCATTGGACAACGACGAATGGATTGGAGACTCTGTCCACACGTGTCGTCTTCGAGGACCGGGAGGAGAACCTGTGGCTGGGCTCGAGCGGCGGTGGGCTGCGGAGGCTCACGCCGCGACGGTTTCTCGAAGTGGGCCTCGGGAGCGCGCTGTCGCCGAATGTCGCCCGATCCGTCTGGCCCGCTCGCGATCAGGCCATCTGGATCGCCTTGTTCGACTCGGGGCTCTTCCGACACAGCGAGACCGGAATCGTGCGCGTGCCAGTCCCAGGACCGAGGAACGAGAGCGCCTATGGATTATCCGTGCTGGAAGACCGGGCTGGACGGCTCTGGTACGGTGACGCCGATTACTGCTGGTGGCGCAACGATCAGGAAAGGTTCGAGAAGGTCCCGCTCAAACCGGCGGTCGGCGCCAATGTCACGGCCTTGTTCGAGGATTCCACAGGGCGCATCTGGATTGCCACCCGGGAGGGCGTTGTGGTCCGCGACGACGGAGGGGTTCGTCAGTTTGGGCCCGAGGCCGGCTGGCCGGGCAGCGACATCGCCGGGTTCGGGCAAGATGCTTCTGGCGCGGTCTGGGTGGCGGGATCGGAAGGGGTCTATCGGGAGGAGAACACCGGTTTCATTGGAGTCCGGACTGCCGACGGCCAACCCTTGCGAGGAGTTCTTTGTCTCAAAGCCGATGCGAACGGTGCGATGTGGATGGGCACGCGTGCCGCCGGCCTGATGCGCTGGCAGCGCGAGGGACTGGACCGAGTCGGAGCGGAGCACGGACTGCCGGCTCAGGAAGTGCGCGCCATCATTGAGGACGAGCAGGGTTACTTCTGGATGCCGTCAAACCGCGGCATCATCCGCGCGAGGCGGGAACAACTCCACGCGGTGGCTGACGGCATCGTGGCGCGCGTGGACTGTCAAGTCCTCGATCAGGACGATGGGCTGCCCAGCGCTGAATGTCCCCTCGGGCAGCCCACCTGTGCGCGCGACGCCGGAGGCCGGATGTGGTTTGCCACGCAGAAAGGGGTGGCGGTCATTGACCCGGCCCGGTTCCGCCGCAACTCACAACCGCCCCCGGTTCGCGTGGAGCAATTGACCTATCGCGTGCCGCTGACCACACCTGAGCAAAGGGGGCGCGGGATCTCCGGCGCCTCGAGCCGCGACGAGCTTCGCTTGACGGCGCCGTTCCCACAGCCGCTGCGACTGCCGCCGGGAAGCTACGGGCTGGAGATTGAATACGCGGCCCTGAGTTACAGCGCTCCGGAGAAGGCCCGCTTTGAGTTCAAGTTGGAGGGACAGGATCCGTCTGGCTGGGAGGACGTTCGAAATCGCCGCATTGTCCGCTTTTACCAGATCCGGCCAGGGGAGTACCTCTTCCGGGTCCGAGCCGCGAACAACGATGGCGTCTGGAACGAAGCCGGGGCGAGTCTGGCCTTCTCGGTTCTGCCTTTCTACTGGCAGACCATATGGTTTCGCGCGGCGATCGCCCTGCTGCTTGTCGGCCTGGGGGCCATTGGGGTCGGTTTGTGGTCCCGGAGCCATGTTCGCCGGGCTGGGGAGCGGGAGCGCGCCGCCGCCCAGATCCGGGAACTGGCAGGCCGACTCATCGGAGCACAGGAGAAGGAGCGCGCCCGTCTGGCGCGCGAGTTGCACGACGACATCACCCAGCGACTGGCCCGACTGGCCATCGACGTCGGTCGGTGCGAGCTGGGGACCTCCGACGTTCCGCCGGCGGAGACGGCGCGCGGCGTGCGGGAGGGATTGGTCAAATTGAGCGAAGACGTCCACGCCCTGTCCTACCGGCTGCATCCCTCGATTCTGGAAGACTTGGGCTTAGCCGCGGCCTTGCGGGCGGAAAGCGAGCACTTCACCCGGCAGGAGTCCGTCGCGGTGGACGTGAAGTTAGGCGAGCTGCCCGAGAAGATCTCGCGCGAGCCGGCCCTCTGTCTCTTTCGCGTGGCTCAGGAAGCGTTGCGGAACGTCGCACGCCACGCGCGTGCCCGCGTCGTCGAGATCTCGCTGCGCGGCCTGGACAACGGGCTGCAACTGGTCGTCCGCGATGATGGCTGCGGCTTCGATCCCGCGAGTCAGAGGGCTCGCGGCAGTCTCGGTTTGGCGAGCATGCGCGAACGAGTTCACTTGACTGGCGGCGAACTCGATGTCGAGAGCGCGCCTGGCCAGGGCACAACCATCCTGGCGTGGGTGCCGCTGGGGGAAAGGCCAAAGGCAAGATGAAGCGCCCGCGTGTCCTGTTGGCTGACGACCACCGCTTGGTGGCCGAAGGCCTGAAGAGCCTGTTGAGTCCGGAGTTCGAACTTCTGGACATTGTCGAGGACGGCCGCACTCTGGTGGCCGTGGCGAAGAAGCTCCGGCCGGATGCGCACGACGAGGATTTTGCGCTTTCTCCGGCCTTGCCGACCGGGTACAGTCGCAACAGGTTGTTGGTGTGCGTTCCGCTGTCAGTGATTGCCGGAAACTGATGCTCAGGTGCCGTCGTGAAAGCCTGTGTGCAGGGGCCTCACGGAGCACCGTTCAACGTCCAACGATGAAGATCGTCGTCCCGATGCGTTCGACGAAGAGTCTGGTTGGCGTCTGTTGTGTCCGTGTCACCCAGACCAGGGGCCGGACACCGTCGGGCGCAACGTTTCTGGGTATCGTCGCGCCGCGCGCCGGCGCCTGGCGAGCGGTGATGGGCCGAGCCAATAGGCACGGGCGAGTGTCCTGCGTGCGAGTAAGCCTTCAGGCGCTCTTGGGATGGTTGACGCTCGCCTTGGCGATCGCGAGCGCAACCGCAGCCGAACCCAAGCGGGTGATGCTCATCCACTCGTTTGGCCGCGACTTTCCCCCCTTCGACACCTTCTCGGGAATCCTCCGCGCCGAGCTGGTCAGCCATTTTCCCGGACCGCTGGACATCTTCGAGGTTTCTCTCGAGTCCGCTCGCTTCGGGGGCACGGTGCAGGAAGGACCGTTCGTAGACTATCTGCAAGCCCTAGTCTCCGGACGCCGGTTGGATTTGGTGGTGCCGATCGGCGGGCCGGCTGCGCAGTTTGCTCAGCGTCATCGGCAGGCGCTCTTCCCAGGCACCCCGATGCTGATCGCCGCGCCCGACCAGCGGCATGTCCAACAGAACGCTCTCACGACTCAGGACAGCGCAGTGCTGGTGCAGAACGAACTGTCCTGGATGTTCCAGACCATCCTCGATCTGCTCCCTCAAACCACGAATATCGCGGTGGTCATTGGCAACAGCCCGCTCGAAAGATTCTGGATCAACGAAATCCAGGGCGCCTCTCAACGGTTCACCAATCAAGTCGGTTTGCTATGGCTGAACGAACTCTCCTTCGCGGAAATGCTCAAACGCTGTGCCGCGCTTCCCCCACGCTCCGCCATTTTCTACCCGATTTTGGTCGTGGATGCGGACGGTGTTCCGCTCTGGCAAGAGGGCGTTTTGACCCGCTTGCGTGATGTTGCCAGTGCGCCCCTGTTCGGCCTCTACGATACCCAACTGGGTCGGGGGATCGTAGGTGGTCCGCTCATGAACGTCGGGGAGTTGAGCCGGAGCACGGCGAGTGTTGCCGCGCGCATCCTTCACGGAGAGGCGCCGGGCAACATCCGGCCCCCGCCGCAGGAGCCGGGGCCCCCGCAATTCGACTGGCGGGAACTCCGGCGCTGGGGCATCAGCGAAGCGCGGCTGCCTGCCGGCAGCGCGGTGCGTTTCCGCCAGCCTGGCCTTTGGGAGCGTTATTGGTGGCTAGTCTGCGGAGGAACGCTGTTCGGTGCCATGCAAGCCGCGTTGATCGTCGGTCTGCTGCTTAATCGGGCCAGACGCCGTCAAGGGGAGGCGGTGGCGGCGCTGATCGCTGATCTGTCGTCGAGGTTTGTCAACCTGCCCGCGGGCGAAGTTGGCCGCGTGATCGAGGACGCCCAACGCCGGGTCTGCGAGTGCCTCGGATTGGACATATCCACGCTGTGGCAATGGGCGCCTGACGAGTCGGACACCCTGGTCATGACGCACATCTACCGGCGCCTCCCCGGTCCAGCCACCCCCGAACGGTTCGAGGCCCGGGAGCATTTCCCCTGGGCACTGGGGCAGCTCAAGGCGGGCCGAGTTGTGGCCTTGTCCATGAACAACGTCCCGGCGGAGGCAGCCCGCGATTTGGAGGCGTGGCGCCATTTTGGCCTGAAGACGGTATTGCACCTCCCGTTGTCGGTGGGCGGCGCACCGCCCGTCGGGCTCCTTGCCTTCAACGACACCCAGGCGGACCGCGAGTGGACGCCCACGCTTGTGCAGCACCTGCAACTGGCCGCACAGATCTTTGCCAATGCTCTGGAGCGGCAGCAGGCGGAAGAGAAGTTGCGCGCGAGCGAACGCCGGTACCGGACTCTGCATGAGAGCATGCGGGAGGCGTTTGTGAGCGTTGACATGACCGGGCGGATCCAGGACTTCAACGCCGTTTTCAAAGAGATGTTGGGTTATTCGGACGAAGAGCTGCGACGGCTCACGTACCCGGACTTGACGCCCGAACGATGGCATACGACGGAGGCTGGCATCATTCGCGACCAAGTCCTGGCTCGGGGATACTCCGTGGTCTACGAGAAGGAGTATCGGCGCAAGGACGGGGCCGTGTTCCCGGTGGAGTTGCGCACGTTTCTCATCCGCGATGGGTCCGGCCGGCCCGAAGCGATGTGGGCCATTGTGCGCGACGTGACCGACCGGAAGCGGGACCAGGAGGCGCTGCGTGGGTTCAGCGCACGCCTGATCCGCACGCAGGAAGAAGAGCGCTCACGACTGGCGCGCGAGTTGCACGACGACATCACGCAGCGCCTGGCCCGCTTGGCCATCGATGTCGGGCGAGCCGAGGCCGGGACTTCGGGGTCGCCGTCCATGGAAACGGTTCGATCGGTGCGCGAGGAACTGATCCGGTTAAGCGAGGATGTGCACGCCCTTTCCTATCGGCTGCACCCTTCGATCATCGAGGACCTTGGCGTCGCGGTGGCGATCAAAGCGGAGGCCGAGCGCTTCGAGCGCCAGCATTCCATCCCCATCGAAGTCACGGTGCGGGACGTCCCCGAATCGGTTTCGCCTCAGGCGGCGCTCTGCGTGTTTCGGGTCGTCCAGGAAGCGTTGCGAAATGTCGTGCGCCACGCCCGCGCCAGCGTCGTGAAGATCGCGCTGCGCGGTTTGGATGGGGGGCTGCAGTTGGCGGTCCAGGATGATGGCTGCGGCTTTAATCAGGTCGCCCAACGCAATCACCCCAGACTCGGTTTGGCGAGCATGCGCGAACGAGTTCACTTGATTGGCGGCGAACTCGACGTCGAGAGCGCGCCTGGCCGGGGCACAACCGTCATGGCGTGGGTGGCGGCGGGGGAAAGGCTGATGGCTAGCCCTTAGCCTTTGCTTATGAAGCCGCGTGTCTTGCTTGCCGATGATCACCGCATGGTGGCCGAGGGTTTGAGGAGCCTGCTGAGCCACGATTTCGATCTCGTGGAGGTGGTGGAGGACGGCCGCGCCCTCGTCGACACCGCCAAGAAAACCAATCCGGATGTGATCGTCGCGGACGTCACCATGCCGCTCCTCAACGGCATCGACGCTCTGGTGCAGTTGAAGGCATACAATCCGCATGTGAAGGTGGTCTTCCTGACGATGCACCGAGAGGTAGCCTACGCCCGACGCGCGCTGGAAGCTGGCGCCCTGGGGTTTGTGCTGAAGCACTCGGCTCCGACTGAGCTGATCACTGCCATTCGCGCGGCTCTGAACGGACAGACCTACATCACCCCCTCCATGGCTGGGGACGTGATCCGCGCCATTCGGGACGAGCCGCGGGGCACCACTGATCCGGTGGCCAAGTTAACACCGCGTCAGCGGGAGATCCTGCAACTCTTGGCTGAAGGAGGCTCCGCCAAACAAGTGGCCGACAAACTGCAAATTTCCACCCGCACAGTCGAGTTCCACAAGTACCAGATGATGGAAGAGCTCGGCCTGCACAACAGCGCTGAGTTGCTTCACTTCGCCATCAAGCACGGCCTCGTGGAGATCTGAGGGCGAGGCCTGAAGTTGTGCAGATGCCGTATTCGCCTTCAGTCTGCGGTGCTCTTCCGGGCCCCTCGTAGTTCTTCTGGGGGTAACCCCGTACTTTTCCGAGGTCACAGCGGATCGCATCGAGAGCAGTCTGCTGCCTGTCGAGTGTCGTGTTGCCCTGTGGCAACCAGCTCACTCGGCAGACAGATCGGACGGCAATGAGCGCCGAGCGAATCAAGTGCGTACTGCTAGCGGACCGACACCACGGTTTGAGCGAAGGCCTGCGGTCATTGCTGGAGACCATCTTCGAGGCCGTCGTGATGGTGGCGGACGAGCATTCCCTGTTTGAAACTGCACGGCGGCTGCGACCGACCCTGGCGGTCGTGGACCTTTCCCTGGCCCGTGGCGAGAACCTCCGGTGGTTGGAGCAACTCCGGGCAATGTGCCCGGATCTGAAGATCATGGCGCTGAGCGTCCACGACGAACCGAGCGTGCGGGAGGCCGCCTTGCAGGCCGGCGCGGATGCATTCGTCCTCAAACGCGCCATGGCGACGGACCTGTTACCCGCCGTCGATGCCGTTCTAGCTGGAGAACGGCAGGCCTGGCAAAGGCCAACCGCGCCTCACGCGATCACGCGAGGCAGTGGCAGTCAAACCACGGAAGGGATTCAGGAAGTTCCCGATTCGTTACTATGAGCCATCCGAATTGGCAAAGGCACGAGCGTGGCTTGTCGAGACTCCCGATGCGGACCCTTCATCCGCGCCCCGGCCATGAGCACGTTCCAGGACAGCCCGACACTCCAACAGGAAAGAACGAATTCGACACCATGAAAACAAATGAAAGAGCAGACTCGATCAAACCTCAGAACCAGACGCTGACCCCGATCTTCGCCGCCGCGGTGAACCGGACGGACCAATGGCGCGAGTTGCATGCGCTGAGCCGCGGGTGGGCGACGGCTCAGGGGGCCCAGGCGGAAGACTTGCGGGCCGAGGCCGCGAAACTCTTGCAGACCATCACCCGGTTGGAGCAATGCTGGGCCTACCCAGGTCCGCGTCTGCTGACCGCCATCGGTGCGGCCATCGCACAGCGGGATGCCGCGACCTTCGTGCGTCTCGTCCAGAAAGTCTCCGGCGCGCTGCTTTCGGGCGACTACCGGCGGGGTGAAGCCGCCTGGGATCCGGCGACCGAAAGCGCCATCCGCCCGCTCGAATCGGCGCTGCCTCCCGAGGTGGAAGTGGGCGAAACGCCGAAGCCGAGCTTCGAGGTGCTGGTTGTCACGCCGACCGACCCGGCCACCTGGGAGCGGGGCAGAGCCGATCTGAAGCGCCTGCGACGACCCGAAGACCCTTTCCAATACGAGGTGGTTCAGGCGGGCAGCTTCGAGGACGCCGCCCTTGCGGTGTTGGTCAATGACAGCCTCCAGGCTGTGGTTCTCATCGACGGATTTCAGTACCGGTCGCGCCTCGAGATGCCGGACCTGCAGGCGTTTCTCGCGCGCTACCTGCCGACGGACCAAACGGCGATCGAACCGGGGGCGCTGGCCACGGTGTTGGCGAAGGCGATCAAGAAGTGCCGGCCCGAACTGGACATCTATCTGCTCTCGGATCGCACGGCGGAAGCTCTGGCTGGCAGCGACGCCCTCGCCTCCGTGCGGCGGGTGTTTCATCACATCGAAGAGCCAATGGAGATTCACCTGTCCATCCTCGACGGCGTCAAAGACCGCTTCGAGACCCCATACTTCGACAATCTCAAAAAGTACGCGCAGCGCCCCATCGGCACTTTCCATGCGCTGCCGATCGCCCGTGGAAAGTCCGTGTTCCGGTCGAACTGGATCCGGGACTTCGGTCAGTTCTACGGAACGAACATCTTCTTCGCGGAATCGTCGGCCACGACTGGCGGGCTGGACAGCCTGTTGGAGCCGACCGGCAACATCAAGAGGGCCCAGGAGATGGCCGCACGCGCGTTCGGGGCGAAGCGCGCCTACCTCGGAACCAACGGCACCTCGACTTCGAACAAGATTGTCGTCCAGGCGGTGTGCAAGCCGGGCGACATCGTGATCGTGGATCGCAACTGTCACAAGTCGCACCACTACGGGATGGTGTTGAGCGGGGCCCAACCGTTCTACGTCGAGGCGTTTCCGCTCACCCAGTACTCGATGTACGGCGGCGTGCCGCTGCGGACGATCAAGAAGGCACTGTTCGACTGCATGGCCGGGGGCAAGCTGGACCGCGTCAAGGTCATCGACATGACCAACTGCACCTTCGATGGGCACATGTACAATCCGCGACGGCTGATGGAGGAGTGCCTGGCGATCAAGCCCGATCTGATTTTCCTCTGGGACGAGGCCTGGTTTGGGTTCGCGCGTTTCAACCCGTTCCATCGACGCCGCACGGCCATGGGCGCTGCCGCCGCCTTGACCGAGCGCTATCATGACCCGGCCTACCGCGAGGAGTACAAGTCCTGGGCGTCGAAAGTGGGCAAACTCGATCCGAAGAACCCGAAGTTGCTGGACCTGCACCTGTTGCCCGATCCCGAGAAGGTTCGCATCCGGGTGTACCAGACCAACTCGACCCACAAGTCCATGTCGGCATTCCGGCAGGGTTCGATGATGCTGATTTGGGACGAAGACTTCCACCAGGTCGAGGGTCCATTCGAAGAAGCATTCTTCGCTCACACGTCCACCTCGCCCAACCTGCAGTTGATCGCGTCACTTGACGTGGCGCGCCGACAAATGGAGCTGGAAGGTTATGGCCTGACCTTGCGCATGACCGACATTGCGTTACGCATCCGGCGCGCGGTCAACTCGCATCCGCTCGTCTCGAAGTACTTCCGAGTGGCCACGCCGGAGGACATGATTCCGGCCGAGTTCCGCGCCTCCGGATTGAAGGACTACGGCCCGCCCTATTCCACCTGGACCGATGTCGTCAAGGCATGGGACGAGGATGAGTTCGCGCTCGACCCCACGCGGCTCACCCTGGTCTGCGGCGCCGCCGGGTTTGACGGCACGCAATTCAAGGGTCTGCTGGCGGACCGGTTCGACATCCAGATCAACAAGACGTCGCGCAATAGCGTGCTGGTGCAGACGAACATCAACAACACGCACAGCGACGCCGCCCTGCTGATCAAAGCACTCGTCGATCTGTCGCGCGAGATCGAGCAGAAACTCGCCCAAGGCGGCCGCACTGCGCTTGACGCCAGGGTCAAGTCGCTGATGACGGACGTGCCCGACCTGCCCAACTTCAGCCGGTTCCACGACGCCTTCCGCGATGACCCCAAGGCAGTGAGCAACGAGGGACATATGCGGCCCGCGTTCTTCATGGCCTACGATGAGTCCAACTGCGAGTACATCAAGCTGGCCAGCAAGGAAGTGGACGAGCGCCTCAAGAAAGGGCCGGAGATGGTGTCGGCGAACTTCGTCATTCCGTATCCGCCCGGCTTCCCAATCATGGTGCCAGGCCAAGTCATCACGGAAGACACAATCACCTTCATGCGCAAGCTCGATGTGAAGGAGATCCACGGCTACCACGCGGCTCACGGTTTGAAACTCATCAAGCCCGACAAGTTGCGTGCCCCCAGTGCCAAGAAGGCCGCCAAGTAAACCGTCGATCATTCGCCTCGAGCAAGAAAGGACTCCGCCGATGCAAGCATTCTTCGAATTCCTCAAAGCGAACCCCTACATCCTCCTGTTCTTCACGATCGGGATGGCGGTGTATGTGGGGAAGTTCAACATTAAAGGTTACGGGTTGGGCATGGTTGCCGCGGCAGTCGTCGTCGGTTGCGCGCTGGCTACGTGGGCCTCGACCTATGGTGTCAAACTCCAGCTCGATAACTTCGCCAAGTCGCTCTTCTACTACCTGTTCATGTATGGGGTCGGTTTGCGCGTCGGGCCTTCGTTCTTCAACAGCCTGAAGAAGGACGGGTTGAAGTTCACGATCCTGGCCGTCATATGCAGCGTGCTCGGCCTGGTGCTCGTGGTGCTCGGGGCGAGGCTGTTCGGCCTGCCCCCTGGTGCGGCAGGCGGCATTCTCGCCGGCTCGCAAACCATGTCCGCCGCCATCGGCACGGCGGAAATGGCGGTGACGCAGGGCGCTTACAAGGTTCCGGCCGGCAGCACTGCCGAGGCGGTGTCGGCCATGATCGCGCTCGGCTACGGAGTGACCTATATCTGGGGCACGGTCGGGATCATTCTCATCTGCAAATACCTGCCGCGCTGGTGGGGCCTGGACGCGAAGACGGCAGCCAAGGAATATGAACAGGCCCACGGCGTTGCCAACGTAGACGACGCCGGCCTCAGCGGCTACCGGCCGGTCGGGCTCCGCGCTTACAGGCTCGAAAATCCGGCTTCGGCGGGCAAGACCATTGCCCAGTTGCGCAGCGGCTACCCTCAATACCGCGTCCTGAACGTGGTCCGGGCGGGTGAGTCGCTCGGCGCCGACGCCGGGCTGCGCCTGGAGAAGGGCGATATCGTGGCGTTCGCGGGCAAAGTCGAGGATTTAACCTCGAACATGGGCCTGCTCGGACCCGAAGTGCCGGACGCAAGGGCACTGAGCATCCCGCTCGATCAGGCCGAGATCCTGATCACCGAGAAGGCCGTGGAAGGCCGCGCGCTGAAGGAATTCCGCGACGAGGATTTTGCCGGACAATTACAGGTCGTGAAACTGGAGCGCGGCGGTGTGCCCGTGCCCGTCGGCGCGGACACGCAGCTCAAGCGCTTCGACGTCTTGTTTGTGGTGGGCCTCAAGGCGGCGGTGAACAAGGTGGTCGAGAGAATCGGCAAGGTCGCGCGACCGAGCACGGCCACGGACCTCTTGACCTTGTCCGTCGGCATGGTCGCCGGCCTCCTCATCGGGCAGATCAACGTGCCAATCGGCAGCTTCTCCGTCGGCCTCGGCAACGCGGGCGGCCTGCTGCTGTCGGGCATCTTCGTCTCGTCGATTGTTTCGCGTCTGCGGTTCTTTGGCAGCACGCCCAACGCGGCCCGGAATGTCCTCGAAGACCTGGGCTTGGTGACGTTCATCGCGATTGTCGGCATCAATGCGGGTGCGACGCTGTTGGCCCAACTGACAGGCAAGATCGCGTTGTTCATCTTCCTGGCAGGTTTCATCGCCAGCACGATCCCGCCCATTCTCACTTGGGCCATTGGCTATCACCTGATGAAGATCAACCCGGCCGTGCTCATGGGCGGTGTCGCCGGCGCGCGTTCGCACTCGGGCCCGTGCCGGGAGGCGGCCAAGGAAATCCAGAGCAGTGTTCCGTGGGTGGGCTTCCCGGTGGGGTATGCCGTGTCCGGGGTGCTGCTGACGGTCTTTGGCTACTTCGCGATGGTGCTCTCGAAGTGATGATCCGATTATGCCCTGGCTCACCCAACTGTTCACCAAGAACCCCGAGTTGGCGGTCTATCTCGCACTCGGACTCGGTTATGCGATCGGGAACCTGAAGTTCCGCGGGTTCAGCTTGGGTGGGGCGACCGGCTCGCTGCTCGCAGGTATCCTGATCGGCGCCCTCGTGAAAGTGCCGGTCGCCGCGATGGCCAAATCGGTCGTGTTTCTCCTGTTCATGTTCGGCATCGGCTACTCGGTCGGGCCGAAGTTCTTCAAGGCCATGAAAGGCCAAGGGTGGCGGTTCGGTGTCCTCGGGGCCTTCGTGCCGGTCGTCGGTCTGGTCACCGCGTGGGTGGTGGCCAGCGTCCTGAAGCTGGACCTCGGCTTTGCTGGCGGCCTCGTCTCGGGGGCGCTGACCGAATCGCCTGCGATCGGCACCGCCAGTGAGGCCATCCAGGCGCTCACGAACATCCCGGACGAGACCAAGCAGAAACTGATCAGCCACGTCGCGGTGGCGGACGCGCTCTGCTATGTGTTCGGCGCGTTCGGCGTCATTTATGTCTGTGGCACACTGGGGCCCAAGCTGTTGGGCATCGACCTTCGGGCCGAGGCCGAGAAAGTCGAGGCGGACTACGGTGTCGTGCGCACGAAAGCGGGCACCGTCGGGCAGACCTGGAGTACCTTCTACGATCCGGATTCGTTTCCGGACACGTTGGACTTCGAAGGGCCTGGGGTGTTGCCCGTCGTCCGTCAACCCGAACTCCGTTACACGCTCCCGCTCATCAAGCAGAAGATGTACGCGGCGGTTGCCATCGAGCAGCCCAAGAGCGATCTGAGCAACCTTCCTGAGGGCGCCGACGGACGCAACACGATGCCGGATTTCGCTGGCAATTGGCGCTGGGAAGGCAAGCCGGGCCACATCCAAGTCGGTGGAATCCTGCGCAGCCTCTCCTACGATAACAACGCCGGCCCCGACGATTCCGCGATGGGGTGGGGACTGAACGTCTCCGGCGGGCTGAAGACGTTCGGCTCGGACAGCCTCGTCGCCACCCTCAGCTACGGCGACGGCATTGGCCGGTACATCCAGGATCTCCCCAGCGGCAGTGCTGGCGTGGTGGATGCGTTGGGCGATCTGCATTTGCTCAGGGCGTGGGGAGCGATGCTCGGCTACCGGCACCAATGGAGCGAGAAGTGGCGATCCACCGTCAGCTATGGATACGTGCAGTTGGATAGCAGCTCGGAACAGGGCGACTTCGCCTACGACCAGACCCACTATGCCCAGGCTAATCTTATCTGGGCGCCCACGAAGAACTTCTACGTGGGCCTCGAATATCTGTACGGGCGCAAAGAGGCCCAGAACGGCAACAGCGGTGACGATCATCGCGTGCAACTCAGCCTCCAGTACAAGCTGGTGCGATGAACCCCTTAGCCCGCATTTCTCACCAACTTCTGATGTTATCTGACCGGTCACCGACACATTTCACCTGAAATGCGGGCTCTCAGCCATTTTCTCAAACGTCGGCGGTGGACGCGTCAGCGAAGCTCCGCAAGATGGATACGATCTGGACGGAACGACAAGGCCGCGGTCCGTTGAAGTCGAATTTGCCTCATGCCTCCCAGCCAATTCAACTTGCCGATTCAGATCGATCTGGCCGCCACCCTGTTCTTTGGCCTGACCGGCGCGTTGGTCGCGTTGAAGCGCCAATATGATGTGATCGGCTTGTTTGCGCTGACCTTCGTCACAGGTGTCGGCGGCGGCTTGATCCGAGACGGCCTCTTCATCCAGCAGGGCCCGCCCGCGGTCACGTCGGATTCACGCTACATGCTGATGATCCTGTTGGCCGGGTGCTGCGCTCTGCTATTCCGCCCCAGGTTGATAGTCTGGTTCAGGATGATCGCCTGGTTCGACTCGCTGGGGGTGCGCATCGAATACTTCCTGTCCCGGGTCTCGCGTCTCAACCAAGTCATCGCCTGTCTCGATGCCTTGGGGCTGGGCGCCTATGCGGTCGTGGGAGTGCAGAAATCGTTGAACGCAGGCCTGAGTGTCGCCGCGGCCGTGCTCGTGGGCGTGATCAACGCGTCAGGCGGCGGCTTGTTGCGGGACGTCCTGGTGAGGGATGAACCGTTGCTGTTTAAGCCGGGCCAGTTCTACGTTCTGGCCGCGTTTGCCGGTTGCCTGCTGTTCGCTTTGCTGGTCGTGCGCATCGAGATGGAGGCAACCCCAGCCGCCCTGCTCGCCATTCTTGTCACCTTTGTGTTGCGGATGCTGGCGATCCAGTACAATTGGGTGTCGCCTTCCCTCTGGCAGGAACCCGCCACAAAGGCACCGACACAACAAACCTGAAGATGACGGTCCCCGCAAAGATTGATGCCCGACCGACGCACAAAAATCGCGCCATGATCAACCTCAATGTGTTGGCCTTCGACAACGCCACCCAAGCCTTCCGGCTACGGGATGCAATGGTCGACTTACAGGGCGAGTCCCTGTTCGACCTGGTAGATGCCGTCGTTGTGACCCGTGATGCGAGTGGCAAGGTGCAATTGCACCAGTCGGCGAGTGTCGTGGCGGGCTGTGCGTCCGCCGGCTCGGTGGCGGGCCTGATCCTGGGTGCGATCTTCATGCTCCCCTGGGCGGGCAGCGCGGTGGGCGCAGGCGTGGGCGCCGTTTTCGGGGCGCTTTCCGATCTCGGCGTGAACGATCGTTTCGCAAAGGATCTCGGCGCGGCCCTCAGACCAGGCACCTCCGCCCTGGCTTTGCTCGGAAGCAAGACGCAACTCGACCGGCTTGGAGAGAAGATTGGGCCGTTGCTGAGGGGATGTACGCTCCTCCATACTACGGTGGACACCGACCGGGAAGTTGAGATCCGCAAGCTTCTGGAAACCCACCGCACCTGATTGCAGTTGGAGATACAACAAAGAGGATCCCATGATACAATCGCGCAATGTTCGATGCCTCCCGCCGCCATCGGCCAGAGAACGATCTCGATCCACCCGATGGCGATCTGGCCTGCTGGTGGCGCTGCTGCTGGGAGCGCCTCAGGCCCACGCCTCGATGTTCAAAGGTGAGTCGCTCGACAAAGTGGCTGACGTGCTGACGTGGGTCGTGCTGGTCGTCGCCCCGCTCGTTGGCATCGCTGTCTTCTGGATCGTTCATATCCTGCCAGAAAAGATCGCCGAAAGGCGACAACATCCTCAGGCGCAAGCCATTCAAACGCTGTGCCTGCTGTCCCTCGTTTTCGGCGGGCTGCTCTGGCCGTTGGCCTGGCTGTGGGCCTACTCGAAGCCGGTTCTGTATCGGTTGGCCTACGGCACGGACAGAGTGCCCCACGGCCACGAGGAGCCGGAAGCGCCTCCGCGGGAAAAGGAACGGGAGGAGTTGATGCGATTGCGCCAACGCGTGGCGGAACTCGAGTCCAAACTGGCGGAAGAATCCACCACCCACCAAGGAAAGGCCTGACCCATGGAAATCCTGCTCCTCGGCATATACTCCTTCTTTGTCTGGCTGATCTTTTTCAAGTTTAAGTGGCTCCCCTGGAACATCGTTAGTCAGGTCATCACCATCACCCTTCCGATTCTCGGGCTGACCGTGCTGATTCTGCTGTTGAATATTGTCGCGCCCTCCTCCCACGATGTGCGGGTGGTGAACTATGTTGGCGGCCACAATCGCCAGGAGTTGGTTCACGGCGAGTGAAACCTGGCTTCAGCTCCGGATCGCCGAGGACATGGTCCTGGCGGCACGGCAGTTGCTGACGCTCGCCGAGACGCGGCGTCGAATCGGTCCCGGCAGCGAACAGGAAATTGCCCTGGCCCGCGCCGCCCTGGCCACCTACCAGGACACGGCCAGGCAAGTGCGATTCGCTCATGAGCAGACCCTGCGCGCCCTGGAACTGCTGCTCGGCCGGTACCCTGCGGCAGAACTCGAGGCTCGCCGCGACCTGGCTGCCCTCCCGAGCGCGATTCCCGCCGGTCTGCCGCTTGACATGTTGGAACGGCGCCCCGACGTGGTCGCCGCGGAACGCCGGGTGGCCGCCGCCTTTCATCGCGTGGGGGAGGCGAAGGCCGCGCGGCTGCCGCGCCTCATCCTCAATGCCAATGTCGCGGCCATCGACAGCGACATTCTCCAGTTGAAGCAGGATTTCGAGAACCCGACCGGCGGCGCCGGAGCCAAGCTCCTCGCTCCCATCTACCAGGGCGGCGCCCTCAAGACACAGGTCGAGATCCGCTCGCTCGAGCAGGAGCAAGCGGTGGCCGAATACGCCCGCATCTCCCTCCGCGCGTTGAGCGAAGTCGAGAACTCGCTTTCGACCGCCCGGGCGTTAGGCGAACGCCAGCATTTCCTCGAGCAGGCGGCGACTGAGAATCAGCGCGCGCTCGATCTGGCCCAGACCAACTACCGTATCGGCCAAGGGGATTTGCGGGCGGTAGAGCAACAGCAGCTCAACCTTCACGCGGCCCGGTTGGCCCTGCTGCGCGTGCAGAGCGAGCAACTGGCCCAGCGCGTGAATCTGCATTTGTCGCTCGGCGGCAGCTTCGAGCCAACCACGGTGGCAGAAGCAAACCGGACCATCGAGCAAACCGAACGACCAACACCACACGCGAACAGTCGCCATCAAGGGACCTGAACGCCACCGTGCCCCATGAGCAAGAAACCAGACCCGAACGACGGTGATCGCGGGAAGCTGAAGGCCAAGCGATACGAGAAGGAACTGCGCAAACTGCAAGCCAAGCTGTGCCGGCTCCAGGATTGGATCAGACACAGGGGCTTGCGGGTCATCATCCTCTTCGAGGGCCGCGACGCCGCGGGCAAAGGCGGCACCATCAAGGCCATCACCGAGCGTGTCAGCCCGCGCGTCTTTCGACTGGTGGCGCTCCCCGCGCCATCGGACCGCGAGAAGACCCAGATGTACTTCCAGCGTTACATGCAGCATTTCCCGGCGGCGGGCGAGGTCGTGATCTTCGATCGCAGTTGGTACAACCGCGCCGGTGTCGAGTCTGTGATGGGTTTCTGCACGAAAGAACAGCATCGCCGCTTTCTCGAGCTGTGCCCGGAAATCGAAAAGTACATCGTGAATGGAGGTATCCTGCTCATCAAAATCTGGCTCGAAGTCAGCGATAAGGAACAGAAACGGCGGTTCGAGGCGCGTCTGGCGGATCCGCTGCGTCAGTGGAAGCTCAGCCCGATGGACCTGCCCTCGCGCAGCAAGTGGTTCGAGTACTCGCGCGCCCGTGACCTGATGCTCAAGGCGACGGACACCAAATGGGCACCGTGGTACATCCTGCGTTCGGACGACAAGAGGCGCGCGCGGCTCAACTGTATTCGTCACATCTTGAGCTTGATCCCCTACAAGAAGGTGCCGCGTGAGAAGGTGAAGTTGCCGAGGCGTTCAATGAAAAGGGCCTACGATGATCAGGCCTCGCTCGAGGGTCGACGTTTCGTGCCGGAGAAGTACTGAGCAACATCAAGTGCCTCCGAGACATGGTGTGATCACGCAATCGATCCAGTCTGTTATGCGCCCATCCAGGTTCCGTTTGTCCTTCCTGCCTTGTCTGACCGCGTTCATCGCCTGGATGGGAGTGATGCTCGTCCTCATGGGCGCCGGCTGTAGCACGCTGGGAGGGCCGGGCACCGAAAGCGTTGCGTCCGTGACAATTCGCAACCACACGGTCCAGGACATTGTCACCACGACCGCGCAGGTCTTTGCTGCCGACGGCTACCTGGGTGCCATGGCCGGGTCGGGGCAGTTGGTTTTCGAGAAGGCCGCTTCCGGCCTCACCACCTTGTCGCGTGATGGTCTCGTCGCCGCCCACTCGGGCGCGCGCACGATCAAGCGTGTCCGGGTGGACATTGTGAATCTGGGCGATGGTTCCCATCAACTGCATGCCAAAGCCTACCTGGTGACTGGCGGCAGTGACCCGTTTTTTCAGGACGAAGTGCCCCTCTCGGTCACCCGCAGTGGGCCGTACTGGTCCCTGCTCAACAAAGTGGCGAACCAACTGAAGTGAGCGTGAATCTCGGGATTCCGGCAGATTTGCCGCCACCGCACCTGCGAGATGACCGCGGTCGGTTGATGGCACGGAGACAGAATACAAAACAATGACGAAACAACAAAACGGACAACCACGATGAAAGCGCACACCTTGTTAGCTATCGGGATCGTGAGCCTGCTGGCGATCACAGCGCAGGCCAGCCAGGAACAACTCGCCCAGAGCATCCGTGACGCCCACTCAGAAGCGACTCGGACGGACGCGCAACTCAAGGCCACGCTCGACGCCATTAACGCCCTCACTAGACAGACCGAAGGCGATCTGCGCCCCGCCTACAACGCCTACTGCAAGCAGGTCAGTCAGACGCAGGCGGCCGCTGAGTGGACGAAGACGCGGGTGCTCTGGATGGCCGGTGATGGTCGCAAGTACTTCCAGGATTGGCAGAGCACCGTCAATAGCATTGGCAACGGGTCCCTGCGAAAGAAGGCCCAGAAGCGCCTGGATGCTGTCCAAGTGAGCTACGACAAAGTCGAGGCGTCGCTCAAGCTGGCAGGCGAGAAGTTCAAACCCTTTCTTTCCGACCTGGCGGACATCCAGAAAGCCCTCGCCTCGGACGTGACGCCCGGAGGGGTGAAGGCGATCAAGAGCACCGTCAGCAGCGCCAACTGGAATCGCCAATTCGTGGACAAGGCCGTCAAGTCCGCCCTCAAAGAAATGGACAAAATGGAGAGTGCGCTCTCTTCGGAAGCCAAGTAGACTGCGACCCATAGGGGTGACGGGTCAGGGGTCAGGTATGAAAACTAACACAAACCACACGATTCGTTTGGGGTTGGCGCTGCTCGCCTGCGCCGCGATGCTGCTGCCGCAAGCGGTGCAGGCCGCCCTCTTTGGCCCCAAAGGCGACAGCCCGGAGGAAAAGCGGCAAGTCGTCCGTCAGCAGCGCGACGAAACGCTCGCTGAACTCTACAATACCAAACCGGAACTGAAGGACCGTATCGCCAAAGCTCCCGGCTATGCGACGTTCAAGCAGACCGACGTGAACCTCTTCATGCTCGCCTCCGGGCGAGGCTACGGCGTGGTCAGAAACAACCAGACTGCCAAGGACACGTTTATGTGCGTGGCCTCGCTCGGCGGGGGTGTTGGTCTGGGCGTCAAGGATCTGCGCGTCATCTTCGTGTTCAACGACGCGAAAGTGATGCAGCAGTTCGTCGAGCAAGGCTGGCAGTTCGGCGGCAAGGGCGACGCCTCTGCGAAGTACAAGGACAGCGGCCTGTCCGTCGAGGGTGGTGCCAAGGCCAACGTGGACTTCAAAGAAGGCACCGTCGCGGCCGGAGCCACGACCGATGCCCGCGCCGGCAGCACAGCCGCAGACAAGATCTCCGCGGCTGTCAGCACCCCTGGCGGAATGGAAGTCTACCAGTTCACTGAAAGCGGCCTGTCTCTGCAGGCGACGGTCCAAGGAACCAAGTATTGGAAAGACCCGAAACTCAACCAGTAAGTGCTTGCCCCGCAGGCTCCACCACCAACATCCTGAACCTATGAAAACCACACTTCACCTTTCACTCGTCACCGCCGCGCTGGCCCTTGGCAGCGTGGCGAGCTCTGCTCAGACCCCTGCCGACGCAGATTCCGATGACTTGCGGGCTGTGTTCGAGACCTTCCGTTCGGACGTCAACGCCTTCAAAGTGCGGACCCTGAACCAGGCCATGCAAATGACCGGCCCCGAAGCCGAGAGATTCTGGCCCGTGTACCGCCGGTACGAGAAGGAGCTGGCTGTCGTGGCCGACCAGAAGGTGGCCTTGCTGCGTGAGTTTGCCGAACGCTGCGCCACCGACAGCCTCGATGACGCCGCCGCGAACTCGATTGCCCGGCGGTGGTTGAAAAACGTTCAGGCCCGCCTCGATCTCTGGAAGAAATACCAGAAGAGAATCACCAAGGCGGTCTCCCCGGCTCGGGCAGCGCAATTCCTTCAGGTCGAGCATCAGATGGCGCTGTTTATGGATTTGAATATTGCCGCCGATATGCCGCCCCTTGGGAAAGTGATCAAAACCGAATAGCGCTGCAACCAGCTTCAACTGCATAGACTCAAACGGCTCGCATCCCTGCCAACCTGACCGTACACTTCGTCACCACACCAGCCATGAACATACCCCACAAATACCACCTGTTTTCTTTACGAGCGAAATGGCTCGAACTCACGTCCGCGGCTACTTGGTTCCGGGCGAGCCTGGCCAGCGCCGGGTTGGCGATTGTGCTGGCGGGCTGTTCCTCGACTCCGGCCAAGGTTGACCGCGGGCCGATTCCCGCGCGGACCTTCAGCTTCGTCAACCCTGCCAGCCCTCCCGCGGCTCGCTGGAAACCGGTCCATGCCATGATTCAAGAAGCCATCACGACGAACCTGGCCAAGCAAGGCATCGCGAAAGCGGATGGGGGCGGCGATGTCACGGTGGGCTACTTGCTTGTCGTCGGTAACAACGCCTCGATCGTGTCGGTCAGTGACTACCTGGCCAACAGCGAGGACCCTGACAAACTGGTGGACAAGGCGCACGCCGCCTACACCGGGAGCAAGAACCCGAATTACTTCGAGGCCGGCACACTCGTCATCGACGTCATCGACGCAAGGAGCTTCAAGCTGCTCAAACGCGGATACACCACGCGCCCCGTCCTTCGCAATCCCTCCGCCGACGCCCGGGCGGCCAACATCCAGGCGGCGGTGGACGACATCTTGCGCGACCTGCGCGTCACACCATAGCAGTTCAAAGAGGAACAGGCCGGTTCGTGAGCATGCTTCAAACCGACTTCGAGCTTCAGGCCAAGCGCCGGGTCGCGTTTATCCACGGCGAGCGCCACTCCTGGGATTTGGGGTACCGTTTGATCCTGATGGCCATGCAGCATCTCCGTCCGAACTTCACCTACCTGCCCGTCATCAGCCGTCCCGGGGAGGAGGTCGTTCCCTGGAAGGGGGCGATCGGTCACGTCCAGGACGTGTGGACCGGCGGTGCGCTCGAGCGGGCATGGGGAAGGCGGTTGGCACGGGACAACACCCACGTTTTCCTCTGCGGAAGTCCACAGATGGCGGAAGGCATGATCGAGTTGTTTGCCCGGGACGGTTTCGTCGAGGGCACGAGACAATGGCCCGGTCAAATCCACGTCGAGAAATACTGGCAGTGTGCTGGCAACTGGAAGGATGTGATACCTGAGCGAGCGGCAATGGACAACCGTCTGCGAGGATTACAGCGAGGGCGGTGATGCCTGGAATGTTCACGCTGACAACGGGGCAGGACTGCGCGCGAGCCACCCGACCGGCTGGACGGGAGACGTGGTCAAACTCATCAATCTTCGGTGATCTCTTTACGGAACTCGATGACCGGGTTCGAAACCGCCTCGACCAACTATGAAACCGACGACCCTGACGGCCGGAGTTGCCCCTTCGGTGTGTCGTTGTCTGTTGCCTCTGGTGCTGATCGTCACCACCGCCCGGGCCCAGGCATCCGCCCCCTTCGCACAACTGGACCGGGCCGACACGACCAGCGGTTACCTGGCCCGGTTGCTCATCAATGAGGTGCCTTTCCCGGGTGAACGCGCCTACGAAAGCGAGGCCAAATCCCAAGCCGCCATGCTGCAGATTCTCTGGGTGCTGGAATCGCGCATTCGTCTGATCCCCAACGGCTATCAGCAGCAGCATGTCGCCGGAGTCCGCTCGACGAATATCATCGATGTCATCACGGGCACCGGCGGCCGGCGGCAGTGCGAAGGTTTCTATCGCGACGCCCAGGGACGTTTTGTCACCGCCCCGCGGGTGGAGGAACGCCTCGACTATTTGCTGAAGATCGCCAACACCGGGAGCAAACCCGGGCGCTTTGCGGGACTGCTGAACTACGCCCAGGGCCTGGCGCGCGCTTATGTCAAAACAGGCATCCAGGGGGCTGACCGTTATGCCGGGCTCACGCGCGTCGGTCCAGTGCAAGTCACGGGTCGCGCTTACTCCTGGATGACCGACGTGGACTCCTACCACCCCGGCGGCAATTTTGTCTCGATTCCTGCCGACGAGGAGGGTTCCCTGGGCGGCAATCGCTTCTTCACTCTCAGAAAGACACCCAAATGAGCATTTCGAAAACTGCCGGTTGCGCGCTATGCGTGGTTTTGGTGGTTCTGCTGCCGGCCTGCCAGAACTTGCAGAGCCCATCCTCCCAACGCCCTGTGGACGCGCCGCCGGAACTGTTGCAGCCTTCCTACCTCTATGAAGTGGTGCGTCACCTCTATCGCTGGCACCTGAACGAATCCGAAGTGGAACGGATTGTCGGAGCCAAGCGCTTTGTGTTCTGGGCACGCCGCCTCGAAGCCAGGCTCGACGCGGGCGACCGGAGCGTTCTGGGCGAGATTCTCCTGCCGCAGTTGGACCTGCGGGTGAAAGTCAAGAAGTCCGATTACACGATCGAGGAGCTGGGCACCGAGGTGAAAAGCCAGAACTTCAGAATCACCCAAGTCATCCGCGGCCAAATGCCCATTCGGCCGCCCCAGTCGTGCGCCGTCGTCGAAGTGGACATGCAAGAGATGCGGGACTACTTGTTCCGCACGCGGAACCAACGCGACGAGCCGGACGCCGCCCTGATCGAGCGCCTCCGCACGGCGGTCCGGGAGCAGGCCGCCAAGGAAGGCCTTCTTCCGACCGGCACGCCGGCGGAGGAACAGATCGTCCATATGGCCCCGCTCTCGCCCGTGGCCAACGAGACCTGGGTCTTCTGGGAAGCCGGACGCAAGCTCCTTCATTTTGCCTCGGACATCGACCTGGCCAATCCGGCGGTCTGGCAGCACCAAACCCTCATGGCCCGCATTTTCGATCTCGACCAGCAGGTGGTGGTCACGCACGAAGAAGCCCCCGGCAGCAACCGATTCCTGACGCGCTATCAAGTCAGCCGGGCCCTCTTCAACTGTGTGGTGCTCGGCCACCGCATTGTCGTGCCGCCTTACCAACCCCAGACGGGCGCCACGCCTGGGGTGCCTCCGCCTTGACTGTGACGGCACGGTTCCCTCCGGTTTCAAACCGTCTTGCCACCCTGGACACCAGAAACCCGTGATCAACAGGAATGATCGACAAAGCGCGACATCGATAACCAGAGAGACCGTCGCGAAAGCTGAAAGGCCGGACAGATGAACAAAGACGCGATCTACCGAGAACTCCAGGATGGCCGCAGTGTGCTGTCCACAGTCCTGGACAGCATTTTCGACGGCGTTTATATCGTGGATCAGGAGCGGCGGATTGTTTTCTGGAACCGCGCCGCCGAGGAGATCACCGGGCACCTCAAGAAGGACGTCATGGGGCGCTGCTGCCACGACAGCATGCTCAATCACATCGACGCCAACGGGACGATGCTCTGCTTCTCGGCCTGCCCGCTGCAGCGCTCGATCCAGACAGGGGAGAGCATCCGCGCGAAGGTGTACCCGACGCATCGCGACGGCCACAGGTTCCCCGTTTACACGCATATCGGCGCCATCCGCGATGAACGCGGCGCCATCATCGCCGGCATCGAGGTGTTCCGCGACATCACCCTCGAGGAGGACTTTCGGTTGCTCCAGGAGAAGTTTAATGAGTTGATCAAACGCTACGTCTCGGCGGCAACCATGGAGGAAGTCATGGATAATCTCCAGAGCGGCGCGGAGGGCAAGGCGCGGGTCCGGGAACTGACGGTTCTCTACCTGGATGTGGTCGGCTTTACGAGCTTCTCGGAACGAAACTCGCCGGAGGTGGTCGCGACGATGTTGAACGAGCTGTTTGGGGTGTGCGAGGTGATCACCCGCGAATGCCACGGCGACATCGACAAGTTCATCGGCGACGCGATCATGGCGGTGTTCATCGACGCCAACGATGCGGTTGCCGCCGGCGGGAAGGTCCTTTCCGCTGTTGCGCGCCTGAACGAGATGCGGCGCGTGCGCGGGCTCGAGGGAGTCCACATCCGAATCGGTGTCAACTCCGGCTCCGTGATCCAGGGCGAGATCGGCACCTCCAGCCGCAAGGATGTGACGGTGATCGGCGACGTCGTCAACACCGCCGCTCGCATCGAATCGGTGACTGATCCAATGTGCCTGGGGATCTCCGAGGCGACCTACGCCCGGCTGCGCGAACCGAGCGACTCCTGGCAAAGCAAGACGGTCCTGGTCAAGAATCGGTCGGCGCCAGTGAAGATCTACATATCCGAATCAGCAGGCAAGTCGCCCGAAGAGCCACCACAGCCAGCACTCGGGCTGGAGCATTCATGAGACAGGCTTCGCAGTCTCTCCTGCTCGCCTTCCTTCTGGGAACGGCGGCTCTCAGCGGCTGCAATCTGATTGGCCCGTTGATCGGCGTCGCCATGCCCTACGCCGGAGTGAAATTGGCATTCTCCTGTATTCCCGAGCGTACCCAGGTAGACACCCCATCCGGCCCGAAGCCCATTGACAAGTTGGAGCCGGGCGATGCAGTGATTGGCTTTTCCGGCAAGCCCGTATTGATCCTGCAGAAACACTCCTACCTGGAGAGTCTCGAAACCGTCTTTCTCCAGGTCACTTTTGCCGGCGGCAACGCGGTGGACCTCTGCGGCATGCACCGCCTGGCCGGGATTCGGGCCCGCGACATCCGAGTTGGGCACACCATCGCGGGCCGGAGAGTCATCGGCCTTAATTCTCGCCACGGCATCACGCGCTCCTACGACCTGCTGACGGAGGATGCCGGCTACCGAATTCAGGGTGTCCCAGTGAATAGCATGATCGAGGAGATGACCGCCGCCGCGGCCTCGGGCAGGGCGGTGCGTCGTGTCAACCAGGACAGTGATCGATGGCGAACACCATCTCGCCGACCGGTCAACCGTCGTCGCGGATGCCCTCGAACCCGCCCCGAGCTCCAGCCTCAAGCGAGGGCTGAACGAGCCGACAGCGCCGACGAAAGGACACAAACCGCCAATCTCCGCTGCGCGCCCCGCCAGTCGTTGCCGAACAAGGTCGTGGCCGACTTCTGTCGGCTCGCAACTCCTCTCGAAGAACAAGAACCTCCCGAACCCTCACGATGAACCTCACCGATCCACTCGCAGAATTCCGCATCGAGTCGATTTTTCACCCGTCGGACTTTTCTGCGGCCAGCGAAGTCGCCTTCGCCCACGCACTCAAGATCGCGCTTCTGACCAAAGCCAGGCTGTCCATGCTGCACGTCGCGACGGAGGGGAGTGCTGACTGGAGCGATTTCCCTGGAGTGCGCGACACGCTCGAGCGTTGGCGCCTTATCCCGCCGGGCAGTCCCAAGAGCGCGGTCGGCAACCTCGGGCTCGAGGTGAGCAAAGTCATCGCCGCTGCCAAGGATCCGGTCCGAGCCTCCCTCGGCTTTCTGGCCGAGCACCCGGCCGACCTGGTCGTCTTGGCGGTGCACCAACACCAGGGGCGGATGCGTTGGTTCGAAAAATCCGTGGGCGAACCGATCGCGCGCGGCGCGGGCCAAATGACGCTTTTCATCCCGCACGGCATGGCAGGCTTCGTCTCGCAGACGGACGGCTCCGTGTCTCTTGGGAGCATCCTAATTCCCATAACGACGAAACCACGGCCGCAGCCCGCGGTGGAAGCTGCTACGCGAATTGTGCGCAGCCTGCGCCTGTCCGACGGCACCGTCACTCTGCTCCATGTCGGGCCGTCCGGCGAAATGCCCTCGGTGAAGCTGCCGGAGGGAACGGGCTGGACCTGGAATCGGGTCGCCCGGGAGGGCGATCCGGTGAACACGATTCTGGCGGCTGCGGCCGAACTCGCGGCTGACCTGATCGTCATGACCACGGACGGTCCGGACGGATTTCTCGACGGTCTGCGGGGGACCACCTCGGAACGCGTTTTGCGTCAGGCGCGCTGCCCAGTGGCCAACCTGCCGGTCGGCTCGATGCTGGGCTAAGTTGCGATCATGAAAGACTGATCGGTGTCAACCACGAACGACCAATCGCCGATTGCCAACTGCCAATTGCCAATTGCCAACCGCACGCCTCATGCCCATCCCACTCCCAGCCCTCACATGGCTCCGCACCTATGACAAGAGCTGGCTGCGAGGCGATGTGGTGGCGGGCATCACGCTCGCCGCCTACCTGCTGCCTGCCGGCATCGCGGATGCCTCGCTGGCCAACCTGCCGCCGCAGGCGGGGCTTTACGCCTGCCTTTGCTCCGGGTTGGTCTTTTGGCTCTTTTGCAGCTCGCGCCACACGGCGATCACGGTCACCTCGGCCATCTCGCTGTTGGTGGGGGCATCGCTGGGAGAGCTGGCCGGCGGCAACCCGGCGCGCTTCGGCGCGCTCGCCGCGGGCACAGCGTTCCTCGTCGCGCTCATCGCTTTCGTCGCGTGGTTGGCCAAGGCGGGTTCGATCGTCAACTTCATCTCCGAGAGCGTGATGGTCGGGTTCAAGTGCGGCGTGGCGCTGTTCCTGGCGAGTACCCAATTGCCGAAGCTCTTTGGGTTCAAAGGTGGTCACGGCAGTTTCTGGGAACGAGCCGGCAGCTTCCTCTCGCACCTCGATGAAACCAACGCCGCTTCCCTGAGCCTTGGACTCGCCGCACTGGCGCTGCTGGTATTGGGGAAGGTGTATCTCAAGAACCGGCCGGTCGCCTTGTTCGTCGTCATCGGGAGTATCGTCGTCGCTGCTTGCACCGATCTGGGTCGACACGGGGTGAAACTGCTGGGCGAGGTGCCCCAGGGCCTGCCGCAACTCGGACTGCCCCACGCGTTAGACTGGGGCAACCCGGCCTCTGCGTGGCGGGACTTGAATAATCTCCTGCCGTTGGCCCTGGCGTGCTTTCTCCTCGGCGCCGTGGAGACTGCCGCCATCGGCCGCATGTTCGCGGCCAAACACGGGGGCCGGCTGGACGCCAACCAGGAATTCCTGGCGCTCGCCGCCGCGAACCTGGCGACCGCGTTAGGCCGGGGCTTTCCCGTCAGTGGTGGCATGTCGCAATCGCTCGTGAACGAGAGCGGCGGCGCGCGCACGCCGCTTTCGGGCCTGGTCGCCTCGTTGATCATCCTGGTGGTTGTCCTGTTTCTCTCGGGCATGCTGCGTTACCTGCCCCAGCCGGTGCTGGCGGCCATTGTGCTGGTGGCGGTTACCGGCCTGTTCCAGATGTCTGTGCTTCGCCATCTCCGACGCACCAATCGCACCGAGTACATCGTGGCGAGCGGGGCGTTCCTCGGCGTCTTGTGCTTTGGGCTGCTGAAGGGCGTCCTGATCGGCGCCATTATTTCCCTGGTGCTGTTGATCCGGCGTGCTTCCCGCCCTAACGTGGCGCTGCTCGGACGCATCCCAGGCACGCGGCGGTTCTCGGACCGCGAGCGGCATCCGGACAACGAACTGATTCCCGGCGTCCTGATCTTCCGACCGGAGGCCAGCCTGATGTATTTCAACATCGAGCATGTATGCGACACCATCCAGGATCGCGTCCGCACCCAAGTTGCCCTGCCCCGGCTCGTGGTGCTGGACCTTTCGGCGGCGCCGTATGTGGACATGCAGAGCGCCCACGCGCTCGCGGGGTTGGCCGACGAGCTCCAAGCGGCAGGAGTGCGCCTGCACGTAGTCGAGGCCCGCTCCTCCGTGCGCGCTCGCTTGCGGACGGAGGGTGTGGACACTCGTTTGGGCGGAGTGAACCGTTTGACCACCGTCGCGGACGCGGTGGAGATTCATCAGCAAGCGAGCACAACGTGAGTGACCATGAACCACCTGCTCAAGGAAATCCGTCATAATCCGCTGCTCTGGCTGCTGGCGTTCGTGCCGGCGGTTTTCGCCGCGCAGCGACTCAAGCCGGAAGCGCATACCTTGCTTTTCGTGCTCTCCGTCCTCGCCATCGTGCCCCTGGCGGGGCTGCTCAGTCACGCCACCGAGTCGGTGGCGGCCAAGACGGGCGATGCGGTCGGCGGGCTGCTCAACGCCACGTTGGGGAATCTAACCGAACTGGTCATCGCGCTGGCGGCGTTGCGGGCCGGGCAATACGCGCTGGTGAAAGCCTCCATCGCAGGGGCGATTGTCACCAACACGCTGTTTATGCTGGGCGCGTCGTTCCTCCTGGGCGGCCTGAAACACCACGTGCAGGAATACAACCGCGTCAGCGCCCGTTTCCAAGCGGCCCTGCTCTTCCTCGCCACCGTCGCGTTGTTGATTCCCTCAGCGGTGGCTCGCGGCGACAGTGCGGCGGTAGCGGAGACCACTCAGAAGTTGAGCGTGGGACTGGCGGTGCTGCTGCTCGTGACCTACGGGCTGGGCATGTTGCTTTCCCTGCAGACCCACCGCGAGCTGTTTGCCAGTGCCGAGGCTGGTGAGACTGGCGAAGCGCCGTGGCCAATCGGCCTGGCGCTGGCTACCCTGGCCGGCGTTACCGTCCTGGTAGCCCTGGTGAGCGAAGTGTTCGTCGAGTCCGTGCAGAAAGCGGCGGAAGCCTTCGGGATGACGCCGGCGTTCGTGGGCTTCATCGTGGTGGCGCTGGTCGGCGGCGCCGCGGAAATGGCCTCAGCGTTCTCCGGTGCTCGCAAGAACCGCCTCGACCTGAGCGTGGGCATCGCCTTGGGCAGCGCATCCCAGATCGCGCTGTTTGTCGCGCCGGTGCTGGTATTGCTCAGTTACGTCATCGGCCCGACGCCGATGGACCTGCAGTTTTGGCCGGGGGCCGTGGTCATGATCCTCATCGCTACGCTCACCACGGCACTCGTCACGAACACCGGGCGCTCCGTTTGGTTCGTTGGCGTATTACTGCTGATGGTCTACGCCATCTTCGCCCTGACGCTTTACCTCCTGCCGCCGCGATCTCCATGAACGCACACTCGCTTGCATCTCACCACTCCCCAACTCGCGCCGCCCATGATGAACGAACCGATTCAGACCTCCAAGCGGGTTCTCGAACCGAACGAACGCATCTCCGAGGTCCTCTTCGGATTGATCATGGTCCTCACCTTCACCGGCTCGCTGAGCGTCGCCGACGCGGGGCGCGACGACGTGCGCACGATGCTCATCGGCGCCATCGGATGCAATCTGGCCTGGGGCATGATTGACGGCGTGTTCTATCTCATGGGGTGCTTGGCCGAAAAGGGGAAGAACCTGGACACCCTGCGCGCCGTGCGCCAAGCCGGCGATCCCCAGGCGGCACATCGGCTGATTGCCGACGCGGTTCCTTCGCCCCTGGCCGACGTTCTTGACGCGGCGGACCTCGAGCGGCTGCGCCAAAAGTTGAATCGGCTGCCCGAGCCGCCTGGCCGTCCGCGGTTACACCGGGACGAGTGGCTTGGGGCGTTGGCAGTGTTCTTCTGGGTGTTCGTCACGACCTTCCCCGTGGCCGTGCCGTTTCTCTTCCTGCGGAGCGCCCCGGTGGCAATGCGGGTTTCCAACGCCATCGCCATCGCCATGCTGTTCTTGGCCGGGTTTGCCTATGCTCACTGTGTCGGACGGTCGCCTTGGCTGGTGGGCCTGTCGATGGTGGGGTTGGGCGGTGTGCTCGTGGCCCTCACGATCGCGCTGGGAGGATAAGCCTCTGCATGCGTTGTAGATCATCTTGCTCGCTGTGGCGCTCGCCGGTTCGTTCGCCGTGGGCCATCCAAGTCGGCAGCGCCTGGGCCCGTCCGTGAAACCACTTCCGCCCATGAACCGTCCATCTGCAGTGCGAACGCCCAAGGAAGTCCGAGGTGCGAAGCCCGCGCGGCCCGTCTGGTGGCATCCTGGGGAAGGCGCGGTACCCAACGTCGGATTGGCTTGGCTTCTCGGCCCTTGGCTCTGGCTCTCATGCTTTCTTCTTCCTTCTTCCTTCATCATTCCTCTTGCGTCGTGCCTGGTGGCGGCCCTCGCCTGCGCTCAGCCGCCGGGGACCGATGCCGCGCCTCCGGGCGTCGATCAGGAGGTGGACAAGCGATGGTCCTTTTCAGCCTCGGCCTACGCGTATTTCGTGCCGGACAGCCACGACTATGTGCAGCCCACGGTGACCGCCGACCGCGGCTGGCTGCATCTGGAGGGGCGCTACAACTACGAAGACCTCGAGACGGGCTCGGTCTGGGTAGGTTCCAACTTCGGCGGAGGCGGGAAGCTCGCATGGGAACTCACGCCCATGCTTGGCGGTGTGTTCGGTAACACCACTGGCATCGCCCCCGGTTACAAAGGGTCGTTGAGCTGGTGGAAGCTCGAACTGTACAGCGAAGGCGAGTATGTCATCGACACCGGAGACACCTCGGCGAGTTTCTTCTACAACTGGTCCGAGTTGACGCTCGCCCCGGTCGAGTGGTTCCGGTTTGGTTTGGTAACGCAACGCACGCGTCTTTACGATTCGGACCGTGACATCCAACGCGGGGTCCTGGTCGAATTCACCTATCGCATGGCCAGCCTGACGACTTGCCTGTTCAATCCGGACGATTGCCGTCCGACGGTGGTCGTGGCCGTCAGCCTGGAGTTCTGAAACGCGCTATGAAACTGACGCGCCAGCGCTGGCTCAAGCTGAGTGGATGGACTGTCCCGCTGGCATACGCCGTGCTGGCCCTGACCGCGGGGCAAACGCTGCCACGTCTGGAGTACCACTTCCTGCCGCGTCGGGCATCCAGGATGAGCGCCTCGTCCGCGATTTCGGTGTGTTCGTCCATCGCCGGGGGGATGATCTCCCTGACGGCGATCGTCTTCTTGGCTACGCTGAGCGGACTGCTGACCATGCCGATCTGCCATGAAGGAAACAGTCTCGCCGCTGCTTGCCTGACTTCCGCCGTCGCGCTGCTTCCCCTGTTTCGATTCGATCTTGTCTCCCGCAACGGTAAACACAACGAAGCTGATGGCAACGAGGATTTGGCATCACCGCGGCGGTCTCGCCTCGACGCATCGGTCAGAGACCCGCGGGTGATGCCCGATCCCCGCCCTCGGACGCGTTGTGGCGGTCTGAACCCCTCGAAAATCCTCAAGAGACAACCCAGTAGTTTTCCCAGGTCACAGCAGATCAGCCCCATGATAGGTTCGCCACCGTCGAGTCGCGCAATGTCGCTGAGAAGTATGATACTCCGAACTCAGTGTAATCATGTCAGAGTCGGTTTCCTCCTCCCCTCTCCTGTTTCCTGGATTGTGCCCATCAAGGTGCGGAAGCGGGGTGGCACGGAGGCCCAGGGACGGCCCCTGAAGCTGGGGATTCGGATTGGTCTGCGGCGCGCCTCGCCAGACTCCACATGAGACAATCTCGCACCGCGACCGAGAGTCACCCCTCGAATCGCCTCCTCCCGTTGCTTCTGTTCTGCCTCGCCACCGCGCAGGGGCAGAGCGCGGCTGTGTTTGCCCGAGTGGACCCGGCCAACACCACCAGCGGCTACCTGGCTCGGTTGCTGATTGACGAGGTGCCTTTCCCAGGTGAACGCGCCTACCAAAGCGAGGCCACTTCCCAGGCCGCCATGATGCAAATCCTCTGGGTGTTGCACTCGCGCACCCATCTCATCCCAAAGGGCTATGCGCAGCAGCATGTCGCGGGCATGCGCACCACAAATATCATTGACGTCATTACCGGCACCGGCGAACGACGCCAGTGCGAACAGATCGTGCATTTGGCGCCACTCTCGCCTGTCGCCAACGACACCTGGGTTTTCTGGGAGGCCGGTCACAAGCTGCTTCACTTTACCTCAGACATCGATTTGGCCAATCCGGTCGTCTGGCAGCACCAGACGCTGATGGTGCGCATCTTCGACTTGGACCAACAGGTGGTTGTCACTCACGAGGAAGCCCCTGGCAGCAACCGATTCCTCACGCGTTACCAGGTTGGCCGCGCGCTCTTCAACTGCATCGTGCTCGGCCAGCGCATCACCGTGCCGCCGTACGAATCGCCCGCGGGAGTGCCCGCTGAGGCGTCCCCCGCTCAACGGTGAGGCCCCGATGGAACGTCCCGGACATCCTTCCATGTCAAACCCAGTCTCGCTCGCCGAACTCCTGAACGTGCTCGTCAAGCACCAAGGTTCCGACCTGCACCTGCAGACAGGCGAAGTGCCCATCGGCCGCATTCGGGGCCAGTTGGGCCGCTTCGAGATGTCGGCCCTTACGGAGGACGACATCTTGCGTCTGGCGCGCGAGGTCCTGGGCAGTGAACAGAAACTCAAAGAGTTCGTGGCGGCCCGCGACTGCGACGCGGCCGTGGCGATCCCGGAGCTGGGCCGGTTCCGGGCCAACTTGTTCTACCAGCGCGACAGGCCGGGCCTGGTGTTGCGGACCATCGGCACGAAGATTCTCAGCCTCGATACGCTCGAGTTACCGCAGGCGCTCAAAGACATCGCAGGCGCGAACGACGGGCTGGTGCTGGTAACGGGCGCCACCGGCTCGGGCAAGTCGACCACGCTGGCGGCGATGATCGACCACATCAACGCCCACGAGGCTGTCCACGTGATGACCCTCGAGGACCCGATCGAGTTCGTGCACGAGAACAAACTGGCGCTCATCAATCAGCGCGAGATGACGGTGGACTCGGCCAATTTCGCCAGCGCCCTCAAACACGTGCTCCGCCAGGACCCGGACGTGATCCTGATCGGTGAGATGCGCGACATGGAGTCAGCCTCGGTGGCACTCACGGCGGCGGAGACAGGCCATCTGGTTTTTGCCACCCTGCACACCCAAGACGCCCCGGAGTCGCTTGAGCGGTTGATCAACATGTTCCCGACCGATCGCGCCCCCCAAATCCGCATGCAGCTCTCCCTCGGGATGCGGGCCATCATCTGCCAGAAGCTCGTCGCCCGTGCGGGCGGGGGACGGGTGGCGGCGCTGGAAATCCTCATCAACTCACCCCGCATCAGGAAGCTCATCCTCGAGGGCGACACGACCAAAATCCCGGCGGCCATCCAGGCGTCACGCGCGGAGGGCATGCAAACGTTCAATCAGGCCCTGGTAGACCTTGTCAAGGCCGGCAAGGTCGAGGAGACCGAGGCCCTCCGTGTTTCCCCCAAACCCGATGAGCTTCGCATGAACCTCAAAGGCGTCTTCTCCGGCACGTCCGGACTCGTGAGCTAAGGCATGTCCCGAGACGTTGGCGCAGAACCCTGAACCTCAATCGTCACCGAAACCAAACTCGTCTTATATGGACCTTGCTGAACTTCTCAAGTATGCCGTCCAATACGGGGCCTCCGATCTGCACCTCACGGTCGGGCGTCCCCCGATGGTCCGCATCTCGGGCCGACTCATCGCCAGCGGCTACGAAACTGAAATCACTCCGGACGAGTCGAAGGCCCTCGTCTATAGCATCCTCACCGACGACCAAAAAGCGCGGTTCGAGGAAGAGCACGAGCTGGACTTGTCGATCGGGATCCCGGGCGTTTCACGTTTCCGCGTCAACGTCTTCATGCAACGCGGTTGCGTGGCCGGTGTGTTCCGCGCCATCGGCGAGAACATCCCGACCGTGGACATGCTCGGTCTGTCCGAGACGATTTGCCAGTTGGCCTTGCTCCCCCGCGGCCTGGTCGTCGTGACGGGTCCCACCGGTTCGGGCAAATCGACCACGCTGGCGGCGATGCTCAACTTGGTGAACCAACAGAAGGAAGCGCACATCGTCACGATCGAAGACCCCATCGAGTTTGTGCATCCCCACCTCCGCTGCACGGTCAATCAGCGAGAACTGGGACACGACACCCATTCATTCCCGCGCGCGCTCAAAAGCGTCCTGCGCGAGGATCCCAACGTCATTCTCGTCGGGGAGATGCGCGACCTGGAGACCATTGCGGCGGCGCTCACCCTCGCGGAAACCGGGCACCTCGTCCTGTCCACGCTCCACACGCAAGACGCGGCGCAAACGGTGGACCGCATCATCGACGTCTTCCCGCCCTACCAGCAGGAGCAAATCCGCGTGATGTTAGCCTCCAGTCTCAAGGGGGTGGTTTCGCAAATCCTGCTGCCCCGCGCGGACGGCGAAGGGCGAGTGGCGGCACGCGAGATCATGGTGGTTACGCCCGCCATCGCCGCCATCATTCGCGAAGGCAAGACGCATCAGATTTACTCGGCCATCCAGACCGGCACGCGGGACGGCATGTGCACGATGGAGAAATCGCTGGCCGACCTGCAGGCCGCCGGGTGGATTACCGAGGAAGACGCCTTGAGCAAGGCCAACCATCCGCAGGAGGTGCGGGCGCTGATCCAGCCCCACCAGGAATATCGGCTCGAGGGCCAGGACACCCAGGAGGCCCAATGAAGATCGACACCCTCAAACGCATCGCCGTGCTCCAAACGATGGACGCGGAGGCCTTGGCCCGCTTGGCTGCCGTCCTCGAACCCCGCGCCTTTGCCGATGGCCAGCGGATCTTCCAGGAAGGCGACCCCGGCGATGCCATGTATTTCCTCGCGTCCGGCGTCGTGCGGATCGAGAAGCGCACCGGCGCCGATGCGGGCGCGGTCAAGACCCTGACCATCCTCGAGCCGGGCGACTATTTCGGAGAGATGGCGCTCTTTGATCAGAAGCCCCGGTCCGCCTCGGCAGTGGCGTCCGGCGCGACGGAGACGTTCCGGCTGTCGACCGAATCGTTTGGCGAACTCCACATCAGCGCCGGACATGCGGGCCTGAGTGTGCTCTTCGCCATGATCCGCACGGCAGGCGACCGCATTCGCCGCCTCAACGCTCAGGTGGTCGTATACGACGAGATTGGCAAAGCGATTGGTGAATTCAAGGCGCTCGATCAGTTGCTCGAAATCGTGCTGCGCCAGCTTCTCCAAGCCACCCTGGCGGATTGGGGGCTGATCGTGCTGCGCTCGCAGTTCGCCGACCGCTACGAAGTGCGTGGGACGGTCAACCTCACGCTGACCCCAGGACAGAGGGAGGATCTGGCCAACGGCTGCGGATTCCTCGCGCCGGCTCGATGCGAAACCCAGGGTCGCCTGGTGCCCAACCTCGACGCCGAGGAACCGTACAAATCCACTGCACGACTCGGCTTCGAGACCGCGTCGCTGCTCCTGATGCCGGTGACCCTCGAGAACCAAGAACTCGGGCTGATCGCCTTGGGCGGCCCCCAACCGGGCCAGTTCGACCTGAACGACCTCAATCTGGCTCGCGGCGTGGCGCGCCAAACCGCGCAGGCCATTCTCAACGCCCGCCACCGCGAGGAAGAGCAGGCCCGAGCGCGGCACGGGCGGCAGTTTGTGAGGTTCTAGCGAGGCGCGCATCAGGCCATGTTCGATTCTTAGCCGGTGCGTCGAGCTCCGAAAAAGGTCTCTGCGAACCACACAATGACCATCGCCAAGCGCTTGATCATCCTGCTGGCCGTGCCGCTCGTGGCGCTGCTGGGGCTGGGCCTTTTCACGCGGCTGGAATTGGCCACAGTCGAGGAACGCAGCCGCTTTGTAGCGGAATCGCGGATCGTCGCGTTGGCGACATTGGGCAGTCTCTCCCGAAGCTACGCGGAACTGCGGGTGCATGCGTCCAGCTATCTGCTCGCCACCGACGACGCGCAGCGCACCAACGCCCGGAAGCTGTTCGACCAGGAGGAGCGGGATGTGACCAGCCTCTTGAACCAGTACGCCGATGGTCTGCTCACCAGCGATCGAGGCCGACGGTTGCTCAGGACATTCCAGTCGCTGAGCCGGGATTGGCTTGCGGGCGCGAAGCAGGCCATGGCACTCACCGATGACCAGCGCCGCGACGACGCGGTCGCTTTGCTGGAGGGGAGGCTGGCGGAAGTGGCTGCCCAGCTTGGCGCCGTCTCGGGCGAGTGGATTGAGTACAATCGGCAAATGGCCAGCGACGCGGGCCAGGAAGCGGTCACGGCGATCGGCGCGTTCAAAACGCGGATGTTGTTGGCCAATTCGACCGCCCTGCTGGTGACTGGGCTGCTCGGCTACCTGACGTTTCGGCGGATCGTCAAACCGATCCAGGCGCTGGAAGCCTCGGTGACAACGATCGCCGCTGGCGACTATTCGCAGGGTGTTCCGTTCACCGCGGCGGCGGATGAAACCGGCGGACTGGCCCGCTCGATCGAGGTGCTCAAGCAAGGCGCCGCCGCGATGGAGGAGCAGCGCTGGGTGAAATCCAGCGCCGCCAGAGTCACGGGACAATTACAGAGTGCAGCTTCATTCGCTGAGTTCGGGGAGCGGCTCCTTTCCGGCCTCGTTCCTCTGCTGGGCGGCGGGGTCGCGGGCTTCTACCTGCTGGATGAGAAGGCCGGACGATTCCGCCGTGTCGCCGCGTATGGGTTGGATGAGGCGGCGCGGGGTGCCGATTCCTTCGGTTTAGGTGAGGGCCTGGTCGGCCAGTGCGCCCAGGAGCGCAGAGGAGTCACGCTGACGCATCTGCCTCCGGACTATCTGCGCATTGCGTCCGGGTTGGGCACAGCGGCCCCCGTGGAAACTGTGGCGTCACCGCTGTTGTCCCATGACGCCTTGCTGGGCGTGTTGGAGACGGCTTCGTTCCGCGCCCTCAACGCGCGCGAAAGAGCGCTGCTGGAGGAAGTGCTGCCGGTGGCCGCGATGAGCCTGGAGATCTTGCAGCGCAACCTTCGCACGCAGGATTTGCTCGCCCGGACGCAGGAGCAGGCCCGGCAGCTTGAAGAACAGACCGAAGAACTCACGCAGTCGCAGGAGGAGTTGCTGGCGCAGAAGGAGGAACTGCTGAGCCAACGGGCCGAACTGACGGCCCACCGGGAGCAGCTTCAGGTGAGCGAGGAGCGCTCGCGGCTCATCCTCGAATCGAGTGCCGAGGGCATTTTTGGCACGGATGCCGGCGGGCGCATCACGTTTGTGAATCCGGCCGCCTGCCGAATGCTCGGGTTTGCCGCCGAGGAACTCCTGGGGCAACCATCCCACGCCGCATTTCATCACCATCGGCCGGACGGCAGCGAGTATCCGATGGAGCAATGCCCGATGTTCGCCGCGTACACACACGGGCGGAGCAGTCGGATCGACGACGAGTTCCTCTGGCGCAAGGACGGCACCGGTCTGCCGGTCGAATACGGCGCGACGCCGATATTGAAGAATGGCATCGTGGTGGGCTCCGTCATCAGCTTCACCGACATCAGGGAGCGTAAGGAGATCGAGGAGCGAATCGGGGCCTACTTCAACAACTCGGCCGACGGTCTGCTCATTCTGGTGCCCGAACGCGGGTTCATTCACGCGAACCAGGCGGCCGCGACCATGTTCGGGTTTGCCCGCATCACCGAGTTGGTCAAGTGCGGCCCGCTGGATCTCTCGCCGGAACGCCAGCCCGATGGGCGGCTTTCGAGTGAAACGGCTCGGGAACGCATCCAGACGGCCATGCGCATGAGCACCCCCTTGCGTTTCGATTGGGTGCATCGGCGCCAGGACGGCCAGGAATTCCCCTGCGAAATCTCCCTGATTCGGCTCACCCTGGGGGGCCAACCGGCGTTGCTCACCTGCATTCACGACATCTCCGAGCGCAAACGGCACGAGCAAGCGCTAGCGGCCAGCGAACGCCGCAATCGCCGCATCCTCGAGACCAGCGCCGAGGGCTTCTGGCTCATTGACAACGACGCTGTCACCCTCGAGGTGAATGACGCCATGTGCCAAATCCTTGGCCGGACGCGGGACCAGGTTGCCGGGCGCCGCATCTTTGATTTCACCGACGCGGAGAACACCCGCGTTTTCAAGGAGAACGTCGCGCGCCGGGACAAGGGAGAGAAGGGCGCTTACGACATCTTTCTGCAACGACCAGACGGCGGCCTCGTGCCCTGTCGGGTGAGCGCTACGCCCCTTTTTGACGAGCAGGGGGTGAAGTATGGCTCGTTTGCGATGTTCACTGACATCACCGAACAGAAGCGGGCCGGGGATGCCCTCCGCGACCACGCCGCCTTCCTGCAGGCGCTGGTGGACACGATCCCTTACCCGGTCTTCTACCGCGGGGCGGACACCCGGTTTCTTGGCTGCAATCGCGCTTACGAACACGCCTTTGGCGTTCGCCGGGAGACGCTCCTGGGCAAGCGGTTGGTCGAGTTGGATCTCCTGCCCGAGGCGGAGCGGTTGGCCTTCCAGGCGGAAGACGAGTCCATCCTTGCCACGGCAGGGTTCATCGAGAAGGAAATCTCCATTCCGATGGCGGACGGTCGGGTGCATGATCTGCTCTATTATGTGTCGAGCTTTCGGAGGGCCGACGGCTCGGTCGGGGGACTCATTGGCACGATGGTCGATGTTTCCGACCGCAAGAAGGTCGAGGAGATCGAACGCTTCAACCGTCTGGCACTGGGACGCGAGCAGCGGGTCATGGAACTTAAGCGCCAGGTCAACACCCTCGCGGTCGAGCTCGGCCGTGGCGCGCCCTTTTCCTCCGTCGAAGTGAGCGGGGAGACGGCTTTCGAGAGAACGCACGTTGACCTGCAACCAGCGCTGCTCGATGCCACTACCGTCAAGTCGAGGTTTGTCGAATTGGTGCGGGAGAACGAACTGCGGCAACTGGTCGCGGACTTCTGCGAGGGGGTGGGCGTGGCCGCCGCGATTATTGACTTGGAGGGGAACATCCTGGCCGCCGCCCGCTGGCAACGCGTCTGCACGGACTTCCACCGCGCCAACGGAACGAGTTGCGCGCGGTGCCTCGAGAGCGACACCGGTTTGGCCCTCAACCTGCAAGCGGGCAAGGACTACGCCATCTATCGCTGTCGCAACGGCATGACGGACTGCGCGTCGCCCGTTAAGGTCGCGGGTCACCATGTGGCCAACGTCTTCATCGGCCAGTTCCACCTCTCACCCCCTGACGAAGCCTTCTTCTCGGCCCAGGCGGAGGCACTCGGGTTCGACCACGCCGCGTACCTGAAGGCGGTGCGCGAAGCGCCGGTGATCGACGAGACTCGGCTGCCCTCCATTCTGGGATTCCTGAGCCGCTTCGCCCGGCTGGTGGGGTCCTTCGCCGTCGAGCAGTGGCGCGCGCGGCAGGCGGAGTTGGGCATCCGAAACCAAGCGGTCGAGCAGCAGCGCCAGCGCGTGGCGGCCGTCAGCCTGGCCGAGGACGCGGAGCGTTCGCGGGCCGAAGTCACGGCCTACAAGGACCATCTGGAAGAGTTGGTCACGGAACGCACCGCCGAACTCGCCGTGGCCAAGGCGAAGGCTGAGGAAGCGACGCAGATGAAGTCCATGTTCTTGGCGAACATGAGTCACGAAATCCGAACGCCGATGAATGCGATCATCGGTCTTTCGCATCTCGCCCTGAAGACGCCGCTCAACGCCAAACAGCGCGACTACATCAGCAAGGTGCACAACGCGGGCACCTCGCTGCTGGCCATCATCAATGACATCCTCGACTTCTCGAAGATCGAAGCAGGCAAACTGGACATCGAGGCCACCGATTTCCAGCTCGACGAAGTGATCGGCTCCGTGACCACGGTCACGGCGCAGAAAGCGCACGACAAGGGGCTCGAGTTCTTGGCGGACGTGGCGGCCGCGATCCCCGAACAGTTGCGCGGCGACCCGCTTCGGCTGGGGCAGATCCTCACCAACTTGGTCAACAACGCGATCAAATTCACCGAGCGCGGCGAGATTCGGCTCAAGATCGAGTTGCTCGAACGAACTGGCGACAAGGTGCAGTTGAAGTTCTCCGTGTGCGACACGGGCATCGGCATGACCAAGGAGCAGGCGGCCAAATTGTTTCAGCCGTTTTCGCAGGCCGACATGTCCACCACGCGCAAGCACGGGGGCACGGGTTTAGGGCTGACGATTTGCCGGCGGCTCGTGGATTTGATGGGGGGCCAGATTTGGCTCGAGAGCGAGCCAGGCGTGGGCACCACCTTCCTGTTCAGCATCTGGCTGGGCGTCGGCCAGGCTACGCCCTCAGGCCAAATCGTGCCCAACCAGTTCCAGAACCTCCGTGTCCTCGTGGTGGACGACAACGCGGCCGCGCGCGAAATCCTCGTCGAATCACTCAAATCGCTGGCCGAGCGGGTGGACGCAGTCAGCTCGGGACACGAGGCCCTGGCGGCGATCAAGGAGCGCGACGCGGACGCGCCTTACGATGTCGTCTTCATGGACTGGCGGATGCCGGGCATGGATGGCCTCCAAGCCACGCGACTGATCAAAAACGACTCTTCACTGCGCCAACAGCCGGCGGTCATCATCGTGACGGCGTTCGGGCGCGAAGAGGTGCGTGAGGAGGCGGAGAGACTGCACGTGGACGGATTCCTTGTGAAGCCCATCACCAAGTCGATGCTCGTGGACTCGTTGGTGAACGTCTTCGCGACCTCAACTGGCGAAGCGACCGCCGTAGCAGCCGCAACGGCCGAGGAGAGCGCCCGCCTTCGCGGGCTGCGCGTCCTGTTGGCTGAAGACAACGAGATTAACCAGCAGATCGCAGTCGAGTTGCTCGAAAGCGTCGGCGCAACGGTCAAAACCGCCAACGACGGGCGCGAGGCGGTCGAGACACTCTCCGGCGGCCCGCAACCGCCGTTGTTTGACGCGGTGTTGATGGATCTTCAGATGCCGGAGATGGACGGCTATCAGGCCACGGCGAAGTTACGCGCCAATCCGCGTTTCGCGAAACTGCCGATCATCGCCATGACCGCCCACGCGACGATCGAGGAACGCCAGCGCTGCCTAAACGCCGGCATGAACGATCATGTCGCGAAACCGATCGACCCGGCGATGCTGTTCGAAACCCTGGCGCGGTTCTACAAACCGGTGGCTGTCGATGCGCCCTCGGATCAGGGCGTCCCCTTCAGCCCGCAGCCACGCGCGCCGGATGCCAGCCCCGAGACTCCTCCGTCACTCCCGCCCACTGCGGAATCGCCACGAAGTCAGGTTCGGGTGCCGGAGCCGGGCGATCTTCCCGCGATCGAGGGCCTGGACACACAGGACGGCCTGACCCGCACGGCTGGGAATCGAAAGCTCTATCTGAAGCTCCTGCGGGAGTTCATCGAGCAACAGGGCAGCGCGCCCGCCCGGATCGGCGAAGCCCTGGCCAAGCACGATTTCACGCTGGCGGAGCGACTCGCTCACACGGTGAAGGGCGTGGCAGGGAACCTCGGCGCGCGGGAGGTGCAGCACGTGGCGGCTGCGCTCGAGCGGGCCATCGGCGCGGGAACCGCCGCGGACGAACTCGCGCCGACGCTCGAGGAGTTCCGCGCCGTGCTGGACCGTCTCGCTTCACGGCTGCGCGCGGCTTGGGGGCCATCATCCGCGGTGCCGGCGTCCCCCGCTCCGGTGGTGGCGATTGACCCCGGGCACGGCCGGCGCGTCGTGGGCGAAATGCTCGAGCACTTGAACAATTTCGATCCGTCCGCCGAGGGCTGTTTCGAGGCGAACCGCGCGGTCTTTCAGGCGCTGTTTCCGGCAGAGGCGTTGGGCGCGTTCGAGCAGCAGCTCGCCGGCTTCGCCTTCGCCGAGGCGCTGCTGGCGCTGCAACAGGCCGCGACGGCGAAAGGATGGCTATGAGCACCCCGACTCCCACGAGCGGCAGCCGCATCCTCATCGTCGAGGACACGCCGGCCAACATCCAGACACTGACCGCCATCCTCAAGGAGCAGGGCTACCAACTCAGCGTCGCCACCAATGGCCGGCAGGCCCTCCAGGTCATTGAAAAAGTGCACCCCGACTTGGTGCTGATGGACGTGATGATGCCCGAGATGGACGGCTACGAGGCCTGCCGCCACATCAAGGCTTCGCCAGTCTGGCGCGACCTGCCGATCATCTTCCTCACCGCCAAGACCGAGACGGCGGACATCGTGCGCGGCTTTGAACTGGGCGCGGTGGACTACGTCGGCAAGCCGTTCAACCCCCACGAACTGTTGGCGCGAGTCCGGACCCACTTGACTATCGACCGGTTGAACAAGGAGAACATGCGACTGCTGCTCAACGTGCTGCCGGCGCCCATCGCCGAGAAGCTCAAGCGGCAGGCGGGCGTGATCGCCGAACGCTTCGATGAGGTTTCGGTGCTGTTCGCCGACATTGCGGGTTTCACGACCCTCTCCGGGGCCATGCAGCCCGAGCCGCTCGTGGAAATGCTCAACGACCTCTTCACCCGTTTTGACGAACTGGCGCGCGCTCACGGCGTCGAGAAGATCAAAACGATTGGTGATTGTTACATGGCCGTCTGCGGCGTGCCGGAACCTAGTGTCGACCACGCCGCCCGGTTGGCCAGCATGGCCCTCGAGATGATCGAGAGCGTGCGCGCCTTTAACCAGGCCCGCCAGGCTGACCTCCAAGTCCGCGTCGGCCTTAACACCGGCCCGGTGGTCGCCGGCGTCATCGGGTGCAGCAAGTTCATCTACGACCTGTGGGGCGACACGGTGAATACAGCAAGTCGCATGGAATCCACCGGCCTGCCCGGACGCATCCAGGTCACCGATGCGACCCGCCAGGCGCTGCCGCCTGCCTTCGAGCTCGAGGATCGGGGTGAGATCGAGGTCAAAGGCAAGGGGCGGGTGCGGACTTGGCTCCTGCTCCGACACCGTGCCTAGCCCGTATGTTTAACACCCCATCTGTGCACAGGGAGGTCAGACTTCGCAAGAGGACTGCTATGCGGGCTTGCCCGGTAACGGTTGAGCCTTCCCACCCGGATTTGGCCGGGGCCGGCCCCGTTTTCTGGGCTCCAATCTGTGTCTCTGAGGCAAATCGTGGTCTGCGGAAGGGGTCTGCGGAAAGTCTTGCCGAGGATTGCCGAGTCAGCCTCGGCATGCTTGAATGGGCTCATGCAAACCCAATCGCTGTCGCGTCGGACCTTTCTGCAGCACACCGCGCTGGCCGGCGCTGCAGCGCTCGTGACTGCGCCGCCCGTGAGTCTTGCCGCCCGTGGGGATAAGCTTCACCTGGCCACCAACGCCTATTCCTGGCAGGTGTTTTACCAGCGCGAGGGGCGCAACTTTGGCGGCTCGCTGGACGCGGGTTTGAAGGACGTGGCGGCGAGCGGCCTCAATGGATTTGAACCGGGTGTCGGGGGCACCGAAGACCTCAGGGCGCTGCTCCCCTTGCTCAAGAAGCACGGGCTCGAGATGCGCTCCATCTACGTCAACAGCAGTCTGCATGAGCCCGCCGAGGCGGACCGCAGCATCGAGCAGATCCTGGCGACGGCCCGTGCCGTGAAGCCGTTCGGCACCCGGATCATCGTCACCAATCCCAACCCGCTTCGCTGGGGTGGGCCTGAGAACAAGACCGATGACCAACTGCGCACCCAGGCGGCGGCCATGAACCGATTGGGCAAGGAACTCGGCGCCCTCAAGATCACGCTCGCCTATCATTACCACGACATCGAGCTGCGCATGGCCGCGCGCGAGTTCCATCACATGCTGGCCGGAACCGACCCGCGCCATGTCACGCTCTGCCTCGACGCCCACTGGATGTATCGCGGTGCCGGCAACTCCCAGGTCGCGCTCTTCGACGTGATCGAACTCTACGGCGATCGGATCAGCGAGGTCCACCTGCGCCAGTCGCAAGAGGGCGTCTGGTCCGAAACGTTCGGACCCGGCGATATCGATTACGAAGCGCTGTCGGCGGCGCTCATCCGGAAGAAGGTCAAGCCCCACATCGTCCTCGAGATCGCCGTCGAGACCGGCACGCCCAAGACGCTGGATCCCGTCGAGGCGCATCGGCGCAGTGCCGAGTACGCCCGCCGAATCTTCGAAAAGATGGCCTGACGGTCTTCCCGCGAATGCGATCACGCCAGCCTGTAAGGCGGGCGATACTCGCGGCTGAGAAGCTTCGTGGCCTCGGCGTCTCCGGCAATGACCTCGGTCTTCGGATCCCACTTGACCTTGCGTCCGACAAGCATCGCGATCAGGCCCAGATGACCCGGAATGGCCGAGCGATGCGCGGCCTCGACGGGCGTGATGGTCGGCTTTCGGGATTTGACGCAGTCGAGGAAGTTCCGCTGGTGGTCGCGCGAATGATAGACCTTCACCTTGCGGAGGCTCTCCGGCAGCCGGGAGATGTCCTTGAGCTCTTCGTTCGAGCAGTCGAAGCCGCCGCGATCGACCCAGACCCAGCCATCGGTCCCGATCCATTTCGTGCCGCCGCGGATGTCGCCATGACCGCCGGCAATGATCATGGTCACGCCCTCGGCATAGGTGCATGTGATGCGGTACCTGGTGCAGGTGTTCCAGATGGCATCCTTGGCCGGAAACTCCCCCTGCCCTTCGACTTCGACCGGGCCGGTGTTGTCGAAGCCCAGGCCCCAATGCCCGATATCGCAGTGATGTCCGATCCAATCGAGCAACTGTCCCCCTCCGACGTTGTAGTTCCAGCGCCAGTTCATGTGAACGCGCGTCTTGACGTATGGTTCCATCTGGGAGGGACCGAGCCATGTCTCGTAGTCGAGTTCAGGCGGAGGAGCCGACACCGCGGCGTCCCAACCCGGGGTGGCGGGAGTCAGGCGCGCGAGGTTCCTCGGCGCGCCGGCAATCCCTTCGAGTTTCTTGAGCAGTTCCGGGGCCGTGCCTGCGAAGTCATGATGGCCGGCGGGCAGGCCGACTTCGACACGCGTGACCTTGCCGATCAGGCCGTTCTGCACGATCTCGACCGCTTTGTGGAAGTTCTCGACTGACCGTTGCCATGACCCGGTCTGCCAGATGCGCCCGTGCTTCTGAACCGCGCGCACGATGGCCTGCTGCTCGGCAATGGTCCGGGCCAGCGGTTTCTCGCCGTAAATGTCCTTGCCGCTTTCGGCGGCGGCCACCGCGGCAAGCGCGTGCCACGTGTCGGGCACGGCCAGCATGACCGTGTCGATGTCTTTTCGGGCCATCAGCTCGCGATAATCCCAGTAGGCCTTGCAGTCCTCATTGCCATACTTCCTGTTGATCGCGTTGACCGCCGCAGCCAGGTGGTTCTTGTCCAAATCGCAGGCGGCAACAACCTGGCAGTCCTTCTGATTCATGAATGCGCCCGTGTTGCCGGGACCCTGCATGCCCCAGCCGATGGCGCCCAGCGTGATGCGCTCGGATGGCGCGACAGCGCCATCGGCGCCCAGGGCGCTGGCGGGAATGATCGTGGGCGCGGCGAGCGCGCCGGCGGTGATGGTGAGGAACTGGCGGCGGGAAAGACCGGGATGAAGCGAACGTGTTGTCATGAGCGGCATGGTGGAATGCAGCAGCCGGGATTTCGAGCAGAAAAAGAACAGCAAAAAACCGCCTTCTCATGCATCGCGACGGGGCATCCCCGCCGTGAATGTTGCACAGGGCTTTCCGCGGTCCGGTATCCGGGCTTCCTAACGCGCGACGCGATCGAGAACTCGCCCGTCGGCGCCGATCAGGGTCACGTCCAGTGCCATTTGCCCAGAGGCGTGGGTCGAGCAACTCAGACACGGATCAAAGGCGCGAATCCCCGCCTCGACTCGATTCAGCATCGCCTCCGGGATTTCGGGTCCCTGGATGAAATGGCGGGCGATCTGGGTGACTGTGCGATTCATGGCCAGGTTGTTCTGGCCGGTGGCGATGATCAGGTTGACGCGTTGGATCAGGCCGTTGGCATCGACCTGATAATGGTGGAAGAGGGTGCCCCGCGGCGCTTCACTCGCCCCAACGGCCTCGCGGCGGTTGATCCCGGCATCCGCCCTCAACTGCGTGCTCGCAAGATCCGGGTCGTCAATCATCCGCTCGATCCGCTCGATGCTGGCGAGAATCTCGATCAGCCGGGCGTAATGGTACAGAAACGACGAGGTCACCGCGCCCCACCCCATGCTCTTGAAGTTCGTCAGCTCCGCGTCCGCGAGCGGCGTGCCCATCTGGCGGCAGATGTTGAGGCGTGCCAACGGTCCGACACGGTAAATGCCCCCAGGATAGCCGAGTGGACGGTAGTACGGCGATTTGAGGTAGGACGTCTCTTCGACTGCTTCGCCGATGAACTGATCGTAGCGCAGCGGATCGACATGGTCGGCAATGATGTTGCCGCCCCCATCCACGAACCGCAATCGGCCATCGTAGTGCTCCCAGGTGCCATCCGGCGCGATCAGGCCCATGAACAGGCTCGGGAAATTGCCGAAGACCTGGAGTTCGCGCTCGTGGGTCTTGAGCACTTCCTTGAAACACTCGATTCCCTTGAGCGCCACGGCCTTCGCTTCGGGGATCTTGGCGCGAATCGCCTCCCGCCCCGCTTCGCTCAGTCCATGGCGCACACCTCCCGGCACAGCCCACGCCGGATGAATCTTGCGTCCTCCCAGGTGCTCGATCACTTCCTGGCCGAATTGACGCAAGCGAATGCCACCCCGCGCCAGCTCCGGGTGGGCGGCGATCAACCCGAAGACATTCCGGCGCTCGGGCGGCGTCTCCCACCCAAGAAGAAAGTCCGGCGCGCTCAGGTGGAAGAAGCTCAGCGCGTGCGACTGGACGATCTGGCCCAGGTTCATCATCCGGCGCAGGTTCTCCGCGGCCGGCGGGATGTCCACCGCCAGGATCTGATCGCAGGCCTTGGCCGAGGCGAGCAGATGGCTGACCGGGCAGATGCCGCAGATGCGGGGCGTGATGCCCGGCATTTCGGAGAATGGCCGTCCTTCACAAAACCGCTCGAAACCGCGGAATTCGGTCACATGAAAGCGCGCATTGGCGACATTGCCGCCCTCATCCAATTGGATCGTGATCTTGGCGTGACCTTCGATGCGCGTGACGGGATCGATCTTAATCTGTTGGGCCATAGGACAAGAATGTGACGGTGAAGAGTGCGCCCGATCAGCCGAAGCGGATGTTCTCGCCCGACAAAAGGGATCCCTTGCCGGCGATGACGTCCTGAAGCAGGGTGCGAATGCGGTCCGCCGGAGGCGGACACCCCGGCAGGAAGGAATCCACGGGCACCACCTCGTGCACCGGGAGCACCTGGTCGAGCAGCGGCGGCACAATGCCCCGCGCCTGGGGAATGCGCGGACGCAGGTTCGCGGTGTCAAGGTAGGCCCGCTGCAACACCGGCTCCGCCGTGCGGAGCGGATTGCGCATGGCCGTCACATTCCCCGTGACGGCACAATCCCCGAACGAGACAAGCAGGCGGGTCCGGGCGCGGATCAGCTTCACCTGTTCGAGGTTATCCTCGTTCGCCACGGCTCCCTCGATGAGGCAAACCGCCACGTTCTCCGGGTATTCCTTGCGATCGACGATCGGGCTGTAGACGACCTCGACCATGTCGGCGAGGTCGACCAGCCATTCGTCGAGGTCCAGAAACGACATATGGCAGCCGGAACAGCCGCCCAGCCAGACAGTCGCGAAAGTCAGACGATCCATTGCTTCTTCTCCCGTGCGGTGACGATGAACTCGAGGCGCGAGCGATCCCGTTCCATCTCCGCCACCGTCGAACCTTTGTGAAACTTGGCCCCCGTGGGACACGCCTGAACGCACTTGCCGCAGGACGTGCATGTCTCCGATTTCCCCCACGGTTGACTCAGGTCGGTGATGATGCGCGCGCCCGCGCCGCGGCCAGCCACGTTCTTGGTCGCAGCGCCCTCGATGAACCAGCACACCCGAACACACCGGCTGCAAAGCACGCACCGGTTGTGATCCATGCCGAACATCCGATGCGTGATGTCGACCTCGTACGGCGGAAACCGATAGGCGAATCGCACATGGTCCATTCCCTGCGCGACCGCCAGATTCTGCAGCTCGCAGCGCCCGTTGGACACGCAGACGGCGCAGACGTGATTGCGTTCGGCAAAGAGCAGCTCGAGAATCATCCGGCGATACCGCTTCAGCCGCTCGCTTTCCGTCCGCACCTCCATGCCCTCGGTCACCTTGGTGACGCAGGCGGGCAAGAGCCGCGACACGCCGGTGACCTCGACCAGACAGAGCCGGCAGGCGCCGACATCCGACACCCCATCCAGGTGACAGAGCGTCGGGATGGTAATCCCCGCGTCCTGCGCCGCGTCCAGCACGGTCTGGCCCTCGACCGCGCTGACCGGTTTGCCATCGATCGTGAGTGTTCTGACAGGCATAATGCGATTTCCCGTTGCTCAACCCAATCGTTTTACACAGCGCGCCTCTTCGAGACTCAACGCGTCGGATTCGCGTCGGGCTTGGGAGCGTTGCCGGGACCGGCCGGCGCGCCGATCTCGGGTTGCAGTAATTCGAGATACTCGTTCCTGAAAAAGCGCAGCGTGCTCAGCACCGGGTTGGGCGCCGTCTGGCCCAGGCCGCACAGGCTGGTGTGCTTCACCAGGTCGCAGAGTTCTTCGAGCAGTCCCAGATCGCGGGCCGTGGCCTGACGGCGCAAAATGCGGTCCAGGAGAGCGTGCAACTGCACCGTGCCGGCCCGGCACGGGATGCACTTGCCGCACGATTCGTCCATGCAGAAGTCCATGAAGAAGCGCGCCACGTCGACCATGTTCGTGGTCTGATCCATGACGATCATGCCTCCCGATCCCATGATCGATCCCAGTTGCTGCAGCGACTCGTAATCCACCGGCGTGTCCAACTCGGACGCCGGCACGCAGCCGCCGGATGGGCCGCCCGTCTGGACCGCCTTCACCTGATTGCCGTCGGGCGCGCCCGCCCCCATCTCCTCGACGATCGTGCGCAGCGACGTGCCCATGGGCACCTCGATCAGACCGGTGTTGGTGATCTTGCCCGCCAGAGCGAACACCTTGGTGCCTTTGCTCTTTTCAGTCCCGATGCCCGCAAACCACTCCGCCCCTTTCCGGACGATCGACGGCACGTTGGCGAAGGTCTCGACGTTGTTGATCAGCGTCGGACTGGCATAGAGGCCGCGCTCCGCCGGGAACGGCGGACGGGGGCGGGGTGTGCCCCGCTCGCCCTCGATCGACGCCATCAGGGCGGTCTCCTCACCGCAGACGAAGGCCCCGGCGCCAATCCGGATTTCGACGTTGAATGTGAACGCGGCTTCGAGCACGCCACTGCCCAGCAACCCATGCTGTTTGGCCTGTTTGATGGCCGTCTGCAGCCGGCTGATGGCCAGCGGGTACTCGGCCCGGACATAAATGAAACCCTGGTCGGCGCCGACGGCATAGGCGGCAATGGCCATCCCTTCGAGCAGGCGATGGGGATCGCTTTCGAGGACGCTTCGGTCCATGAACGCTCCCGGATCGCCCTCGTCCGCATTGCAGATCACATACTTCTTGGGGCTCTGCATCTTCGCGACGGTGGCCCATTTCAATCCCGTGGGGTAGCCCGCCCCGCCTCGCCCGCGCAAACCGCTCTTCAGGATGGCGTCGATCACCTCCTTCGGCTCCATCTCCACCAGGGCGTCGTTGAGCGCCTGGTAGCCGTCGGCGGCAATGTACGATTCGATCCGCTCGGGATCGATTTCACCGCTGTTCTCGAGCACGATCGACATCTGCTTGGTGAAAAACGGATGGTTCAGATCGCCCCGACTGACTTGGGTCTCGCCCCCTTTCAGGGCGGCGACGATCGACGCCGCATCTTCCGGGGCGACCTTCTGGTAGAGGATGCCGGCCGGATCCACCGCCACCAGCGGCCCCTCGCAACACAATCGCATGCAGCCGACCCCCCGCACCTCCACCTCGTCCGCCAACCCCGCCTCCTGCACCGCTTTGTCAAGGCTGTCCTTGACCGCCTGGCCATTGGACGACATGCAGCCCGCCGCCAGACAGCACCGCAGGCGGATCGGCTTGCGCGTCCGCAGTTCCTTCTCCTTGATTTCCAGCAAGTCAGCGAGATCCATTGGTCCATCCTTTCACGCGTTCAAGCGCGTCTTCCGGGCTCTGCCGCGCCGTCACCGCGCCATCGTAAACCACCGCCGGGGCGATCCCGCACGCCCCGATGCAGCGCGCCGTCAGCAGCGACAACTGATTGTCGGATGTGGTCCCGCCGGCCTTGATCCCGGCATGTTGCTCGATCGCCGCCAGGACCCGATCGGCCCCTTTCACATAGCACGCCGTTCCCATGCAGACCACACAGGTGTGCGCGCCCTTCGGCTTGAGGGTGAAGTAGTGATAAAACGTCGCCACGCCAAACACGCGGCTGGGCGGCAGGCGCAGTTGCTGCGCCACATAGATCAACAGGTCGTTATCGAGAAAACCGAAGAGCTCCTGTGCCTTGTGCAGCACTTCAATCAACGTGTCCTGCCGGTGCTGCAGGCGCTTGATGAACACCTCCAGCATCTTGAAACGTTTGTCCCCGCTCGGGTGTTCGAGCGGCTTGCGGGGGGGCGCTTCACTCCGCGCCGTCACAGTTGTTTCCATAAGAGAAAACGCCGCGTGCGGGACATGTCCGTGGTTCGACAGCACGGCCAGAACCGTCATCCGGGTCCCAGACGCAACAGCCGTCAGCTTAGCGCGCCGGCCCAAACGCGCTTTGCCGAAATTGTCATTCACTTGCCGCCAATTGGCTCGCCGCGGGAGTGGACGCCCTCACGTCTCGCGCGGCCTGTTCATCGCGCCGACAATTCTGCGTGACAGCCAGCGGGGCACGAGCCGCACGGAAAAAGTCAGCAGCCGGTTCCACACCCCTGGAATCACCACGGCCCGTCTGCGCCGAAACCCGCGGTGCCCGGCCTCCGCCACACTCGATGCCGACATCGTGAGCAACCGGAACATCGGCGTTCTTCGCATTTGTGCCGCCTCGCCAAATCCGGTCGCGGTCGGCCCCGGACAAAGCGCCGTGACAGTCACTCCCGTTCCGGACAATTCCTCCGACAGCGCTTCGCTGAACGAGAGGACGAAGGCCTTGGACGCGTAGTACACGGCCATGTGCGGGCCGGGCTGGAAGGCCGCCGTCGAGGCGATATTCAGGATCCCGCCGCGCCGACGCGCGATCATGCCGGGCAGGAAGGTCCGGGTCAGGTGGGTCAGGGTCGTGGCGTTGAGCTGGACCATCTCGAGCTGCCGATCCAGGGGCAGTTGGGCAAAGAGACCTTGCGCGCCGAACCCGGCGTTGTTGACGAGAACGTCCACTTCGAGCCCGTCGCGTTCGATCTGGCTGAAGACCCGCGCGGCCCCCTCGGGACACGCCAGGTCGGCGACGAGGACCACGGCCTCGATGCCGCTGGCCGGACGCAACTGGGTGGCCAGCACTTCGAGCGGATCCCGTCGCCGCGCCACCAACACGAGCCGGCTTCCGTCCCTGGCAAAGCACCGGGCAAGTTCCTTGCCGATGCCCGACGACGCGCCGGTGATCAGGACGGTCTCAGGTTTCACGCGAGGATCGGAGCGGGTGATGGGAACTGAACTGTGGCAAGCGTACATCGAAGACCTAAAATCGAAGACCTAAACCCCGATACTGGCATGCAGCTTGGCGCACCGCATGAAGCAAGTGCTGGCCCTCGTGATGCAGCTCGCCTTTGATACGGAGCGCAATCCAGAAGCTGGTATCCGGGTAGATCATCTCAGCGTTCGGAGGAGGGCGACACCGTCAAACGGCGTCCGCTTTCCGGGGAAGATCTCTTCCGTTTCCTCCCGGATGTCCGCGGCTTTCTTGCCCGGTTTGGCGTGCTTGGCCTTGGTGACCACAAAAGCGGGCTTGCCCTTCGTGGTGACAAGCAGCGACTCGCCTGGCTTGAGGGCGTGGACCGCGTCCGAGTCGGCGTAGAACTTCCGATTCGTGATCGTCTTCACGGCGTCTAACGTAGCCGTCGGCGGACGGACAGCAAGCCTTCCCGATACGTCGTTCAGGCTGCGCTGTCGTCGCGAAACGATCCGCCTCGCTCCGCGGCGCCGGCACAGCATGTTCTCCTGCACTGCGGCCCGACTTCGGTTAGGAATTCACCACGAAGAACCAAGGGACACGAAGGAGCGTCGATGAGCGGACCCGCTGCTGTCTTATGGGGAATAGCCGAAATGTCCATCCAGACCTCGGTGCTCGCCTTCGTGCTCTTCGTGCTCTTCGTGGTGAGCCCGGACGAGGATTTGGATTCGGGACTGGGACCGCTGACGTCCAACGAGGCCTTAGCCCGCCATTGGCCGCCCTGGCGCAACGTCACCGCGAGTCTGACCCGAGGTTGACGCCGAGGCGATCATGGCCGGACGTGCCTTGGCCCCGCCGCTTTTTGCGAACAGCCGGCGGCGCGGGTTGCAGGGTAAACCGAAGGTGGCGGTGTGAAGGCTCTGAGGGGGGGTGACGGGAAGGGTCCGTTCCATGATCCGGCGTGTGTCCGCGTGAGGGTGTGATGTTCGTGCGGGGCAAGGAACGCGTGCGTGCTCTCCTGGCCGCGCGGTTTCTTCTTGCTCCCGCCTCTCGTCAGAAGCCATCATGCCAGTATTAGCGGCAGGCAGTTCGGACGCCTGCGACGCGATGGTGACTGGGCGCTGCCGGCTCAACGAAACCGTTGTGAAACCGAGAAACGTAGTGATGCTCGTTGCTGGTCTCTGCGCGGGCATAATCCTCGTGGGTTTGGGTATCTACATAGGGAGTAAGCGCCACATGGTCACCGGCTCGACCAACGCATCCCCGGCGAGCGATGGAGCATCTCGCCCGGCATCGTCTTCTGCGGAATCCAAGTGGAGGATAAGAGCTACTCCTGACACAATCAACGACTGCACCAACTACTTCATCTGGGTGCGCTCCGAGGAGAAAGTGGTATTCCAGCGGTCCGAGGCCGGCTACGCGCGGTACAATATCATGTTGGATGAGGATGGCTTGACGGACTCGGTCTGGTTCCCTGGGCGTACGGGAGCTGGGGAATCTGACCCCTACCAGTATCGGGTCGACAAGAACGAGGCCGAAACCATGTACCTGGGAGTATCGAAGGGGCGAGATGGCGATGATGTTTTGTTGTACTTGTTCTCGCCAACGGCGGCATACAAAGACTGGAAGGTGCTGCGGGTTCGCGTCGGCAGCGCTGAGGCCACCTTCGATCTCACAGGTCTTGGGGAGGCAGTCAAGGGTCTCGACGGCGAATGGCGAAGGCGCTTGGCAGTCGAGCGGGCTGAACACGAGGAACAGCAGAGCAGTCGCAGGGCGCAGCCCGCGACGCAGGCCGCGGACGAGCGGAAGCCGATGACCGAGCAAGAAAGGGTGGACCAGTTGAAGAGGCAGAGCACATCGCTCCCTTCGGCACAGTATGATCTCGCACTGCGTTATCTCGAAGGCCGCGGCGTTCAACAGGACACGAATGAGGCGCGCCGTCTGTTGAAGCTCGCGACTGCCGGCGGATACAAACCTGCCGTCGAGTTGGCGACGGTCGAGTTTTTGAAGGAACGCGCTCGCCAGGGTTCGGCGTGGGCGGCCCATGAACTTGCGCTTTGCTATCTCGAAGGCCGCAGTGTCGAGGCGGACAGCAAAGAGGCGATCCGCCTATTGAAAGCTGCGGCTGCCGCCGGCCACGAGGCCGCTGCCAGGAAGTTGAAGGAACTGGAGGCTGCGCGAGCTGCAACGCCCGTCCAGACGAACGTTCCTGGCCCCACAGCAGCGCCGGAGCCTAGCGCGGATGGGCGCAAGGACGGTACCTGACACGTCCAGGATGCTGCGCTCGGTGGCAACCGCTCAAAACCCCTCCGGGACACCCTGCGCCGGCGGCGGGTGTCCTTTCGAACCAGGCGACCCAATCGACACCCAGGATCGTCCTTTACGGCTTTCTGCGTTTCTGGCTAGCTGTTCATCATGAAGTGGATCCGATTCATCGCCACCGGTGTGTTCATCGCGTCCACCTTCGCCGCGTTCGCGCAACCGACAACACCGCCTGTGAACGTTTGGGCTTGGGGAGACAAAACGAGTCTTCTGGTGAGTGAAATGCCAAAGGACCTGACCAACGCGATCAGCGTTTCGCTCGGAGAAGGTCCCATCGGACTCGCGGCAAGAGCGGACGGCACCGTAGTGGCGTGGGGTTCGTTTCCACAGGTTCCCGCTGAGTTGACGAACGCGCTTGCGGTTGCGGCAGGGGCCAATCACTGTGTCGCACTTCGCAGCGACGGAACGGTCCTGCACTGGGGTCAGAAGGATTACCAAGGCTGCGACGTGTGCGACGTTCCCCCAGGGTTGAGCAACGTGGTCGCCATAGCCGTCGGCCACGGGCACAACCTCGCTCTCAGAATCGACGGAAGCGTGGTCGCTTGGGGCCGGAACGGAGACTACGAATGTGACGTGCCGCCGAGCCTCACCAATGCCGTCGCAGTGGCGGCAGGCGGGTATGCGAGCTTGGCCTTGCGCGATGACGGCACTGTCGTGGCGTGGGGGAATAACGTGGGCCACCGAAATGAAGTGCCTCCCGGTTTGAGTAACGTTGTCGCTATCGCTGCTGGCTATCAGCACAACCTCGCCGTTCGAGCTGACGGCAACGTCGTCGCTTGGGGCGACAACAATACGGGCGAATGCGATGTGCCGTCGAATGCGACGAACGTTGTGGCCGTCGACGCGGGCCATTACCACAGTCTCGCGCTGCGGGCTGACGGGACTGTCGTTGCGTGGGGTTGGAACGCTGACGGCCAATGCGACGTGCCTCTGGACTTGCCGAGGGCGCTGGCGGTCTCGGCGGGAGGGTCCAGCAACATGGCACTCGTTGATCCGACACAGGCTGGCGCACCGCCAACCATTCTGGTCCAGCCGAGGAGCCAAACCGTAGCCATCGGCTCCACTGTCTACTTCTCGGTGGGCACCATTGCCTCCGGACTCCTCAGATTTCAGTGGTACTTTGACGGAAACCTCATCCCCGAGGCAACGACTCGCGTGCTCTCGATACCGAGCGCGCAGACGTTCCATTCCGGCGCCTACTCCGTCACGGTGTCGAACGCGGCGGGTGACACCGTTAGCGTCCCCGCCATGCTGAGTGTTTTGCCGGGTTTGACCGTCACGATGGTTCCCGCGATCAGCCTCGCCGGAACGGTTGGACTGTCTTACCGGATCGAGTACGTCAATGCCGTCGGTCCCGTTGGCGACTGGAAGGAACTTGCGACCGTCACCGTTACGAACACAGGCCAGTTCTACTTCGACGTGTCCGCCATCGGCCAGCCCCTGCGGTTCTACCGGCTGGTGGAATTGCCGTAACCGTCGCAGAGCAATGAAAACCGAATGCACTCACTGTGGCGGCCAAATCGAGTTTGAAGAGGATTCCAGCGGCCTGGACGCGCCCTGCCCGGACTGTGGCCAGATGACCCGCCTGACACCTGGACTCCACAAGGTGAATCCGCCGCGAACTTCGCCAGCACCCCCACCCATTCCGCAGCCCACGCCGCCGCCCCTGTCGTTATCATCGGTAGAGCAGGTTTTCCTGGAGGAAGGCGGCGTCGTTTTTACGAGAACTCGGTTCGTTTGTGGAAGAGGGACCTTTTTGCTGTCAGGCGTCACGTCCATTCGAGAGTACATGATCCGGCCAGAGAAAGGGGGGGTGATCGCCCTACTCCTACTCGGCTTTCTGCTCCTCTCGCTCGGCGTGATGTTGTTCTCCTCGCACTGGCTCGCAGGCGCTGTCCCTACACTCATCGGGTGCGGAATGATCGTTCTCGGTATTGTTTACGATAAACGTCTGAAGCCAAAGTACGCGGTGATGCTGACGACTGCGGCACAAGAAGTCCGAACGCTCGAAAGTCGTGACCGGGCCTTCATTGCGCGCGTGCTCGCTGCTCTGAATCAAGCTGTCATTGCTCGCGGCTAGGCCCGTCCGATTGGGACGGCGGAGAAGCCGGTCACGTCGCGTAACCCAATTCGCCAGCAACGCGTCCAACAGTCAATGAGCTTAGCGTGACCAAGCGTGGTTGGGTGGTTCTGATCGAGACCGTCACCCGAGGCGCTGGACTTGCTGCCTGGCAGGCGCGCCGGCGCGTTGTTCCGAACCGTCTGGTGGGGGGGACACCCGGCGCAACTGCGGCGCGCCACAGGCGACTCTGGCGGCCCGGTTCGCCGCCGCCTTGGCTTCAACGGCGCCGTGCCTGGCATTGACAGCGGCGGCTGATCGCCCGACATTGCGCCCGGTTATGCGTGAGCACGTCGCCAAGAACAAGACCGAGTACCCGGACCGCACCCACGGCAGCGTGGTGGCCGCCAAGGTCCGCAAGCTCGCCAACCGGTTGACGGCGGACGCGCGCCGCGCTCATCTGGACGCCGCAATGGCGAAAATCTATGGCGGCTCCAATGCCGAGAAAACAGCTCTCGCTCGACGCGAATCTGGTGTTTGACCTCGCTGAGGAACGGGACTTCGCCCACGAGTTCCGCGAAGTGTTCCTGGGTCGGGGTTATCGGTTGTTCCTGCCTCCCACCGCTCTGATTGAACTGGACTTTCTCAGCGCCGAGGGCGGCACGTCTGCCGAAAGAGCCCTGGCGCGTGAGGGGTTGCTGAATCTGAGACGCTGGGGCATCCACCCGTTCGATCTTGACTCGACAGCCGAAGGTGTCGCCCGGCGGTTTGCGGGCCGCATTCGCGAGCTGCGGTTGGTCCCCGAGGAGGAGGTAAACGACGGGCTCATCCTCGCCGAGACTTCGCTGGCGGACATCCCCTTGCTCATCACGTCTGACCGACACCTGTTGGACGCGGACGAGGAAACGCTGCTCCTGGCTTTTCACGACGCCGACCTGCCGCCCGTCCATCCAGTCCACCCCAGGAGGCTGTTGCGCGCGCTACGGTGAGCTGCGGGGGCTCAATGTTGGACGCGCCTCGGGGGTGTGACTCTTCCCCTGGATCAAAACGCGTCCTGGGGCATCCTGGAGCAACCTCAATGTGAGTCTGGCCGAGGTTGACGGCGAGGTCCACCACCGCAACCGTTGGCCAACCGCCCGCCGGAAGTGGAAACCGTTCGCGCCCCAAGGCGAAGAAACCGGCGGTTCGGCGCGAAACCGAAGGCCGCCCTGGCCGAATGAAGGCCCGACCGGGAGAGGTCCGCATCCGCATCCAAAGCCCATCATTGCCGCCAAACACGGCCCCCGGCTGGCCCGTGGCGCGATTCCTCTGACCCGCGCGGTATCCTGACACCCCCCCGAAATCCCGACTGTCACAGGGACTTCGCGAGCTTCAAACACGGGTGAACATGTTAGCATTTGGCGTTAGCAGTTTGCCTTTTTGCGAGCCGGCAACATGCAGCAAACCCTTGATTTTATTGGCGATTGTGAGGATTGGAGCGGGTGATGGGAATCGAACCCACGTGGCCAGCTTGGAAGGCTGGAGCTCTACCATTGAGCTACACCCGCAACAGCCCGACCATACCGGCCGCGCTTGCGTTGTCAATTCGGGAGCGTATAAGCTCCGCCCGATGAACTCGCTGCTCCTGCTTCAAGGTCGCGTGATCGATCCCAGCCAGGGCCTGGACGCAGTCACCGATATTCTGATCCGGGACGGCGAAGTGGCGGCCCTTGGCCCGGATGCCGCCGCCCAGGCGCCGCCCGACGCCGAGCGCCTCGACGCCACCGGCAAGGTCGTCTGTCCCGGGCTCATCGATCTGCACGTGCATCTGCGCGAGCCCGGACAGAACAGCAAGGAGACCATCGCCACCGGCACGGCCGCGGCAGCCAAGGGCGGATTCACGTCGGTGGTCTGCATGCCCAACACGGTGCCGCCCATCGACAGCCCCAGCACAGTCGCCCTGGTCCATGAACGCGTCGCCAGCGAAGGCCGTGTCAACGTGTACGTGGCCGGCGCCATCAGCAAAGGGCTGGCCGGCGAGGAACTGGGCCCGATGGGCTCGCTCAGAGGGGCCGGGGTGGTCGCCGTCACCGATGACGGACGCTGCATCCAGAATAACGAGCTGATGCGCCGCGCCCTCGAATACTCGACCATGTTCGACCTGCTGGTGATGGACCACTGCCAGGACAACTCGATCGTCACCGACGGCGTCGCCCACGAAGGCTATTACAGCGCCATGCTCGGCCTGCGCGGCTGGCCGGCCGCCGGCGAGGAGTTGATCGTGGCGCGCAACATTCTGCTGGCCGAGCGCACCGGCGCGCGCGTCCATTGCCAGCACATCAGCAGCGCCGGCAGCGTCCGCCTCCTGCGCAAGGCCAGGGAACAGGGCCTGCCCGTCTCCGGCGAGGCGTGTCCGCACCACTTCACGCTCACGGACGCAGCCCTCGCCGGGAGCGAGGAGTTCTGGCGCGAGGACGGCCAGGAGGTGCTGATCTCGCGCAAGACCTCCGCCGCCCTCCCCTTCTGGCCGGCGTACGACACCCATGTCAAAATGAACCCGCCGGTCCGCTCGGCGGCGGACCGCGAGGCGCTGCTCGAAGCGCTGGCCGACGGCACCATCGAGGTGATCTCGAGCGACCATGCGCCGCACTGCAACTACGAAAAGGACGTCGAGTTCGACTACGCGCCGTTCGGCATCACAGGCCTCGAGACCGAGCTGGCGCTGGCCCTGATGCAGCTTTACCACGCCAAACGCCTCGCCCTAAACGATCTCATCGCGCGGTTCACGACCGGCCCGGCCCGATTGTTGAAATTGACCGGGAAAGCGTCGCTCAAACCGGGCAGCGACGGCGACGTCACCGTCTTCGATCCGGATGTCGAGTGGGAGTTCCGCCGCGAACACACGGCCAGCAAATCCTGCAACAGCCCGTTCTACGGCTGGCCGATGAAGGGCAAGGCGCTCGCCACAATCGTCGCCGGACGGATCGTCTGGCGCGACCCCGACAGCGCCGCCTCTGGATCGATCCAACAGCAGAATCAGACAACCCCCACCTCAAAGAGAAAGAAACAAACATGATCCGATCCCTACTGATCCTGAGCGCTTGCGTGACGCTCGTGGGCGGCCGCGCCGCCGAGCTCACCTGGCTCACCAACCTCGAAAAGGCCCAGGAACGGGCCAAAACGGACAAGAAAGTCGTACTGATCAACTTCACCGGATCCGACTGGTGCGGGTTCTGCAAGAGGCTCGACAAGCAGGTCTTTGCGACCCAGGAATTCGCCGACTACGCGAAGGATAACCTCGTGTTGGTGAAAGCCGATTTCCCGCGCACCACCCCGCTTCCCGAGGATCTCAAGCAGGCCAACGCCAGGATCAAGAACCGCTACGAGGTCAGAGGCTTTCCGACTCTCGTCATGATCGACGGCGACGGACGCGTGCTCGGCAAGAAGGTCGGCTACGGCGGCGACAGCCCAACGGCGGTCATCAACGAGTTCAAAGGCTGGCGCAAGAAGTGACCGCGCTCAGCCCGCATGTTGATTTGGTCTGAGCCGCGCCTTGTAGGTCTGTGCAATCACGACTTCAGAGTGTGGCGGAAACGCTGCCCACGGACGCTCCCCGTCTTCATTGCCCCTCCCTCTCCCATGAGCAGACTTCTTCGCGTTGCGATCGTCGGCTGCGGCGGCATCACGCTCCAGAACCACCTGCCCGGGCTCGCCCTGTGTCCCGGCACGCGTGTGACGGCTCTGTGCGATGCGAACCCCGCCGTGCTCGAACGGGCTCGAGGACAAACAGGAGTCTCGGTGCTGAGCACCCGGTTCGAGGAGGTGGTCGGACGTGACGATGTCGATGCCGTCATCATTGCGACGCCCAACCACACCCATCCCCAGATCGCCCTGGCCGCGGTCGCCCAGGGCAAACACGTCCTTTGCGAGAAGCCACTCGCCCTGAACGCCGCCGACGCCTTGGCCATGGCCGAGGCCGCGGAGCGGGCCGGCGTGCGCCACATGACGGCATTTACCTACAGGTTCGTGCCCGCCATGCGCTACCTGCATGACCTGGTCAAGCGCGGCGATCTCGGCCAGCCCTATCACTACCGTTCCTGCCGCCTTCAGGATTGGGGCACGCGCAATCTGGGTTGGCGCCAGGTCCGCGCCCTGGCGGGCACGGGCGAACTGGGCGACATGCTCAGTCACCGCATCGATTTCGCCCATCTCCTCATTGGCCCGATGCGACGGCTCGTCGCCCAGCTCAAGCGCATCCACCCCATACGCGGTGACGCGCCCAGCGACCTGGACGATTGGGTGGCTCTGCTGGCCGAGTTCGAGTGCGGCGCGACCGGCGTGCTCGAGAGCAGCAAACTGGCCTCCGGACGCAACGAGAGCTGGCGCAGCCTCGACTCGGTCGAGGTCAACGGGAGCGAACGCAGCTTCGTCTTCATCACCGGCCGATGGAATCAACTCGAGACCGGCCGGGCCGGCGGCCCGGGCCTCGAGACGATTCCCGTCCCTGAGGAATACTGGCGCTGGCCAGGCAGCCCGCGCGATCCTCGAGTCGGCGATCCGCTGGTCACGTTCCGCTATGACCAGGCCTGGGAATTCGTCGATGCCATCCGCCAGCAACGCCCGTGCATCCCCGATTTGTTCGACGGCGCGCGCGTCCAGGCGGTGATGGACGCCGCCGTGCGAAGCGCCGGGACAGGGCAATGGACGGACCTCGCACCTGCCCCGCGTGTTTCACGGATCGGCGACCACCGCGAATCGGAAGACTCCGAAATGTAGACTGCCGCCCTCATCCGGGCGCTTGAACCAGAAAGGAAAATGACGATGCGAAGATCCCTGACACTTCTTGCGGCAACGGCCCTGGCGGCTCCGCTCACGATGGCGGCGTCCTCGCTGCTCTGTCCGAAACTGCCCAGCGGGGCGCAGGTGCGGCAGGAAAACAGATTCTTCGACGTGCGCCCGCGCATCGTGCCGGCGAACCGGGAATCGACGGTCGAGATCGTTCCCCTCCACGAGCATGTCCAGTTCCAGCAAGGCTGCACCTACGAGTTCACGTATGCGCCCATGCTCTCCCTTCCGCAACACGGCGGCTGGGCTCCCGGCAGGAAGATCGCGGTCGTTCCCGAAAACGGACGGCTTCGCTTCACGGCCTTCTTCGAGGGCGAACAGGAACACGCCCTCGTGCTCGAGTCGACCTGCAACGGGAAAAAACGCACCGTCGGGCATTTCCGCGTCTACTCCCTTGCGGACGACCTCTACGGGCTGCGTCCGTACAAGGGCGATTTCCACATGCACAGCCATTACTCGGACGGAGTGGAGTCGCCGGCCTACGTCGCGGGCGCATGTCGGCGCGCCGGCTTCCACTTCATGGCATTGACAGACCACCGCAACTACGCCGCGTCCATCAAGGCCAAAGAGGCCTTTTCCAGCGTGGCCGCCGATTTGCGCATCTATCCGGGCGAAGAAGTCCATTCACCCGACAACCCCGTCCATATCGTCAGCTTCGGCGCCGACGCCGGCATCACTGAATTGTACCGGAACGACGATGCGGCCTACCGCAAGGAGGTCGCGGCGCTGATGGAATCGCTGCCGGCGACCCCGGCGGGGGTGAACCGGTTCCAGTACGCCGCCTGCAAATGGGTGGGGGACCGCATCCGCGAGCGCAACGGTTTGGCCATGTTCTGCCACCCCTATTGGGTGACCGGGAATCGCAACAACGTCGACGAAGCCCTGCTGGATCACATCTTCGCAACCGGGATCTTCGATGCGCTCGAACTGATCAGCGGCGACAGCCGGGAGTCCATGGTGGCAAACGACATCAACGCGCTCCAGGTCGCCCGCTACGCCGAGGAACGCGCCAAGGGCCGGCGGGTCGCCGTGTGCGGCATCAGCGACACACACGGCATCGAGCACAGTGATGCCTTCGGACGCTTCTTCACGGTCTGCTTCGCGGCGTCACTCGATTTGCCCGATCTCATTGGCGCAGTCCGCGACCTGCGTTCCGTGGCCGTCGAGTGTCCGGCCGGCGACATCCAGCGATCCTACGGCCCCTTCCGCCTGGTGCGGTACACGCACTTCCTGCTGCGCGAGGTGTTTCCCCAACACGACGAACTCTGCTTCGAGGAGGGCCGTCTCATGATCCAGCACGCCTCGGGCGACACCCAGGCCGCCGCGCAGATTGCCGCGCTGCATGGCCGAACGACCGCCCTCTACGATCGGTGCTGGGCGACAATTCCCGCACGCTAGCCCGCATGTTTCACACGCTTCGCGAGGAACCGTAACCGGGCTAGTCGGCAAAACCGCGCCCAGATAGGGATCCAGGGGCATCTTGCCGGTCCTGAAAGCGCTTTGTCATGAGAAGAGTGTGTTTCATTTCTCTGACTCACGGACCCGGCGCGGTTTTGCTTTTGTCAGTACTCGACCCTCACCCGAACGGGCCCGGCGGATGGGGCCATGCGGACAACCTCGATCGTGTTGTCGAAGGTCGCCTGGGCCCCCGCATCGAGTTGCACGGATTTGATCGGACGACCTTCCGGATGACGCAACCGCAGCACGATGGCTTTCGGCGCGGACCACGTCGGCGGATCGATCATGGCATCGATATGCCCGCGACCGACCGACGAGGCGATCTGGTAACTCACTGGCCCGAAGAAAGTCGGCGCATTCGCCACGCGGATCTTCATCCCGTCCTCGAGCCAGTTGTCGGTCACCAGGGGCGCCAGCCAGAGTTCATCGCCCCGCTCGGTCAGGAGCATTGTCCGCGATTGGTGGAGGAAGTAACCCGTCTCGTGGGTCTTGTTATAGCACCAATTCGAGAAATGCTCGTAGATCGACAGGCAGGACCCGTCGATGAGCGATGCCAACGTGTTGAAGTAGCTGCGCACAAACGGCTTGACGTCGTCGCGCAACGCGCAGATCTCGGCGTTGCGCGTATAGTACGGCTGAACCTTGGCAAAGCCGCCCATGTCGAACCAGTCGGCACGGTTGCGATCGGCCGGATACCCGCCCCAGCCGCTTTCGAGGAATTGCACGTCCTCCATGTGGTCCATGATCCAGTCGACCTCGGGTGCATCGGGCCGCATGGCGCCCAACGGGACCATGTGATGCGGCCCGAGATCGACGTCGTAGGCCCAACTGCGGTTGCCATCCTGCCCGGGGTAGAAATCGGCCATCGGCCCGGGTGTGTAAACCGAGGCCGGGTAGTAGGGCACCCAGGTTCCATCTTGCAGCGGCACGACAGGCGCCAAGGCCTGCGCCTGCCCGTACGCACGCCGCACGTCCCTGCCCAGTTGCGCGGCGGCGGCCAGGGCGGCATCGGCGTCGGGATGCCCGATCAACCCGAGGGCGTGCCCCATCGCGTCGAGACCGGCATGGAAGTAGCTGTTGGCGTAAAAGTAATAGGCATACGCATTCCAATCCGCCTGGACACCGGGCGGCATCAAGCCGAACTCGGGCACCGGACGCCCATCGGGCTTGAGCCTGCGCGTCTTGGCAAGCTGAGCCGTGACCCAGCGACACATCCCAGCCGGCTTGTCGGCCACCGCCCGGAACCAGGCGTCGTCTCTGGCAAGGCGCATGTATTCGCCCAAGGCCCAGAGATGCCAACCGCTCCCCATGACGGTATAGCCCATGGTCATGAAGCCCTCCGGTTTGTAGTGGCTGAACGAGTATTCGAAGGCCCGTTGGGCATAATCGAAGTGGCCCCAGTACTGCATGCCGCGGATGGGGGAGTTGCCTTCGCTGTCGATCGCCACCAGGTAGCGATCCGACGCGATCCAGGGCTCGACCTGTCTGCCCTGCTGTTCGTTGCGGGCGGCCAAGAGCACATGGACCTGGTTAGCGCGGATGACGTCGGCCAGCCAGGCGTCGGGCAATTCGATCTGCATGGCCGGGGCCATGATCGCCTCCCAGTAAGCCTTGAAGCGGCCGAATAACTCGTCACCACCGCCAAGCTCGGCCTCCCCTTCGGATTTCGCTTTCCACGCCGGCAGGTAGAAACAGCAGCGGGCGCTGCCGTTGGCCGGCAACCGACCGCTGATCGAGAAATGGCCGTTGTCCGACCGGCCCGTGCCGGACGGAAACCCGGTGCTGTCAAACACCCCCACGAGCCGGCCATCGGCGATGATGGTTGTCCGCTGGCCGGTCGTTTTGCAGACCGGCGGCCCGCCACGGCCGGGATCCGTCGCAAGGACAAATGACGCGCTTGCGTCGGCCGGCTCGGGTTTATGGTTCGTCATCGTCAGTTCGAGAACACCGCACGGTTTCGCATTGAGCCAGCGCGGAGCCGTCGGGAGGTTCTCTCCCTCGAGCGGCGCGACATATGTCCGCTGGCGATACTCGATGCCCCCGATGTTCACAACCGTCACGGGGGCAGGAAGCCATCCGCCCTGGAGATGCCGCTTGAACCGCGGAGTCGGGGTGAACAACTCGGTGAGATAGACCGGCTCAGCGGCGTCCGCGCGGATCAGACGCGCATCGCACCAGTTGCCCGCGTCGAACCCGATGCCGTCGTTTGCATCGGCCAATCGGAGCGCGAGCATGCGGGCCCCGATCAACGGAACATTGACCCGCTTGGGATCATCCCTCTCGCGCATCACGCCGCTGTCGAACCGCTTCTGGCCGTCCACCAACACCTGAAAGACCACGCTGCCCGGGGCTTTGCCCCCCTGCCATTGCAGACCGACCTCGGCCTCGAACCCGGCATAGCCTTCGCTGACATCGATCACGATGTCGCCCGAGGCGTGATGCCCGAGACCCCTGGCAAAGTCCTTCTCATTGATCCGCAGCGCCAGAGCCGCGGCCGGATCGGCATGCGCCGCCTTGTCCAGTCCCAGCAGGCCCCACGCCTGCGATTGGCCCAGCACGCGCCGATCCCCAAACATCGGCGTCAGGGTGTAATTGGGCCGATGCCCCTTCTCGTCGCTGTCGAAGTTCTCGAAAAAGAAAACCGTTCCGTTCGCCTCGGTCACGAACTCGGCGTTGTCACACGCCAGCGAAAGCATCATCCGCCCCGCATCGAGTCGCGGATCGCAGTGCGTGACCTTCATTGCCCGCTCGCGAGTCTGGTCCGGCATCGCCCGCACCCGCTCGAGGACAGTCCGTTTGTCCGCAATCTGCCGTTTATACTCGTCGAGGCTGGGCGCCGCCGGGAACCGGCTGACAAACAGACCCGCGTGTGGCACGTAGACCGGACCGCGCTCGAGGACGTCGTCGATGGCCACCGCAAAAGCGCCCCCGGGCACGCGAAAACGGATCATGGTGCGATCGGCGCGGACCTGACGAAGCGCCTCGCACGCGACATGACGCACGGCCAACTGCAGAGGCGATCCCATATCCCAGGATCGCTGCGTGCCCTCGATCCCGATGATCGAGCCGTTGTAGACCTCGATCTCGGCCTTTTGCCCCGGCCTGGCAGGATCGCTCTGAATCAAGAGGTCTGAAGCCGTTATGGTCGAGCTGGTGATCGCCTCGAAACCCGTAACCGCGACCGATTGACCGCCGGCAGGAACGATCCAGCGGACTTTCCAGTACAGCGCGCCGGCCTTGGCGGGCGTGAATGCCCAAATGCTGCCGTTCGCATCCATTGCACCGTCGATGGATACCCATCGGCCCTGCCAGACGGTCTCGCCCTGCCAGAATTGAATCCTGACCGGACGCGCGGGCGCCGTCTTCAATCGGATCTGCAGCCGCGTGAGCGGTCTGGCCTCGATCCACTCGAGTCCGATGCAGGCCTCGCCGTTGGCCGCGGGCTCGACGCTGTAATCCCCCTCGAGACCAGGCATCAGATCCTTCGCCAGGAAAAGATCGTCAGCCGCGATTTCCTCGAGACGATTGGCCCGGACGCCGACGTCACGCCGCGGATCCCAGGTGCACACCCGGGCAAAGGGAGCGGCGTCGAAGAAGCGGCCGTCACCCTCGGCGGGTCGAGCCGACCGGCTCAACCCCAAAACCAGCGCCAACGCCAAAACCATGATGAAAGGACCGCGCCCCGAAAGGGAACCAAGAGCTTCCTGCCGGTTCTGACGGAGTTGTGCCATGGGAACAGTCTGTTGCATTTGTGGTGAATCCCTGCCCCGCAAGTGCCCGACCTGGTGATCATCGCCCAGTCTCTGCGGGCGAATCCAGCTCGAATGGTGTCGGCTAATCAGGCCAGATACGCGTCGAGCACGCGCCTCAGCTCCTTCATCTCGACCGGCTTGGCCACGAAAGGCAGCCCGCCCACGAGGCCGCCGCAAGCAGACACCTCCGCCTTCTTGATGGCCGCGGTGAGGAAGATGATCGGAACATGCCGCAGGGCAGGGTCGGCCAGCAGTTGGGCCGCCACGTCTCCGCCGGGGAGATCGGGCATCATGACATCGAGCAGAATCAGCTCTGGCTGGAACCGCCGCGCCTCGGCCAAAGCGGTCAACGGGGCGTTCACCGTCTGAACCTCGTACCCGTCGCTCTGCTCGAGGTTGAGTTTCAACAACCGCGTGAAGCTGACCTCATCGTCCACAATCAGCACTCGTTTCTTGGCTCCCTTCATCGGGCCTCCAGAATCGCTGCCTTCCGAGACGCCGGGCGAATGGCAGTGCGTTGACGTTTGGGGGCGTCCGGAACCGGCATAACGGACGTTGTCGGAGATCGGGCGCGAAACCGCATCGCCACACGAACACCGCCCTCAGCCCCGTTCGCGAGGTCGATCGTGGCCTCATGCAAATCGATGATCTTCCGGACAACCGCCAGCCCCAGCCCGGTGCCGACACCGACCGGTTTGGTCGAGAAGAACGGATCGAAAACCTTCGGGAGCAGTTCTCGGGGAATGCCCGGACCGTTGTCGCGCACCTCGACTGCGACGAACTGGTGTTCGCCGCCCTCGCCGACCGTCGATGCCCCGTTGCTCCGGACCGCATCGCGCGCCCTTTCGACGCGTGTCGAGACGGTCAGCCGCCCCCCTTGAGCCATGGCTTGGAGGGAATTGAGAAACAGGTTGATCAACACCTGCTCGATCTTGACGGTATCGATCAGCACCGGCGGCAAGGACGGCGCCAGATCTCGCACCACTTGCACGCGCGCCGCCTGGGCCTCGTAGTGAACCAGCGTCAAAGACCGCTCGACCACCGCATTCATGTCCGCCTCCCGTCGATCCAATCGAGCAGCTACGGAAAGCTCGAGGATCTCGCGAATGATCGCGTTGGCGCGCCGGGCGGCTTCACGAATGTCGCCCACGACACCAGCGAGATCGCCCGACTCCGGCGGAAGATTGGCGTCGAGATAGTCGACCCCCATCAGAATGATCTGAAGCGGATTCTTGACCTCATGCGCCACCCCGGCGGCAAGCGTCGCCACCGACTCGAATCGCGCGGCTTGTATCAATCCAAGCTGGGCCTGTTCGAGTTGGTCACGCGATGCCAGAAGTTGTCTCATGGTCGACTTCAAGGCCTTCTGGCTCCGCGCCAGCTCAGCGCAGGCCCGGCGTAAGTCGGCCTCCGCCCGCTTGCGCTCCGTGACGTCCGCAATCACACCGTCGATGTAAAGCTCGCCCCCCTTGTCCCGCTTGAGCGTGGCGTTGACCTCGGCCAGTAGCCGCCGCCCCTTCAAGGTCTTCAGTTCCAGCTCGTGCTCTCGCACGAATCCGTGCCTGAGAATCTTTTCGCAAAAGACCTTCCGCTGTCCGGGATCGACGTAGAGATCGTTCACGCGACACCCCAGGAGTTGCTCCCTCGATTCGGCTTCGAACATGGCCACAAGCTCAGGGTTGGCCTCAAGAAAACGCCCCTCGTCCCCTGGCGTGTTCCGATAGACTCCCACCGGAAGATGGTCCATCAACTCGGCATATCGCTTTTCAACTTCAGTCATCGGCTGCCCCAGAGCGACAGGGGAATCCCGCCGCGTGGAAAACTCTCACGCCGGTCGTCACCCGAGAGCACGGCGGCGCGGCGTGAGGACGTACGGTTCATGGCAAGCGAAGTTCCCGTTTCAGAACAGAGCACTGAGCAAGAGCCTCAAGAGACGGTCAACCCCCGCACGCTCCCGCTTCGCGGGACGTCGCAACCTCGCCACTCGCGTGCGAAGAGGCGAAGCCTATGGAGTGCGCGCGCTTCAGCGCCGCTTTGCATGTCGGGTTCATGGATAGCGTGTGAGGGAAACCATGCCAGCACAGATACATTTTCCTACTTATCACTATTGTGATTTCTGAAGTCAAGGTGGAGCGGCTGGCGGTCTTTGTCAAGGGGTCGGGCACTCTTTGTCGCTGCCCTCCTGTTTGCGAGGATTCTAAAGAGCGAAGGGCGGAAGAGAGGGGGACTGTTCGGAAGTTGAGAATCTCAAACGGGCTGAGGGCGCCTCGCTTGATCCTTCGCTCGACAAACGGGTCGGTGGATGCGATGAACACCAGACAGCCATGAACGCCTTGGATCACAGCATGACAACAGACCAGATCAGTCGACGCGATTTCCTGGTGTCCGTGGGCATCGGAACAGCCGGCGCGGCCTGCGCCGGCGAATCGCCGCGACCCGCGGGTCCGCCGCCTCTGCAGGGCGCCATGGTCATCGATCCTCGACCCAAGTTCGAACTTTCGCCCTACCTTTACATGCAGTTCATGGAGCCGCTGGGCGTCACGGACAGTTCGGTGGACGCTGCCTGGGACTTCGGGCGGGACGTCTGGCGTGAGGACGTGATCGAGATCACGCAGGAGCTGGCGCCGACGCTTCTGCGCTGGGGCGGATGCTTCTGCTCGTACTACCGCTGGCGAGAAGGGGTGGGGCCGCAGAACCGGCGCCGACCGATGCTCAACCAACTCTGGGGCGGCATCTACAACAACCAGGTCGGCACACACGAGTTCGTGGACTTCTGTCGGCGGGTTGGAGCCGACCCGCTGTTCGTGGTGAACTTCGAGGCGGACGGCCGAAAGTACTGGGCGGTGTCACCGAAGGGTGATGTGCGCTCGGGCACGGCCCTCGAGGCGGGGGAGTGGGTGCGTGCGTTCTGAATGTGCACGAGCGAAACGGCGACGTGCTCAAGATCGCCACGCTGGCGGACTTCTGCGGCACCCGCTGGCAGAACAATGCCGTCATGATTCCCGTGCCTGGCGGCAAATCGTTCCTCATGCCGGTCGGCATGGTCATGAGGCTCTACCGCAGGCACACCGGAACCCACGCGGTGGACATCTCGGGCGTTCCGGATGGATTGGATGCGACCGCGAGCTGCAAGGGCGACCGCGTCTTCCTGCACGTGGTCAACACCCGCCGGGACCGGTCGATCGAGGCTACGTTCCAGATCCGCGGACGGACCATCGCGTCGGGCCGCGTCTTTTGGCACGCACTCGAACCGGAGTTCGAGATCCTCGAGTACTCGCCCGAACAGGCAGCGAAAATCAAATCCTCGAAACAGCAGTTCGCCTACTTGGATCCGGGCGAGACGTTCGCCTTCCAGCTTCACGACGGAACCGAGCGGCAGATCCGCCTGGTGTCCGTTGCCGAGGAAAAGGATCCTGTCATCGGCCTCATTCGCCGGGCCCAAATCGGGCTTGAAATCGACGGACAGCCCCTCTCACTCGTCTGCGCGCCGTATGTGATGCCGACCGAGATCGCGGGTCTGCGGATCCAGGCCGATACGACATCCGGCTGGGTGACGATGCCGAAGCGGGTGCAGTGTTCCGTCTGGGACGCGGCGGATCCGATCGTGGACACCCCATCGTTCAGCTTTCCGCTGCCCGGGTACCGTCTCTTTTCTCATGGCCTGCAGGCCTACAACGAGCCTGTGCACCTGGGCGACCGGGACGGCGATCCCGCCGGCCAGCGCTTCTATCACAACTACGGCGTCGATCTGGCCGGGTACGAAGGACGCCAGAAAGTCGTCAGCGCAATCGACGGCGTCGTGGTCCAGTCCGACCCCCGCGAAGGCAATCTGTGCATCCGGGACGATCGCGGACTGATCCTCCATTACGGACACCTCGAGTCGATCCTGACTGGAATCCGATCCGGCACTCGAGTCCGACGGGGCGAATGGGTCGGGATGCTCGGGCGCCGGGGCGCCTCGGGCAATTTCTCACATCTGCATGTCGGGGTCTACCTGTCGGAGGCGGCCCTGGCCGATGACCACCCGTGCCGCAACCTGAATTTGTATCCGTGGCTGGTCGCCGCGTACCAGGCCAAACGCGGCAGCGAACTTCATGCCATGGCAGGACCTCATCAGACGACGGTCGTGGGCGATCCGGTGTCGCTGGACGGACGGAACTCGATTCCCGGCCGGGCCGACATCGCGTCTTATCGGTGGGACTTCGACGATGGAACGAGCATGGCCGGACCGGTCGCGGAGAAGGCATTCGAGAATATCGTCCTTAGGGTCTGTGCAAAAACTACTTCCGGTTTTGGCGGGAGCGCCACCGGGTCAGATGCGAGGCCCGAGGGAGGGAGTGTATCCGCAGAGATACTCGACCGACCGAGGAACGAAGCAGATGGCCCGGTGCCGCCCCGCCCCGCAGGGCTGGGGGGGCTTTGGCTCGCTGGTCCCGCCGTCGCGGGATTGCTCCTCAGTCACAGAGGTCAAGGCTATGCTCCTTCGTCGCGCGGCTCGGCTGAGCTCGCCGAAGTCCTCGCCAGCGAGCCAAATCCCCTCCAGCAAAATCGGAATTAATTCTTGCACAGACCCTAAGACCCCAAACCGAGCTCGTTTCGTGCACATCTGCCTCCGCTTCTCAGATGCCTGGGTGACACGACCAAGACCTGATGTACCGATCCCGGCAGAAGTCAGCGGTCCGCCGGACGTGGCAGGGGTTGGTCGAGGACATGGCGGGCGATGGCATCCACCGTGTCCAACCACAAGCCGTTCGCAGGGTCGGCGGCGAAGGTGCAGATTTGCTCCAGCGTATTCGTCAGCACCGTCTGGGAACCGCCACCGCCGATTTCGTGGCCGGCCAGCACCAGCCAGCGTCCCCGTTCCAAGGTGCGTTCGAGGAGCGGGCGTATCTGCGCAAACGACTTGCCGTCCAATTCGACGCCCAACAGTTGCGCCGGATCGCCGTGGACCGGGTCGTTTGCCTCCTCGGCCAGCCATAACCGGCCGGTCCGGAACATCCGCGCCACCACCGGCACATAGCTGCGGACGCCTTCACCCCGCCCGACAAAGGTCTGGCCGCACGGATAGGCGAAACTCGTCGGCTTCACGCCCAGGCGCGACACGATGAAGGCCGAGGCCAACTCAAGTTCCTGCTGCATGCGGTCGAGGGTGAAATCCTCCAGGGCGTTGGTGCGTGCCCAGACGAAGTTGCCCGTGCAGGGGTGAGTCAGGCTATGGTTGCCGATTTCGTGCCCCTGCGCGACGGCCTGCTTCCACTGGGGCAACCGTTCCTCCAACGCCCGCGGCGAGATGTAGAAGGTCGCCCGCACCCCGTGACGGTCGAACAGCGGCAGGCCCACACTCACCTGGCTGAGCCGGGCATCGTCGAAGGTCAGACTGAGCGCGGCTCGCTTGCCTTCAGGCCAGGAAAACGAACGGGCGGGAACCTCCAACGAAGGGCTTGCGTACTGGGCGCGGGCGGGCAGCGTCCCCCAGGCCGCGCAGGCGACAACCAGCGCCGCCAGTGTGCCGCCCCGCGCCCTACCCCGACGTCCGACCTCCGGCCAGAACCTCCGCCACGGTGCCGCGAGAGCCCCGGCACGGGGCAAAACAACTCCGCTGTCCTTAGTCGTGCGCCTCATGGAATCAGCGTGGCACCACGCCATCGACACGCAATCCAAATTGCGCGCGGACGCGCCAGACCTCACTGCCTTTCAAAGGTCAGCGGCATACCGCCTTCGGCGCGAGGCTTCACCCAGAGGCGTTTCCCCTGACTCGGATGTCAGCCGATGCCAATTCCTGCTCGCGTTTGCCGCGCGCCGGCTGCAACCGCACGCTCACCCGAGCCGCCCGTGCCGGGAGATCGAGTGTGTTCTGGCGAAGGGACTCAACAGCTCGCTCTCGAACACGAATGGGTGCACGGACGGAACATCACTCATGACACTCTCCTTCCCCCAGGCGCGCTGAGCCGGCCAGCGCTCAGGCGCCGCGGCGGCGCCGCTTAACAAGGCGTCGACTGTCCATTGTCATGACCAAAGCCCATCGCAAACAAACTGGTGACATGCCTCATTGGTCTGAGGCGGAGCTTCGCGCCCTATTGCCAGTTCGCGATGCCGGCCCCGAGGCCGTGATCATGGTGGTAACAAGTTTGTCACCCGCTCGGCCAATCGCGACACGATTTCTCCGACGAGTTTCTCGCCCAGGTCCCGGGATGCCGTGGTTCGCGGGTCCTGACCGTGAATCGCGTAGAGCGGATGCGCGGGATTGTGAGTCGACGCCTCGTTCCGCGGCGTCTCCGGCAGCGTGACTCGATTCGGATCGCGTCCGGCCGTCAGTTGCCCCAGATGGACCCAATCTGGATTCAGCGCCAGGGCGATGCTGGTTTCGTACTTGGCGGCGTGATCGCCCCCGTAGGGATCGCCCGGCTGTGCCGTGGTGATCTCCGGCTCGGTCAATCCGATGAAGCGCGCCTTCGGATGCCGCTTCTGGGCCTCCGCGGCCAGGCGATGGACCATGTCCACCTGCTCCTTTGGATAATGCCCGGTCAGCAGCACCACGACCTGGAAGCCTTGGCGGGCCAGGTGGTCCAGGGTTGCCTCGATCAGCGGCGCGATCTGGGCCTCCGGCAACATCACCGTCCACTTGTAGCCGACATGGCCGCCGCCGGTGCCATAGAAAAACGCGGGCAGCACCGTGCCCCCGGTGCGTTCGGCCACCCGTTCGCACAAGGCGTGGGCTTTGATGCCGTCGAAGCAGACCGGCAGATGCCAGCCGTGATGCTCGAAGGTGCCGACCGGCACAAACGCGATCGGCGCAGTGTCCAACACCCTTTCCAACTCGTCCGGCGACATCTCCTCCATACGCCCGTGCGGTTTCGCGATCCCCGAGAACTTGGCCGGCCGCGCCCACTTCTGCCTCGACGCTAACGTCTGGCGATCCGTCTTCAGGCGCTCTTCGAATTCTTCCAGCGTTCCCTTGGCGAGGTAGAGGCGGCTGACGGTGGTGCTGGCCTCCCCCGGACCGATATCGCCGAAGCTGGGCGCGGCGTGCAGGCAGCAGCGGTCGAGGTTGTCGAAGAGAAAGGCGGTCTGCATCGCCGCGGCCGCCATGTAGGACCCCGCCGGCTCGGAGAGCGTCACGATCCATGAACCGTCAGTGCGATCCGGGCTCGTGGCGCCGAAGCCGCGCACAAACACCGATTCCGTTCCGGCGGCGACTTGCTCCGGCAGATAGAAGCCCACCGTGGGCATGTGGCCTTCGACGCGCGCTGTCTCCGACATGCGGAAGGGCCGGCCCTGTTTGCTCATATAGGTCCGCTCGAGTCTCCAGTCCTTGAATGCCGGGGCGTCGATGGGATTGAGGCAGTTGAAAGCGAAGACCTCGCGCCAGAGAAACTCGGTGTGGTTGCGTATGGTCATGTCCACGTCCACGAAATCCCCGGACGGAACCAACCGCAGCGAGTAAGAGATGCGTCCCCCGGGACCCCAGGAACAGGAGACCACGCCCTGGGCGTCCGGACCTTGCCACTCGACGCGGGCTTCGGGAAAGTTGACGAGGAGGGCCTCGCGACAACCGATCGTCTCCGGGATGCCCAGGGCGAACACCGGGTTGCCCAGCGCGGGCACACGCGCCCGCACCTGCATGGCGCCCGCTTCCGGCTCGAGGACGATGCGCCCGGTCGCGCCCCCCTCCGCCCCGGCCGCAAACCGGACACCAGCCATCGTTAAGCACCCGACGAGGAGCCATGCCTTCGGACGTTGATCAGTGACCATAAGAGAGAATTTCACGGTTTCTTTGACGGGGAAAGCAGTTGTTGTCGCAGCAAGGAGACGATGGCGGCGACATCGGCCTCCGGGTCTTTGCCAACCTCAGGACCGATCCGCCAGGTTTGCCGGGGTGACTGTTCAGGCGTGGAACCGCGCGAATGAGCGCGAATCGAGCGGCGGTCTCGTGCTGTGCGCTCGCGGCTCCAGCATTGCATTCGCGTGCATCCGCGGTTGACCTGAATAGTCACGCGATACCAAGCCAAGCCAATGTTCTCGTGTGACCCCATTTTCGCGGCTGACTCGTTTTCAGAGGCAGAACCACGGCAGCGCGGTGACCTGGTCGTGGATCCGCTGCGGGTGGGAACACCGGCAAATGACGAAACCGCGCTCCGCCTGCTTGGGGTGCTCGCTGAGAAACGTCAGGACATGCCGCGCATCCTGAACCGTCGGGCGCTCGCTCCACTTCACTTCAATCGGCATGAGCGCGCCGCAATGCTCGACGATGTAATCAACCTCCATCCCGTCGCGAGTCCGCAGGTAATGCAAACGGGCCTCGCCAAGGTACTGCAATCGCTTCCATAACTCGATCCCCACCCATTGCTCGAAAAACGCGCCTGGATTGACCTGCACGATTTCCCGCGACGCCCGCAACCCTGCCGCCGCGTGTCTCACGCCCAAATCGAAGAACAGGAACTTCGGCGTCGAAAGCAGGTTCTTGCGCTTGCTCCCCGAATACACCGGCACGCGCAGTCCGATGAACATGTCCTCCAACAACTGGTAGTGCGACTTGACGGTCGGCTGAGAAAGACCTGTCTCCTGGGCGATTCCGGCGTAGTTGAGGATTTGCCCCGACTCCGCCGCGGCCAATTCCAGGAACCGCACAAACGCCCCCCAGTCCTTCACCAGCGCCTCCCGGCGGATTTCCTCCTCCAGGTGCACCAACGCAAAGCCGGTGAGCATCCGCGCCCGATCTGTTTCCTCCGCGGCCACCACGCCTGGCAACGCACCGTAGGCCAGCCGCTCTTCCAAGCCCCACGCCGGGAAAGGACTCGTCGGCGCCGTCCCCGCCTTCCATTCCAGCGGTACAGGCGACACCGCATGCTCGATCCGCTTCGGTTCCGGCGGATGCTCGATCATCGTCAACGGATAAAGGCGATGGTAGAAGCACCGGCCCGGAAGCAGGTTCGCTCCGGTCTTCCGCAGCTTCCGCGCCGAACTGCCGCACAGCACGAACCGCCAGCGCCGCTTGTCGTTGTCGTAGAGATGCTGCACCGCGTCGAACACGGTCGGCACCGCCTGGGCTTCATCCACGAACACAAATCGCCCTTCCGGGGCCGCAGGCTGATCGCGGCACAGTCTGACGAGCAGTCCAGGATCGGCCAGATGACGCGACCGCTCCTCTGGGATGGCCAGGTCGACCCGCAGCGTCTCGGGGGGCAACAGCGCATTGAGCAACGTCGTCTTGCCGGTCTGACGCGCCCCGAAAACCAGTTGGACATACGGTCGCTCCAGACTCGCCTTTAACTCGGCTGCATACCATCGGTCGAACATGATCTCCAGTCTACCAGCATTGCCTCAAAATGCACTTTAGTTTTGTAGCAATTATCTAAACCGTTATTCACAAACGGTTTTCTTGGCGTTTATCCGACTCTATACCAGCGCCTTCCAACACTGAAGATCCGCAGCCCCCCCGCCTGTCAGACCCGCAATCTCCCAAATCAGCAGATCGGCGAGCCGGGAGCGGCGAGTGGCGAGCGGCGCCTTGCTAACCGCACCAACTCTCCACAACCCCGGTGCCTCGCCCATCCCCACCTGGTACATATACTGGACCCGCATCAACTGACGCCGCGGGTCGGGTCGGAAGGACGGATTATCCGGCGCACCAAAGATCACGGCATAGCCATTGGTGAAGTGACTCCGCGGGCTCAGGGGACACCATGACTTGAGCCAAGTGTTTGGCGTGGCGGGGTCGCTTCCTGCTCCATCGAGTTGCGTGTGCGTCCAGATGCCCCAGCGGCGCGGCTTCACGTCGATGTTCCGCATCGTCGCCTCGAATCGCACCCGGGTGCTGCCTGGGAAGAGGCGGACCACGCGCGAGAACTAAAGGCCGCCCGTCGGGAGCTTTCCAGTGGTTACTTTGATGAACCGGACCTCGGTCGCACAGTAAGGCGTGCCATCCGCCCGGAAGATGTCGTGAAACCAGAGCTTCGGCTCAGGCGCGTCCTTGGGTGAACCCCACGGGTAATAGGTCTGCGTGCGGCCGGCGACGAGGCCCCAGTTCCAGCAGCCGATCTGGTTGAGCTTCAGATAAGGCAGGTGCGTCTCGAAATGGCTGCCAAGGGTTCGCGCCATCCATTCCGTGCACCAGACGGGCCGGCCATACTCGCGGCACACCCGGTGCTTCGCCTGCAGTCCCTCGAGCCCGTCGTAGCTATGGAACGAGACAACATCGGACAACTCCATCAGGCGCCGGGAGAGAGGCGACTGAAAGTCCGCCCATGCCCCCATGGTCAGCGGTTGCACTGGCTCCGCTGCCCGCGCCCAGGCGAACGCCGCCTCCGCCAGCGGGAGGCTCTGCTCCGCCAGACCTGAATTGCCCGGCTCGTTGTAAAGGTCCCAGGCCACCACCCGCTGGTCCTTGCCGAACGTGCCCACCAGGTCGCGCACGTACCGCTCGAGCCGCGGCCAGGCAGCGCGATTGGTCACCAGCGCGAGGGGGGGGCTGGACACCCATTGGCTGTTGTGAACCCCGGGAACCGGGTGAGGCTGCGGCTCGGCCACCGCCACGCGGCCGGCGAAGTTGCAGTCATCAAACAGAATCGGCAGGGTCAGAATGCCGTGCTTGTGCGCGATCTTGAGGAAGTGTCGGAAGTTCTCCTTGAGTCGTTCCGGCTCGGCCTCCCAGACCACAAAATTCAGAAACACGCGCACCGTGTTGAAGCCGAGCGCGCGCGCCCAACTCAGTTCCCGATCGATGGTCTTCGCGTCGAACGTTTCGTCCCGCCACATTTCGACATCGTTCACGGCGGTGCTGGGCAGGTAATTGCAGCCGACCAGCCACGGCTGGGAGTTGTACCATTCCCAGGCGCGGTGAGCCGACCAGCGCTCAGGCGCCGCCGCGGTGCCGGCGTGGGCGGTCGCGGCCGCCAAGGGCAGCAGCAGGTGGAAGATCACGCGGAACAGGGAGGCGCGCTGGAGAGGGTTCATAGGATGGTTCGTGCGTGTTGGTGTTTCGTATTACAGGTCCCGGTGCAAGTCGAAAAGCGGTGTGCGCCCTGCTCACCGTGGGTCTCCTTGCGTGCAGGCGGGAATCGACCGTCGCATGGTCAAAGCCTTTCTAAGCCCATCCCACGGCGGCTTTCGTCACCTGGGGTCGGGCTGATCTTCCCGTCGCCGATCGACGGTCCACGTGACTTCGTTGTGAGGCTCGTTGTCGTTGTTCCACCGCGGGCGCCAGAGGTGGTTGATCGCCGGGTTGACCAGGTCTTTGCGCCGCGGCGCCTCCGCATGCCCATCCCCAAACATCAGGGCGGTCCGTTTCGCGTGCCGGTTGGCGGGCCACTGGCCACTGGTCTTCGTCCATGTTGGCTTCCCCGGTCGGGTCCTGCTGCATCCCGCGGCCCTCTCCCACCGCAATCATGTTCGCGGGCGCCACGACCGTGGTATCCTTCACCAGCCCTTCGTTAGTCGGTCACGTACATGGCCATCCCGATTCCAAGTTGCCGGAGATTGCCCACACACTGCGTCTGCTTGGCCTTTTCCTTGGCTTTGCCCAGCGCGGGCAGCAGCATGCCGGCGAGAATCGCGATAATCGCGATGACCACCAACAATTCAATCAGCGTAAAACCCGCCGGCCCTCGGCGGCGGATCCTGAAGGTTTCGGTGCCGGATCGCCCTCCTTCCCCAACACTCGCGCGCGCAACCGGGGTGACAGCTTCCGGTCTCATCGCGTTGGCAAAACCGCGCCCAGCAAGGGATCCAGGAGCATCCTGCCGGTCCTCAAGGCGTTTTGCCATGGGAACAGTGCGTTGCAGTTCTCCGTCTCTCTAACCTGGCGCGGTTTTGCCACAGCCCCGATTTCCGCTACACCTTTCCATTGGTGAGAAATCCGGGCATAGACCCGGAAATCTCACCCGCGGACCGTCAGGAAGGCCGCGACCGCCCCACCGGTGAGATTTCCGGGTTAGCAGCATTGGGATGGGCGCATTCTCGTTCTGCATCAAGCTGACAGACCTGTGTTGTGAAGGTGATGCCCCTGCTGTAGGCCTCAACCCGTTCCGCCCCTCCTGCCCAGCGACGGTCTATTACCTCCCGGGGACTGCAGGCTGGGGACCGACCTTTGGTTGTCGGCCGACAGCGCACTGGATGCAGCCGCAGCCGACGATCTTAGCCTTTGGCGAGCGCTTTGGAGTGCGGGCCAACCAGTTCGGGTTCACCATCTCCTGGGCGACGAACGCCACCGTCCTCGTCGAGGCCTGCACGGACCTTACGAAGCCGACCTGGTCGGCGGTGGGAACGAACACCCTTAGCGACGGCTTTGCCTGCTTCAGCGACGCTGACTGGGCGAACCACTCGGCTCGGTTCTACCGCGTGCGGTCAGAGTGACGCCCCCCACGCCTCCAGCACCTCCCACACACCTCCGCCGGCGTAGCGCTTGATGTGGCCGGGGGGCACGTTCCAACTCGCGGAACACGGCTGCTTTGCTGACGTCGTTCAATCGGCTGGGGGCGATGGTGCTCATGTCTTCCGGAGGTCGATCTCGCTGGACCGGAGTTGCCCTTCACGTCAGCTCCCGTGCCGAACGTCATAGCAGCGGAATCCGATCCCGCCCAACCCCCCGCCCGGTTACCGCCCTCTGTTAGTTTACGCCTTTACTTCCCAGTGCCGCAGGGCTGGAATCCGGCTCATGAACACTGATCCTGATTCATCGCTCGGGATTTCTACCTCATTCTGCGCCTCCCCGCCCCAGAATATTAGCTTGAACCGCCGGGCGTTTCTGCTCCGTTCGGCGACCGCGTTGGGCGGCTGCGCCTATTGCCTTGGCTGTTCCCCCGTGTGGGCGGCCCGCGCCGAGCCCAAAGGTTCCCCGTTGCTCAGCCCTGGTTGCCGGCGTTCAAGAGTGAAGGTCGCCCGCGTTTACCTGGGCAAACCGGACGCGCATTGGCCGACGCCCAAGCTCGATCTCAACGCCGAGCGTCGAAGCTACGAGGCCGACTTCGCAAAGATGCACGACGCCTTCGCCGATATCGGGTTTACGGTCGACGAGTTGGTCACCGACAAGAAGCAGGTCGAAGGGTTAGCGGAACGGCTGAAATCGGCGGATGGCATCCTGCTGATCCATCTTTCGATGGGAATGCAGGAAACCATCGAAGCGATCCTGGCCTGCGGACGGCCCACCGCCTTGTTCGCGGCGCCGTATTCGGGCCATGAGTGGTCGCAGCTCGGTGCGATTCGACAGAAGCCTGTCGGCAAGCGCCTCGAGTGCTTTCTCACGAGTGACCGATCACAACTCGCGGCGGCGGTCCGGCCTTTCCGGGCGATCCACCACCCTCGCGAGGCGAAGATTCTGAATGTGACTGAACGGGCGCGAGATGAGGCGAAGACGCAGGCCTGGCAGGCTAAGTACGGGACGGAATTCAAGACCCTGGACCGACAACGGATGCTGGCGGCCTATGAAGCGGTGAGCTGGGAGGACGCTGCGACCGAAGCGCGCCGCTGGGTTCACCAAGCCGCGAAGGTCGTTGAACCGTCGCGTGAAGAGATCATTCGTTCGTGCCGACTGGCGCTCGCGTTCGAGAACTTGTTAGCCGAGGAGAACGCGACGGTCATCACGGTGGATTGCTACGGCACCATGTACCGAAAGCTCCCGGCGTTTCCGTGCGTGGGGTTTGTTCGGTTGAACGACCTGGGCTTGGGCGGCATCTGCGAATCGGATCTCACCAGCGCAATGACCTACATCATTCTGCAAGGGCTCAGCGGACGGCCGGGGTTTATCAGCGACCCGACTGTGGACGAAGCCACCAACAGCTTGATTCTGGCGCATTGCCTCGGCACGCGTAGGATGGACGGACCCAGAGGCAAGGCGGCGCCCTATCGGCTGCGCACCATCATGGAGCGTCAGGAAGGCTGCGTGCCGCAGGTCTTCATGCGGCGCGGGCAACGGGTGACCCAGGCCTGGTTGGCCACGGCCGAGACACTGTCGTATTTTACCGGCGAGATTATTGCCGTCCCGGACTCGGACCGGGGCTGTCGCACCCAGATCAAGGTGCGGGTGGATGGCAACGTCACAAAGGTCTGGCAGAATTGGGCGCACGGGCTGCATCGGTTGACCTGTTACGGCGATCTCACTGGAGATCTTGAGCGGTTCTGTCGGTACACGGATCTCGCGTTCGTGAATGAGGCGTAAACCACCGATTGACGCAGGCCAAAGCGGCGCCGATCCGCTTCATGCAGGAGTCGGTTCCTGACTCTGAGACCGTCGGCTGCCAGCGCGGGCACAGGGGTGCCGCCATACCCTCCGCTTGATCATGCCCAACTCGAACGGCGCGCTCGATCTCCTCGGAGCGGCGTCATCGCCGCGACCAGGATGACGACCAAGCCTGCATACACCCAGCGTCCCAGAAAGCGCACCGAAGGCGGGGTGTTTCGTCGCCGGCAGCCTTCCTTGCCGCAACACAAACTGAAACGCACCTGCCACCGGGGGCCACCGGCCACCCCGGGGCTTGCGTTCATAATCGCTCCGGTAGAGCTTGCCCTCACAATGGCGGCAGTCTTACTGACGCGCCTCCTCGACTAGATCGCCATCGTGGCGGGGGCATCAGTGAACCGTGAAGTTCACATCATCCCCGTTGAACAGCCCAGCACTTGAAGTGTCAAACCTGCCAACTGTGCAACGGCTGAACTCTGATGAAGACAACCAAGGTTATTGTCCCCTGGCGCGAGGGACTGCATGCGAGGCCGGCGGCAGGACTGGTGCGTCGGATTCAGAACCTGCGGTCGCGAATTCTGCTTCGCGTCGGTCAGCGCGTCGCGGATGGCAGGAGCATCCTCGCGGTGTTGACGCTTTGTGCGGTGTGCAACACAGCGATTGAAATCCAGGCTTCGGGCGAAGACGAAGACCTCGCCATCAAGGTCGTAGAGAGCATGTTCGTAGACGTGGCATGTGATGATCAGCAGGCCGCTGAAGGAGAGGGACCGGCTGAGACAGGGGCCTTGCCTGAATCCAATTGAGTCGAGCCTTTGGCAGGGCAGAACCTTCATGGGGGCGTCTGGCACCCTCCTGCAAGCCGTTCGTGACGTCGCAGGCCGACGCGCCAGTCTGAGTGGCGTGCCTACACCTCCGGAATTTTCCACACGTACGCGCCGGCGTGGCGCTTGGTGTGGCTGGTGGTGACGTTCAGGATGAAGTAGCCGGTCGGGATCGTGCCTGATGACGTGTCCGCGGTGACCGCCGCGGGCCTGATCTGCATCCACGTCGCTGGCGGCCTTGTTCCCGCCCTCCAGCAAGATGAAAAGGGAGCAATGGGGTCGCATCTAAATAGACACCGGCTCTGAGCAGCGGGCGCGTCGCCGGCCTGCATGCGGACCGCGCGGGCTCGCTCTGCGTGGTCACCGAAGGCGGCGGCGTGGCTCGATACCAGCAGGGCGTCTTCCGGAAGCTGCTGCCTGAAACCACTCCCGCCAGGACTGAAGAAGTCCGCCCGGCCTTCTACGAGTCTCGTTGCGGTCAGCTTTGGATCTCGCTGAAGTACGGCTGCGTCCACCGCTGGGATGGCCACACCCTGGACGCCCTCGAGGCGCCCCCGGAATGCGCGGAGTCTGTCCTCGTCCCGGTCGGCCTTTCCTGAGCATTTCGCCAGGGCAAGGGCAATCAGCTTCCCGGTGTGCGAGTCCGCACATCGCGCGATTTGCTCCGGGGGCCCTCAGGCACGATCCGGCCTCCGTCCTCAATGACGGACAGGACGGGATAAGCAGCGTTGTAATGCTTGTGCAGGAAGAGCGGGTTGTGCTCGCGGTAGAGTCGCCGGCCAACTCGGTCGGCGATCGGCAACAGCATCTGCTCGTATCGACAGAGGACGGCGGGAACCTCGTTGAGATTGATCCCGAGGAACAGGCCAACAGCGCTACCCAGGGCGGGAATCCTGGTCCAATTGGACGGGATGTGGTTCAGCAAGAGCGAGGGATCAGAGAGGACCTGAAGCCGCGTGGGATACCCCGGGCGACGGCCCTGTCGAACCGGTTCGGGTTTCACGCCCAAAGCGTAAAACGTCTCGATGTTCTCGTCAAGGTGAGGGAGGAACGGTGTCGAGACTCACGCACGGCTCCGGCTGCCAGATCATCGATTTCGACGCTTCATGAAGCCGGGCGATTCCCTCGTCTCGGGCATCGGGCAAATGAAGATAGTCTCGAGACGGCCCGGATGGTAGTCTTCACGGCATGAAACACTTCTCCTCGTTCAGCCGGCGCCAGTTCCTGGGAATCACCGCCGCCGCAGCCGGCGCGGCACCGTTCCTGACCCGGGCCGCGGAATCCTCTCGAGGCCAGCCGGGCACGATCCAGCTCAGCAGCGTAAGCTGGAACTTCCATGGCCTGGGCCCGGGCGCCGACCCTGAAGCGGCCATCGACACCATCGGCGGACTGGGCTTCGACGGGATCGAACTGATCGCCAACTCGGGCGGCGACTTCAAGACCTTCTGGACGGACGACCGGGTGGACCGGCTCAGGCGGAAACTGGAGCAGAACAAGCTGCGGGTGCCCCAGTTCGCCATGTTCCAACCGGTCGTCGAGAACCTTTCGAGTTCACGGCGCGATGAGCGCGAGCAGGCGCTGGACCATTTCGAGTCCGGCTGTCGCCTCGCCTCCAGGTTCAACGCGCCGATCGTGAACATCGTCGCGCCCTGGGCTCGGGAACTCGAAGGGCCAACATCCTACCTGCCGCGGTACTACGAAGTCGCCAGCGGCGCCCCGCAAACCAAGTTCCACATCGACATCGCCGATGGATTCGATTGGGACCTGGTCTGGAACGGCTTCGTGGAGACGGTCAAGGCGTGCGTGGCCCGGGCCAAGGCCCACGGCTTGAAGTTCACGATCGAAAACCACACCCACACCCTCCTGCCCGACACCGGCTCGATGTTGCGTCTCTGGGACGCGATTCGCGATCCCGCGCTCGGCTTCAACCTCGATGCGGGCTGGATTCAGTTGAACCGCGAGTACGCGCCTCTGGCGATCCACAAACTCAAGGGCCATCTCCTGCATCTGCATCTGCGTGACATCGACGGCCTGATGCGCAGTTTCTCGCCCATCGGCCTGGGTGTCATGGATTTCCCGGCGATCGCTCAGGCCCTTCGGCAGACGGGTTACCAAGGCTTTGCCTCCCTCGAGCAGGATGGGCACCCCGGCGACCCCGACATGAGGGACACCTGCCGCAGGTACCTCGAGACGCTGAGGGCGTGCCTCGAAGCCGCAGGTTAGGTTCTGTGCAAGAATGAACTCCGTTTTTGCTGGAGGGGATTTGGCTCGCTGGCGAGGACTTCGGCGAGCTCAGCCGAGCCGCGCGACGAGAGAGCATACCCGAAGCGGTCTCTGGCCGAGGAACAAGGATGCCAGACAGCTCTGCCCCTCAGCCTAGAGCGTATCGAAGGCGAAGGAGGATTCTCCTGAACCGCTCACGCCAGTGAAGACGACGAGGCGGTTCTTGGGGAACGAGAGGTCGTCGACCTTCAGGTTGTGCTGCCGCGCCCCGACGGGTTCTTATCTCCGAAACCTCGCGCATGTCTCACCAGCAAGAATGTGCATTGTCGACGTGGCCCGAGTGAGAAGTCCGCGGCGAGTCCAGGCGGAGTTCATGGCTTGGCCAATTCGTTAAGAATGTCCACGGCTTCGTCCACCAGACGTTCGCCCGTGCCGGGCTCGGCGTAACTGTGATAACCGGTCCAAACCTGATAGCCGCCCAGCTTGTGCGCCGTTTGGTCGGGCAGATAACCGATCCAGTCGTTGGCCAACTCGGCGACAATCGTGTGGCGAAACGGCGAGCGGTTCTTGATGTCCAGGCCCAATTGCGTGAAGCATTCCGCCGGCACGCCCACCAGGGCCACATCCCCAATGCGCATCCCTTGCAGCCACGTTTCCCGTTCCTGGCCGCGTTGCGGCGCCAGCTTCGCGCGCATGTCGCGGAAGACGTCGATGACCGACTGCCCGTACGCGCCCACATAGCGCTGGCAATACTGCGTCACCGCGGCGTGTTCTTGCGCTTCGTCGAACTGACGCACGCGATAGCGGAAGGGGCGCTTCACCGCGCCCAGACGATCCACGGACCGCGGTTTGGCCTGTTGCAGCGCGTCGCGCACCGCCTGGGAGATTCGTCGGGCGCATTCGGCGCCGGACAACGTCAAGTTATGCGTCGAACCGGAGGCGCCTTCCAGAAAGCACACCGGACCGTCGAGTTCGGCTTCCAGATCCTGGGCGGCCAATCCATAGAATCCCGGCGAGCGTTGGCCCGGCGCGCGGCTGCCGATGGTGTGTGTCGAGTGATTGAAGATCAGGGCCCGCAGCCTGGCGGACGTGTCGCGGAATGCCAGCACCGGCAGCTCGGGATCGAACGGGCCAGTGGGCCGCACGAACTGGTCGTGGGGTCCCACCCAGTAAATCGAGCCATCGGCAAGTCGAATCCGGCTGTTCTGCCCCACGGTCTTCTCTTCGCCCAGATGGAACAGCAACTGGCAGTCTTCCGCGGAGAGATTGGCATGGGCGGCCTGCACGGCCTGCACGAGGCCGCGCTGCACGCGTCGGGTGAAGACTTCGTCCGCGCCATACCCGTGCACCCTCATGGTGCTGGGGGCATGATGGGTGTGCGTGCAATTGATCAGGATGTTCGCCGCGGGAAGGCCCGTGCTCTGCTCGATCTCCCGCACCACGGGATCGAGGTGCTCACGGGTGATCATGAGAATGTCGCAGGCGGCAATGGCCAGCTTGCCGAACGGTTTCTGCTCCAGCACCACCGCGACCGCGCGCAGTTTCCCTTCTTGCCCGCTGGCAGTCCCAGCCGTGATTCCACCGGCGATGACCATCGAGTCGTCCGCAGCCAACTCGATCGCCGCCGCGCCGACCCGCAGGCCGGCGGTCTCGGATTGGGCGGCCTTCGCCGTGGCCAACGGACTCGAGAGGCACCCGCCGCAGAGAACCCCATACACGCTCGTCCAAAACCATCGATTCCGTAGCGTCTTCATACTTCGGCGCATGGTAGGCGCAGGCCACAGCCAAGAAAAGAACAGAGGCGGACGTCTTTGGACGCGGAGCAACGCCCGTGAACTGGGGTCTTGCCGCTGTGTCAACCCGGTATTACCTCTTCCTCAACCGCAACGACCGGTGGCATGACTGGTCTGCTCCGCTCGAACACCCGCTCTCGCTGGCTCCTGCTCGGGCTGTGTCTCGCCCTGGGCCGGGGCGCCCTGCACGTTTCCCTCGCGGCCCCATCCGGCATCGGCGCGGTCGTGGTCGACGGCTCCGCCCCGTCCCTGCAACACCTGGCTGCCCGGGAAATCCGCCGCTATGTTTACCTGCGCACCGGCGAACGCTGGGAGTTGACCGACAAACCACCCACCGACGGGCCAGGACCCCGGCTCGCCCGCGGCCAAACAGGCCGTCTACGAAGGCACGTTCCGCCGGATCATGGCCAGTCATCCGCTGGATTATTATTGGATCTGGACCCCGGAAGGCTGGACCTGGGAAGGCAACCAGCCCGCGCAATACTCGAATACGGTGGCGGACATTCAGTTGGCTCTGGATGCCCTGCGGCGCGTGAATGCTCCCTTCCAGCTCGCTACCGCGGGTTGGGTGCTCGGACCGGTGCACGATCGCGCCGCGTTCGACCGCGACCTGCCCAAGCAGGTGCCCCTGAGCGCCATCAACCGCAGCACGGGAGCGACCGAGGTCGACCCCGCCTTCGGACGCATCGCCGGCCGCGAAACCTGGGCGATCCCGTGGCTCGAGAGCGACAATCGCGAGGGACTGGCCGCCGTCCAACTCGAGGCGGGCCGCATGCGCCGTGACGCCGTTGACGCCCTGGCCTACGGCTGCACCGGCCTGATGGGCCTGCACTGGCGCACGGACATGCTCTCGCCCAACGTGGCCGCCCTCGCCCAGGCCGCCTGGGAGCAAGCCTGGAAGCAGCCCGCGCCGGCTCGCCGGTGGACCGTGCCGGGCCAGGTTGCCCAGTATGCGGACGCCGCCATCGCGGGCACGGCCGACGCGCCACTCTACCGCACTTGCCGTTATGATCTGGGCACGATCCGGTTGACGGCGCCCAATGGCTCCTACCGCGTCACTCTCAAGTTCTGCGAACCGCACTTCAAATCGCCCGGCGAACGCGTCTGCGATGTGCGCGTGCAAGAGGCCACTGTCCTGACCAACCTCGACATTTTCGCCCGGGTCGGCGCGTTCGCGGCCCTCGATTTCACGTGGCTGGACGTCACGGTCACCAACGGCACGCTCACGATTGAACTGGTCCCCCGCAAATCCCTGCCCTGCCTCTCGGCCGTGGCCGTTGAAAATCCCGATTTCACCGCCAAAATCAACTGCGGCGGCCCGGCCTATCGCGACTGGGAGGCCGACACGGGGCCCGCGCGCGGGCTGCCCTGCGATGATTTCTACGCCGATTGGGCCGAGGCCAATTTCGGCCTGGCGGAGGCCGGCCGGGTGTTCACCGCGCTCGACGGCCGCGTGCCGCAAGTCACCGATGGCGGCTGCCCCTCCGGCAGCCTGACCCCGGTCAAAACGCCCTGGAACGAGGTGGCGCCGCAGTTCGCGTTCGTGGACGAGTTCGAGCAATTGAGGCCGCGCGTCCGCGGCGCAAGCAACATCGAGCGTTTTGATTACTGGCTGAGCGCGTTCAAGTATCTTCGGTCGCTGGCGCAACTGCGTTGCGCACTGGCCCAGCCCGAGCCCGACGAACTCACGCGGCTCTTCGCCGAGGTTTACCGTCATTTGCTGGCCACCGTGAACACGCCGGGCGGCCTGGCGATGGTCGTAAACTTCGAGAACCATCCCGGCTGGGGCCTGGCTGTGGCCGCCCAGGCCAGAACCCCGTGGCCCAAGACCTACGCGGGCGAGCCGCGCCTCATCGTGCCCACGGTGCGCAGTATGGTGAACCTGGGTGAGTCCCTGACGCTGAAGATCATCGCGCTCGACCGGCAACCGGTTCCATCGGTCAGTGTGAAGCTGCGTCCGCTGGGTCGCGGCACATGGCGGACCGTGCCGGCCGCGCACCTTGTCCGCGGCGTTTGGCAGGCGAAATTGCCGGTCGCGACGGACGACTTCGAATACCACATCGAGGCGCCGACCGCCGGCGCACAAACCCTCCGCTGGCCCGTCACCGCCCCCGCCATGAATCAAACCGTGGTGGTGCGTTGAGTGGGCTTGGGGTCGGGTCTCTTGATTACATGCGACCCCATTGCGCCCCATCGGTCCGCGGCGGAGCCTCGCTAATCGTCCGGCGGCTTGGGGCGGCGTTCGAGGTAGGTCTTCCAGCAGTCGAACGCGACGTAGAGTTCAAAAAAGACGCGGGGGCGATGCTCGAACAGCCCGATCATGAGCCACTTCTTTTCGGACCGTTCGTCCAGCTCAGCCTCGAAGCTGGAACTGACGACCATCAGCGTCCCGTAGGGATCCTCGGGCACCCGCGGATACCACCCGACGTTGGCATGCTGCCGCAAGTACCACGGGAGCGGCCAGTAATCGCCGCCCGGCGCCATCACCTTGATGACCTCCGCGTCCCCCCGCGGGGCGTACCGCGTGATGTCCCGGATGGTGGCGACCAGACGCAGCAGATCGCGGGATGTATGCGCGTAGACGTGCGGGTTGCGTCGATCCGTCGCATAAGGAAACGCGCCCCGCCACGCCTGCGCGGCAAGCTGTCCCGCCGCCAGGGCAAGCACGGCAAAGACCGCCAGGCGCACCCCTCTCCATGTCCGCGGAAGATCCCACAGGATTGGCAGGGCGGCCCCGGCGAGGAGGATGTAGCCGTGGTGAAAGCCGACCAGGCACCACGGTGTCTTGTAAGGAATGACGGTGTAAACCGCCGTCAGCCCGAATGCATAGAAACCCGCAAAACGCAGGAATCGCACGCAGCCGTCCGCGGGTTTTCGACCCCACAAGGCCGCGATCCAGCCCGCGACGGCCAGCAGGAAGATGAGCGCCTCGGTCCAGACCGGTCCTTTGGGGAAATGAAACCAGAGAAGCCGTTCGAAGTAGAAGGTCCAGGGATGGATGTGGGGCGATTCCCCGCCGGCGCGTCCGAACCAAGGCAGATACGTGCGCACCGAATCGATCGGGCCGTTCCAGTTCGTGAAGAACGAGGTGAACAGGACGATCGAGACCGTGAGTGCCGCGGCCACCGCCGCCAGACTGGGCTGCCATCGGAGGCGAAGCCGCGCCCGGTCTCGCCATTCGCGGGAGACGAACCGACGGCCTTCACCGCCAGGCGCGCGAAGCGCGCCAGGTGACGGGACCCATCGTTCCCACAGGACGGTGGCCGCGGCGGCTCCGGCCAATGCGAAGAGCGCAAAGACGAAGGTTTCCTTGGTGGCGTGCATCGCTCCAAGGGCGGCGCCGGAGAGAATGGCCCACGCAATGGTCCCGGACTTCCAGTACCGCCACGCGGCGGCAAGAAAGAGCAGCGTGAAGAAGACGAGCAGCAGCTCGTGGATGTAGTAGCGGGAATAGAAGACGAAGGCTGGCGAGAGGGCGGTGAAGAGCCCGGCGCCGAGCACACCGCCGCGGCCGAGAGCGTCGCGCAGGAGCGGGAGCAGGAGGATCAGGCCCAGACCGAAGGCGAGGGGAACCAACCGCAATGTCCCTTCGCGCAGGCGGGAAGCCTGGGGCTGGTCGTGGCCGTCGGGCGCCTGGGAAACGAACGTGCTCAGCCAGGCGAAGGGGAGGCTGGCGTAATAAAGAGTGGGGCCGTGGTACTCGTCGGGGTCATAGCGGTAACCCCGGCCTTCCCACAGCCCCAGGAACTTGATGGCGTGAACCGATTCGTCGGCGTGCAGCGGGCGCTCGTCCAGCCTGGGCAGCCGCAAACCCAGCGCGATCGCGGCGATCAGGAGCAGGCCGAGCGTCGCGGCGCGGGTCATTGCGCCGGCAGGGCCCAGACCTCGACCTCGGTGTACCGGTTGAGCGCGCTGTAGGTGCTGCCTTTGCTGTACAGGCGCACGTAGCGGCCCTCGACGCCTTTGGCGTTCATCAGACGGCCTTCGTAATTCTCGAAGTACTCCTTGTCGGTGCCGATGCCCAGGCCGGAGCTGTTGTCCTGGTCGTTGTTGTAAACGACCTGCACGCCCTGGGTGAAGTCCGGGTCATCCGAGACCTGCACGATCACGTCGTGATAGACCTGATAGGTGTTGTGGGCGTGCCAGACGATGATGGCGTAGATCTTGTGTTTCTTCTCGAGATCGATCTGGACCCACTGGGTCTTGCGATGAAGTTCCACGAAGCTGTTGTCGTTGGCCTCCTTGTCGCCGTCGGTCACCAGCTCGAGCGTGCCGGTGATGGGCGACTTATCGCTGCTGGTCACCTTCTTCTTGAACGCGACGTTCTCGACCCCTTTCGGGGCCATGAAGGGCGCGCGCGGTTTCTCCGAGGGCTTCTCGACCAGATTCTCGTCCAGCGGCATGTCGGTCGGTGTGCCCATGAACGCGGGGATGGGCAGTTTCAGGGGCAGGGGAGCCATCTCGACGTCGGCGCTCGATGCCGTGGTGAGTGTCAGGGCGGCGCCCGCCGCGAGGAGCACGGTGCAATGTCTAGCGAAGTCAGACCAGGATTTCATGTTCGTCATTTCGTGTTTTAACCGTTTAGATTGGAAAAGCGTCGCCGTATTCATCTCAAAAGGCAAATCCAAAGGGTCAAGGATTCTAGCGACGACGCCGCGATGGACCGCAGAAATAGCCGCGTCCGATCCGCGCGCCGCGGGCGCGGCGCTCATGCAGGGCGGGGCGCCCCCCCTGGCCCTCGTCGAACAGGGCGGTATACTGGTAGTTGAAGTTCTCGAGCTTGGTTCGAGGGATTTTCCGGCTGATGAAACGCTCGATGGCATGGACGTGGGTGGCGTCCTCGGCGGTCGTGATGGTGATCGCGTCGCCGAGGGCCTGGGCCCGCCCGGTGCGGCCAATGCGGTGGACGTAATCCTCGGGGTGCTGGGGGACGTCGTAGTTGATGACATGGCTCACGCTCAAAATGTCCAACCCGCGCGCCGCGATGTCCGTGGCCACCAGGACGTCATAGCGCCCGTCGCGGAATCCGCGGAGGGCCTGTTCGCGCTCGCTTTGGGTGCGATTGGAATGCAGGACGGCGACCGAATGCCGGGCGTTCTTGAGGGTGTGGGCGGCGCGATCGGCGCCATGTTTGGTGCGGCAGAACACGATCACCGAATCCCAATCGAGCCGGCGCAGCAACTCGAGCAGCAGTTCGGACTTCTGGTTCGCGGCGACGGGGTAGATGGCATGGCGGATGGTCTCGGCGGGGGAGCGGCGGGTGCCGATCTGCACGACCTGCGGGTCCTTCATCGCCCATTGGATGAGGGTCTCGATTTCCGGCGGAATGGTGGCGGAGAAGAGGGAGGTGTGGCGCTGCGTCGGACACTGCTTGAGGATCCGGCGCACATCGGGGAGGAACCCCATGTCGAGCATCCGGTCCGCCTCGTCGAGCACGAGGTACCGCACACCGTTCAGACGGCAGTTGCCCCGCCCGAGATGATCGAGCAATCGTCCCGGGGTGGCCACCAGGACATCCACGCCGCCGCGCAACGCCGAGGTCTGAGCGGCGTATCCCACTCCGCCGAACACCACGGTGATGCGCAAATCGGTGAACCGCGCGAAATCGCGGAACGCGGTCTCGACCTGTGCGGCGAGCTCGCGGGTCGGTTCGAGCACAAGGACGCGCGGGCCCGGGGCATGGCTCTCGAGGCGCGTGAGGATGGGCAGGGCGAAGGCCGCGGTCTTGCCTGTGCCGGTTTGGGCGCTGCCGATGAGATCCCGGCCGTCGAGGATGAGTGGAATGGCCCGCAATTGAATGGGCGTCGGCTCCGTGTAACCCACGGCCCGCACACCTTCGACGATCTGTTTTGAGAGCCCCAGTTTCGTGAATGGCATGGGGGGATGCTAGCAGGTGCGGAGCCTGACTTCACTTGTTTTCTGGCTCGAAGCGCGGGCGCGAAACACGAAAAGCCGGCAAAAGCGGGCTTGACACACCTTGACTTTGCCCATACCAACCTCGCCACATTGCGCGGATTGGAGCATCGACCCGAAGGTCCGGTCGCGCACACGGGAGCAGAGAAAGGACTGTGCATCGCGCCAGAAGCGCGATGGACGCCAAACCGGGAAACAACTGGGAATGCTTGGAAGAGCGTAGTTAATTGATTATGAACGAAACGACAATACGGAACGTATGCAGGATCGTCCTCGGCGCGAGTGCGCTGGCTGGCGGATGTTACCTCACCTCGGCGGCCGATCCGCTGGCGGATCCCACGGCGTGGAAATCCTCCGCTGCCATCAGTGCCGCACTGACGCGGGGCAACAGCGAGACCTTGATGGTCAACGGCAACGTCCTGAGCGAGAAGAAATGGGGCCGCAACGAACTCTCGCTCGGCGCCGGCGTGACCTACGGCGAAGATGAAGATTCGGTCAACGCTTCGGCGGTCAACGGGTTCGCCCAGTACAACCGCCTGTTCTCCGACCGCTTCTACGGCTATGGCCGCGTCGATGCGCTGCACGACGACGTCGCCGATGTTGACTACCGCGTCGCCCTCAGCCCTGGTGTCGGCTACTACTTCATCAAGAATGAGAAGATCACCCTGAGCGGGGAAGCCGGCCCGGGCATCGTGTTCGAGAGGCTCCACAACATGGACGACGAGGCCTACTGGACAGCCCGCTTCGGTGAGAAGTTCACGTGGCAGATCAACGATCGCTCTCGTTTGTGGCAGACGCTCGATTACGTCCCCCGCGTGGATGCTTGGGACGAAGACTATGTGCTGACCGCCGAAGTCGGCATCGAGACCGACATCACCAACCACCTGTCGCTGCGCGTCGTGGCCCAGGATGTCTACCGCAGCCTTCCCCCCGAGGATCGCAAGGAAAACGACTTCCGTCTGATGGCGGGCGTGGCCTACAAGTTCTAGAGCGGCCCGTTTCCACGCATCACCTTTGCCCAGGGGCGGACTTCGGTCCGCCCCTTTTCGCTGCCCGATCGGGAGCTTCGCGGGGTGAGTCCCGACGCCCATTTCAGGGCGTCACGCGCCCGAGGATTCGTCCAAACCCGGGATCGCGTCGAAGGGGGCTGACGAGCGCGAGACTGAGGCGTTCGGGGCGGAAAAAGGCGCGGGCTGCCGTGCGAAGATCGGCGGGTTGGACCCTGGCAACGCGCCGCTTGACGGTCCGCGGCGAGACCGGCCTGCCGTAACCAAGGACTTGCTCGCCGACGTTCAACATCTGGTTCTCCGTGTTCTCGAGGCCGAGGTCGATCTGGCCCAGGGCGTAGTCCCGGGCCCTCTGAAACTCGGCGCGCCCCGGCATCTCCACCGCCAGCCGCCTCAACTCCGCCACGATGAGGCGCAGCACGCGATCGAGATGCTCGGTGTCGAGCCCGGCCGAGATGACCAGATCCCCTGTATCGGCGAAGAAGCTGACGCTGCTGTAGATCGAGTAAGCCAGGCCGGCATCCTCACGGATTCGCTGAAACAGGCGCGAACTCATGTTCTCACCCAGGATGACATTCAGCAGGCGCAGGGCAAACCGGCGCTCGTCATGGCGAGAGCAAGTCCGGATCCCCAACGCCAAATGCGCCTGTTCGACCCGCCGGGTGGCCAGTCGCACCGCCGGTCCGTGGTTGCGGGTGGTGACCGGCGGGAAGGCATCCGGCGCACCGGTTGGCCAGCCGCGCGTCAGTCGTCCAATTGTCCGAAGGGTTGGCTGTGGATCGAAATGCCCGGCGACCGCAATGACGGTCGTGGCCCCGACATAATGCTGGCGGTGGTAGGCTTGGAGTTGCTTGCGCGTCAGGGCGCCGACCGTGCGCTTCGTCCCCGTCAACGGGCGCCCGAGGGGATGCCTGGGCCAGGAGACGGCATTCAAGAGCTCCTGGACGTGCTGCTGCGGTTGGTCGAGGTACATCGCGATCTCGTCCCGGATCACATCGCGCTCGGTCTCGATGTCGTCGGGGGCGAATCGCGAATGGAGGAGCATGTCCGCCAGGACATCGAGCAATTCCGGGAAACGGTCGTGCCGCGCCTTCGAGTAGAAGCAGGTGTGTTCCTCGCTGGTGAAGGCGTTGAGATACCCGCCGATGCCCTCGACCGCCTCGGAGATCTGGCGGGCGGAGCGGCGGCGTGTGCCCTTGAAGAGCATGTGCTCGATGAAATGCGAGATGCCACTGAGGCGGGCGGGCTCGTGCCGCCCGCCAACCCCGATCCAGAAACCGAGGCTGACGCTCGCCATGTGCGGCATGGGCGCCAGGGCCACTCGGACTCCATTGTCCAGAAGGGCTAGCCCGGATCGATCACAGGCTCCGTGCTGAACCGGATCCGGGCTCGCCCGCAGTGGTCCGCATCTTGGAGTCATTCGCTTCGCGGCGGTCACAACTGCATGAAACATGCGGGCGAGGCGGTCCATCAGCAGAAGGCCTTGGGGACGCTTTCCGGCGGCCCGACCCGGCGCAGGTAATCGAGAATGATCTCGACCGCTTCCTGAGGATCCTCGGTGAGAGTGACGAGATCGAGATCGCCGGGGCTGATGAACCCAGGCGCCTCGACCGTCCGTTTGCACCAGCGCAGCAGGCCGTTCCAGTACTGGCGACCGAACAGGATGAGGGGGAAGCGCGGAATCCGTTGGGTCTGCACCAGGGTGATGACCTCGAAGAACTCATCGAGCGTGCCGAAGCCGCCCGGCATGAACACAAAGGCGACGCTGTACTTCACGAAGCAGACCTTGCGCGAGAAGAAGTAGTGGAAATGGAGCGGGACGTTGGCGAAACGGTTCCCCTTCTGCTCGAAGGGAAGTTCGATGTTGAGGCCGACGGAGTGCGCCTTGCTTTCGGCGGCGCCTTTGTTGGCTGCCTCCATGATGCCCGGGCCGCCGCCGGTGATCAGCGCCAGGCGATGTTTGCCCAGCTCCCTGGCCAGCGTCTCCGCCAGCTTGTAGTACTTGTCGTCGGGCGACGTGCGCGCGGATCCGAAGATCGTGACCGCCGGCCCCAGCTTGGCAAGGGTCTCGAAGGAGTCGACGAATTCGGCCATGATGCGGAAGATGCGCCAGGGATCTTCCCGGACAAAGCCATAGGGCTGATCAGTCATCGCGCGAACCATATGGATTTGCCCCTGGTGTGACAAGCGCCGGGCAGCGCGGCGCTCAAAGCCAAATTGACGCGCGCGAATGCTGTCCGTAGGCTCGATCCGATGTCTCGGCTGCCATTCGAGTTCATGCTGGCCCTCCGATACCTGCGTCCCAAACGCACCTTTGTGTCGGCGATCACCCTGATTTCCATCGTCGGGGTCCTGCTTGGCGTGGCGGTCCTCATCATCGTCATCGCGGTCATGAGCGGGTTCGACCAACAGCTCCGCGAGAAGATTCTCGGGTTCAACGCGCACCTCCGCATCGAGGATTCCGATGTGCCGTTGCGCGACTACGAGCGCCTGATGGAGATCGTGGCCGCGCACCCGTTCGTGCGAGGGGTCGCCCCGTACGTCGAAGGGCAGGTCATGATCAAGACCCAGCCCGAGGTGGGCAGCCCCCGTTACATCGTCCCGCTCGTCCGCGGGGTCGATCCGCGCTTCGAGCCGAGAATCAGCCGGCTCTTGGACAGCCTTTGGGCGGGAACCAACGATTTGCGCGGATACAGTCTCCTTGCCGGACGCCAACTGGCCGCCAACCTCGGACTGCGCGTGGGCGATACGGTGGCCATCTACGCCGTGCGCCAGTTCGAGAAATGGGACTCGGCGCGCAAACAGGGGGAGGAGGAGGCGCCCGTCGCCGAGGACTACACGGTGCGCGGCATCTTCGAAGTGGGATTCCACGAGTTCGATTACGCTTACCTGGTGACATCGCTGGCCAACGCGCAGGACTTTTTCGATCTTCAAAATGAAGCGCACGGACTCATGGTCGCCCTGCGGGATCCCGACCAGGCGGCCCTGGTCAAAGCCGAGCTGCTGGCCGATCTCGGCGGCCGATACGGGATTCGCACCTGGATGGAAGAGAACTCGACCATCCTCGAGGCGCTGGTGGTGGAAAAGCAGATGATGTTCTACCTCCTGTTCTTCATCACCATTGTGGCCGCGTTCGGCATCTGCAGCGGCCTCATCACGTTCGTGGTCCAAAAGACGCGCGAGATCGGGACCCTCAAGGCCATCGGCGCCAGCGCCGGCCAGGTCATGGCGCTGTTCCTGGGCCAAAGCCTGGTCGTGGGCGTTCTCGGCGTGACGGCCGGTCTCGGTCTCGGGCTGCTGGCGGTGGCTTACCGCAATGACTTCCTCTTCTTTATGCGCCGGGTCACCGGGTTCGATCTCTTCCCCGCCCAGATCTACTACTTCAACGAACTGCCGGCCCTTGTCCTGCCGCAGGACCTCGCCGTGATTTGCGGCGGGTCCCTGGTCATCTGCGTGCTGGCGGGGTTGATCCCAGCCTGGAATGCCGGCCGGCTCAAGCCGGTCGAGGCCCTTCGCCATGAGTAATGATGATCCTCGATCCTCGAGCGCCGCGCTGGTGGTCGGACGCGATTTGCACAAGGCGTACCGGATGGGGCCGCGGGCCGTCGAGGTCCTCCGGGGCGTGAGCCTCGAAGTCCCCCGCGGGGCCTTCCTGGCGTTGCGCGGAGCCTCCGGAGCCGGGAAAAGCACTCTGCTCCATTTGCTGGGCGGATTGGACACACCCACCGCGGGCGAAGTGGTGGTGGATGGACGCAGCCTCGCCGTGATGTCAGGCAAAGAGCTGGCGGTCTTCAGGAATCGCCGGATCGGATTCGTCTTCCAGGCCTACCACCTGTTGCCCGAATTGGACGCCCTCGAAAACGTCAGCCTTCCGGCGCGCATCGGACGCGTTCCCGCGCCTGAGGCCTGCCGCCGTGCCGCCCAGTTGCTCCGGCGTGTCGGCCTCGAGCATCGCCTGGACCATCGGCCGAGCGAATTGTCCGGGGGCGAACAACAGCGCGTGGCCATCGCCCGCGCCCTGGTCAACGCGCCGGACTTGATCCTGGCCGACGAGCCGACTGGGAACCTGGACACGCACACCGGCGACGGGATCATCGACCTGCTCTGCGATCTGCAGGCCGAGCACCAGGCGACCCTCCTCATCGCCACCCACGACACCCGCGTCGCCGCCCGCGTGCCGCACGCGCTCGAGCTCGAGGACGGGCGGCTGATATCGCGTTGATCGAGGCTCGAGCCGTGCCGAAGCGCCCCCCCCGCTCGGTGCATCGGGTTGTTGTCGGTGTTCTGTCGCCCGGTGAGGGCACCGGGCCTACAGCGGATGGAGAGTGTCGGTGCAGGCCGCGTGCCCCGACGCGGCGCAAACTCGATTCCCACCGACAACCTCCAGATGCACTGCCCCCGCTGTGCCGGCAAATGCACACTTGTTTGCCGCCGTCCGGGCGGCGTATGCTTGGCGAACAGGCAAGAATCCTGCTGTTGAGACTGAGCATACGATTATGACAAACATGGATTGGCCCTTCGCATCGACCCGACCCGCGGCCACACACCGCGCCCGAGCCGGCTTCACCCTGATCGAGTTGCTCGTGGTGATCGCTATCATCGCAATTCTCGCGTCGATGCTCCTGCCGGCGCTCTCCCGCGCCAAGGCAAAAGCCACCGCGATTTCGTGCGCGAACAATCTGAAACAGTTGAGCGTGATCTGGACGATGTATTCCGGCGACAACAACGAAGCCCTGGTTCTCAATGGCAGCGGCACCGAGACCACGGTTCCGCTCACCTGGGTCGGCGGCAGCTTCGCGAGCGTCGAGTCCGACATGACCAATATCTTCAAGCTGATCGATCCCAAGTTCTCGCTCTTTGGACCCTATCTGCGCTCGACCGACATCTATCGCTGCCCCAGCGACAAAACCCTCGAACAGGTCGGCAACAAGAAAGTGCCCGTTGTCCGCAGTTACGGCATGAACTCATTCGTCGGATGGAAGGGACCCGCCTACCGGGACAATCCCCCATCGGGATACAAGCTGTACACGCGGAGTGGCGACTTCACCGAAGCCGGCCCTTCGGAGATCTTTGTTTTCTCCGAAATCCACCATGACAGCATCTGCCGTCCGTTCTTTGGCATGATCATGGATCGACCGGCCTTCTACCACATCCCGGCCAATTACCACAAACCATCGAGCACGTTCGCATTCGCGGACGCGCACGTGGAGATCCACAAGTGGGTCGATCCGCGGACCTACAACCCGCCCAGGGGATTGAGCTGGCATTCCCACGATTACCCCGTGCCCAACAGCCGGGATGCCGTCTGGCTCCAGCAGCACGCGTCCGTGCGCATCCGCTAGCCCGCATTGGTCCGCGGTTCGGGGTCTTCGGCTTCGCGCTGGTGAGGACTCCGTGAAACATGCGGGCCAGGAATCGCTCATGTCGAGATCGCGCAGAAGCCAGGGCGATCACCGGTATTACCTCCTGCCAGGGATGGGCCGGAGCAATCGGCGTCATCGCCGCCGGATCCTCCTTGTCGCGATTGTCGTGGGAATCTGCGGCTCCGCACTCTTTGGTGCGCTGCTCTATTGGGTGCATGGGCGATGATCCCGTTTTTTCGTTTTTTCTTAGGCCATAAATTCCAGTTGCCAAGGTCGCGGAAAGCCGTACATTAAGTGTTCTGTTTTCGACCGACCCCCGTCGGCGTGGCGGCGGAGCCACGGAAAGCGCCGCGTCGGCGCCGGCCGGTGGGGAAAAGAACCCAAAAGGAAGACTGCCTTGAACGCGGACTACTGCCGGAAAGCCCTGGAAAAAGTCGGCAACCCGAACACTCTGGTCAATCTGCTGTCGAAGCGCGTGCGCCAGCTCAACTCGGCGGGCGGCGCCGGCACGCGGCCTTTGGTCACGGATGCGGGCAATCTCGGGGCCGCCGACATCGCCCTGAGGGAGATCATCGAAGACAAGATCACCTTCGAGGCTGTGCCCGAGGCGCCCGCCCCCGAGGTGCACTTGAAGCGCAAGCGCCGCGGCTAGGCTTCGGCCTATGGCCGACATCGTGACCAACTCGAAGGCCCGGCGCGATTACCACATCATCGAGACATTCGAGGCGGGCATCGTGCTGCGCGGCACCGAGGTGAAGTCGCTCCGCGCCGGCAAAGGCCAGATCGCCGATGCCTTCGCCCGCGTCGATCGCGGCGAAGCGTTTCTCCATAACGCGCACATCGACGAATACGCGCAGGGCAATCGCCAGAACCACGTCCCCGCGGCGGCGCGCAAACTCCTGCTTCACCGCTCGGAGATTCGCAAGCTGGAGGCCTACGCCGAGGTCAAGGGACACGCCCTTGTGCCGCTCTCGTTTTACTGGAAGAACGGGCGCGTCAAAGTGTCGCTCGCCGTTGGCCGCGGCAAGCAGGAATTCGACAAGCGCGACGACCTCAAGCGGCGCGAATCCGATCGCGAGCTCAAGCAAATCACCATGCACCGCCTCAAGGGGCGGTGATTCGCATCCGTGGTGATCCGCGGGCGTTCTCACCTCGGACGGCTTCCCGGCGGCACGTACGTCTTGTGCCAATAGAACTGCCAGAGCCGATCCAACTTCGCGGTCTCGACATGGCCGTCCATGCACGACATGGCGACCGCGCCGGGCAACGGTTCGCCCGGTTTCATGCTCTTCGGGGCGGCGCGTGGGCTGGCGATGCTGTGGCGCGCGATGCAGTAGCGGCCCATCCCGCCCGCCGGACCGTCTCCCTCGTAGAGGTTTCGCGCCGGCGGATCGGTTGGATCGGGCCAGGCGTCGACCCACATGGCGTCGCCCACAAAAGGGGTCAGGGCCGGCATCGCGATCTCCGCCTCGCGCGCCAGCACCTTGGTTTGCTCGAACCCAAGATCGTAATAGAGCCAGCCGTTGTATGAGTAGCTTCCCTGGTAGCCGAGGTTTGCGTTCGTGCGCCAAATCCACGTCTCGTCCGCGGTGCCATAATCGGCGTTGAGCGGATTCCGACTGATGCGCCGGCGCGGTTCCGGCGCGGTGGGACAGTAGCGGATGAAGTGCGCTTGCCCCTGGTAATCCATCAGCTTCGCCATCCAGAGGCTGTTGCCGAGATCGTAGGGCACCGAGCGGGTGTAATCGCCCACGTACATCGAATGGGCCAGGACCATCTGCTTGAGGTTGCTGGTGCACTTGACGTGCTGGGCCTTGGACTTGGCACGCGCCAAGGCCGGGAGCAACATCCCCGCCAGAATCGCGATGATCGCGATCACCACCAGCAATTCGATGAGCGTGAACGCCAACCGCCGGAAGCCGTGTTTGTCGGTCGTGTGCCCGGGTAGAGAAGTCCCGCTCAGGCGAGATGCGTGGCCGTTCCTCATAGCATGGTCCTCACGTGTTGTCCGCCGCAGGCACTGGTTCTCAATGCCCGTGACGCAACTATCATTCCCACGGCGCACCGCCGCCCGCAAGCGTGGAATCCATCCGCGCCGGATCGACCCGCAAAAACAATGGACCGCGGTATGGTCGAAGGCACAGAATGCTCGCGCAACCGAGCATGAAACGTCTTTCCCTCTCCTCACTCCTGGCCGGCGGCGTCCTGGCCGGCCTGTTGAGCGCGGCGCACGCCGCCTCTCGCCCCAATCTGATCTGGGTCATGGCCGATGACCTCGGCTACGGCGAGTTGGGGTGTTACGGACAGAAGGTGATCCGGACGCCCCGACTCGATCGGATGGCCGCCCAGGGGATGCGCTTCACGCGGTTCTACGCTGGCGCGACCGTCTGCGCGCCGTCGCGTTCGGTGCTGATGACGGGACAACACCATGGACACACGCGCGTCCGCGGCAACGCCGGACGGAACAATCCCCTGGCCCAGGCCTTGCGCGCCGAGGACCGCACCGTCGCCCACATGTTGCGGGACGCGGGATACGCGACCGCTCTGATTGGAAAGTGGGGTCTAGGCGACGTGGGAGCGGCCGAGTGCGGGCTGCCGCTCAGGCAGGGATTCGATTACTTTTTTGGGTATCTGAACCAGCGCCATGCGCACAATCACTTCCCGGCATTTCTCTGGCGCAACGAGGAGCGTGTGCCGCTGCCGAACGTCGTCACGGCCGTCGGCGACGATGGCGCCGGCTATGCCGCCGACGGAATCCTGTATGCCGACGATCTCTTCGCCGATCAAGCGCTCGAGTTCGTCTCGAACCATCAGCACGAGCCGTTCTTTCTCTATTGGAGCCTGGTGACGCCGCATGCCAACAACGAGCGCAATCAAGCACTCAAAGACGGCGCGCATGTTCCCGACTACGGCCCCTATGCCGGAGAGGATTGGCCCAAACCGGATCGGGGCCACGCCGCGATGATCACCCGCCTGGACAGCTATGTCGGCCGCTTGCTCGACCACCTCGAACTGCTCGATCTGGACCGAAAGACGCTCGTTCTTTTCACCAGCGACAACGGCCCGCACAACGAAAGCAGCCACACCCTGGCCCGGTTCAATCCCTCGGGCCCCTTCAGCGGCATCAAGCGCAGTCTCACCGACGGCGGCATCCGAGTCCCGATGATCGCCTGGTGCCCTGGCCTCGTCCCGGCCGGCGCCGTGTCCGGTCATGTCGGCTATTTCGGCGACTGGTTCGCAACGGCGGCGGAACTGGCCGGGGCGCCAAGCCCGGAGGGGCTGGACTCGATCAGTTTTGCGCCCACACTGCTGGGCCGCTTGGCGGAGCAGAAGGCACACGAGTTCCTGTACTGGGAGTTTCATGAAGGCGGCTTTCAGCAGGCCGCCCTGTATCAGGGGCGGTGGAAAGGGTTGCGGCGCGGCGGCCCGGACGCGCCCATCCGCCTGCATGATTTGCAGCACGACACGGCCGAAAGGAGGAACGTGGCGGCGGCCCACCCGGAAATCACAACGAGGCTCGATGCCTTTCTGAAGACTGCGCGATCGGATTCCCCTGACTGGGTGCCAAGCGTTCGATAGGTTGTGGCGAGGTTTGGCCAGCCCCGGACGGCTTGAGGTCGACGCAGGTGGGTATTTCTCCGAAGTGATAGGATTTGGGTGGATTGGGCTGGATGCCGGCCTTAGGCTCTTCCGAGTGACTCTATCGAAAGACTGACATGCACGCGCGACTGATCACCGACAGCATCTCCTGGGTGGGGGCAATCGATTGGGACCGTCGGCTCTTTGACGACCTGATCCCGCTGCCCGACGGCACGACCTACAATGCGTACCTGGTGCGGGGGGCGGAGAAGACCGCGCTCCTTGATGCGGTCGACCCCGCCATGCTCGACACCCTGCTTGCCCGCCTCCGGAACGCAGGTGTCGAGAAGATCGATTACGTCGTCTCGCACCACACCGAGCAGGACCACTCGGGCGGCATCCCGCGCATCCTCGCCCAGTACCCCGAGGCGCGGGTGCTTGCGAGCGACAAGGCCAAAGGACTGCTCACCGATCATCTGGGTCTTTCCGAGGACCGGCTGCGCGTGGTGGAGAACGGCGAAACGATCGGTCTCGGGGGCCTGACTCTCGAGTTCATCTACTTCCCATGGGTTCACTGGCCCGAGACGATGCTGACATGGCTGCCGGAGCGGCGCGTTCTTTTCACGTGCGACCTGTTCGGTTCGCATCTGGCGACCAGCGATGTTCTCGCCCACGGCGACCCGCGGATCCTCCCCGCCGCGAAACGTTACTATGCCGAGATCATGATGCCGTTCCGCGGCTTCATCGAGAAGAACCTGGACCGCGTGACCGCGCTCGATCCCGCGATGATCGCGCCGAGCCACGGGCCGGTGTACGACGCGCCCGGCCTGATACTCGATGCCTATCGGGATTGGGTGTCGGGACCGCCGAAGAACCTGGTGCTTCTGCCCTACATCTCGATGCACGGCTCGACACGAATACTCGTCGAGCATTTCGTCGACGCCTGCGCGCGGCGCAACGTGCCCGTCGAGCAACTCAATCTCGTCGATGCCGACGTCGGGAAGCTGGCGGTGCTGATGGTGGACGCCGCGACGATCGTGCTCGGGACCCCCACCGTTCTGGGCGGGCCGCACCCGCGCGTGGCTTACGCCGCACTCCTGGCCAACCTGCTCAAGCCCAAAGCCCGCCACCTCTCGGTCATCGGCTCCCTGGGGTGGGGCGGCAAGGCGGTCGAGCAACTCGCCGCGGCGGTCTCGAGCCTCAAGCTCGAATTGCTCCCGCCCGTGCTGTGCAAGGGGCTGCCCAAGCCCCCCGACATCGAGGCTGTGGAAGCCCTCGCCCAGGCCATTGCGGACAAGCACGCCGGGCTCTGATCGGATGCCGGCCCGGAGATTCGGTGCCGGGACAGGTTCAGGGGTTCCCAAGCCCTGCGCGCGTGGCTGGCCAGTCAGAGCGGCCAGACCAATAGAAGCATCGGGATGCTGATGGCAATCACCAGGATTTCGAGCGGCAGGCCCAGCCGCCAGTAATCGCCGAACCGAAAGCCGGACGGGCCCAGGATCAGGGTGTTGTTCTGGTGGCCGATCGGTGTGAGAAAGGCGCATGAGGCGCCCAGCGCCACCGCCATCAGGAATGAATCGGGCCGCGCTTCAAGCTGCGTGGCCGTGCCGATGGCGATTGGACACATGACAGCCGCCGTGGCGGCGTTGTTCATGAAATCGGACAGGGTCATGGTGACCACCAGGATCAGCGTCAGAGCGAGGATGGCGTTGCCCTGCGCCACGTTTTGCAGCAGCAGCCGCGCGAGGGAATCGGCCGCGCCAGTCGAGGCCATTGCCCCCGCGACCGGCATCAAGGCGGCCAGCAACACAATCACGGGCCAGTCCACGGCCCCGTAAACCGTGCGCGGCGGCACGACACGAAACAGCAGCAACGCGAGCGCGCCCGCCGCAAAGGCGATCGCCGCGGGCATGAGTCCAAAGGCCGCGCCCGCGACCGCCGCGGCCATGATGACGGCGGCGGTGACGGCCTGCCGCTGGTTCGGAATGCGCAACTCGCGCTCGGCCAGCGGCACGCAGCCATACTCGTTCGCGAAGGAGATCACCGCCGAGGGCGGCCCCTGCATCAGCAACACATCGCCGGCACGGAACCGCTCCGAGCGCAAGCGCCGCAGCGAGCGCTGGCCCTGCCGCGACAACGCCAGCAGATTAATCCCGAATCGCGTGCGCAATTGCAGGTCCGTGGCCGAACGGCTGATCAGATCCGACTCCGGACGCACGGCCAGTTCCATCAGGCCGATGTCGCCGCCGTCGGCGGCCTTGGTGTCGGGGTTCTTCTCCTGCGCCTGAGTCGCGCCTCTGCCGCCCGAGTCCGGAGCGGTGTCAGTCGCCTTTTCGGCACTCTCATTCTTCGCCGCGGCGACCTTGACATCTTCGACCAGCTTGAGCCCGAGGCTCGACAGGAGGGTCGAGAGCGATTCGGGTTCGGCCTCGATGACCAGGATGTCATTCGCCCGCAGCACCCGTCCGGGGCTCGGCGCGGAGACGCGAAACTCATTGCGCACCATGCCGACCACCTGCGCATCCGCCTTCGCGAGCTCGCCGCCGATTCCCCGCAAGGTTTTCCCCACGGCCTTGCTCTCCTCGGGCACCCGGACCTCTGTCAGGTAGGCGCCAATCTCGAATCCTTCCGCGCCCGCCCGCTCGCGCGCGGGGACGAGCCGCCAGCCTACGAGCGCCACGAAAACCAATCCCGCGGCGGCCACTGCCAACCCGACCGGCGTGAAGTCGAACATGGCGAAGCTGCCCGAACCGGTCGAAGCGCGAAAGCCGGAGACAATCAGGTTGGGCGGCGTGCCGATCAGCGTGGTCATGCCCCCGAGGATCGAGCCAAACGCCAAAGGCATCAGAACCCGGCCCGGCGTCAGTTTCTGTTTCGCGGCGATCTGGATGGCCACCGGCATGAGCAGGGCCAGGGCGCCGACGTTGTTCATGAACGCGGAAAGCAGGGCCCCCAAACCCGTGAGCGCTCCGATGGTCACGGTTGGCCCGGCCTTGGCCGGCAGCAAACGCCGCGTCACGGCGTCGACCGCTCCCGAAATCTGCAATCCCCGACTCAACACGAGCACGCACGCCACCGTGATCACCGCCGGATGGCCGAACCCGGCGAAGGCGTCCCCGCGCGGAACAAGCCCGGCGAAGACGCATGCCAGGAGCGCCGCCATCGCCACCATGTCATGGCGCCAACGCCCCCACAGAAACAAGCCCACTGTGGCCGACAGAATGACTAGAATCTCGACCTGGTCCTGCGTCATGGGAGAATCGATGATCTAACACCGCATGGCAGACATCTTGCGAAGTCTGACCACCCTGTGCGCTCACGGGCCATGAAAGACGCGGGTTACGGGAACCCGAAAAGGCGCTTGGGCTTCGATCCGCCCGAGGGCTTGGCGCTCTTCTTTGGCGGAGACGTGATCCGCGTCTTCGTGGTTCGGGCCTTTCCCGGCTCCGGAACCGTGATTCCCGTGCTGCACGACGGGCAGTCCATCGGACGCCCGACCCACTCCAGCTTGGCCAGGATGGGCTGGCTGCAGACAGGGCAAAGAAACGTGAACTCTTTTCGGGACGTGTGTTTCATGGTCGTCGTCTTTCTGAGTTCCTCTCAACAATCCCGCGTTGTGTCCGTGGGCCCGGCTTCTGGATCAGGGGGCAGGTCGCACGACATCGACGCCCTCCGGGGCCCGCACGGTGGTCTTGACGCGTCCGTCGTCGCCTCGCTCGTGGCGCACCTCGAGGACGCCCTGGGGCGTCGGGACAGCCCCCTCGGCCCATTGCAGGTCGCCCAGGTGAGGGGCGATGCGAACTCGTTTGCAGCCCGGTTCGAGCACCTGGATGCCGAGGACATGCTCGCTGAGCCACGCCGTCGGTCCGGAGGCCCACCCGTGACAGAGGCTGTGGCGGAAGCCTTTGTAGCAGTAATTGCCGAAGTCGCCGTGCAAGTCCTTCTTCCCGGCAGGAACCAGGTCGTCGATCGGCGCGGCATTCGCAGTCCAGTCGAGGTCGAAATCCTCCCAGAATGTGGTCGCGCCGAAGTCCAGCATCGCACCCCAGTATGCCCGGATCGCGTCGAGGCAGCCCTGGTAGTCGCCGGCCTTGGCCCGGGCCAGGAGAACGTAATAGCCGTAGAACGTGCTCATCCGCTTGGCTCCGTCCGCGGCCATCACCTCGCGGTTCATCACTCCGGCGTTCGCCAGCCCGGCCAGCGCCAGCAGTGCGGCGGCCTGCTTGCTGCCGCCGTGATCGGGGCGATGCTGGCGAAGGCGGGCCAAAGCGGCTCCTGACTTTCGGATCATCTCGGTGTCGCCCAGCGCCGCGCCCAGTTCTTCGCCCGCCTCGAAGACCAGCACCATCAGGGACTGCAGTCCTGCGTGGATGGCCTGCTTGTTTTCGCTCGAAGGCCAGTCGAGGAAGCGTGTTTCGGGAAGGGTCTCCGCTCCGTTGGCGGCGATATGCCTGGCCAGCTCATCGAGCAGACCGTCGAGGTAGACATGCTGCTCGCGCAAATAGGCCAGGTCGCCCTGGTGACGGTACCAACTGGCATGGATCAACACCCACCACATCGAGTAGGAACTGATCCCGTTCATCCATCGGGGAAGGGGTGTCTCCCGGCGGACGAGGTCGAGACTGGCCCGCACGACCGGGACGTCGCCGAACACCGAGCAGATGGTCATCGTCTCCGGGTGCATGTCGCCGATCCAGACGAGCCGGTCGCGCTTGATGCCGTCCCAGACGTAATCCTGCATGTTCAGGTGCACCGTGTAGGCGCCGGTGCGCCAGATCCGGTTCAGGCGCTCGTCGTTGCAGCGAAACGAGCCGAGGTAGGTCAGATCCCGGTAGAGAAACACCGCGCGCACGGACTGAAGCGCCGCGAATGTGTCCGCATCGAGCAGATCGATCCGCACAAACCGGAATCCGGTGTTGCCAATCTCATGAGTCCCCAGCCAGGGCACCAGACACGTCTGATCCCGGACCGCATGGTCATTGGTCGCGTTCTCGTCGCCGCCCAACTCGCTCATCGCCTCGCTGGCCGATTCGCCGAACCGGACCCGCAAACGGACGGTCTTGCTCGAAGGTGTCGCGGCCTTGAGATCCGACACGGCAATCTGGATGCCTCCGTGCAATTCGCAGCCGAAATCGAGCAGCAGCCCCGGCGCCTCGCCCCGGTGACGCAAGACGCAGGCGACCTTGTTGTCCAGGGTGATCTGCCCGCTGCCCTCCCGCAGCAAGGCATCCGCGTTCTCCACGGCGGATCGTTCCCCGGACGTATTCCACACCACGCGCTTGGGCAGGATGTGGCGTCGGACCCGGGTGTCGGACGTTCCAGGCTGGGCACAATACGCGGCGGCGCCCGGCGGCAGAAGGGGCGTGTCCGAAGAACGCGCGGGATTGACCTCGAACAGGCTCATCCCGAGAAGCAGCATCGGCAGGGCTGTTAGCCGGCGGCGGGCGGATTCGGCGCTCGAGGCGACTGCCGGCGCGGGCGGGCGGCACGCGCGAAGAGGAGTGTGCTGGTTCATGAATTGGACGCAGTCTGAAATCCGCGGTTGCTGGCGATGGGCCATCGGTTCAGTAGCCCAGGAGATAGGTGGGATCGTCACGGCTCTGACGGGTGCTGGAACGTGGGAACGCCTTGAGCGAGACCTGGAACGCGATCGTCCAGTCTTCCTGTTGCCGCAGGGTCTCGGTCCGGTCGCGCAGGCGCAGCGTGAGCGCGCCCGTCCAGCTCCGAAAGTCGCGGAACACGGTGTAGTACTGCTCCTGCATTGTGCCCGTGCGGGCCTCGAAGTGCTGCGAGGCCCGGAAGGACCAGTCCTCGTTGAGCCGGAAATGGAGGCTGCTCAGGACGAGGTTATTGCCCGAGTCCGGACCGAAACCGGGGATTTCGCTTAGATAGCGATGGCCGACCTTCCACTGCCAGACGTCGTTGGGGCGCAGGGTGACGGTGTGATTGGCCATGCGCCACGACGTGGTGTTGATATCGTAGCGGAGCTCGGAGTTGAGGACCAGCCATGTGCGCGGTGCGAAATCGATGTCCGAATAGAGGTCGCCATAGGTCTCCTGATCGGCGCGCTGGCGGAGCCGCCAATCCATGAACAGCGCCCAATGCAGGAGGTTTTCGACCTGGTCGCGGCGTTTGGTCTGGAGCCTGTTGCGCAGGCCGAAGCGGAGGACGTTCTGGCTGTCGATGGCGTCGATGGAATTATAGTCCGGATACTCGATCGGCATCATTTCGAGGCCGGGCCATTCGTAATCGAACTGGGGCAGATCGAGCGGACGGCTGTTCGGCGTGGGGACGTAGACGTAGTTGACCGACGGTTCGACGATGTGGCGCAGGCCCGACACGTCGAAGACGCGGCTGCGCGCGTTGCGCCAGAGACGCGACATCTTGGTCGAGACTTCGGCGCCGGTGTTGAACACCCAGCGGTCCTGCGAATCCTGGTCAAGCAGGGTGTCGTGTTCCGCGCCATAATAGGTGTAACGCCCGCCCGCGCGCGGCGTGACGTTCAGCCAGCCGAAGAAGTTCCACGGCAACAGAAGCTGATGGTAGGTGTCGCCGCGCAGGGCGGCATAGTTGGTGGCGGGCGCAAAGTCGCCCTCGCGGTGGCGCAGGTAGGCCAGCGAACTCTCGCTCTCGTAGTAGAAGGGCGAAATCCCCAGTTGCTGGCGCAGGCCGGTCAGTTTCAGATCCGGCAGGCGCTCGACTGTCTGCAGATGATCGTTGATCTGCGGCTGCGCGACCAGGTCGAGACTGAAATTCGACCACTGCCGGTCGACCTCGACGAACGATTTGGGCATGATGTCCTTGCGGTACTCGTCCTCGAAGAAATCGTGTCGAAAGTAGGGATCCGACTCGGCGTTGACCGCGGCCTTCACGCTGAGGTTGGTGTGGACGAATGCGGAGTGCGAGAACCCGACGCGCCAGCGGTCGGCGGGGATCTCTTCGCCCAACTCGCCTACGTCCGGATCCTCGTCGTGGGCATAGTACGCGCTGACGCTGCCGTGGCCCGCCCGACCAAGGTCGTATTCGACATCCGGCCCGCCCGCCACCCCCCGCTTGGTGCGATAGTCCAGATGCAGAGAGGCGGCTGCATTCGTGGCGATCGACCAGTTGTACGTCGTGAGCAGGTACGCCCCGTACAGACTCCGGTAACCGGGCAGGGCGTCCCAGTGGTTGGATTCCCGGTTCAGATTGCGGCGGTACCGCGGAAGGTACATGACCGGCACTTTGCCCACGTAGAGCGTCGCCCCGCGCGCCTCGATGTACTCCCCGGGCTTGAACGTCATGCTCTTGGCACGGACGCGATAACCCGGCTTCGCGAGGTCGTCGGTCGTCACGAAGCCGTTTGTGGCCGTGTGGATCTTGTTGGTCAGATCGCTGCCCAAACCATGCCCGGCCGCGAAGTAAGGCGATCGGCCGGTTCGGAAGTCGGACGCTTGAATCTGTCGGGATGCGAAATCGTAGCGCAGCGTCTCGCCGGTCCAGACCTCCGCCCCGCGCTGGAGGCGGACATTCCCCTCCGCCTCGACCACCGAAGTCTCGCGGTTCAGCTTGACCTGGCGGGCGATGACCGTCGCGTCGCCGTATTGCACCATGACCCCAGCGGGGTCGCTGACCATCAGGGTGCTTTCGAGGTACTCGATCGAGCCATCGGAACTGAGCGCGTTGACCTCGATGCCTGGCGGTTCGTCGGCGCAAAACGCCGCACTGGCCAGCCCCATGGCCAGAACGGCCCGCACCCAATGCATTGCGCTCATCTGGAAAGCACGCTACCCAAAAGGGTTCAGCGGTGCCAAGCCTGAATCCGGGCAATTCGCCGGTAGAAACCGCGAGCTGATTGTCCGCGCAGTCACTTCTGCTTTACGGATTCTTCACGACCGGGAAGATGACAACGAAATCCGGGCTTTTCCTAGCCTGCAAGCCTGTAGGCCGCGTGCCCTCACGCGGCGCAACTTCTGACGCTGTGTATAGATGGTGCGCCGGGCGATCGCGATCAGCGCGTCGCGGTTCCCGGCACGGGTTACTCGCGGAACTCGATTTCGGTGAACCCGAACTGGCCGAAAAACAGCCGCAATTGAAGCTCGGCGCGTATCTGGGCCTCATCCAGAATGCCGCTGTCGCGAGCGGCGCGGCGGATGGCATCGAGCCCCTCCCGCCGTGCATTCTGCTGCAAATCCTTGTCGAAACGCCGCAGCAACCCCGTCGAATGCTCGAGGACCTGCGTCTTGTCCTCGTCCAGGTAGACATCGGTGATCGTGCAGCGCGGAAGCCTGATTATGACGTTGGTGCCGTCGACATCGATGTCGCCGCGCTCGATTTTCGAGAGATCGACGCCGGCCTTGACAACGCCGTGGGCAACCAGCAGCACGCGGCTCTCGCCGTAGATCCTCACGTCCTCGAGGATTACCACTTTCTCCATCACGTACTTGACGGTGACCAACTGGGCCAGGCTCTGGATTTGTGTGAGAACAGCAGCCGTGTTCGTAAAACGGGGCGTTCTGTCGGGTCGAAGCAGCCGCACAACCGTCCAGCCGAACGCTAAACCGAGGCCCAGGGCGATCGCCAACAGGCTGATCGCCAGAGCGGTAAGACGGTTGCGGGTCGCAGGCTGCACAGGCCCACCCTACCAAACACAGGACGCGTCGTCCAGAAAGGGCGCTCGAGAAACTGACTTGGCTTTGCCTGACACTGCCGTAACGTGATTCCCCGTGCTGCGTCGCGACCCTGCATTCCCTGTTGACCGGGCCGCTTTCGGCCTGGCGCTGCTTTGCTTCTGCCTGACCGCATGGTCCGGCAGCATCACCCTGCTGCCGCCGGCGGGGCAGGGGATGTTCCTCCGCGGTTTGGGCGAGGCTTCGTCGCCGGACACAGGGGCTTGGCGGCAGCCGGCATTCGACGATCGGGGTTGGGAGGCGGCACAATTCCCCCTCTTCCACGGTCTGGCGCTGAGTGGGACCCGGCTGTCGGACATGCCGGGCGGGTACACATCGGTCTATGTGCGGCGGTGCTTCGTGGTGGAAGACCCGGCGGAGATCGTGCGGTTGGAGTTGGGCGCGGTGTGTGACGGGGGGTACGCGGCTTGGATCAACGGCCAGGAGGTGCGCCGCTCGAATGTCCGGACCGGCGATTTGACGTTCGATGACACGGCGTTGATCGAACTGCCCGATCCGGCCCTGTTCGAGGCCGAGGAGTTCGAGACCTGGCGTGGGCTGCTTGTGGCGGGGACCAATGTCCTGGCGTTGCAGGCCTTTTCAAGCTCGAGTGCCGACGATGCGGATTTCGTGTTCGATGCCTCGCTCCTGGCCACGCTCGACGAGGATCTGCCGGTCATCAACGCCGTCGAACCGCCGCCCGGGAGCGTGCTTCGCGCACTGCATTCGATCGAGGTGCAGTTCAGCGAGCCGGTCCAGGGTGTCGACGCGGCCGATCTGCTGGTGAACGGCAATCCGGCGACCGAGGTCATCGAGGTCGCGCCCGGCGATTTTCTGTTCACCGTCGGGCCGCTGGGCGACGGAACGGTGGCGGTGGCCTGGCGGGTTGATCACGGCATCACGGACGCCGTTGGCGCGCGTCATCCGTTCGCTGCCGAGGGGTGGTCCTACGTCGTCGACGCCGCGTCGCCGTCGCCTGCCCTGGTGCTCTCGGAGTTCATGGCGGATAACAAGCGCACGCTCAACGACGAGGACGGCGACAGTTCCGATTGGATCGAGGTTTACAACTCGGGCAGCGACACGGCGAGCCTTGCAGGCTGGTTTCTCACCGACGACCCGGCGAACCTCGCGAAGTGGTGCTTTCCTGAGATCGAACTGGCGGCCGGCGGCTATCGGGTCGTGTTCGCGTCTGGCAAGGACCGCGCCAACCCCGCCGCCAAGCTCCACACGAACTTCAAGCTTGCCGCCGAGGGCGGCTTTCTCGCCCTGGTCGACCCTGCTGGCCAGATCGTTTCGCATTTCGGTGCGGCCTATCCCGGGCAGGTGACAGACGTTTCCTACGGCCGGGTGTTGGGCGAGGGCCATGCGCTCGGTTACTTCACGAAACCCACGCCGGGCGCTCCGAATGCCGCAAGCGGACCCGGGTTCGCGCCTGAGGTGCAATTCTCGCGCCCGGGTGGCACGTTCACCAACGCCTTTGCATTGACGCTCTCGTCGAGTCTGGGCGGCGCCCTGATCCGTTACACACTCGATGGCAACCTGCCGACCAACGGCTCGGTTCTGTACGAAGGGCCGATTGTGATCACGAACAGCGTCCAGGTGCGCGCTCGGGCTTTTGCCGACGGCCTGCTGCCGGGCCCGCCGCGGAGTGAGGCCTACGTTCTGTTGGCGACCAATGTCCTGGGCTTCACTTCGGACCTCCCTGTGTTTGTGTTGCATTCCCAGGGGAAAGGGACCCCCAGCTCGATCCGAATGAACTTCGCCCAATTGGCCGTATTCGAGCCGAAGGCCGGACGCACCCGGCTGACCGATGAACCGACGCTGAATGTGCGCGCTGGCGTGCAGATCCGCGGTTCGAGCACGGAAGGGCTGGCCAAATCGAGCTACAAGCTCGAACTGTGGGACGAATTCGAAATGGACCGGAAGCAGTCGCTGCTCGGACTGCCGGCGGACTCGGATTGGGTCCTCTACGCGCCCAACCAGTTCGAGCCGGTCCTGATCCACAACCCGTTCATCCATCAGATCAGCCGCGACATGGGGTGCTACTCGCCGCGGACGCGCTTTGTCGAGGTCTACTTCAATCGCGGCAAAGGCCCGCTCACATCCACTCATTACGCCGGCATTTATGTGCTCGAAGAGAAGATCAAGATCGGTCCCGAACGGCTTGCGATTGACGAACTGGAACCCGAGAACCTCGCTCCGCCGTCCGTGACGGGCGGCTATGTGCTCAAGTTCGATCGGCTGGATCCCGGCGATGTCGGTCTGGCGGCCGGCGGGGCGACCCTGGCGTACGTCGATCCGAAGGAGCGGGAGATCCGGCTGGCCCAGCGCCGTCCCCAACAGAATTACATTCGGGACTATATCAACGCGTTCTACAAGGCCCTGATGGCCACCAACTGGCTCGACCCGCATCTGGGCTATCGCGCCTACATCGACGTCGATGCCGCCATCGACTACCATGTCCTCGAAGTGCTCAGCGGCAACGTCGATGCCCTGGTCCTGAGCGCCTATCTCCACAAACCCCGCAACGGCAGAATCACCTTCGGCCCGCATTGGGACTTCGATCGCGCCCTGGGCTCGACCGACGGGCGGGATTCCAATCCGCGTCTCTGGGCGACGGGTCCGTTCTTCTCCGCGGCGTGGTGGAATCGCATGTTCACCGACAAGGATTTTTGGCAGCGATGGGTGGATCGGTGGCAGGAACTGCGCGAGTCGCATTTCGCCCTGAACACCCTCCATGGCCTGATCGATCAGCTCGCCGCCGAGGTCCGCCAGGCCCAGCCCCGCGAGTTCGCAAAATGGCGGATCGGGCTGCGCGGCGGTTCCTACGAGAGCGAGGTGCGATTGATGAAGAACTGGCTCTCGAATCGGATCGATTTCATCGATCGCCAGCTCACTCAGCCTCCTCGATTCAGCCGGCTGGGCGGTCCCATCGCCCCGGGCTTCGTCTTGCAGATCACCAGCCCGCCCAATGCCGCGATTTACTACACCCTGAACGGTTCGGACCCGAGATCCCCCACAGGCGGCGTATCGGCCAGCGCCCTCAGTTACGCAGGCCCCATCACCCTCGATCGCAACGCGCGCGTGATCGCGCGCGCGCACGACCCGGCCAAGAGACAAACCGGCGGTCCCCCCGCTGTCTCCTCCACGCCCTGGTCCCGCCCGGTCGCGGCCACCTTCGTCGTGTCCACGCCGCGCCTGGTGATTACGGAAATCATGTTTCACCCCGAGCCGCCGCCCGAAGGCGATCCCGCTCTCGAAGACGAGTTCGAGTACATCGAGTTGTCCAACCTGGGCTCATTGGCCATCGATCTCCCCGGTTTCCGGCTCACCAACGGCGTCGAGTTCGTCTTCACGTCCGCCAGCGGGGTGATCCGGTTGGCTCCGGGAGAACGGGTTCTGGTGGTCAAGAACCGGGATGCGTTCCTGCGCCGCTACCCCGGCACAACCCGGATCGCCGGCGAATACACGGGAACGCTCCATAACGCCTCGGACCGGCTCACGCTCTTCGGACCGCTCGAGGAGCCGATCAGCGATTTTGTCTACCACGATGCGTGGGCCGCGCTGGCCGACGGATTCGGCTTCGCGCTGGTTCTTGCCGACGAAGCGACGGACCCGGTGGATTTGGGCGAGGCTCACCGGTGGCGATTGAGCGCGACAGTGGGCGGCTCGCCCGGCGCGCCCGACCCGGCGCCGCCAGCGCTGCCCGTGATTTGGATTCAGGAGGTGCTCAGCAACACGAGTCCGCCCGAACAGGACGCCATCGAGATCTCGAACCCCACGCGCGCGCCCGTTGACATTTCGGGATGGTATCTGAGCGACGATTTCCGGACGCCGTACAAGTATCGTTTCCCGCAGGGCGCCATCCTGCCGCCGAGCGGCTTGTGGCTCGTGACCGAGGACGCTTTCAACGCGCCCGGCCCCGGCGCCTTCGGCTTGAGCGCCTCGGGCGAGGAAGTCTACGTTTTTTCGGCCGATGCCGAGGGGCGGCTCACCGGTTACATCCACGGCTTCGAGTTCGGACCCGCCGATCCGCACATGAGCTTCGGATTGCACGCGCTGGGCGGCGATCGCCAGGTTTTCGTCGAGCAGATCGAGCCCACCCTGGGCCGCCCGAATCGCGGACCGCGGGTCGGTCCCGTCGTGATCAGCGAAATCATGCACGCCCCCGCCACAGCCCCATCGGGCGGGCTCGGTGAGGAGTTTGTCGAACTGCGCAACCTCACCGGCGAACCCGTGCCGCTCTTCGATCCGGCGCGGCCCGAGGCGGTCTGGCTCTTGAGCGGGGCTGTGGATCTGGTTTTCCCGCCCGGGCTCATCCTGCCCCCGCATGGACACCTCGTCGCGGTCGGCTTCGATCCCGATCGCGATCTCGGGCGCCTCCTGGCTTTCCGGCAGCAGTATCACGCGCGTGACGATCTGGTCCTGACGGGTCCCTGGCAGGGGCGCCTCGACAACGCCAGCCAACCGCTGCGTCTCCTGCGTCCCGGCCAGCCGCGATCCGGCGGGTCCTCGGGGATCGAGACGCCGTATCTGCTGGTCGAGCAGGTGCGTTATCTCGCGTCGGCGCCTTGGCCTGCCGAGACAAACGGAACAGGTCGTTCGCTTGCGCGGCGCTTTGACCGCGCCTACGCGGACGAGGCGGAGAATTGGCATGCTGTCGTGCCCAGCCCCGGCGCGCAGGACACCGATGGCGATGGGTTGCCTGACGATTGGGAGTTGGCCAACGGTCTGAATCCCTATTCCGCTGGCGGTCAGGACGGCGCCACGGGCGATCCCGATCGCAATGGACTCGTCAATCGGGATGCGTATCGCTCCGGCCGGCCAGCCTGGTTCGGACCGACTCGAGTCCAATGCGCCGTGGCGCCGAATGATCCGGATTTGGTCCTCATCGAATTCGATGCCGTCGTGGGCCGGCGCTACAAGGTGTTCTCATGCGAGGCTCGATCAGGGGCCTCATGGCGGCTCGAGTCCGCAGCGCCGACGATCCTGTTCGCCCAAACGGTCTCGGTCCAATTGCCCAGGCCCGAGGGCGCACGGTGGTACCGCGTGCAGGTCGAATGAGCGCTCCCATGAAGTTGAGAGTTGTGAGTTGAGAATTGAGAGTTGAACGTTTGCGATTCAAGGTCCACGCGTGCATCGAATCGTTGGATGCCGATGTGCCCCATGAGTCGTGAAACAGACGTCCCGGACCAGTACCAAGCACCATGATCAGGAGAATCGTCATCGCCAGCGCACTCGCTGCGCTGGTCATCCTGGCTCGAGCTCAGGATTCCTCGGATGCCGGCCCGGCCTGGCAATCGCTCTTCGACGGCCGCAGCCTCGATGGCTGGAAAGCCAGCGAAAACCCGGCCGCGTTCAAAGTTGTGGATGGCGCAATTGCCTGCGACGGACCGCGCGCGCACCTGTTCTACGTCGGCGGCGAGGGCGGCGCCCGGTTCAGGAACTTCGAGTTCGAGGCCGAGGTCATGGCGCGGCCGGGGGCGAATTCAGGCGTTTACTTTCACACGGCGTTTCAGGACAGCGGGTGGCCTCGGGCGGGATTTGAAGTCCAGGTCAACAATTCGCAGCCGGCGCACAACGACTACTTCGAGACCAGGAAGACCGGGAGCCTGTATGGCCTCCGCAGCCAGCACAAGTCCATTGTGAGCGACAACGCGTGGTTCCGTCTGCAAGTCCGGGTGTGCGGTCGCCAGGTGCAAATCCGGCTCGACGGGACGTTGGTTGTGGATTACGTCGAGCCGAAAGCGACGGCGGGTCGGGGCGTTCCCCGGCGGCGGCTTGGAGAAGGGACATTCGCACTGCAATGTCATGACGAGAACAGCAAAGTGCTCTACCGGAATCTCCGTGTGCGTCCGTTGCCGGAGGCCGCGAGCGGCCCGGTCGAGGAGCCTGTTGTGGACGATGCCTACCGCCAGATCATCGCGCTGCAGGGGGCCAATTTCCCGGTGATCAATGCGCATGTGCACCTCAAAGGCGGCCTGACCTTGGAGCAAGCGCTCGCCCTCTCCCGAAAGACCGGCGTGTATTACGGCATTGCCGTGAACTGCGGTGTGGGCTTCGGCGTCACGAACGACGCGGGCATCTACCAGTACCTCGATGAGATGAAGGGCCAGCCTGCGTTCGTCGCCATGCAGGCCGAAGGCCGCGAGTGGGTCAGGATGTTCTCCCGCGAGGCCATCGCCCGGTTCGATTATGTCTTCACCGATTCCATGACCTACACCGACAATCGGGGACGGCGGATGCGGCTCTGGATGCCGAACGAGGTGTTTGTGGACGATCCGCGGAGCTTCATGGACACGCTCGTGGACCGCGCCGTGGGCATACTGAGCACCGAACCGATCGACATCTACGTCAACCCCACCTTCCTGCCCGACGTTCTTGCTGCCGACTACGACGCACTCTGGACCGAAGAACGGATGCGCCGGGTGATCGACGCCGCGGTGAAACACCAGGTGGCCATCGAGATCAATGCCCGCTACCGCCTGCCGAGTCCGCGCTTCATCAAGCTCGCCAAGCAGGCCGGCGCCAAATTCTCCTTCGGCACGAACAACGGCGACCGCGATGTGGGCGACATCGATTATTGTCTTCAAATGGTCCGCGAATGCGAACTCAAATGGCAGGACATGTTCTTCCCGTGAACCTCGACCCTTGTCGCGGACGTGTCCGGCCCCGCTGGGCGGCAAGCGCCCGCTGACCTGCCGTTTTGAAGATCCTGATTCTGAAGCCAAGCTCGCTGGGCGACGTTGTGCAGGCGCTGCCCGTGCTGCGGCTGCTTAGGAAGCATCGGCCCGATGCCCAAGTGGATTGGTGGATCGACGCGGGCCTGGCGCCGTTGCTCGAAGGCGATCCGGATCTGGCGGCGTTGATTCCGTTCGAGCGCCAGCGGTGGCGCGCGCCCCGGGTTTGGATCGGTGCGTGGCGCGGACTTGCCCGAATGCGCCAGGCGCGTTACGACCTGGTCATCGATCTCCAGGCACTCGCGCGCAGCAGCCTCATCGCCTGGCTGGCGCGAGGGCGCCTGACGGTCGGCTTGGACGACACCCGCGAGGGGGCGCCGGCCTTCTACGACATCCGCGTCCCCCGGCCCTCGCCGACGACCCATGCGGTCGATTGGTATCTGGCCGTGTTGCGGCGCCTCGAGATCCCCGTCCACCGCGATTTCGTCTGGCTGCCCGAGCGGGTCGAGGTCTCCGACCGGATCCGCGTGCGCTGGCCTGGCGGCCAGGTGGACTGGGTGGGGATTCAGCCCGGCGCGCGGTGGGAGAACAAGCGGTGGCCGGCCGAGCGGTACGCCGCGCTTGTGGCGCGTCTGGCGGAGGCGTGTCCGCGGCTTCGTTTCGCGGTGCTGGGGGGGGGCAGCGACCGTGCGCTGGCGGAGGCGGTCTGCGCCGGGCGTCTGGATCGGTGCGTGAATCTGGCGGGGCAGATCAACCTGCCGGAAATGGTCGAGTGGATCCGCCGTTGCCGGGTGCTTGTCAGCAACGACACCGGTCCGATGCACGTGGCGGCTGCCCTGGGCACGCCCGTGGTTGCCCTGTTCGGTCCGACCGATCCCCGGCGCACCGGCCCGTACGATCAGGACGGTCACGTTCTGCAACACCCGTTGACATGCGTTCCGTGTCTCAAGAGCCGATGCTGCCACGCGCCTCCCCTCGAATGTCTGCGATTGATCTCGGTCGACCAGGTGTTCGAGGCGGTCCGGCGGGTTCTGGACGATCCCTCGGGAGCCGCGACTCGAGATCCGCATCGGAAATCGCAATGAAGCATATGTCGGACCCCGGGCATTCGACTCTCGATCGCCGACACATCGGCGCGCCGGGGAAAGCGGCGGTCGTGCAGGGCGAGAAAGTCCCGGCAGGGACACGTGCCCGGGTTCGTCTCAAGCTGACGATCGCCTACGACGGGACCGGGTACGAAGGCTGGCAGATCCAGAAGATCGGTCTTGGCGTTCAGCAGCGCATCGAGGAAGCGCTGGCCCGCTTGTTCGCGTCGCATCCGCGGGTGCACGGATCGAGCCGGACCGATGCCGGGGTGCACTCTGCGGGGTTGGTCGCGCATCTGGACGTGCCGCGGGACGAGTGGCGGATGACCGGCGCCAAGCTGCGTTTGGCGATGAACGCTCATTTGCCCGAGGATATTCGCGTGCTGAGCGCCGCGCGCTGCCGGCCCGATTTCCATGCGCGTTTCGATGCGGTCCGTAAGCAGTATCGCTACCTGGTCTGGAATCACCCGGCGATGAACCCGCTCTGGCGCCACCAGGCCTGGCACGTCCCGCGCCCGCTCGATGCCGCCGCCATGCGCGCCGCGGCCGCATCGCTCGTCGGGCGCCGCAATTTCCAGTCCTTCACCGCCAACCCCGGCTACGCGCGCGCCTCGTCCGTGCGGACCGTGTTTCGCTGCGACGTGCGCCGGCACGGGCCGATGCTGACGTTCATCATCGAGGCCGATGGTTTTCTCTACAAAATGTGTCGCGGCATTGTGGGGACGCTCGTGCAGGTCGGGCTCGGGAAAATCAGGCAGTCGGACATGGCCGGGATTCTCGAGAGCCGCGACCGGCGCGTGGCCGGCATGACGGCGCCGGCGCACGGGCTTGTGTTATGGAGGGTGACGTATGGGCGGAAGGCTCGACCGCGCCGGAGCGATTCCGCGCTGGAGTGACCGTCGCCAGGACCTCCGGGCCACACGCAATGCCAACACTGGAACAACCCGACCCGTTTCACGTGGTGTTGCTCGAACCCGAGATCGCGCCCAATACCGGCAACGTGGCCCGGCTCTGCGCGGCGACGCGGACCCGCCTGCATCTGATCGAGCCGTTCGGTTTCGAGCTCGATGACCGCCGACTTCACCGCGCGGGCATGGACTATTGGCAGCATGTCGAGTGGCGCCGTTGGCCGAGCTGGGCCGAGTTCCGCAGCCAGGTGCGGCCGGATGCCAGGCTCTGGTTCATCGAGTCGCATGGGCCCCGGCACTATGCGGAGGCGGCCTTTGCCCCGGGCGATTACCTGGTGTTCGGACGCGAGACCGCCGGGTTGCCGTCCGCGCTGCTCTCGGCGCACCGGGCGTGGTGGCTGCGATTGCCGATGTTCCACCCGCGGGCGCGGTCGTTGAACCTGGCGAACTGCGTGGGCATCGTGCTCTACGAGGCGCTGCGGCAACAGGGATTCGCCGGAGAAATCGTATCTGACTAGCCCGCATGTTTCATACCCCGTCTGTGCACGTGGCAGTCAGGCCTCGCAAGATGACTGCTATGCGGGCTAGAACAGCAAAGCCGCTCATGGCTTCGAGGGATGACTATCGAGGTCAACCGCGCATGCACGCGAATCGGCGCGCATGGGCACCATGAACCCAATGTCCAACTCTCAACTATCAACTCACAACCATCAACCAGGAGGGGCGCCTTTCTCAGTTGCCAAGCAGGGGTGGGTGTTTATGGTCGGGAGAGGGCTTGGGCGATTAGCGTAGTGGCTAGCGCGTCTCCTTTACACGGAGTAGGTCGCAGGTTCGAATCCTGCATCGCCCACCAGATTTACTGAGGAAAATGAAGGGTCCGGGGTTTCCCGCACAGATTCCGCACAGATTTTGGGCGAATCCGATGACGGGAAGACCGCTTGCAGGATGAGGTTCCCGATCAGGATCAAGCATCGCGGACAGGTGGCCGCCATCTACAGCAGGACGGCTTCTTACCCCTTCTATCGTGTGGCCGCCAAGGCTGGCGGCAAGCGCGTTGTTCGGTCGTTCGGATCGTATTCCGAAGCCCGCGAATACGCTGACCGCACGGTGCGCGACCTGGCGCGGTCGGGCAGGAAGGTGCGCCGGAAGAACTCCTGGGGCTTGCGGTACTCGTCGGACCCTTCGCCGAGGTAGACCTGCCAGAGATCCGCGGCGAACTCGGCCTGTTGATAGCGCCCGCTGGCCACATCCGGGTGTGGGGTGAGAACGTCCCGCCACGGTTTGAGCGTGCCGCTCGCCGCCGCCTCGATCAGCGAACCGCCCGCCTTGCGCTTCTCCCCGCGCGCCTGTTCTTCATAGACCAGGCGCCGCAGTTCCACCTTCGTGGTGCGGACCGAGTCCGACTGCGGCGCGGCCACTGCCGCCAGCAATCGCTCGACCGAATCAAGCGCCCGGTCGGCATCGTCGCTCGAGAAATTCTCCTGGTGCGCCCACCGATCACGGATGGTGCGCAGTTCCGACACCAGCGAACGTTCGGCATGGCCCAAGGTCTGGCCGAAGACGTCATTCCAGGACTCCCACATCAGCCGCAGGAGCGCGGCGGCATCCCACTCGACGATGGGCTTGTTGCCGCGGAGCTTGTCTGTGCCCACCCGACGCTGAGCTTCGGCCAAGGACAGGTCCTGGTACTTGTTCTGGAATTCTCGGTCGATAAATCCGGCGAGTCCTTCCCGGAGATGTTCAAGCGCCTTGCCGACGCGCTGTTGGTTCGTGAGAGCCATGATCGTTCAGGAGGTGGGCGTGAGGAGGTTGAGGGGCGTCTTCATCGCTTTGCGGTAGATCGAGAAATGGGAATCCAAGGTGCAGACCACCGCTCGCGGGTGCAGTTCCGCCATCCGCACCACGCACGCATCCGCCAGCGACATGGGCACATTCGCGTAGCGACTCCACAACGCCCGCACCGCCCGCACCTCATCCGGCAGGACGAAGTCGCACGTCAATTCGCGTCGCTCGACCCATTCCAGGATCTTCTCCTGGGCCGGGCGCAAGGTGCGCAGCAGGTAGAGCGCCTCCGTCAACACCGCCTCGCACACTCGCACCGCGCCCACGAATCGCCCAAACTCCGCCGCCGCCCACGCATGGTGTTGGTCTGCCGCATCCAGCAGTGCGACCAGCGGCCCGGTGTCGAGCACGATGCCCTCAGGATGTTCAATCACGCCCGAATCCCTCGAGGTGCTTCGGGTTCGACGACAAGTCCCCGACGCCGCTGTTCACGATGCCCGCGCCGTCCGCAAAACGAATGCGGGCCTTCTTGCCCTTCGTGCGATCCGGCGCCGGATGTTCGAGAACCCACAGCATTCCTTCGAGCACCACCTCACGCAGCTTCTGTCCGCGCAGCGCGGCCTGGGCCTTGACCCGACGCAGGACGTCTTCGGGCAAATCAAAGGTCGCTTTCATGGAAGCAAGCTTGCTTGTTTGCTTTATTCCTGTCAAATCAACTCGCCTTGCACAAACCCCTGCTTACGAGATTCTTGCGCCAGGCGCATCAGTTCCGGCCAGGCCTGAACGAGGCCGTTGTAGGCCAGGGCCTCAGCCGCCCGCTTCTTCCGTTCGCAGATCGTGTAGAGCCGATAGGCCAGTTCCCGAGCCGTCTCGGCCTTCGATCCGAGCTTCCCGACCATCTCAGTCGCCGCGCTTTCACCACCACTACCCAGCAACCGGATGAGATGGTGAACCGTCTCCCAGTTCGTCAGGCATGCGTCGGTCGCGGGGTTCCAGTCCGCTGGCAATTCCTCGGGCTTGAGCAACCGGACCTTGCCACGGCTGGAGATGAGGATGCCCGCGTCGGCCAAGCCTCGTGTTCTTCGCCTTGCTCAAGGTCTCGGCCACGCCGAACTCGCCCTCGGCAAAGCCCTGCTGCTCGTGCCAGCGGGTTCACTTCCGCGAAACCCCAAACCATTGGAAGGGCTTGCCGGGCGAACGTGCTCTTGGCTTGGTCGCGAGTTGGACTCCAGACGACAAGGCCGGAGTTATAGTCGGTTAATTTGCTGACTGCCAACGTGCAGTAGACTGCAACGGCTTCGGCATACGCTGTTGCTCCATTTCTGGAGTCGCGGAGCCGCGCACCGTCATCCTCGAGGCCGGATGAAACGTGGCAGAAGCGAAACAAGCCGAAATTGCCAGGCAAAAGCCAACAACACGTCGCAAGGCGTTGGCAATCAGGAAAGAGCTCAGAGACCAGAGGCAAATCAGAATGGGGACACCACAACCCGAAAGCCGAAGGTCGAGTACCGGAGGTCGGGGAAGTTCCCGAGGCGGCTGGCACAACGCACGCGGTCAGCATAGAAGCCGAACGAGCCGCCACGCAACACACGCAGATCGTCACCTTCGAGCGTGTCATCAACCTCGCATTCGTAGTCCGCGTAGTCTTCGCGCCACTTGGTGCGGCACCACTCCCAGACGTTGCCTGCCATGTCCAAGGCGCCACATTTAGCCTGTCCTTCAGGGAACATCCCCACGGCGCTCGGGTGGCCGATGCCCGTCTCGCCCATATTGCAGCGCCTTGAAACGTCGTTGGTCGAATCTCCCCACGGATAGAGGCGGCCATCCGTGTGCCGGGCGGCACGCTCCCACTGGGCTTCGCTCGGCAAGTACACGGCACAGCCCAACTGCTCAGAGAGCCAGCGGCAAAAGGCCAATGCCTCGAACCAGTTGACGTCTACCACAGGCGAATTCGGACATCGGAAGGCCTCCCCCGACACGCCAGGAGCCTCGCACCACTGTTCCGCGCCTCCTTCGCTCCAATCACGGCTTCTGATTCTACCTTCCTTCCAATACCCGGCGGCCTGAGCCGCGGTCCACCATTCCGCTTGCCTGTAGCCACCTGCATCCACGAAGGCCTGGAACTGGGTCACGGTCACCGGATAGCGAGCGATGCGATACGGCTGTGCAAGAAGCTTGCATTGGAAACGCTGCTTGCCGCACCAGTCTTCTTTATCGCCCATCCAAAAGGTCCCGGCCGGGATCTCGATCCAGTCGATGTCCGGCACCCCCTGCTTGGTCAAGCCGACACCGGGTCGCGGATCGCCCAACTTTCCCAAAACAATCCCCGCCGAAAGTCGGTCGACCAACGGCAGTCGTCCGCCACCAACCAGGGCCGCCATCTGTTTGCCAATGTGCGCCCACAGCTCACGGTAGGTGGGCACGTCGGCACTCGGGACGTTGTCGGCCACGGGCACGCGCGGCAGTTTGACGATCCCGCACTCGATGGCGTCCATCAGCGAGAAGTCGCAGACGGTCCAGGGAAAGAGCGTCCCCTCGGCGTAGCCGGAGCCGCGGAGGAAGAAGGGCGTGGCCGACAGGTCGAACACAGTCCGCACACCGAGGTGGCGTTTGACAGCCTCGATGCCTGATATCCAAAGCCGGGCCGCTTCGCTGTTCTTCTCCGCTTCCTCCTGATCTTCTGTGTCGACGTCTTCGTCTTCCGCGTCCTGGCCCTCCGTGACCGTTTTGTGCCGGTAGCAGTGATGGGCCTCGTCGTTGATGATGAGGACATTTTTCAGGCCCATCAGGTCAGGCATGACCCGTTGGAGCATCTGCCCCTCGGTCTCGGTGGTTTGCAGATCGGGGCCACGCCCCTTGAGCAGTGAGCGACCGACTTTCGACACCTCGAGACGCTCCCGCAGTTTGAAGGCGTGGTAGTTGGTGATGACGATCTTCGCCCGAGCAATCTCGCCCAAGAGATCCTTGGGCACCAGGTCCCGGTGTTGGTAGTAGTTGTCCGGGTCGATGGGCAGAACGACGCGCAGCCGATCGCGAATCGTGATGCCGGGGGTGCAAATGATGAACCCGCGGGTGAAGGTTTTGCTCGCTGGACGGCGGACGGCATTCAGCGTCTGCCACGCGACGAGCATGGCGATGACCGTGGTTTTGCCGGTTATGCCGCGCGCGGCATAACGGAATCATGCCGCGTGGCGGATTATGCCGCGTGGATGCTCCGGACCCTTGTCGTTGCTGGGCTCACGCCCCTTTCCACGCGGCATAATCTGGCGTGCCGTACGTCTAAGTGCGGCACGTATGATCACATCATTCACTGAACTACAGTCCCTTCGAGGACTCGATGTTGGACCTCTGTGCCCACACATCGATCGCTACATCAGCCAACTCTACGAGTTGAGCTACAGTCCCCGCACGATTCGGAGCTACCTCCAAATCACGGCCCACTGGAACGTCTGGCTGGTCCGGACCCGTCACCGAGTTTGGGATCTGAGCCAGGAGCACATCGAGCGCTTCTTGCGGTGTCTGGGGCGACGCCGTAGGCCATGCGGGTTCGAACACGCCGCCTTGTCTCACCTGCTCGTGCATTTGCGGCAAGCCGGGGTCACCCGGTCCGCCAGACTCGTTCAGGTCACTCCGGCCCAGCGCTGGGTGAACGCCTACTCCCGTTACTTGCTGGAAGAGCGCGGCTGCACCGAGGAGACGCGGATGCACTACGCGCTGCATGTCCAGCGGTTCTTGGTCGGGCGTTTCGCCCAGGGCCGGGTTCATCCGTCCCGCATTCAAGCGCACGACGTCGTCGAGTTCATCCGCCGCGACGGGCGTGAACACCGCCCGTACCGAACGAAGCAGGCGGCTCTCGCGCTGCGGTCCTTCTTGCGCTTCCTCCATTATCGGGGACACCACCCAGTGGATTTGTCCCCTGTGGTGCCGGCTCCCGCCTATTGGCGAATGACGGCGTTACCCAAGCATCTGCCTGCCGGAGCCGTGCAACGGATACTGGACCACCACGACCGTTCGACCGCCTTGGGACGGCGCAACTACGCCATCTTGCTGCTCCTGGCTCGATTGGGTTTGCGCGCAGGAGAAGTCATTGCCCTGCAACTGGAAGATATTGACTGGGAGAATGCCGAACTGACCATCCGCTCGAAGAAGGGAGACGGTTGGGCACGACTGCCCCTGCCGAACGACGTCGGGGTGGCCCTCGCGCGCTATTTACGCCACGACCGGCCCGCCTGTACCTGCCGGGCGGTGTTCGTGCGCGCCGTCGCGCCGCATCGACCGATTGCACGTTCGGCCCTGATTTCGGGGTTGGCCGCCCGAGCGATCCGAGATGCAGGAGTCGAGGCCCCCAGGTTTGGGGCGCATGTCTTCCGCCACAGTCTGGCCACCAACCTGCTGCGGCACGGCGCTTCTCTGGATGAGATCGGGCAAATCCTGCGTCATCGGGATCCCGAGACGACGGGCATTTACGCCAAAGTCGACCTCGACGCGTTGCGTCAGTTGGCCATCGCTTGGCCGGGAGGTGCGCGATGAACCCCTTGGGTCGAGCGGTCGACGGCTACCTCCAATTGCAGCGGGGGTTGGGCTTCAAGATGGGCCGCACTGAGACTCGTCTGCGGCAGTTCCTCGGCTTCATGGAAGCCAAGAAGGCTTCCCGGATCACGACCGCCTTGGCCCTGGAGTTTGCGACCCAATTGCCGGCTTTGGATCCCAAAACCCAAGCGCACCGGCTGTCGGTTGTGCGAGCCTTGGCGCGCTACAACCTGGCCTCGGATCCGACCACAGAAATCCCTCCGATGGGCTTGCTGCCGGTCAGGGCGAGGCGGCGGCAACCCTATCTCTATTCGCCAGCCGAGGTCCTCCGGCTTCTGGATGCCGCCATGAATTACCGATTGTGGAATCGGTTCCCTGGGCCTTGGTGGGGGCATTTCCAAGGGTGGACCTACCACTGCATCTTTGGGTTGCTGGCCGTCACCGGGATGCGCCTGGGGGAGGTGCTCAACCTGCAGGCGCAAGATATCGATTGGACCGGTGCCGTCCTCACCGTCCGAAAGGCAAAGTTTGGCAAGTCGCGCTTGGTGCCACTGCACCCCTCCACCCTCCAGGCGCTGAAGACCTTCGTGCAGCATCGGGACCGCTTCTTCGCCCGCCGACAGCCACCTTGTGCCCTCTCGCACTTCTTTGTGACCAGTTGCGGTACCCGGTTGCACGTCACCCAAGTCGATGAAGTGTTCTTGCGCCTCTCGCGGCAGATCGGGTTGCGGGCGCCCGGGGCGCGCCACGGACCGCGGATTCATGATCTCCGGCACCGCTTCGCCATCGAAACCCTGCAGTGCTGGTACCGTTCCGGCCAGGAGGTGGAACGTCTGCTGCCGGTGCTCTCGACGTTCCTGGGACACACGCATATCACCGGCACCTACTGGTATCTGTCCAGCACCCCCGCCTTGATGCACGCGGCCGGCGCTCGGCTGGAGCAGCGGTGGAAAGGACTGCGATGAAGACCTTCGCTGACTTGGCGGTGTTGTTGGAGGGTTTCTTCACCCGACGCTTGCTGGCCCAGCGACGGGCCAGTCCCCATACCATCGCCTCCTATCGCGACACCTTCCGTTTGCTCTTGGAGTTTGTCCAGCAGCGCCTGGGCCGGCCCCCTTCGCAACTCACCCTGGCCGACCTCTCCATAGCCGTGGTCGTCGAGTTCCTGGATCAGTTGGAGAAACACCGGCACAACAGCACCCGTAGTCGCAACCTGCGGTTGGCTGCCATCCGCTCCTTCTTCCGCTACGCGGCTTTGGAAGCACCGGAGCATTCGGCTCTCATCCAGCGGATGTTGGCCATCCCACGCAAACGGCACACCCGTCGATTGATTGGCTTCCTCAACCGAACTGAAATCCAGGCCCTGCTCGCGGCCGTGGATCGCACCACCTGGTTGGGACAACGGGACTATGCCCTCCTGCTCACAGCCATCCAGACCGGCTTACGGCTCTCTGAACTGACGGCTCTCAGACGGCAAGACGTGGTCTTGGGCGTTGGAGCCCACGTGCACTGTGTGGGCAAGGGACGCAAAGAGCGCTGCACCCCGTTGGTCAAATCGACGGCGGCCGTCCTGGCGAACTGGCTCAAGCAACAGCCCACCGAACCAACGGCCTTCGTCTTTCCCAGCCTCCGAGCCGGGCGACTCAGCGCCGATGCCATGCAGCGGTTGGTCCGCAAGCACACCCTTGACGCCTGCAAGACCTGTCCCTCGCTGCGGCAGAAGCGTGTGACACCCCATGTGCTCCGCCATACCGCCGCGATGGAACTTCTCCAGGCCGGAGTGGATCGATCCTTGATTGCCCTCATTCTTGGTCACGAAGGGGTGGAAACCACCCAGGTGTACTTCGATGCAGATCTCCCGCTCAAAGACCAGATCCTGGCGCAGGCGCAGCCGGTCGGGGGGAAGTTGGCCCGCTATCGTCCGTCCGACCGGTTACTGCAGTTTCTCCGGAATCTGTAAACACCTCCGAATTATGCCGCGCAGGAACCGGCTCGGGCCCAGCAAAGACAAGGGTTCGGAGCATCCACGCGGCATAATCCGGCACGCGGCATGATGCCGGCGCCCGTGGCGAGCTTGAGCGCGATGCGCAAGAGCTCGGGGTTCGCCTGCTCGTTGGCCGCTTTGATGTAATCGACGAACTTCTTCCCCCGCTCGCCCTGATGCGGGGCGACTTCGGTCAGCCAAATGGCGGTTTCCACCGCCTCGATCTGGCAGAAGAAAGGCCGCATGCCCGCGAACGGATAATGGCGCCAGTGTTGCAGCAGGCGCGCCGTCTCCGGCGTGACCTGCCACTGATCCGGGTTTGGCAGCCGACGTCACTGGTCCACGTCGCCGCGGATCTCACGCCCTGAGGCGCCGCGCGGTGCAGCTCTCCTGCGGATATGCCAATATCAAGAACTGACCCGTTTACGTCAGCGCGAAGCAACTGGCGGCGGTTCGCGCTGCGGTCGCGAAGCAGTGGGTGCAGGAGCATGCCGGCAAGCCGATGGCGAAGTCGCAGCGCCCGGCGCGCCAGTCCCGCGAGGCCCACGACCAATCCAGCCGGCAGATTCGCGCGAGGAAGGGGAAGCGGCGGTCGCAATCGCAGGATTACGGGCACGAACACTAAAGCGCTCGAACGGGGATGACGCATTCGTTCGGGCCGGAATCGTGACGTGCACGAGCGAGGGGTGTAAAGAAGACGAGCGACGAGGTTGGTCGGGTATCCCCCCACGTCACCGACGGCTTGCCGCAAGGCCCTGGTCTGGGTTAGAGTCGGAGCGTGACGCAAGCGAACAGGCCGCGTGGCCCCGGACGCGCGTCCATGTCATGCAACGGAGTGCCCAGAACGTCCTTGTGGAAGAAGCCGATGGCGTTGAACGCTTGGTTTTGAGTGCGGGCGGCCACGCCGCGTCTAAAGGCCGGTCGGGTCAGAAATCGTTCGAGCTTCTGCTCGCTGGGCAGGGTGGGTGGTATGCCCTGCACGGCGCCGATGTCGCGCCGCAGCCAATCGACATAGGCTTCCTCGGTGGACAGCGTGCGCCTTGTGTCGGAGGCGGATCACCTCCCGCGCGCGTTGGATGGCTTCCGTTGCGTGCATAATGCGTTAAACAATAGTGACTTGCGCTTATGTTGAACCAACTTTCAATATCCGAACCGCCAGTCGGGATAATCAACTGTTAGCCGTCATCGGACGCTCACCATGAAGCACGAGAAAGGCATCAAGAGGGTCGGATATGTGACGCTTGCTGCGTTGCTGGCACTCGTTGCTTTCTCCTACTGGGTTTCGCATCGGATCGAGCGCGGTGAGACACCTGCGTTCTTGTCACAGGGAGCAGCATCCGTTGTTGCGTCTATTTGCGCTTTGGTGTTTTTCGCGGCGGTTGCACTTGCGGCGTTCATCGTCGTCAGAGCGTTTTACCTCGGATTCACTCAGTCAGATTCGGGACAGAAGCATGAACACGACGGCTATCAAGTCGGTGGAGACGAACCGCCGCCCCGCTTCTCCGCTCGACGCTGGGCGGCAGTTCGAGAGTGCCTCGTGCGCTCTGCCGTGCCTGTCGGCGGCGGTCGCTCACCTGGCGTTAGCCCCGCACGTCGCGGGCGAAATGAACACGCACAGCAAACCGAACCGCACACAATGAAAACCAAAACCAGAACCACCAAAGGAATCGCAATCGCAACGATTCTGCTGGCGCTGGCCAGCGTGAGCCACGGCCAACTCCAAGAGCCGCCCAAGCCGGGCACGTATTACTCGGCCAAGGATTTCGAGTGGAGTCCGCCCTGGCCGTTCAACCCGTTTCCAGAACTTGACGTCGTCGAGATCGCGCCGGGCATATTCGTCTTTGACGACACCGCCATTGCCGACACGCCGGAACAGACCGCAGCGCGAAAGCGGCACGAGGAGGCCGACGCGCTGGCCAAGGCCATTGCCGCCGACCCCGTTCTTGCGGCGGCGGCCCGACAGGCGGCGAAGGAAGCCGCCCGCAAACGGGACGAAGACTGGCAGGCGCGGTTGCAGGCCGCGCAGCCGTTCCTCCGCTCATGGGGGCTGCCCGGCGAGGCCGAGACGCGACAAGCCCGTGAGGAAGCACGAGCCGAGTTGCAGGAGTTGACGCGCAAGGCCGAGGCGGCCCGCGCCGACGCACCACGCGTCGAGGTGGAGTTGAATGCCATATCCGAGCAGTTGAACGCACCCCGCGTGCGTGTCCGCAGCGACGGCTCCAAGGAAGTCCTGGGTGGCCAGGTTGGCGGCCGGCCTGTTTACCGGTCCAGCTTAAACCTGTTCGCCGCAGCGGGAATCAGCGCCGACGAGTTATGGCCCACCAACTCCGCGCCCTGGCCGCACGCTTCAACCGGGCGTAACCTCAGTGGCACAAACGTGACCCTGGGGCTGTGGGCAACGACGGTGCCGTGTTGACCAACCACGCGGAATTTGGCAGCCGCGCCTGGCAAGTGGACCACAGTGCCGCCAATCCCATCGCAACCGACGGCCATGCCACCGCCGTGGCTGGAACAATGGCCGCAGGAGGCTTCTACCAGTTCACCCTCGACGGCCAACCCGCGCGCCTTATGCGAGGCGTGGCGTTTGAGGCGCGAATCAATGCCTATGACACGGATGAGTTCAACCAGGAGATTTTTGATGCGGCAGCAGGAACGGTGACCGGCCAGCCGCTGCGTCTGGCGAACCACTCTTGGGGCTACGTCGGTGGCTGGACTACAAACACGATTCAGGTGCTTCAAGGAGGTCAGACCAACACCATTACCAACGCCTGGATTTGGCGCGGAGATGTATCGTTGGCCGAAGAGTGGAAGTTCGGTTTCTACTTCCCTAGCATTTCCGATGGCACAGGCTGTGTTGACCTTGATGGTTTTCTCGCCACGAACGCAACCCGCCACTTGGCGGTCTATGCGGCGGGCAACGACCGGCTGTACGGCCCCGGCGTGCCGACCAACTACTGGTATAAGTCCGGCCTTGGCCCCTACGACTGGACGGGCGTGACCAATCCACCCCCCGGCTCCCGCGACTGGCGCAACGGCGACGGCGACACCGGCGGTTACGACACCGTGGTCGCGCCCGGCACAGCCAAGAACGTGCTCACCGTCGGAGCGGTGCGGGACGTGTACTACGTCAGCAACAGCCTGGCCTACCTCGGTTACGCAACCAATGCCGTCGTCACGCTCGCGCCGTTCAGTGGTTGCGGCCCAACGGACGACGGGCGCATCAAGCCGGAGATTGTCGCCGTCGGTCAGAGCAATTCAGCCATTCGCAGTTTCGGCATTGCAACCCCGGCGAACAACGCCACCAACGGCTACTATCTGGACCAAGTCGGGACGAGCTTTGCCGCGCCCGGTGTGAGCGGCGGCTTGGGATTGACAGCGCAGCGACGCTCGCAGCTTTGGCCGAACCTCGATCCGAACTTGGATGCTTGGCGTGGCTCGACGTGGCGCTGCATTGCGATTCACACCGCCGACGACGTGGGTGCGCCTGGCCCCGACTACCAGACTGGTTACGGACCTTTCAACGCCGTCTCCTGCGTCGCGCACGTCGAACGCGACCAGCAGCACGGGCGGGGCACGCACATCAAGGAGTTTCAGGTAGGCGTGGGCCAGACCGTCAGCTACGAATTGGACTTGACTAACGGCGTGCCGTTCCGCGCGACCCTCACGTGGAGTGACCCCGCCGGTATCGGACAGACCACGACTGAGGCGGACACCGCCCCCCGACTCGTGAACAACCTGGACATCCGCGTGGAGCGCGTGGGCGCGACCAATGTCTTCTACCCGTGGATTCTGAATCCCGATCTGACCAACAAGACGGAAGCCGCGCGAAGCGCGGCGGCGACGACCGGCGTGGACAATCGGAACAACGTCGAGCAGATGTTCATCGCCAATCCACCAAGTGGACGCTACCGCGTGGTCGTTACTCATTCGGGCGGACTGCCCGGCGGCCCGTCACCGTCCGCGCAGTGGGCTTCGCTCCTCACCACAGGCGACACACCGCTGCCGCCGGTGTTCACGGCGAGTGAGGCGAGCCCATCCGGGACGAACGTGCTGCTGACCTTCACCGCCGACCCCGGCGCGTATTTCCATCTTCTGACTTCGACCAATCTGGTCAACTGGCAGACGAACGCCACGGTGAAGGCCGAAGCGGTGACAAACTCGATTCTGGCGGAGGCCACAGACCCGTATCGGTTCTGGCTATTGCGGCGGCAACAGTGACGCGCCATGCACCGTTTCTTCGTCACTACGTCTCTCCTTGCGTCTGCCTGGCTGGGCTCTCCCCACCCAGGCTTAGCGCAGGGGACAATTGCCTCCTACCGGCCAGACACGCCCATCGTGATGTTCACACGGTGGTTTCCCGAGTATTGCCCACTGGACATTGACGGCGACGCCAGCCCGGAACTCACCTTCAGTTACAGTTTCCAATTCCTTGGCGTGCGCTCGGAGGGCGTGAATCGCCTTCTCATTCTCCCCTCTCCGCCTCCAAACGTAGGTGGCCCGGTTGCGGCCTTAGCACCTGGTTCTCCGATCGGAAACTCCAGCGAGTCCGACGTGCTGCGGTGGTATGCCGGAACCGAGCTTAGTCCGTTCCAGACCTTGGTCCGCTGCACGGACCGGTGCAGCGGCGCATTTCTCGGACAGCACGCTTATATGGGTGTGGAGTTCCAGCGGGCCGGCAGCACGCACTACGGCTGGGTCTTGCTCTACGTGGCTCCCGACTATCCGGCAGGACAGATTGAGGCATGGGCGTGGGAGATGCGGTCAGGCGTTCCGATTCTCGCTGGGGCCGTGCCAGAGCCTTCGACATGGTCGTTGCTTATCGGGGGAGGAGTCTTGATGGTGTTGCTCAGAAAGAAACGAAGTGAAAGGAAGGGCTAACGAGATCACTGGAGCGCACAGCCGCCCCGCTTCGCAGTTCGAGAGTCGCGGGCTCGGCGGCGCGCTCTGGTGGCCGAGGGTCACGGGGGTTATTACGGCGGGGCGGCTGTCGCTCAGTTCTGGCGTTCCGCGGTGTGACGGTTTGGCGGGTGGGTGTTCACGGCGGGCATCTGCGGCATGAAAACTCTCACGGAACATGAGGTTCGGGAAGTGGAGCGGTTCCATGGCGTCCGACTGCCCCAGGCCTTCGTGGCGTTCCTCCGGGGTGAGGACGGGATTCTCGAGCGCCTGGTGTGGGAGGATCCCGAATCGGCGGACGCGGATCTGGTGTTCGACTGCGAGAGCTTGA
>JAKLFY010000030.1 GCA_022710935.1 Verrucomicrobiota bacterium
CAGGCGGTTGAGGGGATTTCGAAGGGCTCAGGCGAGGTATTTGGAGGTTTGTTTCCATCGCGGGCACGCGTCGGGACGGGCGTTTGCTGGAAATCCTCGCCCCGCCTCGCTTAGGCGATGATTTGGGTCATTGCTTATGGTTTGCAGGGATTGCATGCTCTCGGCTATCAACCGGACGCGCTGACCGCCGCCATGACCTGGTACCTGGCCGAGACGCAATTGCCGGATGGCTCCTGGGCTGGTCTCGACTTCCGTCCGCCGATAAAAGCAGGGCAAATCATGGGAACCGCTCTCAGTGTGAAGGCTCTGCTGGATTACCCCTCCGAGTACCGAACCCGGCCGGTCCAAGAACGCATCGCTCACGCCCGGCGTTGGCTGGAGCAGGCCCAGGCACCGGACTTCACCCAAATGGTCTACCGGTATCTCGGCCTGGGCTGGGCGGGTGGCACTCCCTCCGAGCTGCAGTCAGAGATCAGCAATTTGCTCGCCCTGCAACGCGCCGACGGTGGCTGGGCCCCCCCGGCAGGCCTGGAGAGCGATGCTTGGGCCACGGGACTGACTCTCACCGCGTTGCATGACGCAGACCGGCTGGTGCCCACCGATGCAGCCTATCGACGAGGGGTCGAATTCCTTCTGCGCACTCAATTCGAGGATGGCTCTTGGTGGGTGAAAAGCCGCACCTGGCCCTTCCAGCCGCACTTCGACAGCGGCTTCCCTCATGGCAAAGACCAGTGGATTTCCGCGAGCGGCACCTCTTTGGCCGTCATCGCCTTGCTGAATACGCTCGAACCGGTCGCTCCCGGCAAGAGCTTCCCCTCGGCGCAAGAGCTGATCGCGAAATACAGCAAATCCGCCAGCCCCACGTCCGCCCCCGGATTGGTGTCAGCCAAGGAAGGCGCCGCCCCCCCGACCGACGCGACCTTCGTGCGCGACATCAAGCCGATCTTCGAAAAGTCGTGCCTGGCCTGTCATGGTGGCGACAAGCCCAAGGGCGCTCTCGACCTCGGAACCGTCGCCAATCTCATCAAGGGCGGCCAGAGTGGTCAACCGGCCATTATCCCAGGGCAACCCGACGCCAGTCCGTTGCTCCGATTTGTGCAGGACAGAATCAAAGACCTGGAAATGCCGCCGCTCGGCCGCCGAGCCAGGTACCCCGCCCTAACAAAAGCGGAAGTCGGGATGCTGCGTGACCGGATTCAGCACCAGGGCGATTTACCGGCCAAACCCTGAGCGCCCGGAGAACCCGACCTCTGACCGGCAGGTCTGAGGTCGAGCCAGAGATTCCAGTTAGCTAACAGCAACTCGAAATGCGTAGGCAAGACCTCGACCGCTGGCGCGTCCTGTTGGCTCTCAGTGCGGCGACTTCCATTCATGCGGAAATGTCCTGGCCGCAATTTCGAGGCCCGAACGGGGCTGGCGTGGCGCCCAACGCCACGCCGCCGGTCCGCTTTGACCGGTCCACGAACCTGCTCTGGAGCACATCTGTTCCGATGGGACATTCGTCGCCGATCCTATGGAATGGGCACATCTTCTTGACGGCGATAGCGGAAGGCAAACTGCTCACGCTTTGACCGGACCGGCAGACTGGCAAGGACCTGTGGCGCCGCGTGGCGCCGGCTAGCCAACTTGAAAAGACCCACGAATTCAGCAACGCGGCCGCGTCGACACCGGTCACGGACGGGGAACGCGTTTACGTCTATTTCGGATCCTGCGGGCTCCTGGCCTACAATTTCGCTGGCGAACAAGTCTGGACCCACCCCCTGCCTCTCCTGCCAAATCGCTACGGCACGGCCACGTCTCCGGTCGTGTTTGGCGGTCGCCGCCCTCGCCCAAGCAGGACTCCTTCTCTTTCTCCGATGTCTGAAGTCACCCGTATCCTGGCGGCCATGGAACAGGGCGAACGCCGAGCGGCCGAGGAGCTTCCGCCGCTCGTGTACCAGGAACCCAGGAACCTGGCCGCGGTGGGGATGAGGCGCGACCTGAGGCCACCTGAAGCCCTAGGCGGCAGGAGCGCCTATTCCGGTCATCAACAACGCGCGTCCCCGCGACCGTAACGCCGAACTTAGTAGATGATGGTTCCTTCGATCGTGGCGCCGTAGGTCGTGGTCATGGTCATTGTCACCAAGTCAATCGTGACCTCGAAGTCTTCGAGTACGCTCCCAGGGAAGACGCTGCCGGTCGCACCCGCAAAGCGTCCCGTACCGCCGGTTATGGGGAAGGCGCCCCCTTGTAACTCATAGAAAAACTGATCCCCGTTCGCGGCCGTGACGATCCCCTCATGCGACAACACGGTGAACGCAAAGGGGTCGAGAGACACCTCCATTTCTCCGGTCGTATAGACCGTGGAAAGTCCGAGGTGACTGTGGATTCCCGCGCCCGTGGTTTCATAGCTGCCACTGACCAGATTGACGACGGTGGTGAACGTGCTCGAACCTTTGAACGATCGTGGCACGGGGTTCTTCTCGCTGCCGAGGGCCGAAAGGCCCAGGATGCACGCGCCGAGGGTGATCAGCATCAGAGGTTTGCTAACGATCATAACTACTTCCTTTCCGTGTATTTGGTTTTGTTTTGCGGCGTTCTTCAGGGCGGAGGTGCTGTTTCTATCACCGGCGCACTGGCGTCGGCCCGCGCGTCCGTCCAAGGGCCGCAGGGGTAGTAATCAGGAAGAAGCTGAAAAGGTTACAGAATCCCAGGGCATAGTCATGAAATGGAGCGGCGACGCCCGCCTGTGCCGGTAGGCAGTGCCCGTCGCCGGCAAACAGTGTCTTCACTGGTGCTGGCCGGGGACGAACCGTCCCCGCTCCGGCCTTTTTGCGTTCGTGAATTGGTCCTTACAGGATTATGGGTTCCCGCTTCGAGCTTTGTCGTGCGCTGCTCAGCCTCGAACGTTCAACGCGCAACGTTCAACGCTGAGCCGGGAACCGGGAACCCTGAACCCTGAGCCTTCTCCGCCGCCTCGATTTCTTCCCAGGATGGCGCTCGCCAAAACAACGTCCGGCCGCCAATGCCGATGGCAAAAAGGGTGTTGCCGTCGGGGGAAAAGCCAAGGCGGGCAAAGAAGCCCGCTTCGCCCGGCAGCGTCGCCATGTCCCGACCGGTGGCGACGTCCCAGACCTTGACGAGGCCCCGCGCGCTGCTGCCGGCGCTGACCAACCGCCGCGAGTCCGGTGAAAAGGTCAGGCCGTGTAAGGCACTCGCGTAAGCCACGCCGACGGTGGTGGTTTGTCTCGTCGCGATATCCCAAAGCGTGATCACGCCATTCAGCCCCGCGGCCGCAAACCATTTGCCGTCAGGGGAGAATTTGACCAACGTCAGGCCTCCAGTACCGCATGGCAAGGAGTACCGAAACGTCCCGGTCAGGATGTCCCACCACGCCGCGGTTCCATCGCGGTAGGAGAACGCCAGCGTCCGCTCGTCGCAGGACATGTCCGCAGTCAGCGGTTGCGTGACCTCGACGCCCCTCAGCTTGATTTCGCGCCACGACACCGATTCCCATAGTTTGAGGACGAACCGCCAGTCGGAACCATAGGCAGCGGAATGGAGATACTGTCCCCCCGGCGAGAACTGGGGGCCGATAATAAAGGCGGCTTCTGGATAGGCGAGATTGGTGACCAACCGATGAGCCGGGAAGTCCCAGACCTGGACGAAACCGTTCGTTTTGCTGAGCGCTAACCAACGTCCGTCTTTTGTCAGGTCTAAACCTGTGTGACCTGTCCCCAAAAACGACAGGGTCTCGAGTTTTTGCAGCGTCGCCGCGTCCCACCGCGCGATTCCTGGCTCGGTCGAGTTGGCAGTCAGGAAGCTTTGGCCATTGGGCGCGTAAGCCAGACCGTAGCACCAGACCCCCGTACCCAACGACACGAAACGGCTGGCCGGACTTCGCTTCGGGTCCCAATAGCGCACCGTACCGTCCCTGGCGCCCGTCACGAGGTCTTTCCCATCGGGCGACCAGGCCACGGCCCAGATTTGAGCCGTGTTCCCCTGGAAGCGCCGAGGCTTGATGTTGCCGGCAAGGTCCCAGTCCCAGAGGCGGAGGCTCTGGTCGGCGCTGACCGAGGCCAGGGTTTGGCCATCGGGTGAGAAGGCCAAGCCGGCGACCCAGTCGCTGTGTCCATTCAGAATCCGTTCGGTGCCCGCCTCCAGGTCCCACACATGCACGTTGGTGCAGCCGAATTCACACCCGGCAGCGAGCCGCCGCCCATCAGGCGAGAACGCCAGCGCGGTGATCGCGCCGGCCGGCAGCGGCACCTGGAGCGCCGCCCTTTCCGTCCAGGACATGCGTTCCCACAACCGGATGCGCGGTTCGACCTCGCCGAGCGCCAGCCATCGACCGTCGGGGGAGAAGAGGATACAGCCGTAGTGGTCGGCATCCATTCTCCCCCGGCGTACACTCGGGAGGACACCGACCGAATGCGGCTCTCGCTTTCCGGCCATGGCCTCCCCGGCCGAGGTCGCGTCTGCGACTATGGCCTCGAAGCGTTGCGCCGGCGAGACCGTGATCGGCTTCGTGACGAAGTTCGTCAGAACGCTCTGCGAGCTAACGTTCCACACGCAACCGGTGCCGTTCTCGGCCAAGGTGGCTAACTGTTGGCCGTCGGGCGAGAACGACAGCGAGACCGCGAGGCCGGCGTGCGGCAGACGCGCGACCTCTTTCTGAGCACTCGGGTCCCAGAGAGTGACCACCGGCTGGCCACTGGCATCGCGGTTGCCCCAGGCGAGGAGACCCCCTTGTGGCGAAAAGGCCAGGGCCTTGGAGGCTAGGTCCTCACCCGTAGCTTGCAGTTCGGCGACCGACCGTCCCGAAACGGCGTCCCAGAGAGCAACGGCACCCCCCTTGCGACGCACCGCCAGCCACTTGCCGTCCGGCGAGAACGCCAGCGCCCAGACCGCGTTGGAGTACTGGCAGAGCGGGAAACGTTCCTCGCTAAGGCTGTGCGCCCAGAGGTAGCGCCATTCCCAACCACGGAGATCGATTTCAGATTTCAGATTTCGGATTTCGGATTTGCCGGCGGGTCGGTGACGGTTGAGAAGTTCACGGGCGCGGCCCAGGTCGTGGTCTTCGAGGGCCTGCTGGACCAGGTTCATGTCGGTGGCGTAGGCATTGCGCCGGGCAGTCAACTCGGCGGCCTTGGCTCGCTCCAACTGGCTGAAAATGCCCACAAACCCTCCGACAATCGCCAGCCCCAGGCCTGCGATCAGGCCCGCGACAAGGGGTTTGCGCCGACACCAACGCCACGTCTTGCCGACCGGGCCAAGCGGGCGAGCCAGGATCGGCCTCTGGTCGAGCCAACGCCCGAGTTCCTCAGCCAGGGCCTGCGCGCTGGGGTAGCGCCGGTCGGGTTCCTTTTCGAGGCACTTCAGGCAGATGGTCTCCAAGTCCGTGGGCACCGCGGGATTCAGCAGCCGGGGTCGGAGCGGGTCCTCATGCAGCACCCGCCGCAGGGTGTCGGCCAGCGCCTCGCCGACAAACGGCGGTCGCCCCGTGAACAGTTGGTAGAGGATCGCCCCCAACGCGTAAACGTCGCTGCGGCGCCCGATCCGGCTGCGCTGACCGGCGGCCTGCTCCGGCGGGATGAAGGCGGGAGAGCCCAAGACCTGACCGCTTAGCGTGATTTGGGAGGGGGGAGTGGAGAGTGATGAGTTGAGAGTTGAGAGTTGGGAGTCGGCGAGGCGCTTAGCCAGGCCAAAGTCGGTTACGCGCGGCTGATCGTTCTCGTCGATCAACACGTTCGAGGGCTTCAAATCCCGGTGCAGAATGCCGCGCTCGTGCGCGAAGTGGACCGCTTCGGCAATCGTCCGCACCCAGCCCGCTGACCGCTTAAAATCCGAAACCCGAAACCCGAAACCCGAAATCACTTTGGCCAGCGTCGGTCCGGCCACATAGTCCATCACCAAGTAATGCTGCCCCTCGGCGAGGCCAACCTCATGTACCGCGACGATGTTGGGGTGTTGCAGGCTGCCCGCCGTGACCGCCTCGGTCCGGAACCGATGGACCGTCTCCTTGTCCACCCACACGCTCAGGGACAAGACCTTCACCGCGACGTACCGATCCAGGCTGAGCTGCCTGGCTTTGTACACCACCCCCATGCCGCCTCGGCCGATGCACTCGATCAATTCGTAGGCGCCCAGCCAACACGGCAACGCGCCGCCCAGCGGACCACTGGAGACCGAGAGAGTTGTTGGAGCTTCGGCAACGGGCGGTTGTTCCGCGACGGCCGCGTCGGCCGCCTGCCCCAGCAGACACTTGGGGCAGAGCCACAGCGGCGTGCCCGCGGGTAACACTGTCCCACACTGCGGACATGTGCGTCTTGAGCTCATCGGTGGTTTCGTTCTGAACCGATGTGGCTCACCCCGAGAACGCCGCCCGGAGACTGCGCAACTCTTCTTCGAGATCAGCCGGGGTGTGCACGGTGTGCGCCACCTGCTCCCGCAGCAGGTCCCGATACCGCCGGCGCAGGCGATGCACCGCGACTTTCATCGCGCCCTCCGTCATCCGCAGACCGGCGCCCAGCTCGGCGTAGGTCAGGTCGGCCTTGTCGCCGGACAAGAACGTTCGGAGTCGTAGGAAGAGACTCTTCTTACCTTCCAAGCTGTATTCTTCCTCGATGCGTTGGTAAGTCGTCTCGATCAAGTTCGCCGCCCAGGCCCGATCGAACAGACGATCCGGCGAATTCAGATCGGCGGCGTCCAAGCGATAGCGTTGTTCGGCCTTCTCGCCGTCAAAGGGAACGTGCCGGCTGGTGCCGCCGCGTTTCCCCGCGGAATCCCGTTCCTGTTCGTTCAGGAGAAAGCGCTTTACCGCGCAGAGAAGGAACCAGCGGAATCTGCCTCGCTCCGGATGCACCGCCGCCAGATAGTCCTTGGCCAGCAGCCGGGCAAAGAACTCTTGGGTCAGGTCTTCGGCATTCGCCGGCGAATACCCGGAACTGCGTACGTAAGCATACAGTGGATACCAGTAGGTCCGGCACAACTCTTCGAGAGCGGCGTCCGCCTGGGGCGACGGCGCTCCGCCTGCCGCCAGCACGACGCTCCAATGGGTCGTGGTGAACTCACAAGGCACATCCGCGGCCCTCGGGGGGCGGACTTCCTGGGACATGGAGCGGTTTATACCGCCGGACCACCGCCAGGGAAAGGCCAAAGCGAAACCGTTTTCGAGACTGGTTGGCGGAGAGAGTCTGCCGTGAACTTCGTCGAATTCAGCGGGAAAATCCCGACGATGGGCTCTCAGATTTCGTTGCCTACGTTTGCCGACAAGACACATGCTGAAACGCTGCGGCCACGCACCATTAGCAAATAGCGGTCAACATGCGTCTGACCCTTGGAAACATTGGGTCTTCTGGCGGTTTGGCCACTGTGGCGAGTGATTGAAGGTTGTTTGTGCGGCACAACCACCAGGTGCAGTGGCGCTTGTTCGCGCATTGCTAAAGCAGGAGTTACCTTCCCGTGGCTCGAACCCGGTTACGGACACCGAGCGATTCAATGGTTCGGGTGAGAACGCGATCGAGGCTTGGCCCCCGGAAGAAATGGCTACCCATCCCTTACTGCGACCGAAGGCGGCAGCCTCGAGAGTTCCGGTCGGGTCCATTTCTACGCTTGCTAAACAGCCTCCGTTGGCGGTACTCAGGACTTGAGTTTCAGCCCGCTGGTGCGCAGCAAGCGTCCGGATTTGGACTGCGCGCCTCGGGGCAGCGAGAGGAGACCGGTATGGAGACTGCGGAGAGCTGCTGCAAATCGGCAGCGCGAACCAGCGCTCAGTTTCCCGGCACGCACTGGAGCGTCGTGCTGGCAGCCGGGGATCCGCAGTCGCCCGCGTCCGCTCGAGCCCTCGAAACCCTCTGCCGCACTTACTGGTTCCCGCTCTACGCGTTTCTCCGCCGGCGGGGATCCTCCACTGAAGACGCGCAGGATTTGACACAGGAGTTCCTCGCGCGCCTCCTGTCCACCCACGCCTTGAGCGCCATGGAGCAGGCGAAGGGGCGGTTCCGCTCGTTCTTGCTCGCCTCGCTCAATCACTTTCTCGCCAACGAATGGGATAAGGCCCGCACCCTTAAACGGGGGGGAGGCCAGCCGATCGTGTCCCTGGACGCGGCTGAAAGCCGTTATCGGGTCGAACCGAGCGAGTGCCTGTCGCCGGACTGCATCTTCGCACGCCAATGGGCGCTGACGCTGCTGGCCCAGGTCGTCGTCCACCTGCGCGAGGACTATCACGCCGCCGGGAAAGGCGCGCTCTTCGAGGCTCTGCAGATCTATCTCTCGGGCGAGAAAGGCCTGCCTCCCTACCGCGAGACGGCCACTGGGCTGGGGCTGAGTTGCGACGCGCTCAAGAAGGCGGTCGAGCGCCTCCGCCACCGGTACGGCGAACTCTTGCGAGAGGAGATTGCTCACACCGTCAGCGATCCAGCCGAGGTGGACGAGGAAATCCGCTACCTGCGGAGCGTGTTGGCCTCGCCATGATCGCTGTCACCTTTGGCCGGGAAACCTTCTGTAATGACTGGACGTCGATTGAGTTGAAGCACGCCATGTCACTCGACCCAGCCAGAACCTGCCCCGAGTGTGGCGCCGAACTGCCGGCGGGCACTGTGCCCGGCCAATGTCCGCATTGTCTGCTGGGCCTGGGATTGGCGGTCGCCGGGCAAGTAGCGGAGGGCGAAGGACGGAGAAGAGAAGCCCGAACGCCGAAGTCAGGGGCAGATCACCAGCCGATCACCGACAACGCTCCACTCTCCACTCCCCACTCTTCACTCTCCACTACCTTTGGCGACTACGAACTGCTGGAGGAAATCGCCCGTGGCGGGATGGGGGTGATCTACAAGGCCCGGCAAAAGAGCCTGGACCGGATCGTGGCCCTCAAGATGATGCTGGCCGAGCACCTGGCGACCAAGGAACAGCTCGAACGCTTTCGCACCGAGGCCCAGGCCGCAGCCCAACTGCACCACCCGCATATCGTCGCCATCCACGAAGTGGGCGAGCACGCCGGTCAGCACTTCTTCTCGATGGACTTTGTCCCGGGGCGGAACTTGGCACAAATCATTGCGGATTTCGGATTTCGGATTTCGGATTTCAAACGGAGCGGGCGGTGGATGAAGGCCATCGCCGAAGCGGTTCGCCACGCCCATGAGCACGGTATCCTGCACCGGGACCTCAAGCCGTCGAACATCCTCATCGATGAGGAAGACCAACCGCGGATCACGGATTTCGGTTTGGCGAAGCGGCTCACCGGCGGCTCGGAATTGACGCTCAACGGCCAGGTGCTGGGCTCGCCGAACTACTTGTCGCCGGAACAGGCTGCGGGCACTCACACGAAAGTGGGGCCGGCGAGCGACGTGTATGCGCTCGGCGCGATTCTGTACCATCTCTTGACGGGCCGGCCGCCCTTTCAGGCCGACACCCTGACCACACTCCTCCGGCAGGTTGTGGACACTGAGCCGGTCGCGCCACGCCGGCTCAACCCAAGTATTCCCCACGATCTGGAGACGGTCTGCCTGAAGTGCCTGGAGAAGGACCCGGGCAGGCGGTACGGCACCGCGCAGATGGTGGCGGAGGAGGTGGGCCGGTTCCTCGAAGGCAAACCGGTGCTGGCGCGGCCGGTGGGACGGGTGGCCAAGAGTTGGCGCTGGTGCAGGCGCAATCCGCGCTTGGCTCTGGCCACAGGCACGGCGCTGTTGAGCCTGCTGATCGGGTTGGCCGGCGTCACCTGGCAATGGCGCCAGGCGCAGTTCGAGCGTGCGCGCGCCGAAGCCGAGGCTCTGCTGGCTCGTCGTAACGCCTACGCCGCGGACATGAACCTGGTCCAGCAGGCGCTCGAAGCCGGTGAGCTGGGCCGGGCGCGCGAACTGCTCAACCGGCACCGACCCGCAACTTCTTCCTCATCAACCATCAATCTCCAACCATCAATCGATCTGCGTGGTTGGGAATGGCGCTACCTCTGGGCGCGGTGCCAGGGCGAAGAGCGCTTCACCCTCTGCCAGTACTCGAACGCCGTATGGGCGCTGGCCTTTTCGCCCGACGGCAAGTGGCTGGCGGTGCGGCGGAGGCGCGGTGCCGTCGCCCTCAGGGACGCTGTGGCGAAGCGGGCAGTGGCCGAGCTGCCAGGCGCGGGCGATTACTGCGCGTACAAGGCCCTGGCCTTTTCGCCCGCAGGGGATGTCCTGGCTTGGGGCAACCAAGGGGCCGATAAGACCCCGCAGGTCAGTCTCTGGGACCTGCGTGCGCAGCAAGAAACAGCGCGGTTGCCGCACTCGGCCCTCCTCGTGTCGCTGGCGTTCTCGCCCGACGGGAAGGTGCTCGCCACCTTGACTGAAGACGGCACCGTGCACATCTGGGATGTCGCGTCCCGTCAAGTCGTGACCAACTATGTCACCGCACCCGTCGCCGTGTTCGGCGATCGATCCTCGCTGACCGCGCCGGTGACGCCAACCTCGGCAGGCGGAGGTAGCGTCGGATCGAACGAATCCGACGCCTCATCCGTCAGGCCTCCGTCCATCCGAGCAGCGTTCCACACTTTCCACTACGGCTGTGTCCTGTTTTCGCCCGATGGCCGTCGGCTGGCACTCGGGGAGGCCCGGCCGCAGATCCGTTTGTGGGACTGGGCTACGGGGAGGGAAGAAGAGCCGATCCGGCTGCCAGCGACTGCCGACGGAATCACGGCTTTGGCCTTTTCGCCCGACAGCACGCTGCTCGCTGTCGGTTGCGGATTCGGACACAACGATGTGCATGTCTGGGACCTAACGGCGCGCACCGAGCGGCGTTTCGCTGGGCACAGCGGCTGGGTCGCCGGCCTGGCCTTCTCGCCCGATGGGCAGAAGCTGGCCACGGTCAGCGTCGATCAAACCCTTCGCCTGTGGGATGTCGCCCGCGGGGTCGAGTGGCGGCGGTTCCGGGGGAACGAGGCCGAGGTGTGGGCCGTGGTTTGGTCACCCCTGGGCCGCGATCTGGTTACGGGTGCCACGGATGGTACGGTGCGATACTGGGACCCGAACGCCAAGCCCACGGACGCCTACGCACCCTTACCCGGTAAGATTCGCCCCTTTGGCCTGGCGTTTCTGCCGGACAGCAAGAGCTTCCTGGTGGTCACCCGGCCGGAGGGCGGGGTCGAGCAGAGGGATGCGACCACGCTTCAGGAAACGGAGCGTTTGTCGTTCCTGGGGACCAACCATGTAACCGTGGACCTCTCGGGGGACGGCCGTTGGCTGGCCCTGGGGGATACGAATGGGAGTATTCAGGTGTGGGATTTCCCCAGCAGGCGGCTGGCGACAAATCTGGTGTTTCCCAACGTCTGGGGCTTCGTCGTCATGTTCTCCCCGCGGGGGCAGTACTTGAACGCTGGTGCCTTGGCGTCGGACGGCAGCCCCGTGCCCAAGTTCTGGGAGGTGCCCACTTGGCGCGAGCTCAGCCTCAAAGGGATCAACCTCACGAATCTTAGCGGGGCAGCCTTCTCTCCTGCCAAGGAAGGAACCTTCGCGTTCGGATACGCAGATGGGACCGTCGCGCTCTGGGACATCGTCACCGGAAGGCGAGAGGCCGTCTTCGACAGTCACTTGGGGGAGAACTTGCGTCTCAACTTCTCAGCCGACGGAAAGCAACTCGTCGCGGCCGAGTTAAATGGTCAGATCATGGCCTGGGATACGGCAACCCGACAGGCCGCGCCTCTGGCCGGCGGCCATACTCTTGAACTGCACGCGGTGGTTTTCTCACCCGATGGACGACGACTGTTCGCTGCCGGGGCCAATCCGAAGTACGTAGTGGAAATCTGGGACGTGGCCACCGGTCGTGAAGTGGCGACGCTGCCGGGCGAAACTGGGAAGTTCTACCCGCGCCTTAGCTTCTCGCCGGACGGCCACACCCTCCTCGCAGCCAGCCTCGAAGACAAGGTGCTCTTCTGGCGCGCACCGTCCTGGGAGGAGATCGAGGCGGCCGAGATCAAAAAGACGACGCGATGAGTTCCGTCCGAAGGGAACCCGCCATCTCTTTGGGAACGGGGCGCCAGAGTTCGTTGGGTGCACGATGGCCACGAAGTCCGTATCAGATCGACAGAAAGGCAGTAGCTACGATCGGTAACAAACATCTGATGGTCATCGCCGTCGCGGCGTGCGTCCTTGCGCTGTCTGGCATTGGCAGCCAGAAGAAGCCGGTGGAACGACTGGTGAAGGGCATCGCTCTTGCGACCGCCGTCATCACCCGCGGGGCGGAGGCGCCGCTGAGCATCGTCAGCGATGGGGAAGGACGATTCAGCCACGCCGGCCCGTACACCACTCTGGCGATAGGCGTCCCGGATGCGTTCGCGCCTGGCGGCTTTCTCATTAAGGGTCTGTGCAAAAATTAATTCCGATTTTGCTGGAGGGGATTTGGCTCGCTGGCGAGGCGCGACGAAGGAGCATAGCCTTGACCTCTGTGACTGAGGAGCAACAAAGCCAGCGAGCCAAAGCCCCCCAGCCCTGCGGGGCGGGGCGGCACCGGGCCATCTGCGTCGTTCCTCGGTCAGTCGAGTATCTCAACGGATACACTCCCTCCCTCGGGCCTCGCATCTGGCCCGGTGGCGCTCCCGCCAAAACCGGAAGTAGTTTTTGCACAGACCCTAAGGGGACTACGACGGTCGCGAACGGCGACCAACTACTCTGGGAGGCCGTCGACGCAGTTCCTATCCTATGGTTGTCACGGGCGGCACGGGACGTCTCGAAGGGGCATCCGGCAGTATTGGGTCGGAGATGGTGAAGGACGAACTGCGAGCGGGCCCATTTCCGGGGATTGCCTTGAGGGAGGGGACGGGGCTTCTGGAAGGAACCATCACCGACTGAGCTCCAGATCGCGGCGACGAGGCGCAAGCTGCCCACCGACGGGCGGACCAAGGATCCCCGGGATGGCGCAGTTCGACCTTCTCGGAGCGGGAGCGCCTGGACATCATGGCGCCCCCCGCGCCGCCGCCCCGTGATGTACCCGCGCCGCGGTTAGGTTGTCTTCGAAGCGCTCGGTTGGCTCCGCTCGAAAGGCACCGCCGGGTCTGGATTCGTAGCTCTTCAGGTCAACCGCGAATGAAAGCCGATCCCGCGCACCAGCGTTCGAACCGTGAACGGAATCCGCGCAACCGCCGCTTCATTAGCGTCCCTGAGCGTGCATTCGCGGTTCCATTTGAGCCACATCGATGTCACCTGGATTCCTGCTCGGCAACCGGAACGGATGCTGCTACCTGTCACCCTTTCGAGTTTTTCCTTCTTTGTACTAGTGCGGCCAGTTGACGGGACGACCAGCCGACGCGGGTAGCGTGGGCGAAGAAACCAACGCGTCGGCACTGAACAAAAACGCCGCAGAACAGAACCAAACAAACAGAAAGGCAGTAATTATGATCGCTAAGAAACATCTGATGCTCATGGCCATCGGGGCGTGCGTCGTCGGCCTGCCGCCCATCACGCCGCTTCTCAGTGCCGCCCAGCGTCCCATTGAGGACTTTCTAGTCACCCAGGGCACGTACGTTCCTTGGGGCGTGACCTGGACGGACCTGCTGCCGAAGGATGGTGCGAATTGGGCGGAGATAGACTATGCGGGTATTAAAGGTGCCATCCTGGAGTTGTACGGCTACCCCTCGCTCGGAACCACGTTCTCGGGGGCGGTCAACGAAAGACCGCTGCCGGATGGACGGGCGGAAGTGGATGTGGTCCTGCAGACACACAACGCCTTGGCCTGGGCGGGCTATTCGTCCGGTTGGGCGTGGCCCCCGGAGTTTCTGTTCGGACATGATCTTGTAGAGGTCTACTTCGGCGCTACGCTCGCCCTTGGGGATTGCACGCTCAAGGTCAAGTTCATCAACACCGCGCCCGGCGCGCCTTTGCCGGACTTCGTTCAACTGGCCTTCGATCCGCAACCCGGTCAGGAGGTGATCTCCATGTACTTCATTGGCCAGGCGGAAGGTGTCATGGCTGACGGCAGTCCCGGGCATCTGAAGATAACACAAGTCGGGCTGCTCGCCGTTGCGCCTCCCAAACCGCCGTTCTTCGATTCGTTTCCGGCTGGAAACATCTTGTTGAAACGGGTCGGCCAATAGGCAAAGCAAGGCTTGGGCGTGTGCCCGGCTTGTCCGCGCATACGCTCTTGGAGCCAGCGACTTGGCATGCGTGGGCCCTCCATAATCCTCGCTGACCGCCATGAATCGCCTAGCCTGCTCTTTGTGAAACTGCACTGGGCATGCTCGGAGTGCTTGCCGCGCTCCGAGCGTGTCCTGCGGGAGATACGCGCGGTTCGCCTTGTACCGGAAACCGTCAATGGTGCTTGGCCTGTTTGCCTCTGGTGCGCGGAGGGGGTCGAGGAAAACCCAGACGATCCGCAATTCTCAGTTGAGTCCTGCCTATCCTGGCGCAAAGGAAGGCCATCCTGGTGGGCGAGCACACGGTGCGGCGGGGACGAACGATCCTTTCTTCGCGACGGGCCCCCCGGCACCGGCACCCGGCAGCCCCCCGCAGGGACCCCTCCCGCCCCACCCGCGCCATGCACAGGACTCAGGGAGGACTGTCGCCGTGTCTGGGGCAATTGAGGTCAGCAAGCGCCGATCGAGCGATTCAGCCGGGTCGCCCTGTCACCTTCTCGAGCTTTTCCTTCTGTATGGTAATGCGGCCTGTGTGGACGCGCAGCCGGCGCGGGTAACGCCGGCAACAAAACCAGCGGTCCGCACTGAACACAAATGCTGCACAACAAAGCCAAACAAACACAAAGGCAGCAGTTATGATCGCAAAGAAACATCTCATCCTCGTCGCCGTCGGGGCGTGCGTCCTCGGGCTGGTCGGCTTCGCCAGCCAGAAGAAGCAAGTGGAACGACCGCTGAAGGGCATCATGCAACTGACAGGCGTTATCACCCTTAGTAGCGATGGGATTCCGCTGAGCCTTGTCGTCGATGGGGCAGGACAATGCGACCCAGGCGGTCCGGTCACTAGTCTTGGGATAGGCGTGCTCCCATACGAAGGGGCCGAGGTGTTCTTCGTGAAGGCGACGATAACGGCCGCGAACGGAGACCAGCTATTCACGGAGGCGGCCGACCCAGCTCTAACGGTTATCACTGGCGGCACGGGGCGGTTCGAAGGGGCATCCGGTAGTTTCACTATTGTGTATACTAAGTTGGAATATCGAGACGGCCCGTTCCCGGGGATCTTAATCCTCGACATGGAGGGTCTTACGGAAGGAACCATCACCTATTGACATCCGCATCGCGGTGAGCGGCGCGCTGGAGCAAGCTCTCCGGGCACAGCGCGCCATCCGTGAAACGCGCACACGGTTTGTTGTGCCGCGCCAGGTTCGTTTCTGGCGGAGCGGTTTTTTGTCCCCACCGGCTTGGCGGCCTCAGCGGACAACCTCTACGCAGCGGATTCGGGGAGCGGGCTGATTCATCTGATGGTGGCCGCCAGACGGGCATGATTTCAACCGTGGTTACGGGCTTGGCCGTAGGGGCGACACCAGATTCGGGCGTGCCGCCAAGGCGGCTCTTCGGGGGCGGTGGCCGTCGCTCCGTCCGGCACGATTCATGTCTCCAGCTATGGTGAAAACGTGATCTACAGGAGCGTCTCATAGAAGATCTGCTGCGCACAGGCGAAGACCCCAGCGCAGACCAAGGCCGGCATCGCCAGGAGCACGCCAGCACGGGGGACCGATCGGCCTGAACCGAAGAAGGGCGGCGCATCCTCCAGCAGACCCAAGCAGGCAAGAAGGCGGTCACCACGCCGATCGCGCGGGTCCGTGTCCGTGGTGCTGGCGGTCGGCTCCGATGAGGGAGCCGTGAGCTGCTTTGAGCCGGTATCCCTTGGGGTGGAGGCAGCAGCGCTGAGCACGTCGTTGCCGCAAAAAGCGGACAGTTTTGGGTTCGCACCCTCCCGACCACAGAAGAAGCGAAATGCGCCGGAAAACAAACAAACCTCGATCCCTATGTCAGGAGTTCTGGATTCCGAAGGAATGTCCGGCAGCTCTGCGAACGTCGCCCGCCGGACGATGGCCGATACTTCCGAATCGTGGCGGTTGAGACGTGCACGCCAAGCTTCTCCAGTTCATCCCGAATCCGCGGGCTTCCCCAGCTCAGATTGGCCGCCCACATACGATGGATGAGTTGAACCACCTCCCGATCCGTTGCAGGTCGTCCCACTCGGCCGCCAGAGCGCCAGCGCCAGAAGAGTCTGAAACCGGCTCGGTGCCAGCCGATGACGGTCTCGGGCGCGCAGATGATCAGCGCAGCTCTCCAACCGTCCCAGGTTCTCCTGAGCGTCGCCCAGAAGTACCGATCCCACCCATGGAGAATCGGTCGGCGCCCCTGTCGTTTCAGGACCCCGATTTGGTGTCGGAGGGCGAGGACCTCCAAGGCGAGTTGATGCTTGGACCGGAACCACGCCCACGGGTAACCAAACAGAGCGGAAAGGACAGCGACCATGCTTCAAGAGGATGAAGGCAAATCGCTCAACATCAACAACTTCCTGGTGTGACGGAGTTTCTGCCACCCACAGGCGTTCGGATGCGTCGCCCTGGGTCCGCGCCGTGATGGAGGACTTCGCCAACAACAGCGTCCGGGACATCGCGGTTCAGTGCGCCGCCCAGAGTGCGAAGACCCAGACCGTCATTCATGAACTGCGCCTTCTGGGCCAACTCGCGGAACCGGGCCGCGTTGCTGACATCGTTGACTCGGCTCGGTGCGATGGGGCTCATGCCCTTGGAAATCCTCGTCGTGCTCGTGTCCATCCTGCTCATCTTATGTGTATGGCCCTTCTGAGCCTGGCGAGGTTCAGCGGCCTGTCGTCGCATCGCCTCGGCACAGACCCCGTTTGCGGGAATGGGAGCACCGCTGCGAACGGCAGCCGCCGTTCGGGCCTGTCTGACGGGCCGTCGGCGTGTACCGGCCACCGACCTGGAATTGCACCGGGATCTTTCGGACCTTCGCCAATTCCGAGGCTATGAGGTTCAGCGGCGCCGGTCAGGGATCCGGGAGAGTTCGGCCTGACTCGCCCGCGCAATGATGGGATCTTTGGCCGGGCGGGACTGCAGATCCCCTGAAGGAAAACACGTTTTTTGGTGTATAGTGCTGCGGACTGGCGGCATGCGCGCCGGGCGGGCTTCAGGCAGAACCCGCGGGGACGGCATGGCGGGGCCGCCGCCGCGAATCTATGAATGACTTCATCTATGTGCAGCGAAGGTAGGGACAAACGCCACCTGAGAAGGCTGCTGGTGATCGCCCAGCGCGCTGGCGTCGCTTCGTTGATGCTGGTCGCCGCCGGCTGCAAAGGCATCCCGCGCGCGGGCGAAAGACAGGCCCGACAAGACCTGCAAACGGTGGGTCAAGTGTACCGTCCGCAAGGCCAGAAAGCCGCGCTGCCGCTGCTGAGCACGAACTCGGGCTTGAGCAACTTCCTCGCGTACGCGCTGCTGAATAAGCCGCGTGTCGAAGCGGCGTACTTCGACTGGGTGGCGTCGGTCCAGGGCATCACGGTGGCGCGCTCACTGCCGGACCCGCGCCTGATGTTTACCACGGACATCAAAGAGGTGGTCACGGCCCTCATGCCAGGACTCGTGCAAGAGTTTCCGGGGCCGGGTAAGCTGGGCGCCCGGGCGGCGATTGCGTCAGCGCGAAGCGCCTCGGGGTACTTCCACTTCGAAGAAGCCGTCGTACAAGCCGCCTACGATGTGAAGAAGGCGTACTACCAACTCCACTTCCTGGAAGACACCATCCGCATAACTGAAGAAGTGCTCGGTCTGCTGGCGGACCTGGAACGAATCGCCCGCGCCCAAAACCAGGTCGGCAAAGTCACGCTCCAGGACGTGTTGCGCGCCCAGATCGAACAGGACCGGGTCGGGACCGACCTCTCCAATCTCGAAGACTCGCGCCGCCCGCTGCTGGCCCAACTGAAGGCAGCGCTGGGTTTGAAGGCCGACCAGCCTGATCCACCGATCCCCGCGTCTTTTGAATTCACTCCGATGGACCTGAGTTCGCAGCAATTGTTCGCCGTCGCCCTGGAGCGTAACCCGCGCTTGCGCGCCATGGAGGCCGAGGTCCTCATGGCGGACGCCGGCCTTCGGTTGGCCCGCAAGAGCCGGGTGCCTGACTTCAGCCTGGGAGTGGAAGTCGATGTGAAAACGCCGCCCTACATGGTGCGACCGCAGGCGGGCATGACCCTGCCTATCTGGCGCGACAAGATCGCCGCCGAGATCGCCGGCGCCCAGGCTCGCAAGCGCGCGGCGGAGGCGCGGCTGAGCAACGAGCAAATCATGCTGGCGGTGGACTTCGCGGACAAGACGTTCAGTTTCCGCGAGAGCACGCGGAATCTGGAGTTGCTGCGAGATCGGCTGATTCCCAAGGCCCGGAAGTCGCTGGAAGTCGCCCGGGCTGGCTACCTTTCCGGCCAGATTGATTTCTTCAACCTCATTGATGCCGAGCGGACGCTGCTGAACTTTCAACTGGCCGAAGTGGAAGTGCGCACACAACGGGAACTGGTGCTGGCAGAATTGTCATTGCTCATCTTGGGCCAACCGCCCGCGGGTGCGCCCGTGCTGCCGGCTTCCAACTTGCCTTCGACCACCAACGCGCCTGCGGGCAATCCACCGGCCACACGCGCCGCCAAACCATCGCCTTGACTCCTGTTATGAACCTCAAGTCCGAAGCCACCAAAACCGCCGGGCTGATTCTGCTCGGTCTCGCGCTGGGCGTCGCGGGGACTTACTTCTGGCTAAGAAGTCCGGCCCACGAACACGCTCAGGCTGCCGCCAAGCCGAAGACGCTCTACACCTGCGGCATGCATCCGCGGGTCATCCAGAACAAGCCCGGCAACTGCCCCATCTGCGGGATGAAGCTCACGCCCATGCGAAAGCAGGCTGGCGCCAAGACGGCTTCGGCCGGCGTGACGCCGGGCGAGCGGAAGATCAAATTCTACAAATCCACCATGATCCCAGGCGAGGTCAGCCCCACCGCGCGCAAGGACAGCATGGGCATGGACATGGTGCCGGTGTATGAAGACGAAGCCGCCGCCGCTGAATCCGCCACCATCGCCATTGATCCGGTCACCACGCAGAACATGGGCATCCGCACCACTGTCGTCACAAACGGCCCCTTGCGTCGGGTGATTCGCACCGTCGGAGTGATTGATTACGACGAGACCGCGCTGGCGGATGTCAGCACCAAGTTCAAAGGCTGGATCGAGAAGCTTTACGTGGACGCCATCGGCAAGGAAGTGCATCGCGGGGAGCCGCTCTTTGAAATCTATTCGCCCGACGTTTACAGCGCCCAAACCGAATATCTGCTGGCCTTGGGGGAGTCGAAGGCTCCCGCCGGCATCAGCGCCGAAAACCTGCGCACCACCGCCCGGCTCAAGTTGAAATACTGGGACATTCCCGACGAGCAAATCGCCGCGTTGGAGAAGACTCGCCAGCCGCGCAAGGCCCTTCGCGTAAACGCGCCCAGCAACGGATTCGTGGTGGAGAAGATGGCGGTGCAAGGCCAGATGGTCGAGGCCGGGATGCGCCTGTATCGGCTGGCGGACCTCGGGCTGGTCTGGGTCCATGCGCAGGTCTACGAGCAAGACCTAGCGGTGGTGCAGTTGGGCCAAGAAGCGGTGGTCAGCGTGTCGTATCTGCCGGACCGCAAGTTCCGCGGGCGCGTCACCTACATTTATCCGACCGTGGACGAAAAGACGCGCACGGCGAAGGTGCGCATGGAGTTTCACAATCCAGGCTATTTTCTCAAACCCGGCATGTTCGCCAGTGTCGAGCTGCGCTCTGAGGTGCGCCCGTCGGTCGTGTTGGTGCCCGACTCGGCGGTGCTGCGCAGCGGCGAGAAGAACACCGTGTTTGTGACAGTGGACGGCGGCCGATTTGAACCGCGCACGGTGGCCCTGGGCCTGCGCGCCGAGAACGACCAATACCAGGTCTTGAGCGGGCTGAAGGAAGGCGAGCGCATTGTCACCTCCGGCCAGTTCATGCTCGATTCGGAAAGCCAGTTGCGCGAGGCCATCCAAAAAATGCTCCACCCGACCAGCCCCCAGCCCATGGTCCAACACGCCGGGACTGTCATGCCGCCAATGGGAGCGGCAGCGACCGCCGCTGCACCCAAGCCGATGGACAAAGTTGTCTATGTCTGCCCGATGCCCGAACACGTCTCGATTCAGTACGATCATTCAGGCGATTGCCCGATTTGCGGCATGGCGCTGGTGCCGGTAAGCGCCGCTGCGCTGGCCAAGCTCCAGCCCGGCGGCATCGTGCAGTATTACACCTGCCCCATGCCTGAGCACAGCGGCGTGCATCTGGACAAACCCGGCAAGTGTCCGAAGTGCGCCATGACGTTGATACCGGTGATGGAAGCGCCGAAGCTTCCAACGAACGCCGCGCCGTCTCCTGCCATGCCGGCCCCGGCCCTCTACACCTGTCCCATGGCCTCACACGCCGACGTGGTGTCGGACAGGCCGGGCCAGTGCCCCAAATGCGAGATGACGCTGGTGCCCACGGGCAGCGTGCCGCACGGCAAAACAGCAGAGGAGAACTGGCGCAAACAGCACGCTGCCGATCACCAACACTGAAGAGCCTGACCATGAGAAGCCGCCCAACAAGTCGCGACCCGGTGTGCGGGATGGAAGTCGATCCCGGTTCCGCCGCCGCGTCGCTTGAGCACGGGGGGCAGACCTATCATTTCTGCAGCCCGCGTTGTGCGGAGAGATTCCACGCCGAGCCGGACAAGTTCCTTCACCAGTCGCGCGCTGTGTCACCAGCGCCAGCTTCGGCCCCGCACGCCGAGCAGATGGAGAAGGGCCATTCGAGCGGCCAACCGCTCCAACACGCGATGTCCATGAGCGCGTTGACGTGGATTCAGTTCGCGCTGGCCACGCCGGTTGTGCTCTGGGGCGGTTGGCCGTTCTTCAAACGCGGCTGGTCTTCGATCGTTCACCGCAGCCTGAACATGTTCACGTTAATTGCGCTCGGCACCGGCGTGGCGTGGGGCTACAGCGTCGTGGCGGTCTTCTTTCCCGGCCTCTTTCCGGCGTCATTCCGCACGATGGGCGGACACGTGGCCGTCTATTTCGAGGCGGCGGCTGTCATTACCACGCTGGTGCTGCTGGGCCAAGTGCTCGAACTGCGCGCCCGCAGCCAGACCTCCAGCGCCATCAAGGCGTTGCTCGGTCTCGCCCCCAAGACCGCGCGCCGCGTGAACGACGACGGCAGTGAACACGACGTGCCGCTGGCCGACGTGCAACAAGGCAATCGGCTCCGCGTGCGCCCTGGCGAGAAAGTCCCCGCGGACGGCGAAGTCCTTGAAGGCACCAGCAGCGTGGACGAATCCATGGTGACGGGCGAAGCCATCCCTGTGGAAAAGCGGCCCGGCGGGCGGGTGACGGGCGGCCCGGTGAACGGCACCGGCGGCTTTCTGATGCGCGCCGAGCGGGTGGGCCGCCACACGTTGCTGGCGCAAATCGTCCGCATGGTCAGCGAGGCGCAGCGCAGCCGCGCGCCCATCCAAAGGCTGGCCGATGTCGTGGCTTCCTGGTTCGTGCCGACGGTCTTGCTCGCGGCGGCGCTGGCCTTCATCGGCTGGGCGGCGTTCGGCCCGGAGCCGCGCCTGGCGCACGCCCTCGTCAATGCCGTGGCCGTGCTCATCATCGCCTGCCCGTGCGCGCTGGGCCTGGCCACGCCCATGTCCATCATGGTCGGCACAGGACGCGGCGCGACCGAAGGCGTGCTCATCAAGAATGCCGGCGCGCTCGAAATCATGGAGAAGGTGGACACGCTCATCGTGGACAAAACCGGCACGCTGACCGAGGGCAAGCCGCGACTGGTCTCAGTGGTCACGGCTTCCTGCCGGAAGGAGGAGGAGTTTCTCCGACACGCCGCCAGCCTGGAACGTGGCAGCGAGCACCCGCTGGCCGCCGCCATCATGGCCGGGGCGGAAGAGCGCGGCCTCAAGTTGACCGATGCGCAGGATTTCCAATCCATCACGGGTCGCGGCGTGACGGGCAAGGTGGACGGCCATTCGGTCGCGCTCGGCAACGCCAAGCTTCTGGAAGAACTGAAGACCACGCCTGGCGACCTTGGCTCACGCGCAGAAGGACTGCGCCGCGAAGGACAGACCGTGATGTTTGTCGTCCTCGACGGCCAGGTGGCCGGCCTGCTCGGAGTGGCCGACCCCATCAAGGAATCCACGCCCGAAGCCCTTCGCCTGTTGCGCGAGGAACACATCCGCGTAGTGATGGTGACGGGCGACAACCGCACCACCGCGGAAGCGGTCGCGCGCAAGCTGGGCCTCGACACGGTCGAAGCGGGGGTGCTGCCCGAGCGCAAGGGCGAGGTCGTCAAAAAGCTCCAACAAGAGGGCTGCGTGGTTGCGATGGCCGGCGACGGGGTCAATGACGCCCCGGCGTTGGCCTTGGCCAACGTCGGCATCGCGATGGGCACCGGCACGGACGTGGCGATGCAGAGCGCCGGCATCACGCTGGTGAAAGGCGATCTGCGAGGCATCGCCAAGGCACGCCGCCTGAGCCGAGGCACGATGCGCAACATTCGGCAGAACCTGTTCTTCGCCTTCATCTACAACGCGCTCGGCGTGCCTATCGCCGCCGGAGTGCTGTATCCCGTGTTTGGGCTGTTGCTCAGTCCGATGATCGCGGCGGCGGCCATGAGCTTCAGTTCCGTTTCGGTGGTCGGAAACGCGCTCCGCCTGCGGAAGCTGACACTTTGACTCCGACCTGAATACCCCCTGATCCATGCTGACTCGCATCATAGACTTTTCACTGAAGAACAAGTTCATTGTTCTGCTCGCCACGTTGGCGCTGGTGCTGGGCGGCATTTACGCTGTCAAAAACATTCCGCTCGACGCCATCCCGGACCTGTCTGACACCCAGGTCATCATCTACACGGAGTATCCGGGCCAGGCGCCGCAGATCATCCAGGACCAGGTGACTTATCCCATCACCACCAAGATGCTCTCGGTGCCGTTCAAGAAGGTGGTGCGCGGTTACTCGTTCTACGGCTACTCGTTTGTCTATGTCATCTTCGAGGACGGCACCGACCCGTATTGGGCGCGAAGCCGCGTGCTGGAATACCTCAGCCAACTAAGCGGCGATTTGCCCAAGGGCGTGACGCCTTCGTTGGGGCCGGACGCCACCGGTGTCGGTTGGGCCTTCATGTATTCCATCAACTCGACCAACCGCGACTTGTGGGAACTGCGCTCCATGCAGGACTGGTATTTGAAATACCAACTGACCGCCGTGGACGGTGTCTCGGAAGTGGCTTCCGTCGGCGGGTTCCAAAAGCAATACCAGGTGACCGTGGACCCGGTGAAACTGCGCGCCTACAACCTGGCGCTGTCCAAGGTGCGCATGGCCATCCAGATGAGCAACGGGGAAGTCGGCGGCCGTTCCATTGAAATGTCCGAGAAGGAGTTCATCCTGCGGATCAAGGGCTACATCCAGAACGTCGAGCAGATCCGCAAAATCGCCGTGGGCGTCGGTCCCAACGGCGTGCCGATTTTGCTGCGCGACGTGGCGACCGTGCAACTCGGACCCGAGATGCGCCGGGGCATCGCCGAACTCAACGGCGAAGGCGAGACGGTCGGCGGGATCGTCGTCATCCGCTACGGCGCCAACGCGCGTCAGGTCATCCAGGACGTGAAGGAGCGCCTGGACGCGGCCATGAAGGGTCTGCCGCCGGATGTGACCTGCACGATTGCCTACGACCGCAGCGCCCTGATCGAACGCGCCGTCAGGACGCTGGAGGAGAAGCTGCTGGAGGAAAGCATCGTGGTGGCGTTGGTCTGCCTCGCCTTCCTGATGCACCTGCGCAGCGCGCTGGTGGCCATTCTGATTTTGCCCATCGCGGTGCTCATGTCCTTCATCGTCATGTTTGGGCAGGGCATCAGCTCCAACATCATGTCGCTGGGCGGCATCGCCATCGCCATCGGCGCGATGGTGGACGCCGTCATCATCATGATCGAGAACGTCCACAAACATATCGAGCACGACGGCGGCAAGAAGCCGCACTGGGAGATCATTCGGGACGCTTGCGTTGAGGTCGGACCGACGCTCTTCTATTCACTGCTGGTCATCAGCGTCTCGTTTATCCCGGTGTTCACGTTGCAGGCGCAGGAAGGACGGCTGTTCAAACCGTTGGCCTTCACAAAAACCTACTCGATGGCCGCCGCGGCGCTGCTCTCCATCACGCTCGCACCGATCCTCATGGGCTTCTTCATCCGCGGCAAAATCCCGGCCGAGGAGAAGAATCCCATCAACCGCTTTCTCATTTGGGTGTATCACCCGCTGATTGATCTTGTCATCAAGTGGCGCTGGCTGGTGATCTTCGGCGCCGCGGCCGTCATCGTCTGGATCTTCTTTCCTTCGAACCAGCTCGCCGCGCGCCTGCTGCCCGACGGCAAGGTCAAGGAATGGGCGTTCAAGGCCGGGAAGTTGTTCCCGTACCAAAACATCGGCTCCGAGTTTATGCCGCCACTTTACGAAGGCGACCTGCTCTACATGCCGACCACCTTCCCTGGCATCTCCTCGACCAAGGCGCGCGAACTCGTTCAGCAAACCGATAAGATCATCCGCTCCTTCTCCGAAGTGCATCATGTGTTTGGCAAGATTGGTCGCGCCGAGACCGCTACGGACCCCGCGCCCTTCGACATGATCGAGACCACCATCATGCTCAAGGACGAAATAGATTGGCCGGCAGTGGACATCAAGGACGAGAGCGGCAACGTCATCGCGCACCGCCGCCGCACACCGGACGAACTGGTGGACGCGCTCAACAGCGCCATTCAGTTCCCCGGTCTGGCCAACGCCTGGACCATGCCCATCAAGACGCGGATTGACATGCTGTCCACCGGCATCAAGACGCCGGTCGGTATCAAAGTCGCCGGCCCCAACCTGGCCGAGTTGGAGCGGATCGGCTCTGAGATCGAAGCTGTCGTCAAGCAGGTGCCCGGCACGACGAGCGCCTTTTCCGAGCGCGTGATGGGCGGTAGTTACCTGGAATTCGACATCAACCGCGATGAAATCCCGCGCTACGGTCTCACGTTGGGTGAAGTGCAGGAAGTCCTGGCCGTGGCCCTGGGCGGCATGCCGATCGCCACGACGGTCGAGGGGTTGGAACGCTACACCATCAACCTCCGCTACGACCGCGACTTTCGCTCGAACCTCGACGCCCTCCGGAACGACATCGTGATTCCTACGCCCACCGGCGCGCAGGTGCCGCTGGGCCAGTTGGCCAACCTGCACATCGTGAATGCCCCGATGGCCATCAAGAGCGAGGCCGCCGTGCCGAACGCCTGGATTTACGTGGACGTGAAGGGCATTGACATCGGCACCTACGTCCAGATGGCCATGCGCGCTGTCCGCGACGGCATCGCCAGCGGCACCATCAAACTGCCCAGCGGCTACAATATTTTTTGGAGCGGCCAGTATGAATACATGCTCCGCGCCCAACAGCGGATGATGATCGTGGTGCCCCTCACGTTGCTCATCATCATCCTCATCATCTATCTCAACACACGCTCGGCCGTCAAAACTGCCATCGTGATGCTGGCCGTGCCGTTCTCGTTGGTGGGCGCCTTCGCCATCATTCACTGGCTGGGCTACAACATGAGCGTGGCCGTCTGGGTCGGCATTATTGCGCTGGCCGGCCTCGACGCCGAGACCGGCGTCGTCATGTTGCTCTACCTCGACCTGGCGTACGAGGATTGGAGGAAGAAGGGCCTCATGCGCAACCTCACCGACCTGCGCGACGCCATTTACCACGGCGCAGTGAAGCGCGTCCGCCCCAAGGCCATGACCGCGAGCGTGATCATCGCCGGCTTGATGCCGATCATGTGGAGCCACGGTGCCGGAGCCGACGTGATGAAACGCATCGCCGTGCCGATGATCGGCGGGGTGGTCACCTCGACGCTGATGGAACTGCTTGTCTATCCGGCCATTTTCTATCTCTGGCGCGCGCGGCGGCTGCAAGCCGCGCCCGCCGCTGAAGCCGCGGTCACCCCGGCTTGAACATACGCAGCAACCAAAACCCAAAGGAAAGGAAACACACCATGGCAATCACACTGGGGGAGAGCAACGACGGCAAAGTGCTGGAAGTGTCCCTGACGGGCAAACTGGCCAAAGGGGACTATGAAGCCTTTGTGCCCGTCGTCGAGCGACTGGTCCGCCAACACGGCCAGATCCGGATGCTGGTGGCGATGCACGACTTCCACGGCTGGACTGCCGGCGCGCTGTGGGAAGACACCAAGTTCGCCGCGCAGCGTTTCCGCGACATTGAGCGCCTGGCCTTGGTGGGCGAAACGAAATGGCAGCACGGCATGGCGGTGTTCTGCAAGCCCTTCACCGCCGCGACGGTCCGTTACTTCGATCACACGGCCCTGAGCGAAGCCCGGGCATGGCTCGAGGGCGAGGAGGGAGCTCATGAACCCGTCAAAGGCTGATGGATCCCAGAACTCCTGACTTAGCGCCGCTGGCATTGTCCGCTTTTGGGGGCTCAATCGGGGATATGGCTGGTGTAGCGCAGGCGCAAGCGTGAGCCCGGAAACCGGGCCTCCAGCGTGTTGAGTTCCTCGCAGAGCGCCGCGATCGCTCGGGTGCGGTGCGGGGAACTCTGGGGGAGCAGACTAACCCGCAGTTCCTGGTCAGTGACTTCCAAGTCCGCCGCACTGAGCAGGGCCACCTGGATCAAGGTGCGGCCCACGTCCTTCACGCGCCGGTAGTGAGGCGCGACGGAACGCACCAACTCGCCCTCGGCCTGGTAGGCCACCATCTTGACCAGGTTGGTGAGGTGCTGGATTTCGGGCGCCAGCTTCACGACCGGCTCGGACGTCACCGACTGCACGGGAACGCGCCGGGGGGATCCGGGCGCGACGGGCGAGCAAGTCAGCGACGCGTTGCCAAGCGTCTCAGATCTGACGGCCCAGTTTGCCGTGGGCGATCTTGAACCCGCGCATGGTTCGCCGGGTCTGTTCGTCATTGGCCAGGGCTTGCAGGCCATACTGGGCTTGGAGACATTCCAGGCGGGCTTTGGCCTTGCTGAGTTGGGCGTCCACCTGTGCCCGGGCCGGATTAGGGACTTCGCGCACGGGATCGCGGAGTTGGTGGATGTCGCAGAAGGTGTGGTTGTCGATCATAAACGGCCTCCGGCCAGCACCCGGCGTAGGATGTCAACTTGAGCGGGAGCACCTTCCACATGGGAAGTGCTTGAACCGCTCCCCTGGTTCTGGATCCCGCCTCTACGCCCAGCACCCTCCTCGCCGGGTTCACCATCTGGCAGAGGGGCACCCCGACCACGATCATCGGCCCGCCAACCAGCGGACGTCGGGTCCTGAACGAGTTCTGGCGCGATGCCCTGGGCGGGGAGTGGGTTTGCACCGGGGCGGGAACGCCGGGGACGTGGGTTCAGATCAGGCCGGCGGCGGTGACGGCGGATCCGGCATCAGGCACGATCCCGACCGGATACCTCGTTTGGAATGTCACCACGGGCCACATCAAGAGGCACGCCGGCGGGTACGTGTGGGAGATTCCGGCGGCGTAAGCCAGCAGCCAGAGCCATGGCGGCCAGCCGAGCTTGCGCTATGGTGCCGCTCGGGACTACCGTGCCGCCATGCAGCTCGACAGGATGCCCTTCGGCGCAGTTGAGCCACATGTCTTGGACCGAGCCGCTATGATGCGCTGAGGGCAAGTCGGGGCAGGTTCAATACATGAACCGGCGGTTCGTATGATCAACGTTCGGCGTAAGCGAGGCGCGAGTCAGAGGTCAACAGTGAGAACGCACGAGCAAGACAAGGGACGGTCTGCGAGACGCTATGCCGAGATTGCCGCAGCGGCCCATGGTGCCGGCGGCCGCCCCGAACCGGTGGCGTATGCAACCTCACTCGGTTATTCGGAGGAAGACCTGAAGACGGTGCCCGCGGACGCGATCATGACCCTGGGTTGCGGGACCCCCGTCACTCGAGCGAGGCTACGGCTGGGCGAGATCGTTTTGGACCTAGGCTCGGGCGGTGGCTTGGATGCGTTTCTGGCAGCGCGTCGAGTCGGTCCAACCGGACGGGTCATCGGTGTGGACGCTACGCCCGAGATGGTGAAGCGAGCGAATGCGACTGCCGAGAAATCAAGCATCGCCAATGTAGAGTTCAGGTACGCCCCGATCGAGCGGCTGCCGCTCGCTGACTGCTCCGTTGACGTCGTGATCAGCAACTGTGTCATCAATCACTGTGCGGAGAAGGTGCGGGCTTTCAAGGAAGTCTATCGCGTTCTGAAGATCGGAGGGCGGATGTGCCTCTCAGACCTGGTCGGTTCCGGTCCGTTTTCGGACGCAGCTCTGGAAGATAAAGTCTGGGGAGAGTGGCTTGCCGTAGCTCTGTCCAAGGCTGACTATTTGCGCGCCATTGAGCAGGCCGGCTTTCAAGAGGTCACCGTCGAAGAGGAAGTGACTTTCCACATGGCGGAGAATGATGAAAGGCTCAAGGGGAGAATTGCCAGCATCGGCCTGACCGCGTGGAAGAAGTGAGGGCGCCGATGAGCACCAGAATGGACGTTGCCACGACAAGGTTCCTCAGCGGGTATAATTGCGCCCAAGCCGTGCTTGATGCCTTTCGCGATGAAGCTGGCCTGGATGAGGAGTTGGCGTTGAAGATTGCCACCGGCTTTGGCGCCGGCATGGGGAGGAAGCAGGAAGTGTGCGGCGCAGTGACCGGGGGAATCCTCGTTCTGGGGCTGCGGCATGGCCGCGGGAGCACCGGCGATCGTTCAGCGACCGAGATCACCTACATGAGAACCAGAGAGCTGATGGATCGTTTTGCGGCAAGACACGGAAGCTGCCTCTGCCGTCAGCTCCTCCAAGGCTATGACCTCAGCACCGAGGACGGATTACGCCGGGCCAAAGCGGATGACATGCTCAACAAAGTCTGCCGGCCATGCGTTCAAACTGTCGTCGAGATGTTGGAGAGGGTGAAATGAGAGCCGAACAAGACACCGCAGGGGACGCGGGCGGGCTACGTCAGTTCACAGTGCGAAAGCGCAGGGTCGCCCGCGCCGCTCCGTTCGGTCGTTCGATTACGTGAAGCCTCCGTTCCTGTTGACTGTGTTCGCGCTTTTGCTGACGCTGAACACGGGTTGCGTCATCTTTCCCCATGGCGAGTTGATGGCGCCCCCAGCGCAAGGAAGGGCTGTGGACTCAGGCACTCTTGAGCCATTGCGGCATGCAAGAGTCGTCCGCCGTATAGAGAGACTGGACAGGGAGCGAGTGGCGTTTACTGACGCCCAGGGACGTTTTGCGTTCAAGCAGGATAGAGATCTGGGATGGCTCCTCATGGTGGATTACGCCGCCAATCAGATTCAGTATCGTATTGATGCTATTGGGTATCGCTCCTTTGAGACAAACCTCTACGGAGGCGGCAGTTTCTATCGTGGCAGGCAGCCCCACGACCTTGGCATCGTACCACTGCATAGGGAGTCGGGAAGAATCGAACCATAGCGAATCGAGCCAACGGCAACACCGGTCCACGACCTCCACGCCCGTGAGTCGCTTCCGCTGCACACTTGGCGCTCACGGTGCGTGATCGTGTCAGCGGGTGATCGCTGACTCGCTGCGGTTCCTCGCGTCGAGGCACAGGCGAGGCGTTGCCGGAACGCCCCGGTGGCGGCGTTCTATCCTTGCTGATGGGAGACGGGCTTCTGAGAGTGCGATTGCGCCAGGACTGGTTGTGAAGTGGCCGCTGGAGGCACGCGTTTATGTTCCGTGTCCTCGCCGCCGACTTGAACCTGGGCTCGTCAGGCCGCTCCCAAGCGCCAAAATGTTTGGCGATTGTCTGGCAATGGTGCAGGAGAGTGCAGACCAGTGCAGAGCGTTAGACAAGAAGCGCGGGATTCAAGAATCGTGCCAGGAAAGCGCAAAAGCCGCTGGAGGCCAGCGGCTTAAGTGCTTGATGATCAACGCCGGCCGGTTTCGGGAGTCTCAATCTGAACCCAGGGCGTTCGGTTATGAGTCTGACGGTCTACAGTTCATGTGCTTGTTTCCCTGCCGTGGTTCCGCAGTGAACGCGCTGGCCAATCGCGCTCCGTGCTGGCGGCAGCGTCCGCGTCGGACCTCTGATCTGATACTCCGGTTTGATGCTGGAGGCACGGAATTCCGTCCCTTGCAGTCCGTTTCAGTTCTCGCAGAGAGGCATCGAAGCCTTTGATGATCACTCGTTTGGCCTCGTGGTTCCCCTCGGGGGCAACTTGGCCCATTTGCCCGTTATCAATTATGAGGCAACTGGCCTGACCGGTGGTTCGACCCGCTTGGCGGCGCTCGGCGAGTATTGCGGTGGACACCGCTGAGTAGCTTCAGCGCGAGCAACGCACGGCCACGACCGAGGTCCCCTCACACGAAAGGTACGAATGTTGTCGCCAGATGCTTCGATCTCAGCCCGCCTCCTGCCGAGCCTCGCGGAACAAGCCGAGATTTGACTGCATCAGGGCTCCGACAATAGTCTCAGGTTCTATGCTGAAACCCGTACCCGATTATGCCCAGCAGATCGATGCCAAAACACGTGGGTTGATGCTGGAGTTCTTCGACCACGTGCGGGAGGTAACCACGCCATTCGCCGTTGAACGCATTTAGCAGGGACGGCCAGTCCCGATTCTGTTCATGGGGCGGTCCGGGGTCGGCGTCGGCCCTGCGCACGGCCTGCGAAACCAAGGGAAGGGGCGGCAAGTCTAGCGGCGGACCCTGATCCTCCACGCAGGAGACAACACCCTGATCCCGATCGAGGACGCGCCACCCACTGCTTTTCGATGCGTGCCAGGACCTGCGCAAGGTTTTCCTGCGAGTACCGCCCGCGCCGACAGCCAAAACCAGGTTCAGAACCGTGACGCCATCGGGGCGGCCGGAACCGCCTGACGGTCTTTTCGTAATATGTGCCGCTTTGACTACTCCGTTTTGACTACTATATGGCTGGATTTCGGTCCCATTGAGGCTATTCGGGTCCAGGAACCGCCTTTGAATAGAAGACGCAAACTGTTTGTATTCAACGGTGAGTCCAGTAATGCCCAATTGGGGCCATGAGCGGCTAAACGCGCGAAAAAGGTTTTGTAAACCGTCGGTCGTCGGTTCAAATCCGACAACTGGATCCAGTTCATAGTAAAGCACTTACAACGGATTAAGGGGCCTCGTTTCGAATCCTCACCTGATTTTTCAGGACACTTTCGTGGCGTTTTCGCCGTGAAAGTAAAGTTCCCGATCGTGGTTCGGGCGGAAGCCAGTCAATACTCGGTCAATGAACACTGGTTGTCTGCAGCTACGGCGCCGGTGACCATCCACCCTTCAGCCCCTGAGTGCTGGGGCCGCAATGGTCACGGCCGCAATGGTCGCTTGCCTTGTCATTCCCGGCGGCTCCAAGATGGCGTCCATGCAAATCAAGAAGCGCGACTTCCTGCTTGGAACGGGCTTTGTCGGCATGGCCGGCCTGGCCGGAATACCTTCCGTGATCGCGGCCGAGCAAAACGTCAACCGGTCTTCGTCGGTTTTCAACGTCTTTGACTTTGGCGCAGAAGGCGACGGCAAGACACCGGATTCCGAGGGCATCCAAAAGGCGCTGGATGCAGCCGGTCAAGTGGGCGGCACGGTCTATTTCCCGGCGGGAAGGTATCTCTGCCATGACCTGAAGGTTCACCCCCACACGACGCTGCTGGCGGAGCCACAGTGGGGATACCGTGGCGACGCGGGCGCCATGCTGCTCCTTGATTCCGAGGAGGCGGATTGCCTGCTGAACATCACCGGTGCGTTCGGCGTCCACCTCCGCGGACTGTTTCTGCAGGGACGCCGGGATGCCAAGAAAGCCATTCATGGTGTCTTCCTCAACAACGCCGAGAAGTACAGCCCGCAGGAAGACGCCATCGTCATCGACGACTGTAAGATCGAGCGGTTTTCGGGGCACGGCGTTCATCTCTTGCGCATCTGGCTCTTCATCATCCGGCACAGCATCATGCAGGGGAACAAAGGGTGCGGCGTCCAGATCACCGGCTGGGACGGTTTCGTGACGGACAACCAGTTCTCCGGTAACGGGAGCCACGGGTTCGCCTGCGATTCGGTCGGTGCCACGGTCATGTTCACCGCCAACCGCGTCGAATGGAACCACGGCTATGGCCTTTACCTCATGGCCGGCGATGCGTGGAACGTGACCGGGAACTGTTTTGACCGGAACTGGGGCGCGGGCGTCTGTGCCCTCAAGATGCGTACGACGACCATCACCGGCAACGTCTTCAGACGCTGCGGCAAGGACAGCCGACTGCTGCCCGAGGCGGAGCGCTCCTGCCAGGTGCGGTTGGAGGAATGCAGCGGACTGACCTTCGTCTCGAATGTCTGCGCGGCAGGCCGCGACGACGGCGGCCGGGGCGATTGCACCCCGCATTTCGGATTCCTCGTGCGCAAGCTGAGCCACTGCGTCATTGCCTCCAACAGCCTCTTCAAAGGCTACCTGAAAGAGATGACCGCGGACTTGGGTGAGCACGGTCCGGAGTACGTGTTCGCGAACAATGTTGGTTGCCCAATGTCATCGTGATCACGCGACGATTGACGCCGCCCGGATCGACTACTTCGTACCGGTCCACGTATACTTCCCGGGACCGGTTTTGTTGATCTCCTTAATGTTCGCGCCGGTTTTCGAGCAGCTTGACGATCTGCTTCAGGTCGGCAGAGGTGAGTTGAGTAAGATTCATGGGGGGAACGTACGCGCTTGACCGATCGCAGAGCAAGCCCCAGAGGGGCAGGAACCCCACTCCCACTCACTCGGCACGGGCGAATTGGCCGAGCACTTCATCGCTCGACGCGCAACGGTCGGCGCTCGACCTACAACGAAAGAGGTTCTTGAAAGTCGTGCGTTGAGCGTTCGACGTTGAGCGTTCTCTGCACAGCCGAACTCCCAACTCCCAACTTTCCCCCCTCCCCCCGTATTTGTCCCAGGCCCTGCCGTAGACTGAGGGCATGAGATTCAAGTACGCCGATTGGATTCGACGGGGCACCGACGAGATCGTCGCCGTCTTTGGCGAGGCCAAACTGGTGCGTCGACTCGACGGCAAAACCGAACTGCGCGGCGGGACGGAACAGGACCGCATCGCCGCTAACCCGCATATTTCCCCCCCGTCAGTGCACAGGGCGGTCAGATTTCGCAAGATGATTGCTCTGCGGGTTAGAAAAGCAAAACCGCGCCTCAGTGGAGTGAGAGAGGTGGGCAGCGGGGTGCCGGTGTCGGCCCGTGGGAGCGTCTTACTGTGTGCCCTGATCCTCACCCGCCTCCGACATGCCACTTCCCGGCGTGGTCCGGGCTCCGCTGCCCCCTGACGAGGTGATCGGGCTGCCCCTCGCCACGGTGTTCTACGACCTGAGAGGCACGGCCAGCATCACCGGAGGCGACGAGAAGGCGCGGCTCGAGATCGAGAAAGCTCTCGGCATTCGCGCCGGGGCTGCTTTCGATCCGCAGGTCGCGCACATCGGCCTGATGCGGGTCCGCAAACTCCGGTTCGTCCGTGAAGCCCGTTTCTCCGTCTTTGAATCGTCGCGCCCCGGCCACCTCGATCTCGCGCTCTCGGTGACGCTCGGGACCCGCGACGCGGGGGCTAAAGCCAGCGGCATGGGCACCGGACGCGCCGGGGATTTCCCGACTCTCTATCAGGACGAGCGCGCCTATGTGCGCCTGCTGCTGAACGGCGGGATCGGACGCTTCAGCGATGGCAATCCTTGGTGCGGCGATGCACCCGCGTTTACGGGTCGCAGCCTGATCGCTCTTGATCCGGCGGACGGCCGATCCGCCACGTGGTATGAATCGAGCATCGAATACGGCCTTGGCGGAGTCCTCCAGCTCGGCGATCCATCGACCCGCACCTACGAGGGCTTCGATGCACCGCTCTCCAGCGGACTCGACACCTGGGTGCAAGGTGTCAACGTCCGCAAGGTCGCCTCCAATTCCAACCTCGACACCCACCGCATCCGCCTGAATGTGGCACCTCACCCAAAGGTCTCGCTCACACTCGACTTCTTCTGGCTGCTGGCGAACGATCCGGCAGGAAACGCCCGCAACATCGCCCACGAGTGTGACCTCGGAATCCGCTGGTCCATTTCCCGGAACCTCTTCTTTCTTGGGGTTGCGGGCATCGCCTTTCCCGACGATCGTCTCCGGCAGCAGGCTGGCGCCGACCTCGACAACTGGACCACCCTTCAAGCATCCTTGTTTTGGAATTTCTAAAGGACGACCGATTATGGGTCTGAAGAACACTCTTGCAAACGCCTGGCGGGTGCTGGAACCGAAGCGGAAGCGGTTGGTGGCTGCGTTTATCTTTCTCGCCCATGTGGCAGGAGCGCTCAGCTCCGTGAAGGCAATCATGGACACGCGCACTTCCCAGGGAGCCATCGCGTGGGCGATCTCATTGAACACCTTTCCTTACGTCGCCGTTCCAGCCTACTGGGTCTTTGGCCGGAGCGAGTTTCAAGGTTATGTGACCGCGCGAAGGGCGGATTTGCTGAAGACGAGCGGCCCCGCCCGCGCCCACGCGGAAAAGCTGGTGAAGGAAAACCTGGTGGCCTTTCCCGGGCGCAAGGAAGCGCTGCTGGTGGAGAAGCTGGCCAAACTGCCCTACACACAGGGAAACGAGGTCGAATTGCTGGTGGATGGCCAGGCAACCTTCGACTCGATTCTCGCCGGCATCGAGCGCGCGAAGGAGTATGTGCTCGTCCAGTTCTACATCATCCGCGATGACCAGTTGGGCGGCGAGTTGAAGTCACAGTTGGCTGCCAAGGCAAAGAGCGGTGTGCGTTGCCTGCTGCTCTATGATGAAATCGGCTCCCACGCGCTGCCGCGACGTTACCTGGACGAGTTGAAGGGTGCGGGCGTAAGGGTGGCGGCATTCAACTCCACCAAGGGATCCGCCAACCGCTTCCAGATCAACTTCCGCAATCATCGCAAGATTGTCGTCGTGGACGGACGCGAGGCGTGGGTGGGCGGCTTGAATGTCGGTGACGAGTATATGGGGCGCGATCCGAAGTTCGGTGACTGGCGGGACACGCATCTGCGTCTGGCGGGTCCCGTGGTGCCGTGTGTGCAACTGGCCTTTGTCGAGGACTGGCACTGGGCCACGGAGGACATTCCAGATCTGCGATGGGAAGTCCGCCCCGCGCCGTCGGGTGTGTCACTCCCCGTGCTGTGTCTTCCGACGGGTCCCGCCGATCCGAAGGAAACCTGCACGCTGTTTTTCATTGATCTGATCAATCGCGCGGAGAAGCGGCTCTGGATTGCCACCCCCTACTTTGTGCCGGACGAGCAGTTCGTCACCGCGCTGAAACTGGCCGCTCTGCGCGGGGTGGAGGTGAAGGTGCTCATCCCGGATAAGACGGACAACCACCTCGTCCAGTTCACCGGCTGGTCGTATCTGGAGGAGCTGGACAAACAAGGCATCCAGATGTGGCGGCACCAGAAGGGCTTCATGCATCAAAAGGTGATTGTCGTGGATGACCGATGCACAATCGGCACGGCGAATTTCGACAACCGGTCTTTCCGCCTGAACTTCGAGATCACGATGGAGATCGCCGATCCCGTCTTCACCGAGCAGGTGGCGGCAATGCTCGATCGTGACTTTGCAGACGCGCGCCTGAGCCGAGTCGCGGAATTGGAGTCTCGCGGTTTTGGGTTCCGCTTTGCGACACGCGCCTGCCGGCTCCTCGCCCCCGTCCAGTGACGGCGTGAGAGCCTCGGAGAGTCTCGGAGAGCGCGTCGCCCATGAGAGGGAAGGCTTCCATTGTGCGCGACCTGCGACAGCCCGCATGAACTTCTATCCTCAAACTCGCCCGCGTCATCTGGTGCTGGTGCTCGGCGACCAGTTGAACCAGGACTCGGCCGCCTTCGACGGTTTCGATCCGGCGCGCGATGCGGTGTGGATGGCGGAAGTCGCCGAGGAAAGCACCCGTGTGTGGTCGCACCAGGCGCGCATCGCAATGTTCCTGAGCGCCATGCGGCACTTCCGGGATGCGCTGCAGGGTCAGGGCCTGACGGTGCATTACCGCCAACTCAATGACCCCGCCAACAGCGGCTCTTTCCTTGGTGAGGTGACCGCCACGACCAGCCGGCTCTCTCCGCAACGCCTGATCTGGGTCGAGCCGGGCGAATGGCGCGTGCAGAGGTGCCTCGAAAGCACCGCGCGCGCACTGGGCGTCGATTTCGAGGTCCGACCCGACCGGCATTTCTTCTGTTCACGCGAAGAGTTCGCCCGGCACGCCCGGGGGCGAAAGCAACTGCGGATGGAGTTTTTCTACCGCGCGCTGCGGCGCCAGCAGCGCGTGCTGATGGATGCCGACGAACCCGCCGGTGGCGCGTGGAACTTCGACGCTCAAAACCGGGAGAGTTTTGGGAAGGAAGGTCCGCCTGACGCCGAAACGCCCCTGGCCTTTAACCCGGACGCGCCCACCCGCGAAGTCCTGGCGCTGGTGAAGGACCGCTTTGCGAAGCACTCCGGCAGCCTGGCGCGATTCGATTGGCCGGTCAGCCCGCAACAAGCCCGCGCCGCCTTGGACGATTTCGTGGCGCATCGCTTGCCGCACTTCGGCCGCTATCAGGACGCGATGTGGACCGGACACGACGCGAGCCAGCCGACAGCGGCGCTTCGTCAACACGCCTATCTCCATCACTCCCGCCTCTCGGCGGCGATGAATCTGAAGCTGTTGAATCCGCGAGACGCCGTGTCCGCAGCGGAGAAGGCTTATCGCGAAGGCCGGGCGCCGCTAGCTTCGGTGGAAGGTTTCATCCGTCAAATTCTCGGTTGGCGTGAATACGTGCGCGGCATCTACTGGCAGTTCATGCCTCGCTACCTCGATCGGAACGAACTCAAGGCTACCCAGCCGTTGCCAGCATGTTACTGGACGGGCGAAACCGACATGAACTGCCTGCGCCACGTCGTCGGCCAGACGCTCGAGTTCGGCTACGCGCATCACATCCAGCGGCTGATGGTGACGGGCCTGTTCGCTCTGCTGCTGGGCGTGAAGCCCCAGGCGGTGCACGAATGGTATCTGGCGATGTATGTGGACGCGGTCGAGTGGGTGGAATTGCCCAACACGCTGGGCATGTCGCAACACGCCGATGGCGGTCTCATGGCCAGCAAGCCCTACATGGCCAGCGGCAAATACATTCAGCGCATGAGCAACTACTGCGCGGGTTGTCGTTACGATCCCGCGCAACGCACTGACCCAAAGGCGTGTCCGTTCACGACGCTTTACTGGGACTTACTCCTGCGGCACGAGACCCTGCTCGCCCAAAACCCGCGCACGGTCATGCAGGCGCGCAACGCCGCCCGCCTTACCCCCGCCCAACGCCTCCAAATCACGGACCACGCCGCCGGCCTTCGGGCTGCCATCGCCGCCGCCACATGAGCCTGCGCATCGCCATCATCGGAGCGGGCATGGCCGCGGGTCTCTATGCCATAAAGTTCGATCCAGTTTCCGAGCGGCGCAATTTCACCACGGTCAAAAACCCTGAGTTCTTCAAGCAGCAGATATGACCAATCATTTCCAGCCAGCTTCTCTGCTCGCCGCCGTGGCGGGGATTTGCTTTCATCTGACCATAAACACCGCCATTGCCGCGGAGAGAACCCTCTTCGACTTCTCGACCTTCACCAACGCGAGTGCGTGGCAGATCGTGAATGACGACGTGATGGGTGGCGTGTCCTCAAGCCGCTTCAGCGTGACCAATGGCGTGGCAAGTTTCGCGGCGAGTTGTCGTTGGAGAAGAACGGCGGCTTCGCCTCCGTGCGCTCGCTGTCCGCACGCCTTGACCTTGCCAATTGCGATGCCTTCCTCAAGACAGTCGAGGCGCTCAAGGAGCGAGTGGAAGCGGAAAATGTCTCGTTGCGGCAGGACCTGCAACTCTTGGAGGGTCACCCGGAGATTCTCGGCCGCAGTCCCACCCTCCAGAAGGTCTTAGCCCAGGCAGAGAAGGTCGCACCCACCGATGCGTCTGTCCTGCTGCTGGGCGAGACTGGAACTGGCAAGGAGCTCATCGCCGCCGCCATCCACGACTTGAGCCCCCGCCGTGACCGGCCCATGGTGCGGGTGAACTGCGCCGCCATTCCCTCCAACCTCATCGAGAGCGAGCTCTTCGGTCGGGAGAAAGGCGCCTACACGGGGGCCCTGAGCAAACAGATCGGCCGTTTCGAATCCGCCCACGGCTCAACCATCTTCTTGGATGAAATCGGCGAACTCCCGCCCGAGGTTCAAGTCAAGCTATTGCGCGTCCTCCAAGAGAAGCAGATCGAGCGCTTGGGCAACCCGACCCCCATCTCCGTAGACGTGCGCATCATCTCGGCCACCAACTGCGACCTCGCCAAAGCCGTGCGCACCGGGAAACTCCGGGAAGACCTCTACTATCGCTTGAACGTCTTTCCCATCCGCCTGCCGCCCCTCCGCGAACGTCCGGAGGACATCCCCATGCTGGTGAGCGCCTTTGTCGAGCAGTTTGGTGCCGCCACAGGCCACAGTATTACCTCGATCCCCAAATCCACTCTCGACGCCCTACAGCATTACCACTGGCCGGGCAATGTGCGTGAACTGCGCAACGTGATCGAACGGGCCGTCATCCTCAGCCGAGGTCCCAAGTTGGCCGTGGAACTGCCCAGCCTCCAGCAGCCGGTCGGCCGCCCCTCTCTGCTCATGAAGGATGTCGAGCGCGACCACCTCTTGCGAGTGCTGGAGCAGACTGGCTGGCGCCTTAAGGGCAAAGGCGGGGCCGCCGAGATCCTCGGGCTCAAGCGCACCACGCTCCAGAGCCGCATGACCAGACTTGGCCTCCGCCGACCAAAGCCATAGGGCCGGCCTATCGGCACTGTGCCGATATATCGGCACCTTTTGCGCTTCGCCTCTGGGCTCCCCCTCCACCCGAAGATCGATTCAGACCAATGTTTACTAGGGTTTCATCCACTTCTGCAATACCACCTCCCCCTTGGCACGCCGCTAGCATAATGGAAAAGCGTGACCGAACTCCTGCTTCGCATCAGCGCCAAAGCCAAAGGCTTGGCACCGATGATTCAGTCCCTCGCCAAGGTCATGTTCCAGGCCAAGCTGGAGCCAGGCTGTGTGGATTGCCGGGTTTACGTCGAAACCGAGAACCCTCAATCGCTCGTCTACGTCGAGCAGTGGGTAACCCAGCAGGACTTCGAGTCAGGACTTGTTTCCCGCCGTTTCGGCACCTTGTTGTCCATTATGGAAAGTGCCCGTCAAGCCCCGGAGCTGGAGGTGCGCACGGTGTCCGAGCAACGGGGGCTGGACTACGTCCGAAGTGTCCGCCTGCCCCCGGACGGCACAGGAGGAATTGTTGATCCACAGGCGACCGGCGCCAACATGCACCCACGATCAACCCAGAGAAGAGAACATCGTCTTCCGAGGCGGGCTCACTCATCAATCATGTCATGGAAAGGAAATCCGTTATGAAAAGTACACGTCGAGAGTTTATCCAACAGTCGGCCACTCTTTCTGCCGCAGCCGTGCTTGGCGGCTTGGCGGGTCCGCAAACAGTTGCCGGCAAAGCTGGCTCAAGATCGCACCCAAACATCCTCTTGATCATGGTGGATCAACAACACATGCCTCCGGCCTACGGACCGGGCGAGGGGATGGCCCAAGGGCTGAGGGAGATCCTCGGTTTTGAGGAACTTTCACCCGACAATCCCTACACCCAGTACTTTCCCGGTAATTTGCGGTTGCGACAGAATGCGGTGGTCCTCAAAAGGCACTACGCGGCCTCTTCGGCCTGCACGCCCAGGTCAACGTGCTGGTAGCGGTGAACAACAGGAACTCTACGCAGCCTCTCGAAGTTTACCGTTTTCTGCGCCAACACGGCGTGCAGTTCATCCAGTTCATCCCGATCGTCGAAAGGGAAGCAGACCCGGAAGCCAAGGCCTTGGGGATCCCGCTCGCCCTGCCGCCTTCTCTGAACCGTGCACAGCATTCGACAACCGTGACCTCTTGGAGCGTAGAACCCCAACAGTACGGCGAGTTCCTCATGCGAATCTTCGATGAGTGGATCAGGAACGACGTCGGCAAGGTCTTCGTAATGAACTTTGAGTGGACGCTGGCGGCCTGGGCCCATGTCAGGCCGGCGGTCTGCTATCTCGCTCCGCGCTGTGGACGCAACCTTATCCTGGAGTGTAATGGAGACGTCTTCTCCTGCGACCACTTCATGTACCCCGCTTATCGGCTCGGCAATATTCTGGAGGATGGCTTGGCATACCTTGTCGACTCACAGCAACAACTCGCCTTCGGCGCCGCGAAAGAAACCGCCCTCCCCGCTTACTGCCGCCAGTGCGACGTCCTCTTTGCCTGCCGGGGCGGCTGTCCCAAACACCGTTTCCTCAAATCCCCCGACGGAGAACCGGGACTGAACTACCTCTGTGCTGCATTCAAAGACTTTCTGCATCATGTGGAGCCTGGAATGAAACGGACGTTGGAGTTCATCCGCAGCGGGATCCCCGCGCAGAAGATTATGGAAACGACCTCATCCATACGCAGCTAAGCTCAACTTTGGCGGCGCCATCGTCTGCCCCTCCCTCGCCACAAAACACCTCTGCACGTCTACCACGTCATTCCCACCGGCGCCAAACTCGCCTGCCCACAGTGAACCGGAGCCCCCTCCTTGAGTGCGCGATCATCTGCAAGTGCCAGTCCGATACGCCCTCCCCCCATCGTTATCGAGGCCCGGCCAGCGGCACCGGGAGGTAGCGGAAGCGACCTTCGCTGCGGGCAAGAGCAGCGAAGCTCAGGATCGGGATGGGAGCGTTTCCGCCCATCCGTGGGGAACGCGATCTTCTCGCCTTGAATCAACGCTTCCTGGTAGGATTCCAGCGAGAATTGACGTGGGTTATGCATGAGGACACACGCGAGTCCGGGACGGTCGATGCAGGCTCGGGCAGAGCGGGCCGAGCTTCTGCCGGTGTTGTCTTGCCAGCTCAGCCTGGCGGTGCTCGTCTTCAAGCCCGTTCGTTTTTCTGCGAATGGAGGAATGACTTGTGAACCATTCCCAACGTCCAGATACCGTACTACCCTCGCCGGCTTACACGTCAACCATCGCTGATGGCCGCACCGAAATCCTGAAGGAACTCGCGAAGACCGGCGCCGTCACTCACGCCGTCTCGGTCGCGCTGCTCGATGACCGGCGCATCTTATGGGAGGAGGCCTTTGGGCTGGTCGACAAGACCCGGAGCCTGCGGCCCAACTCTGAGACGTCGTTTTGTATCGCTTCGCTCAGCAAGATCGTGGCGGTCGTCGGGACGATGATGCTGGTGGATCGCGGGCTCGTGGGCCTCGATAAACCGGTGACACGTTATCTCAGGGACTTCCGCATGACCGGCGGGGAGGTCTGGCGCAAGATCACGGTGCGCATGCTGCTCAACCATTCGTCGGGGTTGCCGGGAACCCACCTTGCCGACGTCCTCACGGTCGTCCCCGTGGCGGACTATGCTGCCCAACTTCAGCGAAGTTTGGCCAGGCAACGCCTCAAGCACGCCCCTGGCGAGATGGCGGTGTACTGCAACGACGGGTTCACCCTGATCGAACGGGTGGTCGCCGAGGTGACCGGCCAACCGTATGTCGATTTCGTGCACAAGGAGATCCTGGAGCCGCTCGGGATGAGGCGCACTCGCTTTGCCCTGGAACGCTTTGCCCCGGGCAGCTTTGCACCTGGACTGGATGGCGCAGGCCGTCCCGAGCCGCAGGAATATGTCAACGTCTACGCCGGTGGTCTTTTCTCAACGCCGGGCGAGATCGCGCGATTGGCGATGATGTTCCTCAATGATGGTCAGTTGGAAGGGCGGCGGCTGCTTTCGGCTGAGGCTGTTGCCGAGATGGGCCGGGACCAGACCGAAGGCCTGGCGTTCAACCCGGTCACTGACCACCCGGTGCATTTTGGCTTGGGCTGGGACGGGGTGAACCAGGGCGGGCTGGCGGCAGTTGGCGTGACCGCGTGGCACAAGTCGGGCGATGCAGACCATTACCACAGCCACCTCATCGTCGTACCCGAAGAGCGGCTGGCTGCAGTCGTGATGACCACTAATGCCGTTTGCGTCGGTGGCATCGCTAACCTCCTGGCAGAACGGCTGCTGCTGCACGCCCTGGCCGAGCGCGGGAGCATCCGCAAGGTACCTGAACCACGAAAACCAGCCCCGCTGCCGGCTGTCCCGGCCACTGACGATGAGCTGGCTGCCATTGCCGGCATTTACGCCAGCAGCTATGGCCCGCGGCAGATAACTGTACAGCCCGATCGCACGCTGGCGCTGTCGATGCATGTAAAGGGCGAATGGAAACCTCTTATCGAGGGTCTGAAGCTGCGCGGGGATGGTCGCTGGATATCCGACCGTTGCCCCGAAACCGCTTACCGCCTCGTGTTCGCCGGAGGGCGCCGCTATTTGGCTGTGCGCAGGCCATTCGGCCTGGGCCACTATGAAGTGGAACTGCCCGACAGCCATGACCTGCCTCCGGGTAGACGGCTCTCAAGCAAATGGCAGTCGCGGATTGGCCGGCGCTGGTTGGCTGCCAACGACCCGTACAGCGCCTTTCTGGCCCTGGGACGGCAACCGCCTCTGTTCAGCCTGCTGGAGGTCAAGGGGCTCGCGAACTATATCGCCGCTGCCATGATGGGGGCCGGAATGGAAATGGTGCAGGTCATCGACCCTGGAGAAAGCGACAGTCTCGCCCGGATGTGCCTCAAGATCCCTCTCGACAACGGCTGGGGTCTCAGCGACCTGGAGATAATCGAGCGGGACGGGGAAGAGTGGGTCCTCTGGGCAGGCATCCTGTACCGTCCCCTTGCGACAGTGCCTTTCCTGGGCCCCAGCCGGGCAACGATAACGATTGGCTCGGAGGGACTGGGCGAATGGCGTCAACTGCCCGCGAGTTTGGCCCTGACCGTGTGCGGTGCTCGGATCTGGCGTCTGTATGACGCGGAGTTTTCACTCTCTGCTTGGGGTTTGGAGGAGGGAGAGGTCGGCGAGGTCCCGGCCGGTGCCTACCTGTATGTGCACGGCCCGCGGGGCTCAACGATTAAGGTAGCGGTGACCTGAGACCCCACCACGCCCCCAGCACTGCCGCCCTCGCCGTCGCTTCATCAAACTTCCGGACACTCCCCTCGAGCACGGTCCTGACGTCGAGCTTCCGACCGATCTCCCGGATATCGAGCTTGAGACCCTTGAGCGCGAAGGCCGAGGTGCGCGCGACGACCCGGACCCCCTGAAGGTGGGTGAGCGCGTTGATGAGCTCCTCGGCGATCCCTTCGCCGAAATAATCCTGGTCCTTCTCCGGGCTCATGTCGGAGAAGGGAAGGACGGCTATCGACGGCGGCTTTTCGCGGACAGCCGCGGCCGGGGCGGCGGCGATATCACCGAGGTCGACCGACTTGAGACCGTCGATCAAAGCGCTTGCATTCGGATAACGGTCACGGCGATCTTTCTTGAGGCACCCTTCTATGACTTTGGCCAGCCCCGCCGGAACGTCGCGCCTCAGCGCGGCGATGGGTTCAGGCTCTCCATGAACCGTGGTTGCGTAGCCGCCGTCGTCAGACGGCGCCATCTCGCTCCGTCGAAGGCAGGAATCAGCGCCGACTCACGTCGGCGGCTACAGACCGGTTCATGGTCCCCATGCGCATTAAACCGTTGAATGTCAACACGTCCCATGAACGATGGCCTGGAAAAACACCTGCTCATGCCCGCCCTGGAACGGTGAGCGGCCAGCCAGCATCTCGGTACCGCCGCCGGCCTGACACGGACGGGGGTCGTGATGGGTACGGTCGCCTATATGTCGCCCGAGCAGGTCCTGGGCCGGAAAGTGGATGAGCGCACGGACATCTGGTCCTTTGCCACCAAGCCGTCATAGACCGCCTCGACCTTCGCTCGCGTCGGCGGGTCGCGGACGGTCCGCAAGACGCGGGGCCCACCTGAGCTTCACCGTGCCGCTGAACCGTCGGCGACGCGCAGTAAAGGTTGAGCGGGATTCCGCCACGAGCGCACGATTGACGAACATCCCCAACGCGTGCTCACAATTGCCAAATGCATTCGCTGCGGTCTCGACGCAGGAGTGGCGAGCGGGAGGCAATCGGCCCCTCTTCGGTGGGAAGGCGATCAGAGGATCAGAGCATCGCATGAAGACAGAGCAAACCAGGAAGGCGGACATGCAAAGATGGCGGATGATCGCAGGCGTGGGGCTGTGCGTGTGGGCGGTCGGGTGTGCGGGTCCTGTGCGTGACACGCTGTACCAGACCTCGACCATCGACGCACTTCTGGCGGGTGTGTATGATGGAGATCTGCCCTTGCGCGCTCTGCGCAAGCACGGCGACCTCGGCATCGGCACCTATGACGGGCTCGATGGCGAGATGGTGCTACTGGACGGCAGGTTCTATCAAGTGAAGGCGGACGGGAAAGTGTACTCACCGGAGCTACATGGCGAAACACCCTTCGCGGCAGTCTGCGCATTCCAGCCCGAAGCAACATTTGCCATTTCCAAAGGTGCCAACATGACCAGCGTCGAGGCTCAGATCGACCGCGAGATGCCAAACCAGAACCAATTCTGCGCGATCCGGATCGAAGGGCGGTTCAAAGCGATGCGAACGCGAAGTGTCCCGCGGCAGAAACGGCCATTCCCGCTTTTGAAGGAGATTGCCGCGACCCAGCCCGTGTTCGACCTAGAAAACGTGGCCGGCACCATCGTGGGCTTTCGTTGCCCACCGTTTGCGGCGAGCGTAAACGTCCCGGGTTATCATCTCCACTTCCTGAGTCAGGATCGCCTGCGCGGAGGGCATATCCTCGCGTTCGAGATGGTGACGGGGACGGCGCAGGTTGATTGTCTGGATCGCTTCGTGATGCAGTTGCCGGGAACGGAGGATTTCGCGACGGTGGACCTAGCGACGGATCGGCAGCAGGACCTCCAGAGCGTGGAAAAGGAGAAGCCAAAGCGCTAAGAAACCAAGGGGACAATCTGCTGTCACGTGCCCAACACCGGCTTGCCATCGGTCACCTCGACCCCGGGCTGCGCTGCGTCTGTGGGTTACCGAACTCCGCCCCCTCTGGCAAGTCCGCTGGCCCGAACCCATAGGCGGCGGTTGTGGCTGTCACACCCGGGAACAGACAGAAGGCACCGTTGCCGAAGAGTGCGTACTGCTTGCTGGCCTCGCCCTCAAGCTCACAAACGGACAAATCGCCGCCGAGTTTCAGCCTCGTTTTCCCGCCGGCAACAGCGCCGGATCGCTGGCTTGGTTGCGCTTGAAAGCAAAATGGGTTGACCCCGCCCCCCTGGGCAAGCGCCGGAGCCGCGATGCAAAGGACGATGCGTTTCTCGCGTGCGTCCTGGCCGTGCGGGCTGGATTCGTGGTCACGCGGGACGATGATTTGCTCGCGTTGGGCAAACCGTTTGGCGTCGAGATCATCACGCCGGCACGGTTTCTGGTCTGGCTGCGCGAGAAACGGCAGAGGTGAAGTCGCACGTTGGTGGGGTTGCCTGGGTCGCGAATTTGGTCGCAACCCCAACTGAGCCAGCGCCCGTCCGTGACGAGCGAAGCCGAATTTGGTTGCGGCGCGAACCAAGGGACGACTGCCGACAATTGCCTACATCAGGGGCTCCGAAGCGGGGTCGAATCGTGCCGCGGGTCGAGAATGATCAACATGCATTTGACCCCTGGAAACATTGTCCATTCTGACGTTTTGGCCGTTTTGTTGAATCAGTGACGGTTGTTTGTGCGGCACAGTCCGGATTGCCCAAAGCAGCCTAGGCCGTATCAGTCCGACTTCACTGATTCAGACCTTGGGGGATCGAGCCAGGGACTATCTTCTCCTCCGCTCCGCTCAAGCTGAGCAAGGGCCCTGGGCATGGATGAGTTGACTGAACGTCTGTATCGCGCCCACCATGCCGGGTACGGCGTCGGGCCGGCCGCAGGCGGTCGGTGCGCGGGCACGCGCGGCGGAGGGTTCGACCCGAAAGGGGAGGACTTCTCCCGCAAGGAGGATGTGCTTGCGTCGTTGCCCCTTTCTTGCCGGAATCGGTCGGTATCCTACGTGGCGTGCCGCAACGCGGTCATACCGGAGAGTCGACCGAAGCGGTCCAAGGCAGTTACCGCAAGCCAGGGGAGGCACCGCTATCCCTTTCCCTCTCACGTAACTCTACGTGCGGTTTACGGAAACAGGTCGAGCGCTGCAAAAAAGACCGAGAGGTGGTGCTGCGCATTGACACGGCCTTCCTCATCCAGTCTGGCCCGACCCACATGAGCCTCAAGCGCCTCTCGCTTCATGACGAATCGCTGACGCGCGGAGGCGAAGAGTGGCGGCTCAACCCGCTGTTGGAGTTTCTCCAGTTGATAGCGGGTCTCCCGCTCGAGGTCGCCCAGTTCCGGATGGTAGTCCCAGGGCGAGGATCGCCGTACCACTCCTGTGACCCAGGATGACAGGTCAAAGTCTCCGGGGACCGGCATGAGTCGTTTCCCGGTCCCGTCAGGCAGTTCGAGGACATCCATGTTCCAGACGCCGCGGCTATCCCAGCCGAGGCTATAGTCCCAATTCCCCAGCAGGGCGTTGAAGAGCTGCAGATCGGCCACGAGCTGTGCGTCAAAATCGGCTGCCACGAGCCACGGGAGTTCAGACTCCAGGAGCACTCGTCCACCCAAACGCGCGGCAACCAGCTCAAGGTCCTCGAGCAGCACCGCCTGGCGCGTGATCTCCCATCCCACCGAGGTGGCTGCATTCGTCGGCGGAGTGGTGTCGTGGTACTCAATGAGCGCGCGTCGCAGCCGGGGAGTAAGGAAGCCCATCAGTTCCGAGACCTCATACGCCACCCCCTCCCGAAAGATGGCGGCCTGTTCACGCAATCGTCCAATGGTACCCTGGCCGCCTTCGGCACAATGTGTGATGATTTTGATCTCCCGCGCATCTGCGAACGGCGTGCCAACCCGGTTCGCCGGGGAGACTTTGAATTTCAGTTTTGGGAAAGGACATTCCTGCAAACTTGAATTGCCGCGCACGCGGATCGTTACCGGCACCACGAAACCGGGCATGCGCAGGGTTCCGTCAAAATACGGCTTTTCACGAACCGGCGGGATCATTCCGTCCGGCAGCCCGGCAAAAGCCAGATCGAAATAGGCCTGGAAGGGACCGGTCAGATTGAGGACCACCACGGAGGTCGAGGAGAAAATACTGTTGGTGGGGTAGATGCCTGCGCGATAGAACTGCAGGGGGCTCGTGAGTTCGGCTGCGTAAGGAGGGTCGGCGTTCGTGATCGCAGACCAGGGTCCAGCGAGAGTTTCCGCGGCGAGCAGAGTGCCGGCGAAGGTAACTTTCGCCTTCTGGTTCTCGTGGGCAATGCTTATTGAAGGGCGTTCGTCAATCGCATTAGCCTGGAACACCAAACCCCATGCCGCGACCGCGGCGACCAGATCACGGCTCAATGGTTTCAGTAAACTCCGCACCGGTAACTTTGTTGATAGCTCTCCTTGGCAGGCGAAGTCAATGCGCCTGGTGGTGAGGTTTGGTGAGGTCAAAAGGCGATCTTCATCCCCAGTACGCTTTGGCCCGGCGTGATGCTATGCCCCGCCGTGCCCGGCGTTTCGGTTTGGGCCTTGCCTGCGCGCTCTGTACGGAGTGACCGATAGGCATTTGACTCGTAAACGTGTTTGATGAGCGCCGCTCAGCTCTTGCGCGCCACGCGTGCCGACGGGGAGCGAGCGGGAATGCCCGTTGCGGGAGCCGTCGTCGGTTCCCGCTGCGCCCGCTGGCCGCGCGTCTTGTTCGAATACCACGCGTACCACCCGATCAGGTGTTCTCCAGGCTCGGGCATGTGCTGGGTGACTTCCGCTAAAAAGTCGAGGGGATCGAACACCTGGAGGTTGCGCGACGGTCCGGCCAGCAGTCCCTCTTCGCCCGGTTCGACGAAGCGGCCCGACGTATTGTGCGCGGTCATGTAAGTCGCCGGCGCTGTTGGGCGCCTTTTGAGCAGTTTCGCACCGTGCCTAACCCGCGGCTGATCCGTGCAGAAGAACCTCGCTCTTTGACGCCCCATGCAGTTGGCCGCTGAGAGCCACGCGGGTGTTACCCGTTAACGCACGGAGGTCTCTGCGAAAGGAGGGTCGAAATGCGAGACGAGCCAATATTGACGGGCTTTCCGTGCACTTTTGCGCTGTTGGCGTACGCAGGCGTTCGGACAGCACTGCGGCGCATGTTGTGTCGGCAAGGTGTCAGCAAGACCACACTGGATGCGGCATGGTCGGGATCGTTGGCTGCCTTCGGTCCGGGGAGTGGTGGTTCGCCTGCCGGGGACGACGAAGCGGTGCTGCCCTCGTAGTCCGTACTTGATTGTTGAGTTCGGCGACGATGGCATCGACCCGTCCAGCCGGATCGGGAAGCCGACGGCGGGACGGGCATCCACGGAGAGAGTCTTGCGAGCTGTCGTGGATCACCGATCGCCCCCGCCTCCTGCCGCTGCGAGGCTGGCCTGCTTTGCCACGGCCAGCGACATCGAAAGCTGTCAATGGGCTTACGCTGAGCCGGCTGGATGCTGACCATCAGGGGCGGGGTTGTCGGTTGACCACCCAGCGCATGGCCTCCAGTTCACCGGAGGTCCACATCCGATCATAGTAGGCGATCCACTCTGGCGCGGGAAGGTCGCGGAGCGCAGGTTCGCCTTGTTGGAGCAGGGCTTTGATCTCCTCGCGTTGCCGACTTAGCTCACCAAGGCGGTCCTGGACGGAGTGACCTGTGGCGTCGTAAGGGCTGGTGGGATCGAGCGTAACCAGGATCTGGCGTTCGATCGCCAGGCCGACCAGTTGGCCGATCACCGTGACTTGGGGAGCGGATTCACCAAGCCGCCGACCCAGGGTTACGCCCATCTGCGCGGCCGCCTGGGCCGACGCCTCGTCACCTGCTTCCCGGTAGCGCGTCGCCAGGCTCACCAAACTCTGGCCCAGGCCTTTCAAATCGGCCAACTGCGGCAGCGGCTGCCCGGAGGCGGCCTGCACGGCTTCGAGCGCCGACAGCCCCGTGGCCTCGTAGGCGGCCTGGACATTCTGCATCAACTCGATGTAGTAATCCTGGTAGCCGGGCTTGCTCGAGGCGGCCAGGAGATCCTGCACGGCCTGATCCGCCTGGCCCGATTTGAAGTGTTCTTGGGCCGACAGGTAATTCGCCAGCGCGTTGTCAGGTGCCGATTGTTTGAACGCCTCCAATCGGCGGCGCCGTTCGCTGGAGGTGGCTTCGTCTTTCAGCGCAAAGCAGGCGGTGACATTCACGCGCGGATCGTGCGGATATTTCTCCGCCGCTTCCCGCAACAGGCTGAGATCCCCAGTCAGTTGACAGGCGGCGAGCAAGCTCTCTGCGTTGCGCTGGTTGGCCTTGAGGTAGGGCGCCACTTGTTCCAGGCTCAGCTTCTTGCCGCCGAGCAACTGCGCGACCCAGTTTGATCGCAGCCGCGAGTTGTCCGCTCGCAACCGGTTGGCTTCGAGCTTGTCGCGACGCAGGACGCCGAGTTCGCCCCGCAGCCGCAACAACTCCTGCCACTGATCGCCGGGCTGAGCGGAAGGCGCGCGTGACGGGGGCCGCGCCAGGGGAGCCGGGCGCTGGGCCGTCTGGAGGCGCTTCAACTCATCAACCTCCGCGCGCAGCGCCCGGTTCCGCGCGGACAACTGCACTTTGGCTTGATGCTGGAGAAGGAGCGCAGTCCCCGCCCCCAGGACCAGGAGCGCAAGACTAACGAACGTGGAGGTTTTCATGGCTGAGGAGAAGAACCAGTTGCATTGGTTTGCGCCGGGACCAGGCGGTCGCGTTCCCAGGACGCAAAGCCGGCCTCGTCGGGTTCGGAGTGAGCTTCGACGTGGCCATCGGCAAAGCCGTAGACCTTGACCCACTGGCCCCGGGGGTCTTGCCGCACCTGTGTTTCCCGGAAGAGAATAGTCCGGCCCGGGTCCCGGATGTTCTCAATCGTACCACGATAGGTAATCTCGAAGAGATTCGTGTCAGAACCAAGAAGGGCTTCGGCACCATAGAGGCTGGCGGCCTGTTCGAAGCCCGTGGGGAACTGGTCCTTGTGGTCGCTGGCGTACATGTGGAACGAAAGTGCCCATTGCTTCAGGTGATTCATGCGCATCACCGTCTGCTCCTTGAACTCGGCCTCGGCAGGATCTTCGGGCTCGTCGGTAGCCGCTTTCAACTCGCGGTTCTCGGCTCGCAGTCGTCCGAGGTCCGTTGGTTCTTGCCGGAGGACGCCCACTTCGTTCCGAAGCCGACCCAGTTCCTGAACTTGTTCGGTCTGGAGGGCAGGGGCCGAACTATCCGCCGGTTTGGCGATCGGGGCATCGGGGCGCCCTTTGGCCCGTGCGCGCAGGTCGGCAACCTGCTCTTCGAGGGCCAGATTCTCCGCGCGCAGCCGGCCTGCGGCTTGGTGTTGGAGGACGAGGCTCGTCCCGACGGCGGCGATCCCTACCGCCACGAGGGCGATCTTGAATGTGGTTTTGGCCATAAGCTTGTGAAGGAGCGACCAGTACCTGCGGATCAGTCGTTTTCTCTGAGGCGCCGCCCGCCGGTGAAACCCGGCCGAGCGTTTCTGCCACGGCACTCGGTTGGATAGACAAGGCCGGGCTTGAACCGTGTCGTGCCGGGGGTCGACGGTCTTGAGGTGGGGACTGGGAGGCGTCGTTTGGGACAAGGCCGGCTCGAGTCGGGCCAGTGGGCTGCTCGTTACGCCGCGCGGCTGGTAACTGGCCGCCCGGCTGCGGACCAACGTTCAACAGGAGGTTGCCGCCCTTGCCGCGAGGTCCACAGACAGTTGGTTGTGCGGGTGTGTGGATCCCCGGTCAGCCGTCGCCTGGATCGGGAGGGGCGCAAGGTCGTGTCTGATGGGCTTGGTGTGGCGATTTCAAGGGCGTGACGTGCCCGCATCTCCGGCCACGTTGATGATGGCATCAAACCGCTGGCCATAGCGGCGGCCATCGAGGGTGACGTCAAACGCGACGAGGTGTGTGCCAGGACTGCCACCGGGCAGCGCTTTGAATACCACCGGGAAGGACTCGCTTGCCCGGCCGGCGAGGTGGCCCTCGAGCACGGACGGTTCCGCGACCAGGTCCGGTGGTGTGTGGATCTCGATGCGATGCGCTTGCCTGCCTCGCTGGAAGTTGCGCACGTGCAGTCTGACTTCCACACGTTCTCCGTGCCGCACCGAAACGCGATACGGTTCGGCCCGCACCCAGAAGGGGTCGAACCAGTAGCGGTAGTCCTTCTCTGAACTGAGATCCTGAAAGGCCTTGCGCATCTCGTAGGACCAGCGATGGTAGCGCTCGATGAATTGGGCCGGACGATCCATCACAAACGAGTGTCCGCCGATCAGGATGTCCGGCTTGAGCCGCTTCAGGTACTCGCCGGCGTAGATGTAGCCTTCCTCCAGGATGGCACTGTTGCGCGCCACCACAGCTTCGTGACCGGTCTGCCTGGGGTCGGCCGGATCGCCGAAAATGTTGTCGCCGGTGAACGCGACTTTGCGCCCGTCAATGATCCCGTGCAGGCAGAGCGCCAACTCCGTCTGGCCCGGCATCCAGTCCACGGTGAACTCGTAACCTTCCCACACGAAGCGCTCCCCCGGCTTGAAGGCGCGATCCACGGTCACACCGTCTATCCGCGAGCCATCCGCGCTTTTCTTTCCGTAGGCCTGAATGGGCGCGGCGTAGTCGAACCACTCCGGGTGTTCCATCTTGTCCACCATGTTGTCGAGCGCCCAGATTTTCGCGCCCCATTTCTCGCGGAGATGGGGCGCCTCGAGAAAATGGTCGCCGTGCATGTGGGTGATGACGACGGCGTCGATGGCTTTCGTGCCGAAATGCTGCCGCAGGCCATCGAGTGCCGCGTCGAGGAACGTCTCATCCAGCAGCCCGCAATCCACCACCAGCGCGCGGCCGCTATCGGCGAGAATCAGTCCGAAGTTGGGCCAGAAGTTCGGGCGCTTGAACTTAAACAGGTGGGGCGAGACCTGGAACACGTTGGAGACAACGGTTGGGGTGGAGACTTTATCCTGATACGCCACAGAGCCGCCCTCGGGATCGTAGCCGCGCACGTAGAGCTTCTCCAACCGCGCTAACCTTTCGGCATATCGGCCCAGTTGCGGCTGCGGGGCGCGGATGACGTTTCCGTGCGAGGGCAAAAGCAACGCGGGCCGCCGCGTGCTGAGTCGTGCGACCGATTGTCTCAGGGCTTGGATGCCTGTGGCGAAGCCGTAGTCCCACTCCGTGTCGAACCAGGTGTGCATCTTCGCCCCCTCTAGCATGAGGTCGCCGCTGAAAGCAATCGTGCGCCCCCCGTGCTGGAGCACATAGGTCATGCTGCCCGGGCTGTTGCCGCGAGTGTCCAAGCACACAAACTCGTGACCACGCCAGGTGAGGGTGTCGTTGGTCTTGAAGGTGCGATCCAGCGGAATGGGCTGAATGGGCGGCCGCACATAACTGCTGCCATGGATCGTGAAGGCGTCGCCCAGGTTCACCTGCATCTTGCGGAAACCCAGCGGCCGCTCGAAGAAAGCCCTTTCAGCCTCCGGCGCGGCCACCTGGGCACCGCTACCTGTCAACCGCGCTACGCCCTGGCATTGCTCACGATGGTGGTGCGTGAACAACACCCACTCAACGCGACTCACGCCAATCCCGCGAAGGTGGTCGAGCACACTGCCGTCGCCGAGGTCAATAAGCAGCGCGGCATCACCGTCGCGGAGAACATAGACGTTGCAGGTGTCGGTCCAACGGTACAGGTCCGGATACCTGGCGGCGTCCGGCTGCGAGAAGCCCGCAGCGTAACAACCGGCCGCCATCGTCATGCCGATGACAAGCACGGTGAGCATTAAACTGAGTTTCATAGCGTCCTCGTGGCGAACGCCCACTGCAGAAGCAGCGGCACTGACCCGTTACGGTTCATGGCCTTCGTCCTCCCGCAGCAGGCGGCAATCGCAGGGAATTGGAGACGCTGAGATCGACAGTCTGGCCATCCGACGCCAGGACTGGGGTCACTGTGGTCTCCATGCCAGAACCATTCGCATCGCCGATTCCAGTCGAACTCAAAGGTGTTGGTCAGGGTGTGCGTGCCCGATTTGTCTTTGGGGTGGGCGTGGAAGGTGTAAGCGATGTCCTTCTAGTTCTTGCTCAGCAACTCGCCCTCGCGCCAATACACGATGTTGTTCTCGAAGAAGACGCTTTTGTGCGGCTCGGTCCGGCCGCGGCTGGCCTGCTCCAGCTTGCCCAGCGCGAAGATGTTGTTGCGCACTGTGACTTCCTTGGCGAAGTGGATGTTGAATGGGGCGCACTTGGTGTGATGCACCACGTTGTTCTCGACCAGCAGATGGGTGGAGCCCTCGTCGTGGTATATCCCCCAGCCGCCGTAGTGGTTGGCATCCACATCATGGATGTGATTGTTGCGGATGACGGTGCCCGGCGAAACGCCAAGCGTGTAGATGCCGCCCATGTCCGACAGCACGCCGCCAATGTGGTGGATGTGGTTGAACTCGATGCTATTGTTCTCCTCGCAACCCGCCATCACATCGAAAGCGAACGTGCCGAGGTTGGAAAGCCGGCACTGCTCGAAGGCGCAATGACGCGCACCGCGCAACGTGATCGTCGCCGGCACACTGGCGGAGCCCTGCTGATCGTTCGAGTTGCCAGCCGGGAGCTCAAATCGCGAATGCACGAAGGCCAGGTTCCGGAAATGAAGATGCTCGACGTAGCGGCGCTCCGCCGGATTGCCTTCCAATCGCACATGCGTCGCCGCAAACGGCGCCACGACCTCGGCCCTGGTCGGGTCTTCCCCCGGCATCGGGTAGTAAAACAACTGGCCGGTCTGACGGTTGAGATACCACTCCCCCGGGGCATCCAACCCCTCGAAGACATTCTCCACGATGTAGCGCGCGCCCTCTTCGGAGAAGTCGTCCGTAAAGGTCTTGCCCGCCTTGTGCGCGAAGGTGACCAGGTTGGACACCGTGTCCACCGCCTTGATGGGCAGGTGCGAATCGGTCCAGAAGTGATACACGATGACCTCGACGTCGGAGAGGTTGCTCCAATCGGGGCGGATGTCGCCCGGCTTGAACTGGAAAGTCTGACAGTCCTTGTGATAGTGCGCGGTCTTCGGCGTGCCTTCCGGGCAGCCGGCCACAAGCAGATAGCCTTGGTTGGGCGTGCGGGCGCGGACCCGCTGCTGACCGTTGACGTAGAGCTGCCGGAACCGCCACGAGCCGCTCGCCACATCGGGCACGTCCGCCACCCAGAGTATGTCATTGTGCTTCTTCCAGCCCGTGACGCGCCGCCCGCCATCCAGCACCACCGCTGCGCCTTCCGCCGCCGTGTAGGTGATGGGACAAGCCGCCGTGCCCGAGTCTTCCGGCCCGAAGCGCACCTCCCGGGACAGCGGGTAGTTGCCGTCCTGCATCCATACCGTCACAGGTTCCGTCAACGGCCCCGCATGCTTCAGTTCACGAACTGCGTCGCGGGCGCGTTCGAGCGTGGCGAGCGGCTTCGCCCGCGTGCCCGGGTTGGCGTCGTTGCCGTGGGGAGCGACATGGAAGTCCGCGGCGTGGACGTTGATGGCGACCAGCTCCAGCGTCAGCACTACCCAGTAAGACAAACCCCGTGCGATTCTCATACGGACGGATTCTATCCGCTCAGGTGCAGGATGCGAAGAAGACAGATTCCGCATTCGGCCTGGCGGTCTTACGTTGGTGGAAACCGGGAGCGACTCCACGCCGGCAATGAGACCCGAGCTGTCGAAATCGGGCCCGGCGTAGGCAAAGCGAGGCGAAGGCAGGGATGATTCGGGAGCTCATGGTCTCAGTCGGTGGTCAGCCGGAGGCAATCCCGACCCTGACTGGACACCACCCGGAAGAACCGCGCGTCGGTGGCACCGGCTGGAACTGGTGTGAGCTGCCGCGGCCGCTCCGCGCGCGTTGACGCCAGCATTGTGAGGATGAAGTCCCGGTCAGCAGCGCCGATGTCGGGTATGGGTGTCGCGCCACCGCCATCGGTGAAACGCATGGCCTCCAGCACAGCAAGGGTGGCCTGGGGCGACTGCTTGTCGAAACGCGGGCCGTCCTTGCCAACCTGCGCGCCGAGGACCAGCACCTTGGCGCCCCTTTCTTCGCCCCGACAAAGCAGCCGCATCGACTCACCACCGCCGCTCCACTGCACGTTGAGGAAAGCGAGTCGGCCTGAGAAGTCTTTCAGCTCGATGGCGGGTTCGGCTTCGTTCTTGGACGGCGCGCAAGCCATGATGGCTCCATGAAGGGTCAATTCCCCCGTACCGCTCAGGCGCATGAACCGGGGTTGAGAACCGGATTCGTACCAAATGTCCTGGACCAGCAAACGTCCCCCTTCGGTGACGTCGTAGCTCAACCGGTTGTTGCTCGATGAACCAGCGAAAATCGCAACCCGACCGGGTGCGCTTTGGCCGGTGGAGAGGCGTGGCCCGCCGCGCACGCTCACTCCCAGATCGCAGCCGCCGTGGTTCACCCAGCGAGAATTCCTCGGTCAGGTAGAGAATTTCCTGGCCCGCCGCAATTCGCGCCGTCCCACGATAGATGTCGCCGCCTTCACCGCGAAACCCATCGAAGCGATACTCGAAGGCAAGCGCGCAAACACCGGCCCGGACTCGACCAGCGCCACCTTGTAGCTGCGGCACCTCTTGGGTGTCTCGAACCAGCCGCGGCCCGTCCAAGCGCCGCCGCGCAATTGCACGGCCCGCAGGAACGTCGGAACCTCTGAAGCCCGGACCGGGGATGTGAGCTGCTTTTCTCCAATGTGGAATCGAGCGCCGACCAGCCCGTTGTTGAGTTCCACCCGGTCTCCCACTCGGGACACTTTGAGTTCGCTGCCTGCCGTAGACTGGCCCGGTTGCAGCTTGAACTGCGTGACCTCGCCCGGTTTGAGCGAGATCAGGAACCACACCTGCGCATGCTGGATGGACCCGTCCGGGTGCTTCGTCACTGCGCTCAGTTGTGCGGAGACCTCCTTGCCGCTGGCATCCACCAGGCGTGCATCGGTGGAATAGAGCCCGGCAGGGCTGGAAACCATGTAGCTGCTCCAGGGCCCTTTGACCGCGGTCGCAGCGGTTGGCGGGATGATGCGTGCCTGGGTGCACGTGTCCTCCCACCGCGCCTGGCCCCACGGGAGTTGGTTCATCCGGTCGTAGCACATGTATTCCTCGAACAGATGGATGCGATCCCACAGTTCGGTGGTCACGGCTTGCGCACCATCTACATCAGTCGCCACCACGAAGAGGTTGTGCTGTTGGTTGTGGGTCTCCTCCAAGGATTCCAGGGTTTCTCCGTCCTGCTGGGTCACCACCGCCATGGAATCATAGGCCCGGAAGTCGTAATACGCCAGGGGGTTTCGCTTGTGGAGGTAGGTGCCAAGAATGAACTCGCCGCGCTTCAGCCAGTATTCCAGCAGGACGGCGCCGAGCGTGCCCGGCGACTTTGGATCCATCCCTTGGAAAACGTCCGTGAAGCGCTTGCCCTCCGCATCGAGCAAGTCCTTCTCCGGCCACACCGTTTTGGGGCCGCAGACGAAGTAGTGATTGCCAAAGACATCCTGGATGGTGAAACCGGGGTAGGCTTGGAACGTGTCGTCGGACAGCTTTGCGCACTCGGCGCGCAGCGACTCAAACTCATCGCGAGTCAGCAATGAGAACTCCTCGAGGAAGACAATGAAATGCAATCCCGCCTTCTTTGCCGCAGCCGCGAACTCGGCCGCCGAGGCTTTGCCGGTGGTTCGCGTCGTCCGCGCGCCAACCACCCCATGCCAGTTGGGCTTGGCGGGCGGGAACTTGGCGTTGCTCCAGTCGCGCGGGGGAACATCTTCGGCCAGATTGGTTTCGCGCAGGAGCTTGGGATCCGTTGTGGCCCCGCCGAATCCAGGCTTGCCCAAACTCGGCTCGGCCAACCACCGCAGCGTGTTGACCACGAGTTTCCCCAGATGGCTTGGCTTCCCATCCATGCCGGCGTCCAATGTCACCCGGCCCAACGCCGGGCTGAAACCGGAGGCAAAAAGAAACGAGGAGTGGATGCCGCAGACCGCCAGCCGGCCCGATCCCCACTGGCGAATGGCGAACAAGGGCGAGGATGACGGCGGCTGCGAGCGATGGCGCTCCGGAGGCACGACGCCGCCACCGCTGACGATCTTAACTTTGGCACCCGCTTCAGCGGTCACGACGGCCTGCCATCCATCGCCCAATCCCAGGGGAATCGTGCCGACGTTTCCGCCGGGCTCGCCCACGGGATACCAAACGCTGGTTACGCCTTCGGACACCGGCCCCTTGCCAATCTGAGACGTGTGGGAGTAATTCACTCCCAATGGTCCGAACGGCTTGGATTGATCCACCAGGGACTCAGGATAGAACGCGACCTGGATCGCATCCAAGAGCTCATATTGCTGTTTCAGTTCTAACGCCGCCGACTGGCCGATTTCGGGTTCGATCCATAGCCCGCCGCCGCGCTTAACAAAATCCAGCACCTGTGGCAAATGACGCTCCGCTCGGGCGCGGATGAGCACCAGGGTGTTCACGGCTGTGAGTCGTTCGGGCTTCGGTTCGCCCCACTGCACCTCAAAGCCCTGCGCATTGAGGAAGCGGGCGAACTCGGGTTGCAGCCGGGCGACATCCGCGCCCCAAAAGAGAACGGCGGGCCGGGAAGGATTCGTAGACGGTGCGGCAGTGGCCACGCTCTGAATCGAGGCCGCAGTGAGAAGCAAAGGAAGAAGGAGGGTTCGTTCCATTATTCAGCAGATTTGCGTTTGGCGGTTTACCACAATTGCCAACTCCGGAACACCGGCGGCTGTGGGAGGTTCTCAAGCGTAAACTCGCAACGGCCGTCCAGCACCGGCACAATGGCGATCTGGCCGTAGGTACCCGGTGCGTAGCCAATCCCGTCGATCCTCAACGCCGGTAGTTGGACGATGCCTTCCGGCATGGTCATGTGGATGAAGCGACCGGGCCCCTCGCTCACGCCCACCACCTTGTCGTGGTGGAACGTCAGGTCGCAGGGACCGGTGCCAACGTCGGCCTGCAATGGGCCGTAGCCGATCTTCTGTCCATCCAGCAGGACCAGACGCACGGTCTTTTGAGTGGTATCGATCCGGATGCCGCCGCGCCTGCCCACAAAAACCACCTGATCCTGGGCGAAGCGGATCGGCTGTGGCGTGTTGAACTCGAAGGCCACGCCGCTGGTTAGCGTCTGCTTCCTGACACCCGGAGCGAGCTGTTCAATGGCTGCGGCGTTTTCATCCAAGTCAAACGAGAGGGTGACCTTCGCGGCGGGCACTTCCAGGCTGGCGCCCCTGGAGATCTCGGCAATGGGCACCACCCGCGTCACGGGCTGCCCCGCGTGCAGAGTGCAGCGTTGGTAGCGGACAGTGCCCGCCCCTTCGAGGACGATCAAATGGACTTCGTCGGGGAATACCCGGACCGCACCGGCGACGCCGTTGAAGGCAACCTCAGCATTGGTAAAGGCCACTCCGTCCAAACTGGCAAAGACGTAGTCCGTGGCGGATGCCGTGGTGATGCGCGCCACACCGTCGGATAGGACTTCATATTTGGGGGCGGCCTCATCGCGGCCTTGGGGATAAACGGCGACCATGACATCCTCGCCGGGCGAGATGGGGCCTGCTGCATTGACGGTAATGGTCTCGTTGATCGTGGCGTTGGCTTCGCCTTCCTTCCTGGCCACGGGCGTGCCGGCAGCCAGCCAGGTCCGGGCCAGTTGGTTGTAGAGCGTGGCCGGCGCGGTCACTTCACGGCTCTCCATTTGAACCCGAGCGGGGTGGAGGAAGTGCGTATTCATCTTCTGGCCCCACTGGCTGGAATAGTCGAAGCCGGTGTCGGTGGCTTGCACCTGTTGCTTGGAGCCGAGCGTTCGCTGGTACCACCAGGTCTGGGGCAGCTTCGTCTTGTCGCCCGTGTCTCTGTTGCGAAAGCTGTCGCGGAAGACGAAGTAGTTGGGGCCGGCGGCTTGTTTGTCTTTCAGGAAAAGGATTTGGCGCGTCCACCGCACCGTTTCGGACGCGGCCAGGTCCCGCACGAAGGGAATCTTGGGATCGGTAACTCGGGGGCTGTAGTCTCCCATACCGCGCAGGTAGTCAGCCGAAGCGCTGAAGAAATGACGATGGACTCCCGACGCCGGTCCGCCTCCAGGCCAACCGCCACTATCGCTCTGCTTGCCGAAGCGGACCCGGCTGTGCCAGCCAAATTCGTCGAAGAGGTTCTTGCGGTCGCCACTGTGAATGGCATAGCCGGCCAGGCTCATGACCGTGAGGGGAGCGCCTTTGGCGTAGATGACGAAGTCGCCTTGGTTGGCGTCCGAGTGGCTCGCCAGGTAGCCCTGCCGACAAGCGAGATAGGTTTCATTGGGATCACCCGGAAACGCTCGCAAAGTGGCGCCGAAACCCGGCAGCCAACTGCTGGCGAGTGTCTGGCGAACCACCTCCGGCGTCGCTTTGTCCAGCAGGTCCGTTTGATTCGCCGTCAAGTGGGTAAAACCATTGTCGTGCTGCTGCGAGCCGGGCCGTTTCTGCTGATCCCAAGCCCACAGGAAAGCGGCGGCCAACTCGGGATTCAAGTGACGAATGAGGGATGCCGCCGGGGTCCATTGGTTGAACATCAGGGCGCCTTCGTGGCCGAAGCCCGGCACGATCCGGGCGTTGAAGCGCGGATCCACCGGCGAGAGCAGTTTCAGGGTGAAGTCCATCGGGCCCGTTGCCAGCGTGGCGGTGCTGTCATCCAGGCGCCCCGCCTGTTTGGCCACGAGCGCCCCGTGCATCACCGTCGGCGCACTGGCGGCATAATAGGTGATCAACTCACTCCAGGCGCCCAGAGGCGCCGTGTTGCCGCCCGCCTTGTAACGGACGTAGGCAGCGGACACGTCAGTCCAGGTCTTGGCCAACGGATGGTCCGGAATCAGGGCCGCGGCAAACGGCAACGCAAAGAAGCGGTTTACCGGCATGTTGGGGTTGCCCTGGTGCGTCATAGAAGCGCGGGTGTTGAAGTCCGGTTCCGCCATGAAATAGCAGAAGGCGGCGATGTTCCTTTGGATGCGGCCACGCTCGGCCGGGGAAAGTCCCGGCTGCTCCAGTCTGCGGCGCAAGTCCACCGCCCAGGTGAGTTTCTCGGCCTGGCGGTAGTGGCTGAACCAGGCGTATTCCCGGTCGTCGCTCACGAACGCGCCGTTGAGGTGAATGATGGGAGGTGAGTTCAGGTCCTCCTGCGTCGGCGGGCTTGATCGGACCGCCCGCGTTTCGTCCGACCACGCCAGGTTCCAGTCCTTGTAGTTGTCCAGGTTCACGCTGCCTTCGTAGTTCCGGAACGGATGAAGCGTGTCGTGATATTGAAAGGGTCCGCCGACCAGGGCCCAGAGCCGGCGCACGCCGGTCAGACCAAAGTCCGGGTCATACTCGCCCGTGTGAAGAAGATTCTGCGGATGTGGCTGGGCACGCAGCGTCCAGCGTAATTCCAGTGAACCGTCCCGATACGAAAGCACCTGTTGGAAGAGGAAGGGGCTCCGGGGCGGGAACACCCAATGAGCCGCCCGCCAGGTGCCCGCGTGCAAGGGCACGACCCCGAGAAAACGGGGCGTCTTGGTTTCCCGAAGCCGGGCGCTTTCCACCAGCCCCAGGTAGTGCGCCCGTTCGCTCCAGCAGTCGTGCGGTACCACTTCGGTGACGAGCGCCCGCTCGGCGCTGTAATCCACCGGGACGCTCGCATAGCGCGACTGGAATCCCTGCGACTGCAAGGCGGCTTCGAGCGGTTCGAACTTATCTGTTCGCCGCGTGGTCATGAAGAACGCGGCGTCGGGTTTCCAGCCGCCCGACTTCCAGCCGTCGTTCAAGAGCACGGCGACACACAGCGGATCGTCCCCGGGGCAATGGGTCTTGAGGTCCATCACCTCATCAATTCTCAGCGCCGGGTCATCCGCCAACGCGCGCACAGTCATTTCGTAGAATCCCCCATTGTCGAAACTGAACCGCACTTTGGCCTCCGCGAAAAGCGGCCCTTGTTCCGTGATGCGGGTCTCATAGCCCGTCACCTTCGGCGCCTTCTCCCATGCGGCCCGCAAGGTTGTCGCGTCGGGTTCAGTTTCCCGGTTCTTTTGCCGGAAGCGCACCGTTTCGATGGACTCCATCGCGAAATAGCTGCTTCCCACCCACCGTCCGTCCGCCAGACGCACGCCGGCGATAGGGCCGAAGGCAAGGCCCTTCTGCTCCAATCGGTCCAGGTTCTGCATCACCAAGGCGCGATCCCCCGCCAGGGAAAGGGGTTTGGCGAACTGCTTCTTGCCGGCGGGCAATCGGATGGCGACCGGGCCGTTGTCGAGGGTCAGCCAGCGTCCTTCCATCGTCGCCCGAGGTGGTTTGCCTGCCGCTGACTTACCGTCGGTCAGTTCAAGGCGATAGCCTCCTCCATTGGGGAGACCGGCGTAGAAGCTGATCCGCGCAGTGGCGATCGATCCGTCGGCATGCGTTGTCAGCCTCGACAATTGGCAGGGAACCTCAAGGCCTTGACCGTCGGTTAAACGCACGGCACCGGGCCTGGCCTGGCCGGCTTTGAGTTCCAGCGGGTAAGTCACCAGCGTCCTCACCCAGTCCCGGCCGGTAATCTCCTGGCATTCAAAGGTGGCCAGCGTCGCAGCTGAAACCGGCCCAAGGCCTGTGACGGCAAGCAGGGCTGTAAGAACCGCAAGCGTGAGTTTCAAGCGTATCGGTTGTTTTCTTCTAACAATGTGCATGAGCATAAATGGATCAAGGTAGTTTCGAACCGTCGACTCGATCGACACGACTTACTCGGCGGACCAATGTCATCAACTGACGTGGCCCGCCCGCGTTCGCTCCGGTGATCTACTTCGCTGGGATCAGTCCATCGTAGGAGGCATCTTCACGAAGAACTCGACGTGGCTGCATTCCGCACACACCAACGTGTGCATCCCGAGCAGTCCAACATAGGCTCCGTAAGCCGCTGGCGTGAAGCGGTCGTGGCCGCAGATCCGGCACTCGACCGTTTTGTCTCGAATGCCGTAGCGGCATGGCCCCATGGCCTTCTTTGCTGCTTTGACGGCTCGCTTTATTGGTGAGGTGGTTGTACTCATAGATTGTGAATGTGCTGCCTTCGAGAGGCGGGATTGGCGCCTGGGGCCTCGTGCCATTCTGCCGGCGTAGTGTCTTCACACGCCAGAACACAACGAAAGCCGAAGTCGTCGAAACGAATACGGGGATCGCCAATCCCTCTGAAACGCGTGCGCAGATCGACTTGCCGCCGGGCATGCCAGGAACCGCCGCGCACGACGCGGTTTTGCCGGCCGCCGCCATCGTCAAGCAACGCGGGAAAGCCTTGGACAATGGCCGGGTCTTTCATGTCGGCCTGGTTGAGATTCGTCTGATACCAGGTGGAGCACCATTCCCAGACGTTGCCGCCCATGTCTAAAAGGCCGAACGCATTTGACGTGCAACTTCCTACGGGAGCGGTGCGAGGGTGGGAGTCGCGAAGATCTTCCATGCATTTCCATTTCGGGGTGTCCGTAAAGCCGATGCGCGACTCTGTAGCGCAGTAATTGCCATCGCGAGCGGTGGGCGGCCAATGGTCGCCCCACGGATACTCCACGGCCCCCGCTGCTCGGCTCCACTCAGCATCCGTGGGAAGGCGATATCGCCATCCGGAGGGGAGTGTGCCTTGGTCCGCTTCGTGGCGCGTCAGCCAGGCGCAGAATCGTTCGGCGTCGTGATAGCTGATGCACGTGGCCGGATGTTCAGGTGTTGGTGGAAAGTGGGGGTCCTGCCAGGAAGCACCCGCCTGTTTCCAGTCGTAACCGGATGCGTTGGCGGAGGCCACTTCCACTGGAGAGGCGTCGGCGACCGGTTCCACCGTGATCCGGTCCACAATCAAGTCCTTCGGAAGCCCGCCGCGCCAGGAGACCACGTTAAGCGGTCCCGGCAGGTTCAGTTCCACGATGCGCTCCGTGAAGCTGCCGTCGGCAGGAGGATCGGCACACTCGATCGGCGCGCGGCTCTGGAAGCCCCTGCCGCCGGCTTCGAACTCCGTCGCAAAATGGCCGCCCTTTTCCAGACGCAGCCGGATGGTGAACCGGCTCCGCCCTGATGCGATCCTGATCTCGTCGTGCATGCTGATGAAGCCGGCGCTGCCGGTGAAGCGAACTGCCTGGCCACTGCGCGCCTGCGGATCCGCAACAACCTCACGCTTGCAGGGGCTGGAACACCGGGCCAAGGCGGCGCTATCCCACACATGAGAGCCAACCGTCGACGGCTTCGGCTCGGTCGCCACGGCGGCGGTCGCGCATAGCAGGGCGCTTAAGAGCGTCAGCCTCACGCCGGGTATTGTCGGATTCCTCCGGAATTGGACATCTTCTTTGTCCAATTTCTCGCGATTTCGACAATACTGCGCAGACGAGGCCGTGTGGGGCGTGTGACGAAGCCTGCACCCAGGCCCCGTGACAGGTATGAACAGCAGCCGGGATGACCAGTTCATCGAGCGCTACGTTGAGTGCCAGAGCGGGCTTTATCGGTTCATTGCCACGCTCGTGCCCAATCGCGCCGACGCGGAGGAACTGTTTCAGGAGGCCAGTCTAACCGCTTGGAAGATCCGGGATCGATTTGACCCGATGCGGGAGATGTCGCCCTGGCTATGCGGCATCGCCCGTAACCTGGTCGCCGCCCATTACCGCCAGCAGAAGTCGCGGGCCTTGACACTGGACCCGGATGTTGTCGAGCGATTGGGCCAGCAGCAGATGGACGAGGATCTGGTGTTGCGGGAGCGCTCGCGGGCCTTGAACCAGTGCCTGGAGAAGCTGCCCGATCGACAACGTGACTTGGTGCGGCAATACTACCACAGCGACCAGACGGTCCAATCGTTTGCGCAAGCGCAAGGGGTGAGCGCGGAGGCGGTCTATAAAATGATGCAGCGGGTCCGGATGACCCTCTTCGAATGCATCAATCAAACCCTGAAACGGGGAGAACTCGCATGAGCCACGAGCTTCTTACGGAACATGGTGTGACCCCTGAACTGGCGGGGTTGGCCGAGAAGTTCTACCTCCAGGCGTTGAGCGAGCCTGAGAATCGGCGTTTGAATGACCTGCTGCGCGATGATGGAAAGGCGCGCTCGTTCCTGCTAGCCTACGGGAGCATTCACGCGCGCCTTTCATGGGAATACGGCCCGACCCTCGCCGACAAGCCGCTGGCGCAGTTAAGCCGCGTCGAGGATGAGGGGTGCCACCCTCGCCCGGATCGTTCGAACCAGGAAGCATCGGGCTTCAATTGGCTGGCCTGGTTTTCGCAGCGCAGGCCGTTGTTGGTCCGGTTGGGCGGGGCTTTCGCTGTGTTGGCTCTCGGACTGGGTGTGTTCCTGGTGACACGCCTGCGGCCATCGCAGCCGGAACCGCTGGCGGTCGTCACCCGGTGCCTGGGAGTTCAGACGGCGGATTCCCGGGGAGACCTCCGCTCGGGGCAAGGCCTGGGCCCAGGACGGCTCACTCTGGAGGCCGGCACGGTGGAAGTGACGATTCAAAACGGTGCCCGGATCCTCTTGGAAGGGCCCGCCACCCTCGAACTCCTGACTCCCTTGCGAGCCTATCTTCAGGCTGGACGGGCGGTGGTGCATGTCCCCGAGGCCGCCAGCGGATTCGTGATCGAGACCCGGGACGCCAACGTGTTGGATGTCGGCACCGAGTTTGGCGTCAAGGTGGGTCCGGATCGGGGCACCGAGGTGCAAGTCTACCAGGGCAGCGTCTTCACGGCCGCGAAATCAGCCGCCGGACGGACGAACAGCCCACAGCGCCTGCTCGCCGGGAGTGCCGCCCGGCTCGATCCGGACGCGACCGAGATGTTCCAGACCCTGCCCTTTGCTCCCGATCGGTTCGTCCGGCAACTGCCGGAGACGAAAGCCGGCAGCAAGGACACCTTGCCGCTCTCGAACCAACCGCGCTGGGATCGGATCGAGATCATGCCGGCCAGCCAACCCGTGGCGATTGACGGCAACCTGTCCGAGTGGGACCGACAGAGAATGTTCCGGAGCCAATGTGACGGCGCCAAGGACCACGGCGTCGAGGGAGCGTTGATGTACGATGCGGATTACCTTTACTTGGGCGCCCATGTGGCGGATCCGGCCCCCATGCGCAATGTCATCGATCCGGCGACGGATGGCGACGCGGGTTGGAAAGGTGGCGGTCTTCAGGTGCGCCTCTCGACCGACCGCGCCCTGGGCTGGCCGGTCGATGCCAATGCCGACATCTATTATCAGGGCCAGCCGATGACGCAGCGTCCCCAGGACCTTAACGAGAGAATCGTACATCTGACCTTGTGGCATCATGCCCCCGGCCAGAAGGATTGCCTCCACGTCAGCTACGGCATGGACTTTCATGGCGGGCAGACCAATCCGAGCGGCTACCGCGCCGCCTTTCGGAAGGATGCCGACGAGCGAGGCTACACCCTGGAATACGCGATCCCTTGGGCCCTGCTCAAAGCCCAGGCTGATCCACCACGCGCAGGTGACATCCTGGCGGCGACCTGGACGGTCCATTGGAGCGATGACTCCGGACGCCGCTGGCGCGGACAATTGGTCGAGATTCGCAATCCCTCGGAACCCCCCCGCAATAACCCTTGGGACAGGGCGGCAGGCTGGGGCAAGGCGATGTATCGTTAGCGGCCCGTAACGTATGTCCCTTCTGCCTCGTCGCGAGTCGATCGAGGCCAATGGGCGACGCCGCTCAGCAGAGTGGTAAAGCTGGCCGGCGGGAGCACGAAGTCGGCTGTGCCACTCCGCACCTCCACGCGTCCATGTTCCTCCATTCCCCGATGGGCGTCCGTGACGAAGCGGCGCCAGGCCGTCACCGATTCCGGGAGGCCCGTCAGCACCACTGAACGCTGGTTGCCCCTATTGACAATGTGCAGGGCGTAGCGGTTGTGGGCCGGATCGCCAAAGGCCGCCACCGTGACCTCCGGCCGGTCAGCGGTCAGAGGCAAGGAAGAGGCCCCGGCCGGGGTGGAACCAACTGCTTGAGATTCCAGAAACGTTGGGTCGGTTTCAGCGGCCCGGACTCGCCATAGACACTCCCTCCGCTCAACACGGAGTAGTCGGTGGTCAACTGCCACTGCATGATGGTGGCCGGCTGCCGCCGACGCTCCTGAACCGACGTTGGCCTCGCTCGAAGAGGTCCGTGCCGAGGCGCTGCGGCAGGGCGAAGGGAAATGACGGAGGCGGTTATTGATCCATCCGCATATTCTGATTCAACATGACCTACCCCCCAAAAGTATAAGTGGACTGCAACCACGGCCCTATGGTACACGTCTCCCACATTCGATGCGAACCTGCATGAACATTTTAGCCGCGAAGAGACCGACGATGTCAGTCGCGAAAGCGACACGTCGTGAAGCGTCGAGCGGTTATGCGTTCTGCCTTTGGTCCGATCAAGGCCAGGGACATAACCCCCGGCCAGATCGACGAAGGTAAGCAGGTGTAAAGCGTCCACAGAGGACCAGATTTTCCAGCCCTGCTTACCGACGGTGAGCGGGGCTTTTTGTTTTCCCTATGCACCAGTGAAACCAGAACCGACAAACGAAAGGACCGACATGGTGAGTGAGACAAGACGCGACATCTAGCTGATGTCCGAGACGCCAACACGGATTTCGACGTGGGAGAGCCGAGGTTCTCCGCCGGTGGGGTGTGCCCGCCGGTCACCATTCAGCACGTCACGTGTATATGGCCCGGATTTACAGTCAAAGGGCTTCGCAGGAGGTGTGCCCGTAAACACCGAAACAACCGCCGTGAATCCGCGGGTTGGGGTCGAAAGATCACCAAGAGGTGTTTGATCTTTGTTGAAATGGCGCGGGCCGGGAGTGCGGACAACGTGCTCCCGGCCCTTTCAATTTCCGCGGCTGTGGTTTAAGAGGAGAATGTCTTCTTGCCAGGGAGGTGCTGCGCACGGCCACAGTCCGGGTGCGATTCCCGGCAGCCGCACCAATTTCCAGACAAGCCGGGCACCAGCGTGCGGTGGAGTCTCCAAAACTCCGCCGGTCGGGGGCAGCACCCGAACGGCTTGCCAATTTGGGGTCGTGGCAGATCCCGCGACTGCGGGACACCTGCCCTGCAAGCAGGCCGATGCGGGAGCGTTACCCGCCGACTCCACCAATTTCACTGCGGGGAGAATGAGATTCAGGTGAGCCTCATAAGCTCGACCTTTGTGGGTGCGACCCCCACCCCCGCAACCAATGTTAGGGAAGTGGTCCGGCTGCCCGGCTGTAAACCGGGTGTCGCAAAACGAGCCGGAAGCGACGACTGGAGCGTTACCAGCACTTCCCACCAATTGGACCCGTAGCTCAATGAGCAGAGCACCCCGTTGTCTGCGGGAAGGGTGCTTGCGCACGGCGATCAGGGTGCAAGTCCCATCGGGTCCGCCAATCCTCGGCGGAGGTCAGCAAACAAGGTGGCTGAACTCCGCCCTCCTACAGAACAAGTCCCCGGTGCCCTCCTGGTTTCACCGGGGCATTTCAGCGCGTAGCGTAGTAGCCAACGCACTCGGCTTGGGACCGAGAATGTGGGCCGTGCGCAAGCACCAGGTGCAAGTCCTGCCGCGCTGACCATTTTCAGAGTGCTGCCGTGGCCGAGCGAGAGCAGGCATCCGTCTTCTAAACGGACCGAGGCAGGCGCAACTCCTGCCGGCAGCGCCAGTGCTCAGTGGGATAACAGTAGTCCACCCGGTTGTTACCCGGGACGGTGC
>JAKLFY010000031.1 GCA_022710935.1 Verrucomicrobiota bacterium
AGGACCATGAACCGGTCTGTAGCCGCCGACGTGAGTCGGCGCTGATCCCTGCCTTTGACGGAGCGAGATGGCGCGGACTCACGTCCGCGGCTACGGAACCACGGTTCATGCAGCGTTGACATTCAACAGTTGTATGCGCACGAGGACCATGAACCGGTCTGTAGCCGCCGACGTGAGTCGGCGCTGATCCCTGCCTTTGACGGAGCGAGATGGCGCGGACTCACGTCCGCGGCTACGGAACCACGGTTCATGCAGCGTTGACATTCAACGGTTGAATGCGCGCGAGGATCGTGAACCGAAGTCTCCCGCTCGTAATCGTCATCGTAATCCTCTATCGCCGATCGCTTCCTCGCGCGCCTGAAACCGATGGTAGAGACGATTCGCCAGGGGCAGGAGGATGGCGACGGTCAGGGCGCCGGCGACGACATCGACCGCGTAGTGATAGCGGCAATAGACGGTCGAAAGACACAGGAGCAGCGCCACACCCAGATGCAGCCAGCGGATGCGCGGCAGGTAGCGGAATGAGAACCAGACCGTGCACAGCGCGATCGCAACGTGGCTGCTCGGGAAGGCGGCGCCGGGGCTCTCGAAGTTCCGGTAGATCCAGGCCATGATGTTGAAGAAGACGCCGTGCGTCACGGCATCCGGATACGCCAACGGGCCCGCGGAAGCCTGGATCGCATCGGGCAGCCGGAACCCGTCGATCTCGCGGAAGAAGGCGCGCGGCCCCATGACAGGCAGGCAGATGTAGGTGAGGTAGCAAAGGTAGAAGACGAACGACACCACGGACACATAGTGGTAGAACTGCCGGCGCTGGCGGACAAAGAGGGCGAGCCCGACGCCGAAGATCATGATGTAATAGGAGAAGTAGGAGGCGTAGAGCACTTCGCTGACCGCGAGATACGGAAAAGCGTCCATCAACCAGAGGCACGGCTGCAGGCCGAAGAGACTTTCCTCGATCCGGATGAAGTGGACATCCAGGTAGTCGCCCGCGAACATATGGTTGAGCATCCCCGTCTCCCGATAGAATCCAGTATAGAGCAGGACCGGATAGAAATGCCGCAGGAAGTCAAGGGACCGGTTCGATCGCCACCGGACGTGCGACTGGATGAGGAGATGCACCAGGACCAGGCAGGCCGCGTGAACCGCCACCAGGCACGGCCAGCATGGCACGGTCTGGTTGTGAAACAGGAGAATCAAAACGCCCACAAGGGCGATGTACCCCTGGGTTGCATAGTCGATGAAAATGTAGTGTTTCAAGAGTTCCAGGCCAGCCACCGGTGTTCGCGATACCAGGCCAGCGTCGAGACCGCGCCCGCGGACAACGGCGTGGGACAGCGCACCCCCAACTCGCGCTGCAAACGGCCCGCGTCGCACACCCATCCCGGAGCCAGCAGTTCCCGGTGCTTGTCGTGCGCGAGCAGGCTGGCCCGTCCTGAGAGCCGCGCCCCCGCGGTGGCGGCGGCGCAAACCAGGCGCACCAGCGCGCCCGGAACGGGCACCTGCTTCACGCGGCACCCCAATGCGCGCGCGATCATGTCGGTCACCTGCGTTCCCGTCACCACCTCGGCGCCGGCGACGTGAAAGATTTTTCCCGCCGCTGCGGGGTGATCCAGGCAAGCGACCGCCGCCGACGCCAGATCCGCGCCATACACCAGACTCAAAGGCTGCCGCCCTCCTGCGATCGCAGGCGCCCAGCCGCGCTGCACGGTCCGAAACAGCCGCAGGAACTCGCCATCCCGCGGGCCATACACCGCCGGCGGACGCAGAATGGTGTACCCGGCGCGGCAACGTTCCGTCACCGCGCGTTCCGCGGCGAGCTTGCTGCGTCCGTATTCGGAAACCGGGTGCGGCGCGTCGGTCTCGCGCGCGGGGGCTTGGGCGGTGCCCGGGCCGCAGGCCGCCAGGCTCGAGATCAGGACGAGGCGGCGGATTTGGCCGGCTTGGGTGTCGAGGGCGTCCACGAGGTGGGCGGTGCCACCCCGGTTGACGGCATCGAATTCCGAGAGGCGGCTCGCCTTGGTCGTCCCGGCGCAATGGATGACATGCGTGATGCCGGACAGGGCTTCGCGCAGGCTGGCCGGATCGGCCACGGATCCGCGGCGCAGCTCGACGCGAGGCAGATGATTTCGGACGAACTGCAGATCGCTGGTTGGCCGCGCCAGGAGGACCGCGGGAATGTCCCGGGCGCACAGCGCATCCAGGATATGACTGCCCACGAATCCGTTGCCGCCAGTCAGCAGCACTTTCATGGGCAACGGCTCAAATCACACCGAGTTCGCGTCCAACCCGGCCCATCATTTCGAGTGCGAAATCGATCTGGTTGTCGGTGTGGGTGGCCATGAGGCTGATGCGCAGCAACTCCTGGCCTGGCGGCACGCCGGGCGACACGACCGGGTTGACGAACACGCCCTGCTCTTCGAGTTGTCTGCAGAACTTGAATGTCGTCAACAGATCCCGCACGTACACGGGCAGGATCGGCGTCTGCGATGCCCCAAGGTCAAAACCGAGCGCCAGCAGGCCCTGCTTCATGCGGTCGGTGTTGTGCCAGAGACGCTGGATGCGCTCCGGCTCGCCGGTCATGATCCTGAGGGCGGCGAGCACGGCCGCGACGTTTGCCGGGCTCATGCTGGCGCTGAAGATCAGCGGCTTCGAGTGGTGTTTGAGGTAATCGATCGTGGCCTTGTCGGAGGCGATGAACCCGCCCAGGCTGGCGAGCGATTTGCTGAACGTCCCCATGATGAGGTGCACCTCATCGGTCAGGCCGAAGTGGTTCGCCGTGCCCGCCCCTCGATCCCCGAGCACGCCGATGGCATGGGCGTCGTCCACCATGACCACGGTCCCGTACTCCCTCGCCAGCTTGCACAGCTCGGGAAGCTGGATGATGTCGCCCTCCATGCTGAACACGCCGTCGACCACAATCAGCTTGCCGGCCTCGCGCTCGATCATCTGAAGCCGGTTCTCGAGCGCCGCCATGTCCTTGTGAGCGAACCGGACGAACTTGCCCTGGCACAGGAGGCAGCCTTCCACGATGCTCGCGTGATCGCTCTTGTCGGCGAGCACATACTCCCCTTTGCCGACCAGCGAGCTGATGACCCCGAGGTTGACCTGGAACCCGGTGCTGTAGAGCAGCACCGCCTCCTTTTGCACCAGCCGCGCCAGCGCCTCCTCGAGTTCGAGATGGATGTCCAGCGTCCCATTGAGAAACCGCGACCCGGCACAGCCGCCCCCGTACTTGTCCACCGCCGCCTTGGCGGCTTCCTTGATCTTCGGGTGGTTGGTCAATCCCAGGTAGCTGTTGGATCCCAGCATCAGCACCTTGCGCCCGCCGATGATGACTTCGGTGTCTTGCGCCGAGGAAATGGTCCGGAAATACGGATAGAGACCCAGGCCGCGCACCTCCTCCGCATTGCGGAACGCGCGCGTCTTCTCGAGCAGGCGCGGTACGTGGTTCGAGGGGCTGCGAGCGGACTTGGCCCCCTGCCGGCTTTCAGCGGCGGCGTCTGGAACAGCGTCCGCGTCTTCCGGCGCATCGGAGTGCGCCTGGTCTTCGAGTTCCGTCTTGGGGTCAGTGCGTTTCATAATGCGATCGAAGGCCCGGCGCGTCACTTCCCCCCGGCAGGCACCGGGAATCCCCGATCGCGCATGAGCGCGGCGATGCCGGCGTCGCGCCCGCGGAACTGCCGGTAAGCCTCGGCCGGCTCGACCGTGTTGCCCGCCGAGAGCACGTGGCGCTTGAACCGCGCGGCGATGGAATTGTCGTAGAGGCCGCCGGCTTCGAGGAACGCCTCCGCCGCATCGGCGGTCAGCGTGTCGGCCCAGAGGTAGCTGTAGTAGCCGGCGGAGTAGCCTTCGCCGGCAAAGATATGGGCGAAGTGGGGCATGCGATGGCGCATGACGATCTCGGAAGGCATGCCGAGTTGATCGAGTTCATCGCGCTCGAATGCCGCCGGGTCGATCGCCCGCTCGCCGGCCAGGTGCAGTTTCATGTCGATCAGGCCGCTGGCCAGGAACTCGGTCGTGGCGAACCCCTGGTTGAACTTCGAGGCCTTCTGGATGCGCTGGGCCAGCGCGGACGGCATCGGCTCCCCGGTCTTCGAGTGGAGCGCGAACCGGTTGAGCACCTCGGGCGTCGCCAGCCAGCGCTCGTTGATCTGAGAGGGCAGCTCGACGTAATCGCGCGGCACGCGCGTGCCCGACAGCGACGGGTAGGTCACGTCCGAACACAGACCGTGCAGCGCGTGGCCGAACTCGTGGAAAAGGGTCTTGGCATCCTCCCAGGACACCAGAACCGGCTCGCCCGCGCCCCCTTTCATGAAGTTCGAGTTGTTCGAGACCAGCGTCGTGATCGGGCGATCGAACCGTTCCTGGCTCCGATAGGCGTTCATCCAGGCCCCCGACCGCTTGCCCGTCCGCGCATACGGATCGAAATAGAACAGCCCGACGTGGCGTCCGTCGGCGGCTCGAACCTCCCAGACACGAACCTCGCCATGATACACCGGGACGTCGGGCGCGGGCGTGAAGGCCAGCCCATAGATCTGGCCGGCCGCCCAGAACATCGCCTCGCGGAGCTTGTCGAGCTGCAGGTACGGTTTCACCTCGTTCTCATCGAGGTCGTACTTGGCCTTGCGGACCTTCTCGGCGTAAAAGCGGTAGTCCCAAGGCGCAATCTTGATCCCCGCGCCCTCGGCATCGGCGATCGCCTGCATGTCGGCGACTTCCTCGCGGACCCGGGCCAGGGCCGGCTTCCAGACCGCTTCCATCAGTTCCATCGCCCGTTCGGGGGTCCGGGCCATCGAGTTCTCGAGCCGCCAGTGGGCGTGGGTCGCGTAGCCAAGCAGCCGCGCACGCTCGGCGCGGAGCCCGAGGATCTCGGAGATCAAGGGCTTGTTGTCGTGCGCGCCGGGATGATCGCCGCGGCTGACGAAATTGCGCCAAACCTGCTCGCGCAAGTCGCGCCGTATCGAGTAGGTCAGGAACGGCTCGACGCTCGATCGGGTGTTCGCGATCACCCACTGGCCCTTCTGGTCGCGCGCCTCCGCCTCGGCCGCCGCGGCGGCCCGGAACGAATCCGGCAGCCCGGCCAGGCCGGCCGCATCCGCGATCACCGTGGCGTACCCTTCCTCGTCCGCGAGCAGATTCTGACTGAATGTGGTGTAGAGGGTCGCAAGGCGCTGGTTGATGGCCGCGACGCGCGCCTTGCCGGCGGCGTCGAGCCGCGCGCCGGCCCGGACGAACTCCGTGTGGTGCAGCCAGACCAGGCGCTGCTGTTCGGGCGTCAGCCGGGCCTTGTCCGGCGATTGGTAGACGGCCTCGATGCGCTTGAAAAGCGCCTCGTTCTGATAGACCTCGTCGCGCAAGGCGGCCAGCTTCGGCTCGAGCTCCTGCTCGATGGCCCGGAACTCCGGCGTGCTCATCGTCGAGCCCCAGACGCCGTAAACGGCCTCGACCCGGTCCAGGGTGCGCCCCGCCTTTTCGAGCGCCGCAATCGTGTTGTCGAAACTGGCCGGAGCGGCCTGGTCGGCAATCTGGCGAATCTCGGCCCGGTAGGCCCCGATCGCGGTCTCGAAGGCCGGTTTGAAATGCGCCACCTGCACCTGGTCGAACGGCGGCAGACCCCCGTGCGGGCCTTTCCACTCGGACGCCAGCGGTCCGGCGTCCGGCGCGTCGGACGCGGCAAGGCTCGAGGCGAGGCTGAGCGCTCCGACACCCGTCGCGAGAACGCGGCTCATAGAACGAAAGAACCTGGCGCTCGATGCGCCCCTCGAATAGCCATGATCACAATGCACAAGTCAGATGGAACCGAACGTCTTAAGCTCAACGCTCAACGGAACGGGGCGTGGAATGTACGGGTGTCAGTTGGCTGCGCGGCCCGAGATGCCCTTGGTGCCTTTGGCGATGGCGCGGGCGGATTCCTTGGGCCGGAGAGCGCGCACGGCGGCGCCGGCCTGCCACATCTCGGAATCGCGAATCGCGCGCAGTTCCTTTTGCAGTTGGGCCTGGTAATTGGGGGCGCCGCACGCCTTGAGCACTCGGGCGCATTCCTTGCCGGTTTTGACGCGCTGATAAAGCTCCTTGAACACCGGCAGGACCGCCTTCCTGAACCGCGGCTTCCAATCGAGCGCGCCGCGCTGGGCGGTGGCCGAGCAGTTCGAGTACATCCAGTCCATGCCGTTCTCGTCGACCAGCCGGATGAGGCTCTGGGTCAGTTCCTCGACCGTTTCGTTGAAGGCCTCGCTCGGCGTGTGGCCGTTGGCGCGCAGCACATCGTACTGGGCTTCCATGATGCCGGCCAGGGCGCCCATGAGCACGCCGCGCTCGCCGGTCAGGTCGCTGAAGACCTCGTGTTCGAACGTGGTGGGGAAGAGGTAGCCCGATCCGATCCCGATGCCGATCGCCAGGCAGCGTTCCTCGGCGCGCCCTGTGGCGTCCTGCTCGACCGCGAAGCTCGAATTGATGCCGGCGCCGGTCAGGAAGTTGCGGCGCACCGAGGTGCCGGATCCCTTCGGGGCGACCATGATGACGTCGACGTCGGCCGGGGGGACGATGCCGGTCTGCTTCCTGTAGGCGATCGAGAATCCGTGGGAGAAATAGAGGGCGTCGCCCGGTTTGAGGTTGGCCTTGATGACGGGCCAGACGACGCGCTGGGCGGCATCGGAGACGAGGATCTGGACGATCGTGGCGCGGCGGACCGCCTCGTCGATTTCGAAGAGCGTCTTGCCCGGTTTCCATCCGTCCTGCACGGCGCGGTCCCAGTCGCGCTTGAACTGGCTGGCCTGGCCGACGATGACGTTGAAGCCGTTGTCACGCAGGTTGAGCGATTGGGCCGGGCCCTGGACGCCGTACCCGATGATGGCGATCACCTCGTTCTTGAGGACCTTGCGCGCCTTGGCCATCGGGAATTCTTTGCGCGTGATGACCTGTTCCCGTGTGCCGCCGAAATCAATAGTTGCCATGGTCAATATGCCGTGATGGTGGTGTGACATTCACAGTGCCACACCGGGTTGTGTCTCTGTCTGTTTGTCGATCCGCCTGTTCCCACCCGGGTGTCGGGCTCCAGGAACCGAACCAACCGGACCCGATGTTCGCCGGAGGAGGCGCCAGGCGTCAAATAGAAAGCCGGATTCCCCTCATTTCCGGGGCAAAGCCACCTTGCCCGTCCGCGTCAGTTCGAGAATGCCGAAGGCCTTCATCAGTTCGATGAACTTCTCGACCTTGCTCTCGTCGCCCGTGATCTCGATGGTGAGCGTCTTGGGTTGGACGTCGATGATTTTGGCCCTGAAGATGTCGGTGATCTGCATGACCTCGGCGCGCGTCTTCGAGTCGACGCCCACCTTGATCATGGCCAGCTCGCGATCGACGAATTCGCCTTCCCGGAAGTCCTGCACCTTGACGGTCTCGACCAGCTTCTCGAGCTGCTTGACGATCTGGTCCACCGTCGCGTCGTTCCCCCGCGTGACGATCGTCATGCGAGACATGGTCGGATCCTGTGTCGGAGCAACGTTGAGCGTGTCGATGTTGAAGCCGCGTCCGCTAAACAGACCGGCCACGCGCGTCAGCACGCCAAACTTGTTCTCGACCAACACGGAAATGGTGTGTCGCATGGTTCAATTGCTATCAATCGCCCCGCCCGGCGGTCAAAACAAATCCAGAACCAGATCGTCCCTGGCGCACCTGATCCGACAAAGAGGGGTCAGTTCTTGAGTTTGTCATATTCTTCTGCTGCCCGTTGGCGCTGACGCACCAATATGCCAATATCAAGAACTGACCCGTTTGTGGACCTCCTGGCCTACAGGGGCAGACATCGAGGTTGTAGGCCGCGTGCCCCCACGCGGCGCGAAGACACACACCGGCGCAAACGCCGGATCGGGGCACCCGACCCGATTGCCGGGAATCTCTCTCCGGTGTGGGCCGGTGCCCTCACCGGGCGAGGGAACACGGACAGCAACCGGATCCACCGGGCGGAGGGGGGGAATCGCCTCGAAACTGTTGCGCGAACGCGGTCAAGCGGCTAGTTTGCGCACAACTTGGCCATAGCGCATTAACCATGTCACGCAGACTCAGTGCCATCGCCCCCGATTGGTGGGACTACACGACGCTGGATGAGGAGATCATTCGGGCCGCCGCCCGGCTCACGCCGGAGAAGATGCTGCGGCTTGCGCGTCCGGGCTTCAAAGTGGTGTTTTATGACACGCTCGAGAGCTTCTACCTGGCGGAAGCGCTCGAGTACATTGACGCCTGGCGCCAGTCGACCGACGACAATCCGGTGGGGATCTGCGGGCCGATCGGCCCGACCGAGCAGCTTCCCCTGGTCGCCCAGATCGTCAATACCCTCGACCTCGACATCCGCTCCGCGCATTTCTGGGGCATGGACGAATGGTACCTCGATGGTCGCGAGGCGCCGCTGGACCATCCGCTCTCGTTCGAACGGGCCGACCGCGCGCTCTGCTTCGATCGCATCCGCAAGAATCTCCGGATGCCCGACGCCCACCTCCACTTCCCGAAGGCCGACACGGCGCCATATCGGCGGAGCTGGGACGGCGTGCGTTGCGCTGTCATGCAGGGCGGCCAGGGCGACGTGAAGCATTGGGCCTTCAACGATCCGCCGCGGCGCCGGGGCAAGTACAAGGACCAGCCGCCGTCGCCGGCGGAATACCGGAAGCTGGCGACCCGTGTGGTGGATTTGCATCCATTGACGGTGGCGCAGAATGCCCGCACCTCGGGAGGCGGCAACATCGCGTTGGTGCCCACGCAAGCCTTGAGTGTCGGCCCGGTCGAGACATGGAAGGCCGAGAAAGTGTCGATCTGGCATGCCGGCAACCACGACAACCCATTCGGCCAGCGGTTGACAGCATTCATGATTGCGGAGCGGATCGCCGACGCGGCGGTGCCGATGTCCCTGCTCGCCGACCATCCGAACGTCCAGTTTAACTACTACCGCCGGGGCATCGGGACATGCGACGTGGAGATGCACTGAGACCGGCCGAGTCTTCGGGTTCGAACGGCTCGCGCCGGGATTTCCTGCGCAGGAACCTGCAGGCGAGCGGTCTGCTGGGGGCTGTGGGCGCGTTGGCGGCGTCCGGACCCAATGTCCGGGCCGCCCGTAGCAGCGCCGAGAACCCGTTCGCCTATGACGTCGGCAAGTTCGAGCGGACGGATCCCAAGTTCATTCACTACGAGGAGACGGCCCGGTTCAAGTCGCCCCGTCCCGAACCGCGGCGGCTTGCGCTGGGGCCGGAGGGCGCGCTCCACGTGGCCGCCGGCGACTCGGTCGTGCGTCTGGGGGAGGGCGGCGGGGTCGACTTCGAGATTGCGCTCGCCGGGCCGGCGCAGTGTCTGGGTGTGGCCAGGGACGGGCTTCTCTACGTCGCGCTGCGCGATCATATCGAGGTCTTCGATGCCAGGGGCCAGCGGACGGCTGTCTGGAGTTCGCCGGTGTCGAAGACATGGCTGACCGGCGTGGCGGTGGGCGAGGACGGTCTTTTTGCGGCGGATTCCGGCGGTCGCGCGGTGTTGCGGTACGATCGCTCGGGCCGGCTTCTGGGGCGGATCGGCGAGCAGGACAAGGAGCGCGGCATTCCCGGTTTTGTGCTTCCGAGTCCGTTCCTCGATGTCGAACTGCATCGCGACGGTCTCCTGCGGGTGAACAACCCCGGCAGGCACCGGGTTGAACTGTACACGGCGTCGGGCGATCTCGAACTGGCGTGGGGGAGACCGACGGCGGCAATCGACGGTTTTTGCGGCTGCTGCAATCCGATCAATCTGGCGACGCTGCCTGACGGGCGCTGCGTGACCTGCGAGAAGGGGCTGCGGCGCGTGAAGGTTTACAGTGCCCTGGGCGAGTTCGAATGCGTCGTTTCCGGAGCGGAGTCGTTTGCCCAGAGCGTGCCCCCGGGCGTCAGCATGGCGAAGGCCGCGCTGGATGCGGTGGCTGATGCGCGGGGCCGCATCTTCATACTCGATCCGCTGGCGGGGGACATCCGCGTGATGGCCCGCAAGCGCGAAGGAGCTTCCTCATGACGCCTCGATCTCCAGGAGAGGGCCCGGTGAGTCGCCGCAATTTCCTGCGCAACGGGGCGCGGGTGGCGGCCCTGACGGGCGTGGGCGCGGTGGTTGGGACCCTTGTGCACCGCACGAGCAGTCAGACCACCGTCTGGCAGATCGATCCCTTGAAGTGTCTGCGCTGCGGGCGTTGCGCGACCGAGTGTGTGCTCGATCAATCGGCGGTGAAGTGCGTGCATTCGTACGATCTTTGCGGCTACTGCGAGCTGTGCACCGGCTATTTCGTGCCTGAGCCCAATGCCCTCAACACGGGCGCGGAGAACCAGCTCTGCCCGACGGGCGCCATCCAGCGCAAGTACATCGAGGATCCGTATTACGAGTACACCATCGACGAGGCGCTGTGCATCGGATGCGGCAAATGTGTCGAGGGGTGCAGCCGGTTCGGCAACGGCTCGCTCTACCTTCAGGTGCGCCAGCATCTCTGCCTCAATTGCAGCGAATGTGCCATCGGGCGGGTCTGCCCGGGCGACGCCTTCCGCCGCGTGCCGGTGAGCCAACCGTATTTGCTCAAGACCTCGCACTGAGCCGCGCATGAGGGACGATACGCCACGAGGTCTCGGAGGGGGCGCCAAAAGGCCGTCTGCCGGTCCGGACACCGCTCAACGCGGGAAGTCGCACTCGATGGACCTCGACATTGAGAGCGGCGTTGAAGCGCCGCTCTCGAAGCGCTGGCTCTGGCCCGCATTCCTCGCGTTGGCAATTGTCTGGGTGTGCGGCGGGACGGCGGCCCTGGGCGAGGCGCGGTTCCCTCCGCCAGAGTTCGAAAGCGGGCATGCGCTGCCCTTGACCGCGACGCCGAGCCCGCGGTCTCTGGCCATGCAGCACGTCGACGTGGCGGCGCTCGTGGGGGCGCTTGGGTTGGCGTGTTACCTGGTGCATCGGCGACGGTCGCGACGGGGCATCATTGCGCTGTCCCTGTTCTCGCTGATCTACTTCGGGTTCTACCGCGAGGGATGCATCTGCGCGATCGGGGCGGTGCAGAACGTGGCCTTGGCCTTGTGCGATGCGAGCTACGCGCTGCCCATGACGGTGCTCGTTTTCTTCTTTGCGCCTTTGGTGGTGGCGTTGTTTGCCGGACGGACGTTTTGCGCCGCGGTGTGTCCCCATGGAGCGCTGCAGGATCTGGTCTTGATCAAGCCGGTGAAGGTGCCCGCCTGGCTCGACCACGCTTTGAGCGTGGTGCCGTTCCTCTTTCTCGGGGCCGGTCTCGCCTTTGCGGCGACCGGCAGCGCGTTTATCATCTGCCGCTACGACCCTTTTGTGCCGCTCTTTCGACTGACCGGGAGCGCGACGCTGCTGACTTTGGGCGGGCTCTTTGTCCTGGCGAGCCTCTTTATCGGGCGCCCGTACTGCCGGTTCCTCTGCCCGTATGGGGCGTTGTTGCGCCTGGCGGCGCTCGCCTCGAAATGGCGGGTGCGCATCACCCCGGACTTCTGCACCCAATGCCGCCTCTGCGAAGAGGCCTGTCCCTACGGTGCGATTCGCGAGCCAGCGCTCACGTCGACCACGCCGCCGGTCCTGGTCCCGGCCCGGCGGCGCCTTGGCCGGCTGCTGCTCCTGCTGCCGGTCGCTTTGTTTGTCGGCGGCTGGGTGGGGTCCAAGCTGAGCGTTCCATTCTCGAAAGTGCACCCGACCGTCGCCCTGGCGGAGCGCTACGCCGATCCCAACAAGCCAACCGTGATGCCCATCCCGGCCACGCCGGACAGCCTCGCGTTGGGGCGCGCCGAGCGGGATGCGCCGCAGTTGGTTGCGGCCGCTGTGGACATTCGCCGCCGATTCGTTCTGTCCGGCTGGCTCTTCGGCGGTTGGACTGTGCTGGTGGTTTTTGCGAAGCTGATCGGCTTGTCCGTGCGACCGGATCGAACCGACTTCGAGCCGGATCGGGGCGCCTGCGTGGCGTGCGCGCGCTGTTTCATGGCGTGTCCCAACGAGCGGGTGCGGCTCGGGCTCCTGCCTGCGTCCGCCATTCCGACCCGCCCCGGACCGGGACTTGGAACCGGCCCGACGGCGGCTGGAACGAAACGGGATTGAAGCGCCTCGAGTCGCATGGCTGCAACGAGTCAAACCCCGCCGGTGAACGCCCCCGAAGCGCGACGCGCAGCGCGCCTTTTTTGGATCACGGCAGCGATCGCCGCGATTTTCTGCGTCGGCGTCATCATCGCGCTGGTGATTCGACATGTTCAGTCGAGAGTGGACGATCCGCTCAAGTCGCGGGAGTTGATCGCGCTCAAGGCCAGGCTGCTCGAGACCCCCCAGGACGAGCAGCTCAAGGAACAGATCCGCGCCCTGGATCTGCGGCTGCGCCAGGTGTACTTCCGGCAGATCGCTTTTCAGGCTGCGGGGGCATGGCTCCTGTTGGCGGGCGGCGCGCTGCTGGTCTGGTCGGCGCGCCAGGCGGCCCGACTCGAGGCCCAGGTCTACTGCCCGCGCCTGGTCACGGACGCCGCGGAGCGGCAGGATCGGCTCGCCGGGCGCGCGCGGCGAGCCGTCATCGGCATGGGCGCCTTGGCGGGTTTGGGTCTCGTCGCGTTGGCGTTGTCGAGCGGGACAGCCCTTCCCGAGCGTCCGGACCAGATCGGGAAGTTCCTGGCCAGGCTCGGAGGCGAGGAGGGCGAGGAGGCGTCCGGTCCGATGCCCGCGGCTCTGTTTGCGGCGAACTGGCCGCGCTTTCTCGGTCCGACGGGCAATGCGTACGCGAGCAACGGCGTGCCGTTCGAGCCGTGGGATGTGGCGACGGGCGCCGGCATCCTGTGGCGCGCCAGTGCCACCAACCAGGGGTTCAATTCGCCCATCGTCTGGAGTAACCGCGTCTTTCTCTCAGGCGCCGAGCAGCAGCAAAGGGAGGTGTTTTGCTATGACGCGGACAGCGGGGCGCTCGTCTGGCGTCGGCCCGTCGCCAACATTCCAGGCAGCCCGGCGCAGTTGCCCGAGGTCGCCGAGGGCACGGGCCTGGCCGCGCCGTCCATGGCGACCGATGGCCGGCGGGCATTCGTGATTTTCGGCAACGGGGATCTGGCGGCCTTCCGTTTCGACGGCACGCTGGCGTGGGCCAAGCATCTGGGCGTGCCCAAGAACGCGTACGGGCATGCCACGTCGCTTGTCCCCTGGCAGGACCGCCTGTTGGTCCAGCTCGATCAAGGCCAGGCCGAACAGAACCGTTCGCGCCTCTACGCCTTCGATGGCGCGACGGGGCGAATCGTGTGGGAACGGACGCGCGCGGTTCCGGAGTCGTGGGCCACGCCGTGCGTCGCGGACACGCCGGTCGGCCCGCAGATCATCACGCTTGGCGGCCCCTGGGTGATTGCTTACGCGGCGATGGATGGCGCCGAGTTGTGGCGCGGCGAAGTCCTGATGGGCGAGATCGCCCCTTCGCCCATTTACGTCGGCGGCCTGGTCCTGACACCGAGCCCGATGGACAGACTGGTGGCGCTGCGTCCCGACGGGCAGGGCAACGTTACCCAGAGCCACGTGGCCTGGACGGCCGAGGACAACATCCCGGACATCACCAGCCCTGCCAGCAACGGCGAGCTTGTGTTCCTGGCGACCACGTACGGGACCTTGACCTGTTACGACGCCGGGAGCGGCGAGAAGCAATGGGAACAGGAGCTCGAAATCGAGATCAACGCGACCCCCGCCATCGCGCGGGACCGTCTGCTCGTCCTCGGCAAGAAGGGCGAGGTCCTGATCGCCAAGGCGGCGCGCGAATTCAAGGAAGTGGCCCGTTTCGACATGGGCGAACCCATTCTCGCCAGTCCCGCTCTGCTGTCGGACCGGCTGTTTATCCGCACCACGAAGACCCTGTTCTGCATCGGTGCGAAGGCGGCGCAATCCAAGGCGCCCGAGAAACAACCGTGAAACCGCCCGTCTCGACGATTCACAGTGCGCCCCTGGCCGGACCCGACTCGGCGGCCAATCCGCCCGGTTCGGTGGATCTGGCTTTTGTGGACGCAGCGGTCGAGCGGTTGGGGCGGACGCCCGCGGCCCTGATCCCGATTCTGCAGGCCGTGCAGGGGCATTACGGCTATCTGCCCGCGCGCGCTCTCGAGCGGATTGGTGAGATTACGGCGATCACGCCGGCGGCGATCACCGGCGTGTCGACCTTCTACGACATGTTCCGGCACGCGCCGGTCGGGCGGCACCTCGTCCGCGTCTGCCACGGCACGGCCTGCCATGTCACCGGCTCCGAGCGGGTCGAGGACGCGCTCCGCCGGCAGTTGCGGATCCCGGACGGAGACGATACGGATCCGGACCGGCAATTCACGATCGAGCCGGTGGCGTGTCTGGGATGCTGCACCCTGGCGCCGGTGGTCAGGATTGGCGGCAGCACGTTCGGCCACACCACCGCCGAGAAGGTCCCTCAACTCCTGCGCGATTTCCTCGAAAGCCAGCGGGCCCTCGGCGGCTCGGCGCGGTCGACGGAGGATCTCAAGGCGCGCCCCGGTCGCGCGATCGAGATCCATGTGGGCCTGGGCTCGTGCTGCATGGCGAAAGGCAGCGACCGGCTGTTTCACGCGCTCGTGGATCACGCCGAGCGCTGCGGCGGCAGCGTCGTGGTCAAGCGGGTGGGCTGTGTGGGGATGTGCCATCGCACGCCGTTGGTCGAGGTGGCCGAGGCCAACGGGCGCAGCACGTTCTACGCGGGGGTGCAACCGGGGAACGCCGCCGCCCTGCTCGAGCGGCATCTGCGTCCGCGCGCCTGGCTCGCGCGCGTGAGCCGCTTCTGGGAGAATGCCATCGACCAGGTGCTCGTCGATCGCACCGAGCCGGACCAGGTCCGGTCGTGCGCCCTCGATCTGCGGGAGGGGAGCGTCTCGGCCTTCCTCGGTAAGCAGGTGCACATCGCCACCGAACACTTCGGCAAGCTCGATCCCCTCGACCTCGACGAGTACCTGGCGCATGACGGATTTATCGCCCTCCGCCGCTGTCTGGCCGGCCTCGACGCGCGGGCGAGGCCGACGCCTCTCGACGCACCGGCGCCGCACACAGACGCGGACTCCGCCCCGGGCGCTCAGCCCCCGGGAAACGCCCTTTCCCCAGAGCGTCCGCCGCTGTCTCCCGAAGAGATCATCGATGCCATCGTGGCGTCAGGACTTCGGGGGCGCGGAGGGGCCGGTTTCCCGAGCGGACGCAAATGGCAGGTGGCGCGTCAGCAGCCGGGCGCGGTGAAGTATGTTGTCGGGAACGGGGACGAGGGCGATCCGGGGGCGTTCATGGACCGGATGATTCTCGAGTCGTTTCCGTATCGGGTGATCGAGGGCCTGGCGATCGCGGCCGTCGCCATTGGAGCGCATGAGGGCGCGTTCTACATCCGGCACGAGTATCCGCTGGCCGTGCGCCGGGTTCGGGCGGCGATTCTCGAACTCGAACGGCGCGGCTGGCTGGGGGACGCGCTGTGCGGATCGCCCTATCCTTTGCGAATCACCATCAAGGAGGGGGCGGGAGCATTCGTGTGCGGCGAGGAGACGGCGCTGATCCAGTCCGTGGAAGGGCGTCGGGGCATGCCCAGCCTGCGCCCGCCGTTCCCGGCGCAATCCGGCTTGTGGGGGAAGCCGACCCTGATCAACAACGTCGAGACCCTGGCGATGGTGCCGTGGATCATCCGGCACGGTCCGGAGGCGTTTGCCGCCATCGGCACTGACACCAGCAAGGGGACGAAGGTGTTCGCCCTGGCCGGAAGGGTGCGCCGGGGCGGCCTGATCGAGATACCGATGGGCACGACCGTGCGCGAGATTGTCGAGGACATCGGCGGGGGCGTCGAGGCGGGACGCCGTTTCAAGGCTGTGCAGATTGGCGGGCCCTCGGGGGGATGCGTCCCTGCGCGGCTGGCGGACACGCCGGTCGATTACGAGTCGCTCCAGCGCGTGGGTGCGATCATGGGGTCGGGCGGGCTGGTGGTGCTGGACGATTCCACCTGCATGGTGGACATCGCCCGCTATTTCCTCCAGTTCACACAGGATCAGTCGTGCGGCAAGTGCACCTTCTGCCGCATCGGCACCAAGCGCATGCTCGAGATCCTCGATCGCCTCTGCGGCGGACGCGGCCACAAGCAGGATCTGGACGAACTCGAGTCGTTGGCCGTTCAGATCAGTCGGGGCAGCCTCTGCGGCCTGGGCAAGACCGCGCCCAACCCGGTGTTGACCACCCTGCGCTATTATCGGGATGAGTACGAGGCGCACATCCAGGGGCGGTGTCCGGCGGGCAAGTGCCTGCCGCTGATCAAGTATCACATCACCGCCGACTGCACCGGCTGCACGCTGTGCGCCCAGCATTGCCCCGTCGATGCCATCCCGATCGCGCCCTACGAACGGCACGTCATCAACCTCGATTTGTGCACGCGCTGCGATTCCTGCCGCCGCGTCTGCCCCCATCACGCCGTGGAGGTGACATGAACGACACCGAAAACGGCACTCCGCGCCAGACGCCCGAATTCGAGATCGTGATCGACGGGCGTCCGGTGACCGTGCGCGAAGGGGAGACCGTGCTGGCTGGCGCGCGCCGCTTGGGACTCGATATCCCCACGCTCTGCTACCTCCCGAAATGCGGTCCCTTGACCTCCTGTCTGGTTTGCCTGGTCAAGGTCCGCGCGGGGGGGGGAGGCGGCGGGCGTCTTGTGCCGTCGTGCGGCCTCGAAGTCCAACCGGGCATGGTGATTGAAAGCGAGACCGACGAGGTGCGGACGGCGCGGCGCACGGCGCTCGAACTGCTTTTCAGCGATCACGTCGGCGATTGTCTCGCGCCCTGCCATCGCCTCTGCCCCTTGCACCTCAACATCCCGGTGATGCTTCGTCAGGTCGAGACCCAGGCCTGGGACGCGGCAACCAGCACTGTGCTGCGGGCGCTGCCGATGCCCGCGATCCTCGGGCGGCTTTGCCATCACCCCTGCGAGAACGGCTGCCGCCGCGGGACACACGATCAGCCCACCGCGATTCGCGATGTCGAACGCCTGGTCGCCGACCGGGACCTGGCATCGTCGAGTCCGTTCCTGCCGCCGCGCAAGCCCGCGACGGGGAAATCGGTGGCGATCATCGGGGCGGGACCGACTGGGCTTGCCGCGGCCTTCTTTCTCCTGCGAGAGGGGCACGGCGTCACAATCTTCGATCGCCATGACAAACCGGGTGGGAGCCTGCGCATCGAGGTGGCTGGCGGCGCGTTGGATTCGGCGACGCTTGACGCCGAAATGAACCGGCTGCGGGCCCTCGGCGCCCAGTTCAGCCTCGGGGTCGAGTTGGGGCGCGACGAGACGCTCGAAGGCCTTTTGCCGCGCTTTGACGCCGTGCTTGTCGCTTGGGGCCAAAAGGACAAGGCCCGCGACAGCCTGGGTCTGACAACCACCCCAACCGGCATCCGGGCCGATCCCCTCACCGCGGCGACTTCGCGGTCAAAGGTCTTCGCCGCGGGAGCCGCCATCCGCCCGATCAAGCACCTCGTTCGCGCCATGAGCGAGGGACGGTCCGCCGCCCTCGCCGTCCATCGCACCCTGGTCGGACTGAAAGCGGGGGGCGAACAACGGCTTTTTTCGAGTGTGATGGGACGTTTGAGCGCCCCCGAGCTGGGGCTTTTCCTGATCGGGCATAACCCCGCTCCCCGCATCTCCCCCGGGCAGGGTGTGCTGCGCGGTTTCACCGTTCTCGAAGGCCGGGGCGAAGCGGGCCGTTGTCTGCACTGCGACTGCCGTGCCGAAGGAAACTGCCAACTGCAGCATTACGGCGAGTTGTACGGCGTCGAGCCGGGCCGGTTTCGTTCCCAACGCCGCCCCTTCGAACAGCATCTCGAACGCGGCGAGATCGTGTTCGAGCCGGGCAAGTGCATCCTGTGCGGCATCTGCGTCAGGATCACGGAGCTGGCGCGGGAACCGCTCGGGCTGACGTTCATCGGGCGCGGATTTGACGTGCGGGTGGCTGCGCCGTTGGACCGTGCGATTGCCGACGGCTTGCAGAAAGTGGCCCGGGAATGTGTCGAGGCCTGTCCGACGGGCGCTCTGGCCTTCAAGCATGACGTCCGGCCTCCCGAGCCATAGCCCGCATTTCTCACCAACTTTTGATGTCATCTGACCGGTCACTGTCACATTTCCGGTTACAGTTCCTCGCGAAGCGTGTGAAATAACCGGGCTAAACCTGATCCGCGCGCAACCAATACTCTCTGATGGTGTTCAAAAGGACCATGAGCGATAGTGGGCTCGTGACAACGCTGCGCAATTTGTTGTGCCTGACCTTGGTGGCGGGAGGTTTGGCTTTTGCGTTCGGTGCAAGCCCGGCCCAGAACGACGGTGATGTGCCGGCCGAGGAAGCGCCCGCCCCGCCCGAACCGGGATCAGAAGATCCGGCGACGCCGGCTGCCCCTGTCGAATCCGAGGACACCCCTCAGCCCGAAGCGCCTGAGGAACCCGGGCAACCGATGGAACCTAAGGAGGACGGGGGGCCTGAGGCTGCTCCAGCGCCCAACGTCGAGGAGAAACCGCCGCGGGCTGATGGCAGGAGCCTTCCCAACCCGACACCGCCTGCGCAGCCAGTGCCTGTCCAACCGGCGCCCGCCCAGTCCAAGCCTGCCCAGCCGGCGCCTGCCGAGCCGGACGTGACTTCGGCTCCGACCGCGGGCCCGGCGCAAGATTCTCCCTACCAGTCGATCGTTCTGCGCAACGCATTCGGTCTCAAGACGCCGCCTCCCCCTGCGCCTCCGCCCGAACAACCGGCCCAACAGGTCTCGCCCTCGGCGCTGAAGTTGTCCGGGATCATCACCTTGTTGGGCGGGCGCCACGCCACCTTCGTCCTTCAGGAGCCCGGCAAGCCGCAGATCAACTCCGATCTGGTCGCCGAAGGTGACAAGGACTGGCTGATCACGAATCTCCACGTCCTGCAGATCGACGAGCGGGCGGGGGCAGTGCGCGTTGCCTACGCAGGAAAGGAGATGACTCTCGACTTCGTGAACAACGGGCTCAAGCCTCCGGCGGCGCCCGCGGCCGCTCCCGGGGCTGTGCCTGGGCGCCCAGGCCAGCCGCAGCCCGGGGGCACGACACCCGCTGCGGCTGCCGCCCGGGCGACTTGGACCAGACCCGGGGCGGCGGGGACTGCGCCCTCGATCGCCCCCGGGGGGACGCCGACTCTGACTACGCCCAACCCGAGCGGCCTGCAGTCCATTCCCGTAAGGCCGACCCGCCTCTCTTCCGGAGCCGTTTCGGGAATCAACGCCCCGACGCAGTTTGGCGGCGGAGGCGAGGCCGTGCAGCCCCCTCAGCCGGCCCTTGCGCCCGAACAGCAGATGCTCCTGATGCGCGCCCAGGAGGAAATCTCGCGCCGTCAGGGGGTGCCCTTCCCGCCCAGCCCGCCCATCCCCGGGTTGAACAATGCGCCGCCGATGCCCGGCGCGCAGTGACCGACTTGGGCTTGTCTATGGAGTTTGGACATTCTTGGTATTGGACTTTATCGCACACTTGATCGCACACTTCATCGATCTGTGGCGAGCAGGACCAAGAGGCAAGGATGTTCTCCCTGGACAAATTGAAGGTGTGGGAACGCATCTGGAGCTTTGCACGCGCACGGGCAAGCTTGATCCCGAAGAGAGAGCGTGCGCCATGGCCGTGCTGGAGCGAATCGCATCGATGCTGGGTGGCTTGGGCTCGGGCTGATCGAACAGAGCCTGCCGGACGATGAAGTGTGCGATGAAGATCCTGCAACCGCATCGACAAGCATCGAGAATGTCCATACTCCAGGCCCGGTGCGGGCACCGGGCCGACACCGGATGGAGACTCCCGTTGTAGGCCGCGTGCCCCCACGCGGCGCAAAGAGAGGCACCGGTGCGGTCGCCGGGTCAGGGGACCCGGCCTACAAGGGGCAGACATCGGTGTTGTAGGCCGCGTGCCCCCACGCGGCGCGGCAGGCGTGCCCTCACGGGGCGCAAACTCGATTCTCACCCGACGACCTCCAGATCCACTGCGAGAGGCGGGCTGGCGGAGTTTCTTCTGGCTTTTCCCCGAGCCCCTCCTCCACTATTTCGCGCATGAATACCTCGGATCCGACTTCACCCGCAACTGAATCGAAGTGTTCCCGACGCCATTTCCTGCGGGGGTCATCGGCCGCCTTGGCCGGCGCGGCATTCGCCGAGTTCCCGTTCGTGTCTGGCGCCCGCGCGGAGGCGGACATGCCGATCAGGATCGGGGTGATCGGCTGCGGCGGACGCGGGACGGGGGCGGTGCTTGACGCCCTGGGCGCGGCCACCCAGGTCATTTACCCGAGCGCGGGCTATCACACCGAAGACGTGGCGTCGAATGCGACGGTCGCCCACAAGAACCTCGAGGTGGTCGCCTTGTGCGACGTGTTCATGGACCGCGTCAACGCCTGCCGCCAGAACCTGAGGAAGCTCGGCGTGAACATCCCGGATGCAATGTGCTTCGACGGGTTCGATGGGTACAAGAAGCTGCTCGCGATTCCCGAAATCAACTATGTGATCCACGCCACCTCGCCCCATTTCCGCCCGCTCCACGTCAAGGCCGCCGTCGAGGCCGGCAAGAACGTCTTCATGGAAAAACCCGGCGCCGTCGACGGCCCCGGTGTGCGGACCTTGCTCGAAGCGGGGGAAATCGCCATGGCGAAGAACCTCGGCATTGCGGCGGGGACCCAGCGCCGGCACCGCCCCAGCTACAACGAGGCGATCCGCCGCATCCACGATGGGCAGATTGGCGAGATCCAATGCCTGCGCTGTTATTGGAACGGCGGCGTGATCTGGGTGATCGAGAGGACGGATGCGATGAGCGACATGGAATGGCAGCTTCGCAACTGGAACTACTTCACCTGGACCAGCGGGGATCACATCGCCGAGCAGCACGTGCATAACCTCGATATCATGAATTGGGCGATGGGCGCCCACCCCGTGAAGGCCTACGGCCAGGGCGGACGCCAGGCGCGCCGGCACCCGATCCACGGCAATATCTACGACCACTTCGCCGTCGAGTTCGAGTATCCCAACGGCGTGCGCATGTTCAGCCAGTGCCGCCAGATGGACGGCACCGAAGGGCGGGTGGGCGAAGTGATCCAGGGAACCAAAGGCGTGGCGATGCTCAATGACGGCAACAATCTCCTGACGATCCGCGGCGGCGGCAACTGGCGCAGCCGCGGGATCGAGGATGGCAATCCTTACCAGAAAGAGCATCAGAATCTCATCGCCAGCATCCGCGCGGGCAAACCGATTAACGAAGCCAAGAGCCTGGCCGAAGGCACCCTGACGGCTGTCATGGGACGCGAGTCGGCCTACACGGGCCGGACTGTCGAGTGGGACGAAGCGCTTCACTCGAAACTGCGGTACGGCCCCGACAAGTACGAGTTTGGCAGCCTCCCCTTCCCGGAAGTCCCGGTCCCGGGCAAGCACAAGTTCTCCTAGCCCGCATGTTTCATGGATTTGTGACCACGGCGAAGCTGAGAACTTCAGAATGCGGACCGCTGCGGGCTAGAAAGGCCCGCTTCACACCAATCCCAGACCTCACGCTCATGACAACACAACCCCGTTCCGACCTCCTCCGCATCCGTCCGTTGGCCGGCCTGTTCGCGGCCTGGGCCCTGCTCCTCGCGCTTGGCACCGGCTGCGGACCCCGCGAATCCGGCGAATCCGGCGGCTCGACGCCGGACTCGAAACCCCGCATCGCGCTGATCATGAAATCGCTGGCGAACGAGTTTTTCCTGACCATGGAGAACGGCGCCCGCACCCATCAGAAGAACCATGCGACCGAGTACGATCTTCTGGCCAACGGCATCAAAGATGAACTGGACGTCGCCCGCCAGATCGACCTGGTCGAGCAGATGATCGCCCAGCGCGTCGCCGCCATCGTGATTGCCCCCGCCGACTCGAAAGCGCTCGTCACCGTCTGCCGCAGGGCCCAGGAGGCCGGCATCATCGTGGTCAATATCGACAACAAATTCGACGACGCTGTTCTGGCCGAGAAAGCGGCCCGCATCCCGTTTGTCGGTCCGGACAACCGCAAAGGCGCGCGGCGCGTGGGAGATTACCTGGCCCGCCGGCTCCAGCCCGGCGATCCCGTGGCGATCATCGAAGGGCCGCCCAACGCCTTCAACGCCCAGCAGCGCAAGCTCGGCTTCACCGAGGCGGTCCAAGCCGCCGGCCTGCGCCTGGCCAGTTCGCAATCCGGCTATTGGGAAACGGACAAGGCCAACCAGGTCGCCGCCGCCATCCTGACCGAGCATCCGGACTTGAAGGCGTTCCTCTGTTCGAACGACAGCATGGCCCTCGGGGCAATCGCGGCCCTGCGCGCGGCGGGCAAAGCGGACACGGTGCTCGTCGTCGGATACGACAACATCTCGGCCGTCCAGGCGCTGCTCAAGGAAGGGAAGATCCTCGCGACCGCCGACCAGCACGCCGATCAGATCGCCGTCTTCGGCATCGAGTACGCCCTGCAACTGCTCGAAACCAAGAGCGCGCCCGCCGACCGCGAAACACCCGTCGACCTCGTCACCGCGCAAGGCGTCGAACCCCCGGCGCCCTGATCCGCCCCATGCCGGACGCCAGCCCTTTGCTCGAAGTCCGCGCCCTCGGCAAGCGCTACGCCGCGCCGGTGCTGATCGATGTCGATTTCGAGGTGCGCCGGGGCGAGGTGCACGCGCTGGTCGGGGAGAACGGCGCGGGCAAGAGCACCCTGTCGCGCATCATCGCCGGCCTCACGCTGCCCGACGCCGGCTCGATGACCTTCGAGGGCGCTCCCCATGCCCCGCGCACCAAACGCGAGGCCGAGCGCAGCGGGGTGCGCCTGGTCATGCAGGAGCTCAACCTCATCGGCAACCTCACCGTCGCTGAAAACATCTTCCTCGACGAACTGCCTCATCGCTGGGGCTGGATCCGGTACCGCGCCCTGCATGATCGGGCCCGGGCGGTGCTCGACCCCCTCGGGCTCGGCGCCCTGCATCCGGGCCGCCGCGTCAGCGCGCTGGGCATCGGCCAGCAGCAGATGATCGAGATCGCGGCCGGCCTCTCCCAGCGCTGCAGCCTCCTCATTCTCGACGAGCCGACCGCCGCCCTCATGGACGCGGAGATCGAGCATCTCTTTGCCCAGATCAAACGCCTCAAGGCCGCCGGCACCAGCATCCTCTACATCTCGCATCGGCTCGAGGAAATCCAGCGGATCAGCGACCGCGTCAGCGTCCTGCGCGACGGCCAGATGATCGCCTCGCGTCCAACCCGCGAGATCTCCCTCGATGAAATCGTCCGCCTGATGGTCGGACGCGAGCTCGAACAGTTGGGCGAACGGCGCCCAGCCGCGCCCGGCCCCGTCGCCCTCCGCGTGGCCGGACTCTCCCGCAAGCCGGTCGTCAAGGATGTCAGCTTCGAGGTCCGGCGCGGCGAAATCCTCGGGTTCGCCGGCCTGATGGGATCCGGACGCACCGAGACGATGCGGGCCGTGTTTGGTGCGGATCCGCCCGACGCCGGGGAGATCTACGTGGGCGGCGCGACGCAGCCGGCGCGCCTGCGCTCACCCAAAGAGGCGATCGCCCAGGGCCTGGCTCTTCTGACCGAAGACCGCAAAGGGCAAGGCCTGCTCCTGCCCTGGTCGATCCGCGCGAACCTGAGCCTGCTCTGCCTCCCCGAGATCAGCGGCCTCGGCGGATGGATCCGGCGCGCCGCCGAGCACGACCAGGCCGGACGCTGGGCGCGCGCGCTGGGCGTCCGCTGCCATTCGCTCGAGCAGCGGGTGGCCGAATTGAGCGGAGGCAACCAGCAGAAGGTGGTCATCGCCAAATGGCTCGCCCGCAACTGCGACGTCCTCATCTTCGACGAGCCCACGCGCGGGATCGACGTCGGGGCGCGGCGGGACATCTACCGCCTGATCACGGATCTGGCCGACCAGGGCAAGGCCATCATCCTCGTCTCCTCGGACCTGCGTGAGTTGCTCGCCCTCTGCGATCGGATCGCCGTCATGTCGGCCGGGCGCATCGCGGCCACATTCGACCGCGGTTCGTGGAGCCAGGACCAGATCATGACCGCCGCCTTGAGCGGATACCTCGGGGGGAACGCATCGGCGTCTGCCTCGGAGACAACGGTTGCCGACGCCTCATGAAGCCGTCCGATCCGCCAACACCGAGTTCCTCGCGCGCCGCCGAATGGCGCCAGGTGCTCGCCGAGTACCTCGGCCTGACAGTCGCCCTGGCGATCCTGATGGCGGTGTTCAGCCTGAGCGCCCAGCATTTCTTCAGCGCCATTACCCTCCGGACCATCGCCAATCAAATCCCGTCCGCTCTGCTGGTGGCGACAGCGATGACGTTCGTCCTGGTGATTGGCGAGATTGACCTGTCGGTCGGATCGGTTCTGGCGCTCTCAGGCGCAGTGATGGGTGTGGCGATGGCCCAGTGGCATTGGCCATTGTGGGCGTCGCTGATCGCGGCTCTGGCAACAGGCTTGGTCTGCGGCGCGTTCAACGGCCTGGTCTCGATCCGCTGGCGGTTGCCTTCCTTCATCGTCACCCTGGGCATGCTCGAAATGGCCCGCGGGGGCGCCCACGCCGTGACCCGGTCTCAAACCCAGTACATCGGGTCTGCCGTCGGAGCGATTGCCGACACTGACATCCTCGGTTTTTCCCTGCCCTTTCTCGTGGCGGTGATCATTGTGGTTGTTGGACAACTGGTGCTCTCCCGCACCGTGTTCGGACGCCACATGGTGGCTGTGGGCACCAATCAGGAGGCGGTCCGGCTCAGCGGCATCGATCCGCGTCCGGTCAAGCTCGCCGTCTTTCTGATCACCGGCATGCTGGTGGCCCTGGCCGCCGCGATCGATACCTCGCGCTTCCAGTCGGCCAATCCCAACGCCGGACTCGGCTTCGAACTGCAGGCGATCGCAGCCGTCGTCATCGGCGGCACCAGCCTGATGGGCGGACGCGGCTCCGTCGTCAGCACATTTCTGGGCGTGCTGATCATCGCCGTGCTCAATTCCGGGCTCGCGTCCGTGGGGGCCAAGGACGAAATGAAACGGCTGGTGACCGGCTTGGTCATTGTGGCGGCCGTCATCGTCGATCACTACCGGCACCGCCTCACAAAAGCACGGACAGTTTAGCAATGAAGACACGCATTGTTGTTGTCGGCAGTTCGAACACGGACATGATCATCCGGTTGAACCGGCTGCCGCGTCCGGGCGAGACCCTGCTCGGCGGCGAGTTCTCGATGGCCGCCGGCGGAAAGGGCGCCAACCAGGCCGTCGCCGCCGCGCGCGCCGGCGCGCGGGTCACCTTCATCGCGCGTGTCGGGAAGGACATCTTCGGCGAGCGCGCCCTCGAAGGCTTCCGGCGCGACGGCATCGCCGTGGACCGCATCATCCGCGACCCGCGGTCGGCCTCGGGCGTCGCGTTGATCTTCGTCGGCGCTGAGGGGCAGAACAGCATCGCGGTGGCCTCGGGCGCAAACGCCCGATTGACGGCGTCCGATGTCCGCAGGGCGCGGGGGGTCATCGCCGAGGCGGATCTGGTGGTGATGCAATTGGAGACGCCGCTGGCCACGGTCCGGGCCGCGGCCCAAGAGGCAGCCGCTGCGGGAGTTCCCGTCGTGCTGAACCCGGCGCCGGCAAGGCCTTTGCCGCGGACGCTGCTGCGCCTGGTGACCGTGCTGACGCCCAACGAAACCGAGGCCGAAATGCTCTCGGGCGTGCGCATCCGCAACGATCGGTCTGCCGTCCGGGCGGCGGTTGCGCTTCTCGGCCACGGGCCGAAGATCGTGGCGATCACACTCGGGGCGCGCGGCGCCCTGGTGGCAACCCAGGAAGGCCATCAGATCGTGCCGGCGTTCCCCGTGCGTGCAGTGGACACGACCGCGGCGGGGGATGTTTTTAACGGGGCTTTGGCAGTCGCGCTGGCTGAGGAGAAGCCGCTGATCGAGGCGGTCCGATTTGCCAACGCTGCGGCCGCCTTGTCCGTGACGCGCCTGGGGGCGCAGCCCTCGGCCCCCAGACGCAGCACGATCGAGCGTCTTCTGTGCGGGTGAGGTTCTTCGGCGCCCGGAGCCACCTCGTGGCAAGCGCGCGTGTCCATGCGGGTCCACCCGCAGCCGAGCAACCGGCTAACGGATGATGGGGGACGAACTGCGGTTGAAGCCGGCGGTGGCGGCCCTTGCACGGCCGGCCCCGAGACTCTCTTCCGTACCAGACATCATCCGCCAGGTGCGTGGGCTGACAGACAGGCCTGCAACGGCTAATCCCAGCGACCTTTTCGAGCGACCTTTTCCCTTGACACCTGCCGGGCTCGCGTCGATCTGTCATATCATTGGATGCCCAGGCTGACCTCGCCGCGCAATCGAGGCGGCAGCCTGCGAGGCGGTCATCGACTCGTTGGCCTGCCGCAGGGCGTGGGAGGCGACCCCAAGCTCCGAACCGTTGCGAGCACGCATGGCCATGACACCGTCCAATCTCTGTTTGTGGGTTGCCTCTGCAGTCACGGTCTTTCGCCTCGGCATCGCTCAACCCGCCTTCCCCGCGGTTCAGTTCAGCGGCCTCATGGGAGGCGATGGGAGAGTTCACTTCGATCCCGCGCATGGACCCGGGCAGTATGCGGGACATGCCCCGGTATTGGCGGGTTGCCCCCAATGGGGTTGGGGCGGACCAATGGTCCAACTCCCGGTTCCCCCACCCGGTGTGGCGCATACGCCCTATGACTCGCACTGGAGCAATCAACGTGATGTCTGGGCGCTTCCCACGGCCGGAGTCGGCTTCCAAGATCTAACGGATGGAGTTGGCGTCTTTCTCCGCAGCCATGCGCCGGACATGCCGGAACCCGACTTCTATGGCGAGACTAACCAGAACGACGGGTGGTTTCGTTTCCAGGTTCTGATCCCGCCGGGGAATACGAACGCCGAACTGGACTTTACCCTGCAACTGACTAACCGGATTGATGGTCGGACCAACTACTGGTTCAGCCAATACTGCTGGGACTGGGCGGGGACCAACGCCGCGCAGATCGTGTTCCGGCCCTTGACTCGGGTGCTGGATCCGTTGGGACCAGCGAACACCAGTTGGTCTTGGCGCAACACGATGAGCCTGGACGATCCGACGGGACTCGACCGGGGGCGCGCCCCGGCGCGTCGTTTCAAGATCATCGGTGTTCCGACGGCGCTCGAACACGAAGTCTATCTCGAAGTGGCGCAGGGCTTGCCGTACACCTTGCCGGACCTCGAGGCATTCTGGTCCGGGCTGTCCCAAACGCTTTTGCCGGCAGGCTTGGTGCTCGAACGCACGAATTTTGCCTGGCCACAAGGTTCGGGGTACACGGGCTATCTGACCGGTTTGTCCACCTTCCCGCCCGGCCACAAGGACGCCGAAACCAACAACTCATTCTTCAGTATTCTGATCCGGACGAACACCACGCCCCCGTTGGTCGCTCCCCCATTGGTGTTCATCACCGCCGGAACCCATTACGAGCCGCCCGGACCGCTGGTGTGCGAAGGCATCGTCCGACGCATCATCGAAGGCGGGTATTGGAAGCATCTCACCTTCGTCATCGTGCCGGTCTGTAACCCGGATGCGTTCGCCTGGGGGGTGACCGTGCTGCGTCCGTTCGGCACCAAGTATTCCGGGGCCGGCGCTGGTCCCGGATCGGGCGTATTGCCGGAGCATGACCTGGAAAACGGAATGTCGTGGTATCGGGAGGACCAGGATGACGTCGAGGCCGTCGTGCTCCGCGAGCACCTGAAAACCGTCCGCGCCCGCTTTCCCGGTTCCACCATGCTCCTGCACCTGGACCTGCATTCTGACCTGTGTCCTCACCCGGACGGGTGGGAAGGCGCTGGGGGCGCGGAGTACCGGGGCGGCCCGCCGGTTTATGGGTTGATCATGGCTGCGGATGAGGAACAACGGGCGAGTGCCGAGCAATTCGCCGCTCGCATGGATGCCACACCGCACCTGGGTCCCTACCTGCGCAGTCCGCTGCGGTGGCGGGTGAATAATCCGTGCTGGCCCTGGCCCCCAGAGGACTACGGCAACAACGTCGGGGCCAACATCTGTCTCGTGCTCGAGTTTGACGAGGCCTGCCTGTATCGAGACAGCACGCCCAACGACACCCACGGGGCGCCGCCAGTCTGGTTGGTCGATCCGCCGCCGCCCTTCCTGCGCTGTGCCACCAACGAATGCTATTGGGTCGATGGACCGCTGGCACGTGCCGAGTACTACCATCGCTTCGGGCGCGACATCGCCGACGCGATCGCCGCCTACTTCAGTCCCGTTTCGGCGCCCTCGATCACGCTACTGGCCAATCACCGGATCGAGGTGCGCTGGACCGAGGGGGTCCTTCAGCAAACCACTCGCCTCGAAGGCGAGGCTACCCAGTGGACCGACGTGGTCGGCGTGGCATCGCCCTGGACCACCGCGCTGTCGAGCGGCGACGTCATGTTCTTCCGCACCAAACGCCCAAGCGATTGAGCTGATCTCTCCTTCCACAGTCCGTCCCGCAGCCGCTCATGCGCGTCCACGTGCGTCAGGCCTGCGGACTGGACTTGACGATCAACCTGGCACGTCAAGAACCATGTTTCCTCTCCGATTCGTGTGATTCGTGTGATTCGTGGTTGGCGCTCGGCGATACCGGCCAACAGTTTGGGGAACCTGTGATGTAACCGGCTGCTATGGGATCGGCAGCCTCTACTGCCGCACCAAGATCGTACGGTACCACAGGAAGGGTGCCGTGTTGGTAATGGTCAGGAGCCCGCTGTGTGGTCCACCCGGCAGGTCGGTCCAAATCGCATCCGGTCTAAGAGACTCGGAGTACTGAACAAAGGTGTCGTACCCGGGCCGTTGCACGACAAAGAGATGCACCGTTGGCGACGAGCCGCTGTAAACGAGGCTCATAACGATCGGCGGTCCCATGACTTCGATGCCCACAGATGCCCAGTCATTGGATGGATTCACATCGGTCGACGGCGTGTCGACATTGCCCATGGCCATGAGGCTGCCATACACGTTCGGGACAACCGTGATGGTCACTGTGGCGCTCGTGCCTCCCCCCAAGTCGCCCAACTCGCAGACCACGACGCCGCCGGCCAGGGTGCATTCGCCCTGACTCGAAGTCGCGCTGACAAACGTCGTGTTTGCCGGCACAGGACTCTTGACCGTGACGCCCCGGGCGACCGAAAGACGCGTGTTCGCCACCCTGAACTCGATCGCAAGGTTGCCGCCGCCGGCGACCGGGTTTGGCACGGCACGCCCGAGAATCAGGACGTCCACCGGCGCAACGACCGTGATCTTGAAGAACTGCGGAGGACTGGTGTCTACGCCGCCATTGGCGGTGCCGCCATCGTCTTGGAGGAGTACGGCCACGGTCGCTTCACCCACAGCGGTGTCGTGGGCTTGATAGGTGAGAGTGCCATCGGCACTGACTGCGGGCTGGACGGCAAAGATGCCTTCGTAGTCATTGTTCACGACAAAGTGGATCTGCTGTGTCGCCTCGTTCGCCGGCCCTGCGCGTATGCCGGTCGCCCAGCCGGCTATCGACTGCGGCCCGGCGCCCTGGGTTGAGACCTGGTTGGGTCCCTTCGTGAAGGCTGGCGCGTCGTTCACCGGCAACACCGTGATGGTGAACGTTTGCGGAGCGCTGGTGTCCACACCGCCGTTCGCCGTCCCGCCGTCGTCTTTCAAGAGCACGGTGACGGTCGCACTCCCGTGCGCATCAGGCGCCGGGGTGAAGCTCAGAGTTCCATCCGCAGAGAGCGTTGGCTCGGCAAAGAACAGGCTGCTGTTGTCGTTGGTGACCTCGAACGTCAGAACCTGAGCCGATTCCTCGGGAGGTCCGGACTGAATGTCAGTCGCCCAAGCTGCAAGGCTCACCGTGCCACTGTCTTCATTGACTGTCTGGTCAGGACCCTTGGTGAATGTGGGCTGGTGGTTAGCGGGGCTCAAGAGATTGAAGGTTGCCGTGACCGACTTTGCGGCGTCCATTGTCACGACACGTTCGGTCTCTCCGGCGCCATCGCCAGTCCAGCCGTCGAACGTCGAGTTGGGGTCCGCTTGAGCCGTAAGCGTCACCAGCGCGCCGGTCGGAAACTCCGCGGAGCAAGTGCCGCCGCAGTCAATGCCCGCGGGCTGACTTGTCACGCGGCCAGTCCCGCTGCCGTTCTTTTCTACGATGAGGGCTGCGTTTGCTGTGGCGGAGAAGGTGATCTGCAGCCACTGGGAGAACTCGGACGTATTGCCCAGCGGATCGGTGGCCGTTGCCGTCACGTAGCGGTCCAAGTAATACAATGAACCGGGATACGGTCTTGACAGCTCGAACTCCGCAACCCCGGTTGAATCCGTCTCGGTTGCGAGGGATTCAAAACTCTCTTCGCCTTGGCCATACCCCGAAGGGTCTCCGCTTTCTCCCACGAAAAACTCGATTGTGAATGCGGTGCCGGGGGCACTATTGAGAGTCCCCCCGATGGTAAGATTCGTATTCGAGTCCCAGGACCTTGTCAGAACTGGATAGTTCTGCAGCAGATTGGCACCGACGTCGCTGTCATTCGCATCGTTGGCGGTCGGTCCTGCGCCGCCCAGGTCAATTCCCAACTCACGGTTGTTTGCGAGGCTGTTGCCTCGCATCGCGTTCCGGTCCCCCGAGTAAATGCGCACGCCAGTTCCACGATTGTCAAATATCTTGTTGGCGGTGAATCTGTTCTGGCTTGCTGAGTTGGTTACAACAATGCCCGAGCCTTCGTTTCCACCAGGATCGAACCCGCCATAGTATCCCCCAATGTCGTTCCCCACGACGACGTTGTTGGTTGAGAGCACACCGTCGATCACCACACCATGAGCTGCGTTATATGCGATGATGTTCCCCGTGTTGTAATTGGTCGAGCCAATGGTGTTGTGCGAAGAGTCAAGAAGGTAAACTCCAACAGTGTTCCCCAGCTCCCACGTCTCGGTGTCCCCGATCGTATATCGGCTTATGCTGTTGCCTCTTGCTCCCTCGAGGAAGATGCCGTGGTGGTGGCTGGAAATGAGGCCGCCAGCCGAGAACGACCCGCCCACCGTGTTCGTTTGCGCCCGCGAGAGAAGAATCCCGGCCCCCCAGTTGCCCAGCGGTCGCTCACCGTTCGCGTCTGTGCCAATCAGATTCGCCTCGATCGAGTTGAAGGCAACACCATCACCGCGAAGCACCACACCATCCCCGAAGTTCCCGGCAATGATGTTCACGTCACTCCACGTCTCACCTCCGACCCGATTGTATTGGGCCTGTTGCGCGGCCGAAGCCTGTATACAAATGCCACCCGACGAGTTTCCCAACCCCTCGAAGCCGGGACTCTCGGCATCCGTCGAACCAGTTGCATCCGTTCCAATATAGTTGCCGACGATGGTGCACCGACTCGAGTTCTCCAAGGCCACACCGTACCCCAAATTGGCGGAAATGACATTTGGCGGATAGCCGTAACGGCCGATGGTCACCAGGCTGGTGTCTTTGACGCGAATGCCATCGCCCTGGTTGCCCGCCGCCTCGGTACCGGTGAGGTCCGTCCCAATATAGTTCCCGTAGATTTCACCCTGGCTGCTTCCCCAAGGGCTCGGCAATACCAGGATCCCGTGCCGAGGCGATCTACTGAGCACGAGCCCTGCGACCCTGAAAGAGAGACACTCGAAAGTCAGCAGGCCAGCGTTCTCATCCAAGTAGTCCAGTCCACTTCCGTCGAGTTCCACGATCGGGTCGCCTGCGTAACCCGGCTGAGATGTTCCGTCGACCGTCACATTCGCCTTGATGTTCGGCAGGCGCGTGAACAGACGGATGGATTGCGGCCCAGAGTCGATATGGAACAGTATCCGCGGGTACTCCATGTCTGCGTTCGCATCGAGAATGGCCTGCCGCAGGGAACCGGGGCCCTCGTCATCGGTGGTTGTCACCGTGAAGACAGCAGGGTGGACGCGGGCGACGGCAAGGCACAGGCTAATGGCGATGAAGAGCGAACAGATCGGAGTCTTCATGGAGATCTGCTTTCTGGTTTGGTTCTTCCGGGCAAGGTCCAAACCCCGTGTGAGCTGTGTCGTGACACGCATACTTGCTCCTTGAGTGGAATGGCAAAGCGCCGACAGTTGTGACAGAGGTCGCGGACCAAAGGCAATGGAAGAGGACGCGTCCAAGAGTGGCGGCAGCCCCGCGTTTCCGAACACGCAGTGGACGGTCATCGTCGACGCCGTTTCCAGCAGACCGGAGCCGGTGCAGGAGGCGCCCACCTAGACCCGGAAATCCCACCCGCGGACCGTCAGGAATGCCGCGACCGTCCCACTGGTGAGATTTCCGGGTTCGGCGAATCTGGTGGTGTATTCGCCCGAATCAACGCGACCGCCGTACGGCGCGGAAGTACCGCGCAGCGCTCGCCCCGAGGGTCACATCGAAGGTCTGGTACAGGTCGGGTTGGGTTGTTCGCAGTTCCTCCTGCCACGGGGCCGCGGGATCCAGCGAGGCGCACGAGTGCACTTCGCAGTCCCAGCCTGGCCGCCCATAGAGCACTAACGCCGGAGACTGATCGGCGTCCAGCACAGCTTCGAGCAGCGGCTCTTCGCTGATGATCACAACGCGCCCGGATTGTGGGGCGAAGTTGGCGACTTGATTCCCGTCGGTCGTCAACCCAACGGTATTGTCCAAGAGCAGGTCGACGAAGGCCGAGGACTCGTTCGAGACAGCAGTAAAGTACAGCCAGGCAACCTGCTGCGTGCCGATCAGCCACTGGTTAGCGCACATTCTCATGCTCAACGATTGCAGCGAGTCGGTCAGCACCGTGATCGAGCTTTCACAGATCCCCGGAGTGACCGGCTCGAGTGTGAAGTCCGTCAGGCGGTCAGTGGGAGCCTCGACGGTCATCGAGAGGCTGGTGAGGGGCACTGTCGAGATGAGGTTCACCGGCACGCGTCCCCGGTTGCCCACCTCGAGCACCAACCGACCGAGGCTGGGCACCACACACTCGCCCACGACAATCGTGAACACCCTGGCATCCATCAGATTCGGCCTGCCGGTATCTGCCACCCAGACCGTGATCGCATATGACCGGCTCGCCTGCGAACAGGCCGGGTTCCAGCGGAAAACACCGTTGGTCGGGTCGACAACCACGCCTGACGGTGCGCCCGCTCCGAGGCTGAATCGCCACTCACCCGAGGGCGTGCCCAGAACCGCGTTTGTGAACGTGACCGTTGCGCCCGGAAGCGTCGTTGAATCGAGAACCGATGACAGCACCGGCGCGGTGGCCGGAACGGTCGTTACAGCCTGCGGCGCGGCGGGAAGCGGCTCTTCCTGGCCGACGTTGTCGCGGGCGAGGCTGGTGAAGGCGTAGGTGTGGCCGGGTTCGCCGCGGAACCAGGCGCTGGTGGCGGTGGTCTGCGACAGCCAGAGGAACCGGTTCGTCCCGTTCTCCGTCACGCAGATGTCGAAGCTGGCGAGGCCGGAGCCGCCGGGATCGTCCTGGCCGGACCATTGCACGAGGAAGGTTGGGCCGGCCTCGGCCGGCAACGGCGCCACGGCGCTGACGGGCGCGGCGGCATCGAGGGTGTTGAAGACGAGCGGCGTGTCAATGGGGTCGTTGTAGTCAAACACGATGCGGGCGCGGTTCTCGACGCGCGTGCCGCTGGCCGCGCCGGAGTTCGCGCGGACAATGTAGCTGATGCTCCCGTCGCCGCGGCCGGTCCCGTCGTTGGGGTAGAGAAGACCGATCAACGGGTCTTCGGGATACCAGCCCGTGTTCGGGTCAATCGCGGTCAAGGTCAACGTGAGGAGGCGCGTGGGCATGTCGAGGTGCGCGTCCACCTCCACGAGGATGGCGTTGCTGGGCAGCAGTGCCAGCGCGGAAGCGCCATCGCCGAGCGGGATGAGGGTCTGGTTGGTGACGATGAAGGCCAGACTCTTCTGGTAGTGGTTGAGCCCAGGGGGAATGGCCAGGACCTGGTTGCCAAAGGCGATCTCGGTCAACTCGAACGTGCTGAGGTCGAGGTTCGGGTCGAGCATGTCTGTGACAACAACATGCTGCGCCGGGGCGGTGGCGCTGGGCTGGTTCTCGAACCGGATTTGATAGGCCAACGTGCCGTCCGCCGGCAGGTAGGCCGCACTGCCATATCCCGACGGCCCGAGTTTGTCGTTTGGGTCAGACGAGCGGGCAAGCGCGAAGGACCAGCAGCCGTTGATGGGTGTCGGTGTGGGGTCGGGGTTGAGGATGTCAAAGTAATCCTTGAGGTCCTTCAGAATGTCCCAGGCATCCTTCAGTTTCTCAGGTCGGTCGTGAACATTGAAGAATTTGAAAAAGAGATCGAATGCCGCACGCCAGCTATTGTCACTTAAGAAGTCGGCGTTCCTTGCCCTTTCGTCAGCCGCAGCGTTGCGCTTCTCGTCGTCGTCGAAATTACGGATCATTTCCTCATGGCTTCGATGGAATCTGAGGTAATGTCGAAGCCAATCGCCAAATGGATCACTGTCTTCCCTCAATCCACTCGGATCAGTGAGCATTACCGGACGGCTTCGCGTATACGCATACAGGTTGAGGCCGCCGAGTATATGCACAGGATCAGTCGTGTGAAATCTGCCAAGTGAGGGGGAATAGTCTCTCGCCCGCATGAACTCCAACCCGTTCCCCTCGTTCATCACGCCAAATTCGCCGACGAACTCGAACGGGTTCGGAAGCGTCTCGGCCTTCGTGAGCGACAGGCCGAACGGGTCGTAGGCGTAGGCGTTGGCCACCGCGCCGGACGGGCCGGTCAGTTCGCTGGTGTGGCCGATGGCGGAGAAGGTGTAGAAAGCCGGGTCGCCCGCGGCATCGCTGCGCGCGAGCAGACCGAAGCCGTGGTCGTAGCGAGCAATCAGGTTGCCGCCGCCGTCGTATTCGGCAGCCACGTTGCCTAGGCCGGTCGGGTCAATCACGTAGCGCGTAGTCTGGCCGTTGTGCGTTGTGGCGATGCGATTGCCAAAGGCGTCGTAGGCGTACGTCCAGGTGTCCGTGGGTGTGGTGACGCCGATGAGGCGATCCTCGATGTCGTATGTGTTGGTTGATGGTTGAGAGTTGATGGTTGAGAAGGTCAGGTTGCCGTCGAGGTCGTAAAGCAGCGTTTCGTCGCCAACCGAGGTGTATTGATTCAATGTGTTCGCGGCGTAATCAGTCGCGACGCCGTTGTCGGTGACCTGTGTGCGGTTGCCCGCGGAATCGTAGGCGTAGTTCACCACGCGGCCGTTTGGGTAGGTGACGCTGGTCAACTGGCCGAGCGAGTCGTGGCCGTAGGTTTCCGTGCCGGCGAGCGTGGTCATCGAGTCGCGGCGACCGGAGGCGTCGTAGGTGTAAACAAAGCTGGAGAGGACGGAGTTGTCCGCCTTGCGGTTGACGAGGGACACGACCTGGCCGGCGGCGTTGTACTCGTACGTGGTGAAAACGCCGTTCCCGAGCGTCTTGCGGCTGAGCCGGCCGGCGGGGTCGTAGTCGTAGTCCACAACCAACTGGCCGAGGCCGTTGGTCATGCGGTCAAGCCGGCCCAGTTCATCGTAGAGATACGCGGTGACTTGGCCATCCTGGTCCGCGCGGCGGGTACGGCGTCCGGCGGGGTCGTAATCGAAGGTGAAGAACCTGCCGCCGGGATATTGGATGCGGGTAAGGCGGTCGGTGAGTGGATCGTACTCCATTTCGATGGTTTGCTGGGAACCAAGCAAACCGTCGAAATACGTGGCTGAACGCAAGTTCCCGGCGGAATCGTAGGCGTATGTGAAGTCGGTAATGCCAGGCGTGGTGGCGTAGTCCTTGGACGTGAGCTGACCAGCAGAATTGTAGGTGTAGGTGATAACGCCGCCTCGGCGGTTGGTGGACGTGATGACGCTGCCGTGCGCGTCGTAGGCGAACCGCTCCGCGGTGGCATCGGCGTAGGTGATGGCGGTGAGGTTGCCGCGATCGTCGTAGGCGTATTTGAGGTCGTTCCCGCGCGCGTCGCGGACCTGGGCGAGGCGGTTGAAGTTCGGCTCGTAAGTGAAGCTGTTGTTCTGGCGCAGCGGGTCTTCGATGCCGCTGAGGTTGCCAAAGCCGTCATAGCCGTAGCGGTAACGTTCGCCGCCCGGGCCGACAAGCTGGGTGAGTTGATCGAGGTCGTCGTAGGTGAAGTTGACGATCCGGCCCTCGCCGTCGCGCACCTGGGCCAGTTGCCCGCCGAGGCCGTAAAGGAGTTGCGTGGCGCGGCCCGTGGCATCGGTGACGGTGACCATGCCGGCGGAATCGTATGCGTAGTTGACTTGTTGCGCGCCGCCGCAGCAGTTCTGCGAGGTCTGGATCAGGCGGCCTTGCGCGTCGTAAACGAACGAGTCCTGGCTAAGATCGGGGTGGGTGACGTTGGCGAGCGCGTGGAGTCGCTGCGGAATGTCGTCAGTGTGATAAGCGTAAGTCGTAACGCGATTGCCGGGTGCGGTGACACGGATGAGGTGTTCGCCCGAGGCGTCGTATTCGTAGGTAGTGACGCGGTCGTCGGCTGCGCCCGGGCCGAGCGGGTCGGTGATTTGCGCGAGGCGGCCTGATCCGTTGTATTGGAGGAGGAATTGTCTGCCGCTGGAGTGCGTGAGCGAAGTCAACTGCGAGCCGGTGTAGCCGCAGGTGATGCGATTGCCGTTGGGGTCTTCGACATATTCAAGGCGGCCGATGGGGCTGTTCGTGGCGAACACCCAGGCCGTCTTGTCGGCCTCGATGAGCCGGAACGTGCTGTTGGTAAGCAACATCACACCGGTGTCGCTGCCCGTGGCCACATACTGCCCGTAGCTGCTCCGGCCAAAGAAACGCTCGGCGCCACCCGGGCCGCGGACGGTCACGCCGTAATAGCTGATGAGCGTCTGCGCGTGGATCTCCCAATTGTGCGACCAACCGCGCCCGAGCGCGCCGAGGCGGTATCGCGAGAGGATGGGCTGGCCATACGTGCGGCGGAAAACGAGCGGGAAACCGGGCGAAGGCGCGGAAGCGTCCACAGCAGCAGCGAGGGTGCGGACAGGATTGAGCGCGGCGGCGGCTTGCAAGACCTCGAAATTGAACAACGGCGCCGGGTCGTTGGTCATCTGGCCCACCTTGGCCAGGTGGTTCAGGTTGTCGCCCATCATGACGACGTAGTTGGCCCAAAGCGGGCCGGCGGCTTTCACGAGGTTGGCCCAGACGGCGTCCCAGCCGGCGGCATCGGCAGTCTCGGGCCGCGAGCGCGCTCGGAGATCTTCCCAGGGGACGCTGAAAAGCCGTTCCGTGCCGTTGGTCCAGTGGCCGCTTCCGAGGATACTTCGGTGGCCGTGGCTCGGGAAGAGGACTGCCCCTGGCACGCCGGGAGCCGGCGAAGGCCACTCGACAATCGTGGTATCGTCAGCGGTAACGGTCCCCACGTTGAACTGAACCGGGTCCTGCCATTCCCCATGAAAGCCGGCGAAGTAGAACGGGACGCGCCCGCGCTCGCCCGGTTGGAGCCAGCCGGGAGTGGCGCTCGATCCGACCGCGATGCCCTGAACCGAGTTGAGGGGGCGCGCTACGTTGAAAATGTAAGTCGGCGGGGCGGACAGCCTCCCGCCACCGCCTCCCCCACCCCCACCCCCGCCTCCCACTGGGGGCGTCGGTGCGTAGCCCGGAATGGCCCTCCAGTTGACTCGGTGCGCGGTGACTGTGCTGTTTTCGTAGGCCGTCACCTTGAGCAATGGGACGGGCATGGGGCGAGTGCCCGTATTCGCGTATTCGACGTAGAGGGTCTGGCCGCCGCCGGGGCTCAGGGCGGTCCCCACGAGACGGGCTTCGAATTTCGCCTCGCCGCCGGACACAACGGTGAGCGCGTTGGTCAGGACTCGGGTTGCGGCACCCTTGGTGACCCACACGCTGTACGTGCCCGCGCTCATTGATCCGGTGTTGAAAAAGAGCTGGAGTTGCGTGGCACCCACAAGCTCGGTGCGGTTTGGAACGTGCCGAGTGCCCGACGTTTTCACCAACTCCACCGTCATGGTTTCATCGAAACCCACACCCGACAACGCGGCGGAGGGGAGGGTCTTGTCCAAGACCGACACCCACCAGTGAGAGCTTTCGTCGCCGGGGATGACGGTCGGGCTGATGCCATTCACATAGAACGGCGCGGTTTCGGCGCTGAGGCTGTAGGTGCCGTCGCCGAGTTGCTCGGCGGAAACGAGCACGTAGTACGCGGCTCCACCGGGGACTCCCGTTAGCTCAATGGTCTGATTTGGTGACAGCTCGCGCGCGCTGTAATCGCTGTCTTGCCTGCTCGGGATGGAGGCGACGCTGGCGAAGAGATGGTTGACGCCAGACGAGCTCGTGAGGTTGAGGCGCAGGCTTTCGCCAGCCGGAACCTGGATGGCGTAGTAGTGCAGGCGGCTCGCCCCGGTGAACGTGCCGGAAATGGGGCCTCCGTTCGCTGTGAAGGTCCGGTAAGCGATGGTCAACGGATCGGACGCGGCCGTGTTGTTGGCTTCTTCACTCTCGATGGCCGCATTGCCGAGGTCCGCGCGGACGATCACATGGTATCTGCCTGGCAAAAGGCCGGGCGCGTTGAAGGTCGTCGAAGCCAAATAGACCTCGTTCGTGGCGAGTCCGCCTGGATGGTTGACGGTGGCGACACGAACATCCGTGATATTCCAAAACGGGTCGGCCGAGACATACACAGCATCGGTCCAACTGCCAAGGAGGGCCGTCCCGAGCACGTTGCGTCCCTCCCACGACACACTGACGGCGTCGCCCGCCCAGAATTCCTGCATGTCGCAAACCACGTTGGTGACCTCCAGGTCCACGGGAACAAGGTTGAAGGTGACCGATCGCGAATTGATGATGTCGAGCGAATTGCCGGCGAGGTCCGCGACGTTCGTACTGAATGCCACGCGATAGAGCCCGACGGCGGTTTGCGATGGGAACGTGACCCGCCAACGATTGAGGCCAACCTCCTGAATGCCGCTGACGGACACCGCCTGCCCGAGGGTGTTGGTGAGCCGCACATTGGCGGGAATCAAGGTGGCGCTGTCCATCTGTTCACTGAACCAGACGTCCACCGAGGTGATAGTGCCCGCGATGTCGCCGGGCGGAGTGTGTTGCGTGACGCGCGGCGGTACGGTGTCGAGGATGAGGGTAAAGCTGAAGGCATCGTCCGTCTCACCGGGAATACCGTTGGCGTTTTGGTCGAGTTGATAGCCATCGGCGTCAAGCAAAGTCGGCAGCAGGGTGAAGTGATATGCGCCTTGGTCGGTCTGTGGAGCGAAACCAAAGCGATAGAGTCGGTCGCCAACTTCGGAGATCCCAGTGGGGACAATCTCCCCCAGCGGTCCGACGATGACCAGTTTGTCCATCGTGAACGAGTTCATGGCGATGGCTTGGTTGAAGTGGATAGCGATGCTATCACGGAAGGAGCGGGGGAGCGGGAATACATAGTCGTTGGTGGGGTACACAAGCACTCGCCCCGGCAATGAGAAGCGGGCATGAGTGCGTGGTGCGCCCGGATACAAATGGACCGTGCCCGCACCGCCCGGGGTAGTGGCATTGAGGCCGCCCGAGGCCGCGATTTTCGCGAGACCAAACCCCGCGGTGTCCGTGGCATACACCGCAATGCGCCCACCCCCGCCACCACCATAGCCGGAGAGGGCACTGTTACCCCCATCTGCCCGGATGATCCCTCCCCCCGTCAAACCGCCCACGCGGACATAGATCGCACCGCCGGCCCCGCCGCTCCCATCCCGGTCGGCTCCGTTGGCCAGCAATTGTCCCTCCAAATCCAATGCCGCCGCCGTTAACCGAACGAGCCCACCCCCTGGACCGTATCCGCTGCCACTGCCCCAGTCCTCCGGATCGGCATAATCCCCATAGACGGGTAGCACGGTGGGGCTGGGTGCGATGGCCATGCCGCCCAGACCCCCATGACTCCCACCACTATAAAACGCCGAAGCCGGGGCCGGCACATTCCCCACCGTCCGCCCCGCCACATACCCCCGCCCACTCACGTCAATCCGGCTCATCGCATCCACCACCACCGCCCCCGTGACGTTGATCTCCAGCTTGTGCGTGTTCGTCTCCGTGCAGGGCAAATGCGTCAACACTGAGTAATTGCTCAGCGTCAGCGCCGGCGCCACCAACCGCTCGGTCGTAAACGTGCCGCCGCCAATCGTCACCGGCGCCGTCGAGGTCACCGAGCCACTGAATATCATCGAGCTGTTCGTCCCCAACACCAGCGGCGTCGTTCCTCCCAGCAGCGCATCCTCCAATTCCAAACGTGCTCCTCCACTCACCTCCACCCCGCCCGCAAACTCGACCACCATCCCCGGATGCTCCGGCTTCACCTGCGTCTGTGCCCCCCGAATCACCACCCCATCCGCAATCACGAAGGTGTTCGTCCCCGCCACCCCCAACGGCGTCCAACCGTTGCCCCCACTCCCCGCGTCAATCATCAACGTGCCCACCGCCTCGTCGGTGTCCCGCACATACACCGTGCCCGCACCGCCCGGAAAGCGCGGACTTGCCGCCCCCGCCGCGCTCAAGTTCCCAAGGTTGAATTGAGAATGCTCCGCGGCATACACTGCAATCCGACCGCCGCCTCCCCCCCCGTAGTTGTTCGAGTAGACGCTCGTCCCACCTTTGGCCTGCATCGTGCCGTTGCCTGTCAAAGCGTTCACCGCGACACGAATCCCGCCCCCCGCTCCGCCGCTGCCATCGGCATTGCTGCCGTTGGCCAGGAGTTGTCCCTGTAGTTCCAGCGAACCCGCAACAAGACGAATCAACCCACCGCCCGACACGTACCCGCTTCCGCTGCCCCATTCCTGCGGGTCGGCGTAGGTCCCATACACAGCCAAAGGCGTTGAACTACCTGCAATCCAAGCACCCAACCCGCCATAGCTGCCCCCGCTGTGAAACGCCGACGCCGGCGCCGGCACATTCCCCACCGTCCGCCCCGCCAGGTACCCCTTCCCGCTCACGTCGATGCGGCTGTCGGCTGAAATGGCGATCTGGTCGCTGATCGTCAGATCGAGTTTGTGTGTTTCGCTGACGGTGCAGGGCGAGTGGGTGAGGACAGCGCCGTTGGTCAGGAGCAGCGAATTGAAGAGGTGCAGCCCGTCGACGGTCACCGTGACGGGGCCGTCGATCACGATGTCTTGGTCATCGTAAGTCGTGTCAGTTTCGGAAATGGTGATGTTGCTGGTGAATGTGGCGGCGGTGGCCAAGTTCACCGCGAAACCAACTGCGAAACATGCCAGGCGAAGCAGAACCAGCCTGCCTCTTCTTGCCGTACGATGATGGGTCATTTCCCTCCTCCTTCTCCGGCGTGTGCCCCGGCCGGTTTGTTTGCAGGTGACACGGGGATCTGGGGTGGTGCGCATTCGGTCAGCCCTTGCCCGGGTTTTCGCCCAAATGCGTTGAGGTCCAACTCCCGACCGCGCTGTGTTGTGACACGCATGCTCTCCAACGCTGAAATGGCAAAGCGGGGAGGATTGTGACAGAGGCGCAGGTCCAGGACATTCGTCGTTGTCGCCTGAGCTCCGACCGAGACGTCCGTGGTCTGGGCCGTCTCAAACGACAGCTTGAGTTTCAGGCGCGGGATGTCTAACGAATCAGCCCCCCGCCTGGAGCCCCTCCTGCATAGGGTCCGCTGCCGCTTCCCCATTCGTTAGGTTTCGCGTAATCCCCGTAGACCGCGTTGGCCGGCTGATCCGAAGACCAGGAAGCCCCCAATCCCCCATAGCTGGCGCCGCTATTATATTGTGCCGCCCCGTTGGTCGTGTTGCCTGTGGTCCGCCCCGCGATGTACCCTTTCCCACTCACGTCAATCCGGCTGTCAGTCGAAACCACGATGGCGTTGGTGACGGTCAGGTCCAGCTTGTGCGTGCTCGTCTCCGTGCATGGCGAGTGCGTGAGCACCGCGCCATCGGTGAGGAGCAGGGAATTGAAGGCGTGCGGGCCGTCCATCGCCACCGTCACGCCCGCGCCGGAGATGACGAGATCCAGACCGTCATAGCTGGTGTTCGACTCGCTGAGGGTCAGGCTGCTCGTGATCCAGGTTTGGGCGGAGGCGGGGAGCGTGGCCGCGAAGAGGCACACAAGGCACAAAACGGGCCAAGCAGCGAACCGCGGATGGCGCGGATGGTCTCCAGCCTGAATCCGCGGCCATCCGGGAAATCCGTGGTTGCCTGGCGTTCTGGCCGCGGACCGGAATGTCCGCGCTCCTTCAAGGGCTTCGTGCGGATTCGTGTTCATAGGGGGTTCTCGTTGGGCGGTCATTGAGTTCTTTGCGGCAGAAGATCAGGTCCGGGTTTCGCTTTTCGATTCAGGGTGTCCTTGGCTGGATGAGGTTGAACCCCACGGAATTCACACACGCTCTGCCGGCGAGGAGCGTCGAGGGAGCGTCTGTCGGCTGTCGGATGACTGGCGGCTCGACAGGCAGAAGGATGGCGCGTAGAGTGACGGCATGAGCGCTGAAACCGCCCAATTATTGGCGGCCTTCGAGGCGTTGCCCACCCAGGAACAACAAGTGTTCGTGAAGGAGTGAATGAGGCGAATATCCCACCGACATCAGCCAGCCTCTTCTCGCCCCATGATCATGACTCATTTTCGTCCTCCTTCGCCGGCCAGCGTCCCGGCCGGTCTGTTGCACAGGGCACGGGGATCTGAGGTGGCGTCTGTTCGGTTAGACCCATGCTCCGTTTCTGGACCCAATGCTAAACCCCGTGCGCGCTGTGTAATGACACGCATGCTTGCTCCGTGAGTGGAATGGCAAAGCGGAGACAATTGTGACAGAGATCGAGGGCCAGACCCAAGAGTCGCGGGCCACCTTGAAACCCGAGACATGAGAGAACCAAGACGCCGTGAGCTCGGATTTCTGGGGCTCAATCCCGGTGGTGAGAAATCCGAGCTGGGCGGCGTCGCTGTGACCACCAATCACGCGAATCACACGAATCATGGTTCCCCTCCAATTCGTGTGATTCGTGGTTGGCGCCTGACGGTGCGGGCCAAACGTGAGGCCATCTGTTCCTGCCTCGAACCACGGTCGCGGCGTGCGGCAGCGGGTCCGCCGCAACACCCTGACCGAGAGTCCACCGGAGGGGATTGTCCGAGTCTGACGCAGCCGATTGTGCTCTGCTCGTTGAACTGCCCAGGAGAGGGAGTGACCACGAATGACACCAATCACACGAATCATGGTCCCCCTCCAATTCGTGTGATTCGTGTGATTCGTTGGCGCCTGACGGTGCGGGCCAAACGTGAGGCTCTCTGTTCCTGTCTCGAACCACGGTCGAAGCGTGTGACACACGGTCTGCGGGAACACCCTGACCGGGAGTCCACCGGAGGGGATTGTCCGAGTCTGACGCAGCCGATTGTGCTCTGCTCGTTGAATCGTCCAGGAGAGGGAGTGACCACGAATGACACCAATCACACGAATCATGGTTCCCCTCGAATTCGTGTCATTCGTGTGATTCGTGGTTGGCGCCTGGTGTCCGGTGCAGACATCCGTGGTTTGAGCCCTCTCAAACGGCGGCTTGAGTTCCGGGCAAGGGCTTTCTAACGTCGCACATACCTGATGATGGAAGACGACGCGTCCAAGAATGGCGGCAGCTCCGCGTTTCCGAACACGCAGTGGACGGTCATCGTCGACGCCGTTTCCAGCCATCCGGAGCGGGTGCGCGAGGCGCTCGAAGGACTCTGTCGGGCCTACCGTCAGCCGATTGTCAATTGGTTCAAACGGAATGACTTTCGGCAGGATCCCGAAGACCTGGCTCAGGGGTTCCTGGCCTACATGCTCGAGAAAGGCCTCCTGACCAAGGTCGCGCCGCGGACGGGCCGATTCCGCTGTTTCCTCGCGGCGTGCATGCGCCGGTTTTTGCACGACAACTGGGACAAACAGAACGCGCAGAAGGCCGGAGGCGGCGTCCAACCGGTGCCCCTGGCCGACCACGACGCCGAGGCCGGCGCCGACACCCACACCGACAGCCAGCTCGATATCGACTTCGCCCTGGCCATTCACGGACAGGTCATGAGTCAACTGGCGCCCCGCGACGAACTGAAGCCCTACCTGTTTCAGAAGGACACGACCGAAGGATGGAATGACATCGCCGCCGCCCTCGGTACGACACCGACGGCGATTCGCCAGGAAGTATGCCGGCTGCGGCGACGGCACTGGGAGAAGTTTCGCGATGAAGTGGCTGAGATCGTCAGGCCGTCGGATCGAGCCGAGGAAACAAAGTACCTGTACGAACTGCTGTTCCGGAATCTGCCGGCCGAGGCGGGGGAACGGCATTGTCCCGGTGGATATGCCCCGGGAACATGAACCTGCGCAGGCCGGATGTGCGGTGTCCTCATCGCAAGCGGCTGTTTCTGGCGACGAGGACGTCGCCACTCCTGACCGGTTTATGGGAGCGCCAGGCGCAGGAAGTCGGTCGGTCAGCGCCCGGCCGCCAGTCACAACCGAACTTGAACCTCCATCTACGGATTGGGCGAAGCGTGCGGGTGGATTGTGGACCACCTGAGCGCTACTGCCTGGATCGACGATGCCAGATCAAACCCAGAACAGGAGAATCCCCTACTTCGGAGACTTCGTCTTGTTTGACGAGGTCGGCCGCGGCGGGATGGGCGTGGTCTATGACGCTCAACAATCGAGCCTGGACCGGCGGGTGGCCCTCAAAATCCTCCACCCGGATCTGTCTGCGACCGACGCCGCCCGCCAGCGGCTCCGGCTCGAAGCGGAAGCCGCGGCGCGACTCGAACACCCGCACATTCTCCCCATCTACGAAGTGGGCGAACACGACGGCCGTCCTTACCTCGCGATGCAGTTCGTCGAAGGCGAGAGTCTGGCCCAGCGCATCGCGCGGCTCGGGTCGGAGATCCCAGAAAAGGAGGCGGCAACCCTCCTGGCGAAGGTCGCCCGGGCTGTCCAACACGCGCATGAACGCGGCGTGCTGCACCGGGATCTCAAGCCGGGAAACATCCTTCTCGACCAGGCCGGCCAGCCGCATCTGATCGACTTCGGCTTGGCCCGGTGCGTCGGCCAGGATTCAGGCCTGACCCGGACAGGGGCGTTTCTGGGCACACCCGCTTATGCGTCGCCCGAACAGGCGGCTGGCCAGACCCAGGCCGTCACCACCGCAACAGACATCTACAGTCTCGGCGCCATTCTGTATGCCCTGCTCACAGGTCAGCCGCCCTTTGTCGGCAAGTCCGCCGCCGAGACAATCGACAACGTCAGATCCGCTGATCCCGTCCGCCCGCGATCGATCCGGCCATCGCTCGCGCGCGATCTCGAGACGATTTGTCTGAAATGCATCGAGAAGGAGCCCCGGCGCCGCTACGGCTCGGCTCTCGCGTTGGCGGAGGACCTCGAACGCTTCGTTGAAGGCAGGCCGATCCTTGCCCGACCGGTCAAACCACTGGAACGGCTCTGGATGTGGACGCGCCGAAACCCGGTCCATGCCGCGCTGGGCTTGATGGCATTCCTGGTGGTACTCCTGTCTTTGGCCGGGCTCATTCAACGGCAACACGCCCGAGCCAGGGAAATCATGCATGTCCGGCAGAGCGAACTGCTCGGTCAAGTCCAGATCACGCGCTTGACGCCGCATCAGGCTGGGTGGTCGCAACGTGCCTGGACCCAAGCCGTCGAAGCCGCCGCAATTCCGACGGCGATGCGTTCGGATGACGTGCGCAATCAAGCGGCGGCCCTTCTGGCCGGACTCGACGCACACCAGATAGGGGAGTGGGCGAATTTCAGCGCGTCCAGTGTCCTCTTCGATCGGGAAGGCAAGCGCATCCTGATCGGGTGTGTGGACGACCGCACACGACTGCTGGAGCTCGCCGGCGAAAACATGCAGACGAGTCCCTTGACCAATTCGGGGCCAATGGCATTCGGAGAGAATGGCGCGCCTCTCCAACTCCTGTTCGATGCCTCAAGCCGCTCGCTCCATGTTGTTGACGTCCTGACCGGGCGACCGATGCGGGAATGGGCTGTGCCGGCTTCGATTGGCGCGGACCGGGCCGCATCGAACAGCCCGGTCGATGGGCGCCCGCTTCTCGCCTTCACACCCGATGGATCGTGCGCCGCCGGCGTGTTCGAGGGATCGGATGGTCGCCAACACGTTGCCTCTTTTCTGCCCGGTGCCGTTCGGTCGCTGCTGGGCCTTGGAGCATCGGTGTCCGCGGTCACCATCTCTCCGGATGGGAGCCTGGCGGCGGCCGGGGAGTCGAGAGGAAAAGTGCACGTGTGGTCGACCCACGACGCCAGCCGCATCGCTGAGTTTTCAGCGAGCCGAGTCGAGATTCTCTCCCTGGCGCTCAGGCGGGTCGCGCGGCATCGCGATTCTCCCGAGGCAAGCGCGAGCGGAACCTGGCTCGTGGCGATTGGCGACGCGGGAGGCACGGTGACGATTTGGGATGTCGAGAGCCAGACAGCGACGGCTCACTGCGTTGGCGGTCACTACCACATCAATGCGGTCGCGTTCAGCCCGGATGGAGCGACACTCGCTTCAGGCGGACGCGGTCCGGTGAAACTGTGGGATGTGGGCACCGGCCGGTTGCTGCTGGAATGTCAGTGGGGCGACTACATCACGGACCTCGCATTTTCACCTGACGGCGCGTGTCTGGCCATGAGCGCGGAGAACAAGAACCCGCCCTACCCGGCCGGCCTCGCCATCTGGCGTCTGGAACCCGGACGCGGGATCCAGACGCTGCGCGGCCTCTCGGGTCAGGTGTCGAAGGTGTGTTTTTCGCCGGATGGACGGAGGTGCGCGGCCTTGTCGCACCGATGGGAGGTGGGGGTGTGGGATGTGGCCGAGGACCGACTGCTGCGGATCTTCGAGGCGCCGGTCGGCCAAATCGCCGACAACGCGTCGCTGGCCTGGAGCCCGGATGGCGAACATCTCGCCTTTGCAGGCTGGCAGGCTGCTCGATTGTGGGATATCGCGTCCGGTCAGACGCTGCGGCGTTGGGACGAACGCCAGTTGCCCCCGGGCCTCTGCGACACCCTCGCCTTTCCAGACGAAGAACATCTCTTTCTCTTCAGGGTCGAGACGCGCGACGGCAAACACCCTCCGCTGAAATCCGTTGCGGATCCAAAAGGTCACCCCCGCGTCTGCCGTCTGCGCGAGATCCTGAGTTCGGACCATCCCACTCTCATCGCGGAGATCACTGACTTCAGCGACCATGTCAAAGAGGTCGAGGCGCCGCCCGACGGACGTTGCTTTGTCGTGGAGGGCAAGTCTGTGTTCGGGGATGAGAACTCGGCGATCATGAAGTGCTTCGATGGACGCACGGGCAGGGAGTTGTGGTCGCGCGACCTGCGGCGCGAGGAATGTGGGGTGTTGGCGATCGACGCCGCCGGGAAGCTTCTTTCCTTCCCGCAGGATCCGCTGGGTGAAGCATCGCTTGTTGAGTTGCAGACGGGTCGTGCGCTCGAGGTCCTGGACTTTTTCCCCTGGGGGATCCGGGCCGAGCCCCGCCTGTATGCCGGAAACGCATTCGACCGTGACCGAGACATCCGCCTGTTCGACGCTCCAGGCCAGGCCCCTTTGCTCACGCTCGCCGTTGACCCCTGCGCCGCCAGCGGCGTCCGCTTCAATGCCGAGGGAACCCGGCTGGCCTGGGGCAACGCGGATGGGACGGTTACTGTTTGCCACCTCGATGAAATGGAGAACCGCCTGCGCGCTGCTAGCGCGCATTTCTCACCAGGTCTTGTACAGCGCGAAGTCGATGTCATCGAGAGAGACAGCCATGCGCGCTAGACGAGCGCCGCCTTGCGTTCATCGAGCCAATTCACAGCCGCATCGAGACAGTTCAACGGTCCCAGCAGCGTCTCCTGAAGTTGGGCTTCCATTCCGCCGCGGTCCAGAACCTTGAGAACCCGCCTCCGGACAGGTGGGATCGGCCAGATGACGCGAATCACGGTGCATCTGGGGGTTGTCGGCGAGGATCGAGTTTGCGCCGCGTGGGGGCACGCGGCCTACAGCGGGAGTCTCCATCCGGTGCCCTCACCGGGCGACAGAACACCGGCAACAACCAGATGCACCGCACGAGTCACAAGCCGGTGAAAGATTCATGGCCGGGCGTGCCGAATCCGTGTAACCTCGGGGTGTCGATTCCTCAGGAAAGGGCGGTATGACAAACTCGATGCCACCTTCTCACTGTCCCGGTTGCGGAGCGGAAGTGCCGCCCGAGGCGCCGCAGGGGTTGTGTCCGCGCTGCCTGCTGGCCGGCGTCGCGCAAGCGACCGAGTCGGCGCCGACGGTTCGGAGCCCCGACGGGCCGCCGTCCATCGAGGTCGTGAGGGGCGCTTTCCCGCAGTTGGACATACTCGAATGCATCGGGCAGGGGGGCATGGGCGTGGTGTACAAGGCCCGCCAGCCCAAGCTCGAACGCCTTGTCGCGCTCAAGCTGCTGCCCCAGCGGTTGGCTGGCGACGCCGCCTTCCGGGAGCGTTTCACCCGCGAGGGCCGCCTGTTGGCCCGGCTCAATCACCCCAGCATCGTCACGGTGTACGATTTCGGCGAAGCGGGCGGCTTTTTCTATCTGCTGATGGAATACGTGGACGGCGCCAACCTGCGCCAGGCGATGCAGGCGGGGCGGTTTACGCCCGCGCAGGCGTTGGCGATTGTGCCGAAGATTTGTGAGGCGCTGCAGTTCGCCCACGGCGAAGGCATCCTGCACCGCGACATCAAACCCGAGAACATCCTGCTCGACACGAAGGGCCGAGTGAAGATCGCCGACTTCGGGATTGCCAAGCTGATGGGCGAGCGCCCGAGCGGCGGCACGCTGACTGCCACCGGCGCCGCGATGGGCACGCCCCAGTACATGGCCCCGGAACAGCTCGAACATCCGCAGGACGTGGACCATCGCGCCGACATCTACTCGCTCGGCGTGGTGTTCTACGAGATGCTGACCGGCGAATTGCCGCTGGGCCGGTTCGCCCCTCCTTCCGCCAAGACGCCGGTCGATACGCGTGTCGATGATGTTGTTTTCCGGACCCTGGAGAAGGAGCGGGAGAGGCGCTTCCAAAGCGCGGACGCGGTGAAGACCGAGATCGAGGGCATCACCTCGGGTGGGGCAACGCCAGACGCAAGCCTGGCTGGAGCTGCGGCTTCGTCCAAAGCTACGCATCCCCCCATTCAATCGGGGGACCAGGCCCCAGGCGTTTGCCCAAGCCCCGGCGCAGGCGGGCGCGGCCCTGACCTGGACGCACGGCGACTCGAAGAGCCCGGCCGGCTGACGGAACGCGGCGAGCCTGCACCGCTGGGCGGGGACGCGGTTTCTCCGCTGAGCATTCGGCCCGAGCATCGGCCGCTGGTGCTCATGGGATTGGCGGTGTTGTTGGCCCTGCTGATGTTACGACTGCTGCCGTTGCCGGGCCTCCTGATCGGAACGCTGAGCGGCGCGCTCCGCGCCGGAATCGGGCCCGCCCTCTGGACCGCGCTGTCGATCGCGGCCGGCGGCTGTGTGGTGTGGCTGGCTTGGGTCAATCGTCGCCGCCTGCTCGAGCCGCTGGGTGTGGCCCCGGCGGAGCTGGAGGAGTCGGAGACAGTGTCACTCTGGGCGAGCCAACGTATCCTCGGCACGATGGCTGTGGCGGTGCTCATGGCTTTGGCCGCGGCCGTCGGTTCCCAAGTCGTCCTGCTGATCTCGGCCCTGCTCGGGTTCGCTGCCCATTTCGCCTGGCCCACGGTGTTGGCCCTGGCTATCGGCGGTTTGCTGGCCTGGTGGCTCCTGCGCAACGAGACGAAGTGGCAGCCGTGTCCGCCCGTTGCCCCCAAGCCGTGGCAACCACGGGTTGGGATACTGTTTCTCGTTCTCGCGGGGGTGGCGTTGCTGCCGAGCTTGATTGCGTTCGAGGGAGGCGTGCGCTACTGGCAACTGGACGCGCTGCTGGGCGTGACCGGGGTGGCGCTGCTGACGCGGAGTCGCGGTTGGCGAACGGCGGCCTTGTGCGTCAACACGTTCCTGGCCGTGCTCGGCGCGGCCCAGATCTTCGCCGCCCTCCTCCTCATCGCCCGATTGCGGTCCCCGGTGGAACTCAGTCCGTTGACGGCGTCTGTCGGCGTCGGCCCGGCGCTGGGTTTAGCGGTGCTGCAAATCCTCGCGTTCGTGGCGGGCCTGGTGGTGCTGTACCGACGCGATGTGCGGCTCAGTTTCGGACTGGGAGAGGCGGCCCGTCGGTCGGAGCCGGTCATGGCCGGGGGCGGTGCGCCAGTCGGGCGGATGTGTCCCCACGCCGTTTGGAGTGTCGTGTTGGTGGGGCTGAGCCTGCTGTTTGCCGTGCTCGGTTTGCCACTCCTTGTCCTGATGGCCCGCGGGCTGACTGATAGCGGGCCTGGTGGCGTTGGGAAGGTGGCGCTGCTGCTGCAGGCTGGATTGGGATTGCTCGGCGTCGGCTCCGCAATCGCCGGCACCGTGATGGGCATCGTGAGCTGGCGCCGGATCGGACGCAGCGGGGGCGCGCTGCGCGGCAAGGCGCTGGCGGTGATCGGCGCGCTGACCTGGCCGGTGCTGGCGGTGGTGCTCGTGCCGCTGCTGGCTGCGTTCATCGGTTTCTTCACAGTGCGAGTGATGGAACCGCCGCGGGCCAGCGTGCCCATCGTGTCCGTCGCGGGCAACGTGCAATCGGGCGTTGTTGGGAACTACCGGATCCCTGCCGGTCAGGCCGCGGTGTTTGAAGTGGTGACTCGAGATGCGGCTCGAATTGTTCCGCTGCCCGGTTTTGCGGTCCATGCCCTGGCGTCGTCGGAGGGAGAGGCGGAAGCGGAGCTGCTCCTCGAGTCCGCACCGCCAAAAGGGAATCGTGTCGGTCGAGGGTCCCGGCAACTCACGTTGATTTGCGGGGGTCGCAGCACCGCGATGACAGACCTGTCTCTGCCGGATGGGGCGTCCGGGTTGGCCCAGCCAAGCCTGGTCGGGAGGGATCTCGGTCCGGACATCGAGACGATCGAAGCCGCATTGGCCAACGCGGAGCGGCAGCGTCTCACGGTGCGGAGGCAGCTCGAGCCGGACAGCGAAATAATCGACTGGTTCCAAACAAGTGACCCGGGCCGATACCCGGTGGGTCTGCGGGTGCGGACGTACGCGCATGGGCTGCCGGAGATCCGGCCGGGCGGACCGGGCACCGTTGGCGCCGGCACGAACTGGGTTGGCGGCGCGCAAGCCGCCGTACAACCTCAAGGCGGTTGAATGCCCGGCGCTGATCCCATCCGAATCGACGCCTCGGCTGGCGACTCCGCGACTGAGGCGTCGACGGTCCATGTCTCGCCGCAAGGCGGCGGCTTTGTCGCGACCCGTTGGACGCTGGTGCTGCGTGCTCGAGGCCAGTCGCCCGACGCGCGAGCTGCGTTGGGCGAGCTGTGCGAGGCCTACTATGCGCCAGTCGGGACCTTCATTCGCGCGACCGTGCGGGACGACGAGGCCGCGCGCGATCTGACGCAGGAGTTTTTCGCGCGCGTGCTGGCGGGAAGCGCCTTCGACCGCGCCGATCCCGAACGCGGACGCTTCCGCTCGTTTCTCCTGGGCGCCGTGAAGCACTTCTTGGCCGACGCCCGCGCACGCGCCGCTGCGAGCAAGCGGGGCGGTGGGGCGCTGCTGGTGCCGCTCGAAGCGGGCACCGACACCTCGCCCGGTCTCGAAGTGCCCGACCCGCGCTCGGCGGATGTCGAGACTGCCTTCGATCGCCACTGGGCGTTCGTGCTGTTGGAACGGGCCTTGCGTCAACTCGAAGGCGAGGCGGCGTCCGAGGGCAAGGCCGAGCAGTTTGCCGTGTTGAAGCCGTGGCTCACCGGCGCCGCGGCCCAGCCCCAGAGCGAGGCGGCTGCGTGTCTTGGACTCAACGAAGGCGCTGTCAAAGTGGCCATTCATCGCCTCCGCAGCCGGTTCCGCGACCTGGTCAAACGGGAAATCGCCCAGACAGTGCGCGACAGCGCGGACGTCGCGGCCGAACTGAGGCACCTGATCGAGGTCGTGGCGCGAGGGCGCGAGGCGCCGGGTCGGGATGAAACAGCCCGGAATGAAACTTGACTTGGCCGCCGCGGATCCTGAGGTTGAGCGCATCCAAAAAAGACCATGACAACACACGACACCATCAATCGACGCCACTTCATCGAGACTGCGGGAGTCGCGGCCGCCGCCGCGGGATTCCTCGGGAGCGCGGCTCCCGCCCACGCTGCTGACGCGCCGCCTCCGGCGAACGCGAAGGTGAGGATCGTGGGGATTTGCGGCAGCCATCGCAAAGGCAAGACGACCGCCGCGGGCCTTCAAATGGCTCTCGATTCCGCCAGGGCCGTCAGCCCCGAGATCGAGACCGAACTGATCGAGTTGATGGACTACAAGCTGCTCCCGGCTGTGCCGGGCGGCGAGATCCAGGACGACTACGCCAGGATTCATGCGAAGATCACCGACCCGACGGTGGGGGGCATCATCCTGGGATCGCCTGTGTATTTCAGCAACATGAGCGCGATGATGAAGATGTTCATCGAGCACTTCAGCCCATACAAGAAAAACGGCGCCCTCTCGAACAAGGTGGCCGGGGTGCTGACGGTCGCCGGCGCGCGCAATGGCGGCCAGGAAGGCGTCGCCCAGTCCATCATGGCCGCGCTCCTGGGCGTCGAGATGATCGTTGTCGGCGACGGGCGCCCGACAGGCCACAGCGGCGCCACGTTGTGGAACAGCGCCAAGGACGACATCACGCAGGACGAATTCGGGTGCGCCACGGCGAAGGGCCTGGGCAAACGCGTCGCCGAGGTCGCGCTCCGAATGGCAGGCAAGGCGAGGTCCTGATCTGGAAACTGCACACGGCTGACGGCTGAGAGCGGGCGGATGGGCGGGCTTGCGATCACCCCGATCCGGCGTGGATCGAGAGACCTGACACACTGGATCCATGACAGAGTGCCTTCCGAACCGACAGGAGGCTCTTGGCAAAGCGGTGTCGGTCGGGCATGTTGGTGTCATGCGAACCGCGGAGGCATTTCACTTGCGCGAGACGACGGGCACGTCGGGTCTCGACGCGACGCTGCGCAGCGCGGTCGAGGCACTGGCGCGGCACGAGGTGCCGCATCTTGTCGTTGGCGGCCTGGCCGTCCAGGAACACGGCTACTTCCGCGTCACGACGGACTGCGACCTTGTCGTGCCGGACGTGCTGGATGCGGTCGAGGTGCTGGCCGCCGATCTGTCGGGTCCGTTCGTCAAGCACAGGGACTGCGACGACACGGTGAAAGACAAGCGGAACGGGGTGTTGGTCAACATGCTGCCGGCGGGGCATGTCCTCAAGGCGGGCTGCCGGGTGCCGTTTCCCGTGCCCATCGAGGTCTGGGACGAGCCCCGGTTTGTCTCACTCGAGAAGCTGATCGCGCTCAAGCTCGACAGTTGGTCGAACAGCCCCAACCGCCGATTGAAGGACAAAGCCGACGTGATCGAATTGATCCAAGCCCTGCGCCTCCCGCGGGAACTGGCGGTGGACGAATCGGTGCGGGCTTTCTATATCGAGACCTGGGACGCGCTGGCGGCGGAGCCTCTCTAGCCCGCATGGCAGTCCTCTTGCGAGGTCTGACCGCGCTGTGCACCGTCGGGGTGTGAATATGCGGGCTAGAAAAGGGCCGGAAACACCTCGATGAGGTCATCGATGTTCGCCGCGGTCACGAACAAGTACCGGGCTTCAAACTCGTCGCGATCATCCCGTTGGATCGCGGCGGTTTCCGGGGGCGCGCCCGGACGACTCAGGACGGCGGCAACGATCTTGCCGGACTTGAAAGCGGCGGCGATGGCCTGGGCGTCGCCGATCAGGCGGAGGTCAGGGAGGAGGAGGGCGAATCGGGGTGTCGGGTTGCGCCAGCAATCCAGGGCCTGCAACCCGGCCGGAACTCCAATGACACTGACGAAGAGCGTGGCATCCGGGTGTTTCGACGCGAGTGCGTCCCAGGCCCTCTGGGCAGTGAGAAAACTGAGCGGCGTGGTGGTGTCGGGGGGCAGCGGGACCGAGGATGGATCTTTTCTGGCGGCGGGAGTCAGTTCCGGGTAATCGACTCCGACCAGACGGATTCGGTCGCCCCAACCGCTGCGCAGTCCGCGGATGGCGGCTTCCTCGAAGGCGTACACCTCCCGAGCCTGGCCGGGCATCTGTCCGAAGGGATTGGCCACGATGAGCGCTGCCTGGCCGGGCGTCTGGCCGGCCAGGTGTTCGCCCAGAACGCGCAGGGCGATTTCGCGGCGGTCCAGGGCGCGCCCGTGCACGAGGCGGTCGGGGGTGCGGAACATCCGCCAGGCGAGCAGGGCGGCGGCGACGATCAGGAGTGCGGCGAGGACAGTTTTTGCTTTCATGAAGCTGCTTCAGTGGCGCCGGCGAGGACCGGCGTGTCGGATCCCCGGGAAGATGGCGGGGAAGGCGATCGGCCGTTGCCCCATTCACCCGCCTCCGCCGAAGTAGCCCGGGATGGTGTCGGCCTCGAAGAGGGCGGTGATGCCCAGGCTCTCGAGGCGTTTCCGATTGCAGCCTTCAACGTGTCCATCGAGGAACAGCCCGTTGGCCCGCTGCGAATGGCGCGCATGCACTTCATTCTCGCTGGCCACGCGGAAGAAGTAGAATTGCTGCGACCCGATCCCCTGGCGTCCGCGGCTTGTGGTATCGGCCACATGGAGGTATTCGAGCGGATTGGCGATGCTGTCGACGTGGAGGAGTTCGCTGAAGGCGCCTCGGGTGTAATTGGTGGGGGGATCCAACCGCACCCCGTAGGTGCGGACCCAGTTGGTGAGCTTGGGCGGGGGGTATGTGGGGCAGAGGAAGAGTTCGAGGGGACGGAGGTTTTCGTTTGTGCTCAGGAGCGAGGCCCATGTGACGCCGGGATCGAGCGGGGCATTGATGGGCACCAGACCCTGGTTGTCCTGGGCGTAGGCGAGCGTGGCCAGGCCGATCTGCTTGAGGTTGTTGACGCATTGGACTTGCTTGGCGCGCGCCTTGGCACGGCTGAGGGCTGGCAGCAACAAGCTGGCGAGAATGCCAATGATGGCAATCACCACGAGGAGTTCGATCAGGGTGAACCCCGTTGAGATTCGGCGGCGCATGCAGTTCCTGTTCCTGTTCCGCGCGGGCGCGTGGCCGGCCTGCAATCCGCGCTCCGGAATCCGGAGTTCGTCTCTGTGTTTTCGCTCGCCACCCGCACTGATGGGTCTAGCATATCGCAGGCCATGATTGGGTCAATCCATCGCCATGTTGTTTAACTCGGCTGTCTTCCTCCAGTTCTTCGCCGCGTTTCTGCTGCTGTTCTACCTGGCCCGAAACAGCCTTGTGGCACGGAATGTCCTGATTGTCCTGGCCAGCTACCTGTTCTACGGCTGGTGGGATTATCGGTTCCTGTCGCTGTTGATCCTGTCGAGCCTCCTGGATTACGGCGTGGCGCGGGCGCTGGATCGCTGCGCGCATCCGGCCCACCGCAGACTCTGGCTGGCCCTGAGCCTCGCCACGAGCCTCGGTCTGCTCGGTTTCTTCAAGTACTGCAACTTCTTCATCGACTCCGCCGCGGTCCTGCTCACGCAACTGGGGCTGCATGTCGAACCCCGAACGCTCAACATTGTTCTGCCCGTCGGCATCTCGTTCTACACGTTCCAGACCATGAGTTACACGCTGGACGTGTACCGCCGGTCTATGCCGGCGACGCGCGACCTGCTCAGTTTCCTCGCGTACGTCGCGTTTTTCCCGCAACTGGTCGCCGGCCCGATCGAACGGGCGAGCCGCCTCTTGCCCCAGTTCACCCAAACGCGCGTCATCACCCGCCAGCGGCTGATCGACGGCGTGTGGCTGATGATCTGGGGCATGTTCAAGAAGGTGGTGGTTGCCGACAACCTCGCCCCCCTCGTCGAGATGGTGTTCGATCATCCGGCGCCGGCGGGGCCCATGGTCGTACTCGGCACGGTCGCCTTTGCCTTCCAAATCTATGGCGACTTCTCAGGCTATTCGGACATCGCGCGCGGCTTGGCCAGCGTGCTCGGCTTCGACCTGATGGTCAATTTCAACCTGCCCTATGCCGCCACCAGCCCGCGGGATTTCTGGAGGCGCTGGCACATCAGCCTTTCGACCTGGCTGCGCGATTACCTCTACATCGCCCTGGGAGGCAGCCGCTGCGGAGTCTGGCGGACACGATTCAATTTGCTGGCGACCATGCTCCTGGGGGGATTGTGGCACGGGGCGGCCTGGAACTTTGTTCTTTGGGGGCTCTGGCACGGCCTGGGACTCGTCCTGACGCGCCCCGCCCAATCGCGCGCTCCTGCGGCGGGGCGCCCGCGATGGCGGCTGTTGCAGTGGGCGGCCACGATGCTCTTTGTGCTGTATGGCTGGCTCCTGTTCCGTGCCGGGTCGCTCGCGCACATCCTCGACCTGACATCCGCCCTGGCCTGCTGGGAGTGGCCGGCCTGGGGACTGAGTTATCTGATAAACCTGATGGCCTTCACGCTCCCCTTGGCGCTCGCTCAAGTGTGGCAGGCCCGGGCGCGCGATCTCATGGCCCCAGCGCGCTGGCCCGCGTCGAGCAGAGCTCTGCTGCAAGGCATTCTGCTGCTGGCGATCGTCGTTTTCTGGCAGAAAGAAGCCGCCCCGTTCATCTACTTTCAGTTCTGAGGCGCCCATGAATGCCCGAGGTTCAATGGGCGGCACATCCGCCAAGGCAATGACAACCGCTCGAATCCAACCGCGCAGCCACGAATGCGTCTTCACGGCGCGCGATTTGGCCGCGATCGCCGGCGCGCCGGTCGCTGTGCTGCTGCTGCTTGCGGCTCTGTTTCATCTTGCGGCCGCCGCGGGCTGGCTGCCGGCGCCCCGACCGACACTCGACATGGACCGCACCCTGCTCATTCACCAGGCGGACTCCAGCCGGTCGGCCCAGGACGCCGCGGTCATCCTGGTTGGCGATTCGTCCTGCCTGATGGATGTGTCGGCGGAGGACCTGACACGGCACTTGGGCCAGTCAGCTCTCAACCTGGGCCTCCTGAGCTACCTCGACCTGCCCAGCTTCGGCATCCTGGTGCGGAACTGCGCCCATGCGAACCCCGAGCGTCTCGAGACTGTCGTGTTGCTGCTCCACCCGGAGAGCCTGCGCCTCCAGACGCCGTCGGCCTATCACCGCGCCCAACTCGAAGACTATCTGGCCGGACGCGACGCCCGTGCGACCGTCGGGATCGCGGGCCGGTTGCAGACGGCTCTGGGCGCCAACCTCGCGCGTGGGAGGCTGGTGGCCCGGCTCATCCCCACCCCGCTCTCCGGCGTCTATGGCCGCTTCTATGGTTTTACCCACGACTTCTCGCGCTGGTTGAGGGCGCATCGAGGCAGCGCGATCGATCCGCAACGCTTTGACCGAACCAAGGCGCAAGGCAACGCCGAGTATCGACTGGCCCAGCGGCTCGAATCCGAAAGCCGTCTGTTCCGCCAATGCGTGCCGTCCGGCGTCCGGCTGGTCGTGGGGCTGACCCCGGTCCCGAGATCGTTCGTCGGCCCCGACCATGAGGCCACGTGCGCGCGCATCCTCGAACAATGGGCGAAGTGGTTGAAGGCCGATGCCGTGCTCGACGGTCTTCCGGCCTCGATGCCCGACGAACTGTTCGCGAGCGTCACGCACCTGACCGGAGAGGGGCAGACTCTGTTCACCCAACGCCTCGCCGCAGAACTGCAGACCGCCGCGATGGCCTGGGCATCGAGGCCGGGCGCGATCCCCTGAGCTGAACACTTGATGCAGGAATGAATCGTGCTAACAATTCTCTCGTGGTCAGTGATTCGAACGGCGATCGCAGGCAGTTGCGCATGGTGCCATGCCCGAACTGCGGAGTGAGACTCTTTTTGGACGGAGACCTTCCGCCGTTGAGCACAGTGCCCTGCACCAAATGCGGCGAGTTGGTCATGATACCGATGCGCTTGCGGCAGTTCGAATTGCAGGCCGTCATCGGGAAGGGAGGGATGGCGACGGTCTACCGGGCATTCGATACGACACTGCAAAGGGATGTCGCCGTCAAACTCATGAACCCCGAGCTGATGCAGGATCAGAACGGGATGAACCAGTTCCTCCGCGAGGCGCGGGCGTGCGGGCAGCTCAACCACACCAACATCATCCACATCTACACGTTCGACGACCTCGATGGGCAGGCCTACCTGGTGATGGAACTGGCCGATCGGGGGAGCCTCGACAGCCGGATCGAGAAAGGCCCCGTGCCCGAACTCGACGTGCTCGATATCGGCATCAAGGTCGCCTCGGCGCTCGATACCGCCCTCAAACACGGCCTCCTCCACTGCGATATCAAACCAGGCAACATTCTGTTCAATGCGGACGGCGAGCCCAAATTGGTCGATTTCGGCATCGCCCGCCGTACCGACGCCGAATCCGACCACGATGGGACCGTGCTGGGCACGCCGTACTACATCGCGCCGGAAAAGATCCGACGGGAACAGGAGAACTTCCTTTCGGACATGTACAGCCTGGCGGGCACGCTTTACCATGCGATCACGCAGCACGTGCCGTTCGAGGCGCCAACGGTCGAAGACGTGGTCGCCGCCCACGTGCACACGCCGCTCACGCCGCCCGACCGCGTCAACCCGGATATCACGGCACCCACCAGCGACGCGCTGGTCCGCGCGATGGCCAAGAAACCGTCCGACCGATTCGAGTCGTACGATGCGTTCATTATGGGGCTCAACGCCGCCCGCAGTCAGTACCTGGTCGGACGCTATATCACTCCTCAGCCCGCCCGGCCGGGCACCCGGTTCAAGAATCTGTTCCGCCGCTAAACCTATGAACCACCCTCACCAACACTGCTCCGGTTGTCTCTCCCGCCGACGCTGTCTGCAACTGGTCGGCATGGCTGCGGCCGGGCTCGGTTTCAGCGGCCAGCTCATGCCCGCCCTGGCCAGGCAGCGGAGGCCCGCCCCCGACTTCGTGGATCCCGCCGCTTTGCGGCCCAGGCCCAAAGTCCGTATCGATGCCGCCTTCCTCGAAATGCCGCGTCCGTACTGGCTTGGTTGGCCGGGCACCACCTATGACTTGGACAGGCACCAGGCCGAATACAGGGGGCGCCTGCGCGAGTCATGCCAGCGGCTGGGGATCGACCTGTACGAGGAGTCGGCGCCGATCCAGGCCGACGCGGGCGTCGCTTCGCTGATCCAAGGCGTCCACCAACGCCAACCCGACGCTCTGCTGGTGATCCTCCAGCACATGGGATGCTGGGGATGGACGGAACGCCTGGCCAGGGACGCACGCTGCCCGCTCCTGATCTTCGCTCCCATCGGCACTTCGTTCACGGGCCACGTGGCTGGCATCTCGCGCCGCCCCGGCGTCCACCTGATCTCGTCTCTCGACTGGTCGGCCGTCGAGGACGGTCTGCGGATGATCCGCGCCAAACGGATGTTCGAGGAGAGCCGGATCCTCTGGATTCACGGCGACAAGCGCAACGAGACTGTCCTCGACCGCCTGGGCGCCAAGATCCGCGCGACACCGCGCGACACCTTCAATCAGCTCTTCGACACCATGCCCGTGAACGAGGAGGTCAAGGATGTGGCGTCCGCCCTCCGTCGCCGGGCCAAGAAGGTGGTCGAGCCGAACTGGCAGGATTGTCTCAATGCCGCGCGCGCGTACACCACCGCCAAGCGGTTGCTCGCGGACGAACAGGCCCATGCGTTGTCGATGGATTGTTTGGGAATGGTCGGGGCAAAACTCGTGCCCACGCCCCCGTGCGCGGCCTGGACACTGCTCCAGGACGAAGGGATCACCGCCGGATGCGAAGCCGATCTGCACGGCGCGACCTCGATGATGCTGACCAGTTACCTGCTGGACCGGCCCGGCTACATGAACGATCCGGTGGCCGAGACGGCGAAGAACCTCCTGATCGCAGCCCATTGCACTTCGGGCACGCGCCTCAACGGCTTCACCAAGCCCCAGGCGCCCTACATCCTTCGCGACCACTCCGAGTCGTCGCTCGGCGTGGCGGTCCAGGTGCTCTGGCCCGTCGACACCCCCATCAGCCTCATCCGCTTCAGCAACACCAACGAACTGATCATCGATACCGGCCGCGTCGTCAGCAATGTCGACACGCCGCCCGCGGGCGGATGCCGCACGTCGATCGAGATCCGCATGGATCGAGTCGAGGACGCGCGGGATGTGCTGGGCTTTCACCAGGTGGTGACCCTGGGCGATCACCGGCGTGTGGTTGAAGGATTCTGCCAGTTGATGGGGATCCGTGTGGTGCACTCGCCCGAGCACAGCGCCCCGGCGACAGCGTGAGCAAACCATGAACACAATTCTCGCACGGCACAGCTCCCGGGGAGCCCACAGCTCCAATCCGTCCTCCACCCCTCGCTCGGCCACGACGCTCGGCGTCCGACTCGGGCTCGCCCTGCTCCTCTCGTTCGGGGCGCTGGCCGAGGTCGCCCTGCATTCTCCAGGCCTGCCCCCTTCACGCATGGACGACCAGGGGCGGCTCGTCGAGGACTGGGGGGCAGTCGGAATCCGTTTGACCGGCGAAGGCCTCGCCACGGACCAGGGAGTCACGGTGACCGAGGTGAAGCTCGACGGCCATATCCCGGCGGCGCAAGCCCGCCAACGCCTGGGCTCGATCGCCTGTGCCCTGACCGCATTCCGCGCGCCGGTCTGGCCCAGTGGCCTCGACGTGCTGACCGTCGCCGTCGAGGAGACCAGCGGACACGCGAGCGCCTGCACGATCGCCCTCGATCTTCCAGCGAATGTGCGCGTCGGAGCGAAAACCGTCCTGCAAGGCGGGCGTCCGATCCTCGCCTTGCCCGCAACGCCGCGCGTTACTGAGAGAACGCGAGACTGGGGCTATCGGGACGACGCGGTTTCCCTGCCGGGGTGGGCCAGACCGGAAGGCGCATGCGACCCGGCCTTTCGGAATATCCGCGCCGGTCTGGGAGGCGTGCCGATCGAGTACCGTTTCAACGTTGTTCCGGGGGCCGCTTTCAACGTCGTCCTGGGATTCTGTGAAAGCCATTGGGCCCAGTCCGGCCAACGGCCCGTCGTGTGCCGGCTCGAGGGCGCGGCGCCGCAGGAAATCGACCCCATTGCGCGCTGGGGTCAGCACCAGCCCGGAGCGGTGCTCTTCGCAGCCAAGGACGCCAATGGAGACGGCTGTCTTGATCTTGCTGTTCTTCCCAGGGCCGGCGCGCCCGACCTCAATCCGATCCTGAACGTCATCTGGATATTCCCGGATGGACCACCGCCGGCCCTCGATCGCGTGATTGCGGGGCAAAGCACGATTCAGGCGCTGCGGCACGTCGACGTGGGCGGCGACAAAGACCAGTCGCTCCATTCGGCGGGACTCATCGAATACGAACTGGCGTTGCCGCCCAACGGACGGCAGGAACTCGTCTTCCTCGTCGCATGTCCCGGCAGTTCGGCGCCGCGACCGGATCAAACCGGGTGGACGGTCGAGACTCTGCGCCGGGCCGCCAGCGAGGTCTGGCGCGACTGGCGGTGAGGGGCAGATGGCGGACGGGACCGGCGCATCGCTCGGGCGACAGAACGCCGGCAACAACCAGAGGCACCGGCCATTCGTGGGCTTCCAAGAAAGTTGTGGCGTCTGGCGGCGTCGCTTGGCACCATGCAAGGCGCAGAAGCAATATCTCTTCAACAATAACCAGATGAAACTCAAAACGTATCGCAGGTTTCTATCAGCCACTGGCCTCGGCGCCATGGCGGGCATGGGCATCGCATTGGTTCAGGCTCAGACAGTGATTCCTGAGTCACTCGCGCTGCCTTTGAACTCAGTTGACACGGAGAAACCGGGCTTTGTCGTACGCGTGTTCCAAGCGACGGGCGCGCAGCTCGAGAACACGATCGCTCGCGCCGAGAACCAAATCGGCGGCTTCCTCATCAATCCCGCCACCGGCCTGCCCTATGAGAACATTGCCGATCTCACCGACTTCTACGGCATGGGCCAGTTTATTTTCAACCCTGACGGGACCTACGACGAAACGGCCACGATCGCCTATTCGGCCGGGTGGTTTCCCGGGATTCCCGGAATCGAGAATACGACCATCAATATTGCGCTCGAAGCGATTACCTACATCCAGTACCAGCCCGGAACCTACGCGATGGTGATCACCGGTGACGACGGCGCCAAGCTGACTGTGGGCAACGTGTTTGACCGCATCTCGGAACTCGTCCTGGTCGAGAGCCCGAGCACAGCCGACAAGGTGGCCACCTTCACGATCACAAAGGCGGGGGTGTATGCGTTCCGTGTGATCTACGAACAAGGCGGCGGCGGCTACACCCTCAATTGGTATACGGCCGATCCCGCCGACACCTCCGCGGCAACCCGGGTGCACCTGAACGACTGGGGCGCCACCCCGTGCTATCGCGCCCTCAAGGCCGGCGCGGCGGTCACGGGACCCTCCGTCTATGCGATTTCGCCGCTGCCCAACGCCATCAACGTCACCGCTTCCTCGGGGATCCAGGCTGTCATCAAGGACGGCTCGACGGCCCTCAACACGGCCTCGCTCAAGGTGTATTACAATGGGACCGACGTGACGGCCAGCGCGACCGTCGGCCCGAAGACCGGCGACCTGACCAAGGTGACCTACAAGCCCGCCCTGCGTCCGGAACCCAACTCGGTCGAGCAATACAAACTGACCTTCAACGATCCGACGGCGGCGGGCGGCACCCGCGAAGCGGTGCTCACCTACACCGTGGCTCCGTATGCCGACTATGTTCTGCCGGATCCGATCTGGCTCGAGACCTTCGACACCGTGGCGGAAGGAGCGATGCCGGCCGGTTGGACCACCGTGAGTCCGATTGAACCGACTGGCTCGGAAGACCTGTCGAACCCGGATTCGGACAGCTACTTGGTCTGGGTGGTCATCAGCAAGGGGCGGGTGTCGGACATCGGGGCCGCGGGCGGATGGAATGCCACCTATCGTCTCAACACCCCCGAGGCCTACATCAACGGCGTGCGAATCGACAGTCTGATCCAGAACCAGTTCGCCTATCACGAATCCGATGTGCGCGGCGGCAGCCAGTACGCCGAACTCTTCACGCCAAACGTCAACCTCACCGGGAAGACGGACATCTACCTCGTCTACCACAGCATCTACACGCAGAACCAGGACAACATCGCCGGTGTCGAGTACTCGGTGGATAACGGCACGACGTGGCTGCCGGTGGTCTACATGGTCGACAAGGACGACCTCTTACTCAAGGGCGATGGCACTGTGGACGCCGAAGCGACCCTCACGGCCGCGCGCGCTGACACGGCACAGTACATCGACCCGATTTCGGGCGAAACGATCGGACTGACCTACGGCGCCTTCGTCAAGGCCGCGCGCAACACGTGGCCGAATCTGACCGAGTACGTCAGCGGACGCATCAACGACGACCAGATGGAATCCAAGCGCATCGAGCGGTTCCGTCTGCCCCAAGCGGACAACAAGAGCCAGGTCAAAGTCCGCTTCTTCCAGGCCGGCACGGGAAGTTGGTTCTTCGGCGTCGACAGCGTCGGCTTCTACAGCATCACGGCACCGCAGAAGCCGGAAATCACCACCCAGCCGGTCGGAGGCGTCATCTCCGCCGGGTCCGCGCTCACGCTCACGGTTGTGGCGACGGGTACGGAGCCTCTCTCGTATCAGTGGAAGCTGAACGACGCCGACATTCCGGGAGCAACGGGCTCAGCCTACACCGTGGCCAGCGCCACGGCCGCCGCTGCGGGCGACTACACGGTGCAAATCACCAACGCGGGCGGTTCGGTCACCAGCGCCAAAGCCAAGGTGACCGTGTTCACCGGCGCAATCGGCGACGATCTCGTGGCGCACCTCAAGCTGGACGGAAACCTCAACGATGCGAGCGGGCGCGGAAACGCCGGCACCGCAGTCGGCGCCGTCGCCTACGACTCGGGCAAAGCGGGTCAGGCAATGCATCTGGCGTCCAACGCGGACTACATCACGCTGGGCACGCCGGCCGATCTGAACTTCGGCCAGGCTACCGATTTCTCGATCGCCTTCTGGACCAAGGCCGTGACCTGGGGCGGTGACCCGGCGTTCATCGCCAACAAGGATTGGGACAGCGGCGGCAACCAGGGCTACGTCGTGGCAACCGACGACGACGGCCACCTGCAGTGGAACCTGGCGGGGCCTCCGGGCAGCCGCAAGGATTACGACGGACCGGCGGGCACCTTCTCAGACGCCGCCTGGCATCATGTCGCAATCACCTTCAACCGCACCGGGCCGGCCACCACCTACGTGGATGGAGTTCTCCGCGACGCCCGGCCCATGACGGCCGATCAAAACAACGTCGACACCCCCTCCGGCCTGGCCACCAATGTCGGCCAGGACGGCGTCGGAGACTATGGCTCCCGATTCAGCGATGTCTCCTTCGACGACATCGGGATCTGGCGCCGCGTGCTCACACCGCAGGAAGTGACCGCAATCTTCGAGGCCGGCCAGGCGGGCAAGGACCTCTCGACGGTCGTGGTGTCCGGACCGACCGATGCCGGCACGCTCGGCATGCAGTTCACAGCAGGCAAGGTCGTCTTGACTTGGGAGAGCGGCGCCACCCTGCAGTCCGCAACCAGTATCGTCGGCCAATGGACGGACGAGGCCGCAACAAGCCCCGCCTCGCTCGACCCCGCCGGGGCGGCCAAGTTCTATCGGCTTAAGAAGTAACGTCGGCATCGGCTTGCGGTGAAGCCGCAATGGCCGGGGAGCAACCGCTCCCCGGCCATCACGGTCCGCCCAGGAGGGCCCTTTGCTCCGCGCCTTCCCCAGGAATCCCCCATGCGGACGGTGCATCTGCCAGTTGTCGGTGTGATGCCGCCCGGTGAGGGCACCGGGCCGACACCGGATCGAGACTCCCCGTGTAGGATGCGTGCCCCCACGCGGCGCAAACCCGATTCCCACCGACAACCTCCAGAGACACGGCATTCGGAGGGCCGATCCAATCGCGCTTGCGTCGCCCGCTCCGGGTGACTTACGCTTCCTGCATAGCCTATGAGCAAAATCTACTTTGGCATCAACATGGAGTTCGTCCGGCACGCCGATCAATCGTTCGAGTGGGGGGTTGAGAAGGCGGCGGCACTCGGATACACGCATATCGAGCCGATGGTCCACTGGGGCCGCGAGCTCCTCAGCGAGGCTGGCTACTTCCACAGCGTCTCGATGCTGGATGACCCGCTGCGGATCACTCGGGCGTGCGAACGGGCCGGAGTCAAGCTCTCCGGACTGTCCGCTCACACCCCGATCACCAAGCCCGAGATCGGAGTCGAGTATCTCAAACAGGCCATCCGCTTCGCGGCCGAATGCGGCGCGCCCGTGGTCAACACCGACGAGGGCCGCAAGCAGCCCTGGACAACCGAGGAGGAGGATTTCACGCTGATGCGCTACACGCTCATGGAAGCAGCCAGGGTGGCCGAACCGCGCGGCATCCTGATCGGGCTGGAGTGCCACCAGCAATACAGCAAGACCCCCGATGGCCTGGACCGCATCCACAAGCTGGTGAAAAGCCCCGCGATCGGCATCAACTTCGACACCGGCAACGCCTTTTTGTGCGGACACGATCCCTACAAGTGGCTCAAGCGCGTCGTCAAGCGCCTGGTCCACCTGCACGCGAAAGACATCTCTGTGCAGCAGGGATCGTCCGAGCGCGGCAAGGTCACCGGCACCCCCGTCGGCTGCGCCTGCGGGGAGGGCGTGATCGATTGGACCCGAGTGATCCGGCTGTGCCGCGAAGCCAAACGCGATATTGTCCTGTCGGTCGAGTGCGGAACGATCGACCAGGCCGAACGATCCATTCAACATCTGAAGAGCCTCGTCTGAGAACCGCGGACTGACTATGGAACCACACGCTGACATTGCCGTCGTTGGACTGGCCGTCATGGGCCAGAACCTGATTCTGAACATGAACGACCACGGCTTCACGGTCGTGGCCTACAACCGGACCGTGTCCAAGGTGGACGAGTTCCTGGCGCAGGAGGCGAGGGGAAAAAAGGTCGTGGGCGCCCACTCGCTTGCCGAGATGGCCGCCCTCCTCAAGCGCCCGCGCCGGGTCATGCTGATGATCAAGGCCGGACGAGCGGTCGACGATCTGATCGACCAGCTTCTGACCGTGCTCGAACCGGGGGACATCATCATCGATGGCGGGAACTCGCTCTTCGAGGACACGATCCGCCGCACCAAATTCGTCGAGTCCAAAGGCCTCCTCTACATCGGCACCGGTGTGTCCGGCGGAGAGGAAGGGGCCCGCCACGGCCCGAGCATCATGCCGGGCGGGAGCCCGTCTGCATGGCCGCATGTGAAGCCGATCTTCCAGGCCATCGCGGCCAAGGTCGCCGATGCCGCGGGCGGGCCCGAGCAGTCCTGTTGCGACTGGGTGGGCGAGGGCGGGGCCGGCCACTACGTCAAGATGACCCACAATGGCATCGAGTACGGCGACATGCAGCTCATCTGCGAGGCCTATCATATCATGAAGGATGGCCTGGGCATGACAGCCGGCGAAATGCATCATGTGTTCAGGGAGTGGAACACGGGCGAATTGGAGTCCTACCTCATCGAGATCACCCGCGACATCCTCGCCAAAACGGACGACGACGGCACGCCGCTGGTGGACAAGATCCTCGATACCGCAGGCCAGAAAGGCACCGGCAAGTGGACGGTGATCTCGTCTCAGGAGCTGGGCATTCCGATCACGCTGATTGCCGAGGCGGTCTATTCCCGCTGCGTGTCCGCACTCAAGGACCAGCGGGTGCTGGCGTCCAAGCATTTCAAACAGGGAAACCCCAAGTTCGCAGGCGACCGCGTCGCGTGGCTGGGCGACATCCGCAAGGCGCTCTATGCATCCAAGATCATCAGCTACACCCAGGGCTACATGCTGATGCGCGCCGCCGCCCAGGCGCATCACTGGAACCTCAACTACGGCGGCATCGCCCTCATGTGGCGCGGCGGCTGCATCATCCGCAGCGTCTTCCTCGGCGAGATCAAGAAGGCCTTTGACAAGAACCCGGACCTGACGAATCTCCTGCTCGATCCGTTCTTCAAGAAGGCCATCAAAGGCTGCGTCCGCAGTTGGCGCAAGGTCGTCAGCACCGCCGTCAAGAAGGGCATTCCCGTGCCCGCTCTCAGCACCGCGCTCGCGTTCTTCGACGGCTTTCGCAACGCGCGGCTGCCAGCCAACCTGCTGCAGGCCCAGCGCGATTTCTTCGGCGCCCATACCTACGAGCGGATCGATCAGCCCCGCGGCCAGTTCTTCCACACCAACTGGACCGGCGCCGGCGGGCGCGTGTCCAGCAGCACCTATTCAGTGTAGCAGTCCTTCGGCAGGGCCGGGTGGATTTGATAAGCCCGGCCCTGCCCTCTCTCGAGTGTGGTACAACCGGCAACAGAACCGGTACGGGACGCTGTGGGCGGAGCGGTTCAAGAGCGTGGTGGTGGAGGATCAACCCAGTGCGGTGCAGGCGGTGGCGGCGTACGTGGATCTGAATGGGGTGCGG